>JBEKHH010000066.1:0-23018 GCA_050012375.1 Tepidisphaeraceae bacterium
CCGCTGCCGGTTGAGCCGCTGCCGCTGCCGGTTGAGCCGCTGCCGCTGCCGGTTGAGCCGGTGCCGCTGCCGGTTGAGCCGCTGCCGCTGCCGGTTGAGCCGCTGCCGCTGCCGGTTGAGCCGCTGCCGCTGCCGCTTGAGCCGGTGCCGCTGCCGCTTGAGCCGCTGCCGCCGCCGGTGCCTTTGGAACCAGTGCCGCTCCCGGTTGAACCAGTGCCGCTGCCGGTTGAACCAGTGCCGCTGCCGCTTGAGCCAGTGCCGGTGCCTTTGGAACCGGTGCCGGTGCCGGTCGAACCAGTGCCGGTTCCGGCCGAACCACTGCCTGTGCCGGTCGAACCAGCGCCCGTGCCGGTTGAGCCGTCGCCGGATGATCCGCCGCCGCCAACAGCGCCAAATGCACTTGAGGTTCCGGCCTTGAGCCAGGTGGTCGTTCCGGTGGGACTGATAACCTCAACCGGCGTGGTCACGCCGGCGCCGACCGTGACCGTATCCGTCTCGTTGCCGGTGTAGATGACGACTGTCTGAACGGTTGAAAGTGAAGCAACTCTGCCGAAATTATTGGAAAACCCCAAAACACGGTTGGAAGGAGCGGCGCGAACCAGGAAGGTATTGCTCTGGTTTGCATCGCCGATCAATTCGAGATTTCCGCCTGCGATGATCGCCGAGGAAAGGAGGCGGCGATCTTCAAGGAACTCCAGGCCATCGTGCGATGATTTTGTGCTTTTAATCTTCTTCATGTGATTCGCATCGGGACGCGCGGCGAATCACATCGGTGAGGATTAGCAAAAACGGCCCATATTCATGGGATTGTCAGTGTTAAAATGGGTATTGTCGGCGCGATTGATCCATCTTCACGTCCGAAAATGGCGCACCTTTCGTCCCGTACGTCCACGGACGATTTACCTCCGACTGACATACGATTTATCTGCATCCAAGGCAAATTGCGATGAAAGAGCCGGGCCGTGTCGGCCCGGACCGGGGCGACACGCCCCGGCTCTGTGATTTGGAACTGACCCACCACCCGGTGTTCAGTGACCCGAGCGAGCCATCAGCGGTGTGCGATCAGGCAGGAACCCGGCAATCCTGCTCGCTAGAAGCCGGCTGAAAGCCGCCCGGCCGTTGACGTTCAGATGGCTGATGTCGGAAAAACCGTCATCGTCGAGAGCGTCACGAAAGTTCACCACCGGCGGCGCATTGCCACCCAGCCCCTCCCGCAGACTTGCCAGCAACCGTTCCATAGCAATCGGCGGCACCCGCCGGCGCAGTTCGGAATGCTCCGGCATCACCACCACGACAACCCTCGCGCCGCGGCTCTGCAATGCGCCGATCAGTCGAATCAGGCTATCGCGTTGCTGGCGAGCCACCGGCGAATCATACGTGGCCGGGTCAAAGAGCCGTCGGTTTTCATAAGACACAACCTGCTCCCGGAACGTCGCGGCCGAGGCGCGCTCCGGCGCTTCAAGGTGAATCATTTCCCGCCAGGGGTCGGTCGTGGGGTTTTCCATGCGAGCGCCCATTGCATGCACGATCTTCACCTTCGCGTCCAGGAGGACTGACTCGCTCTCCAAACTGACGTCCTGGCGTCTCTGGTAGAACCAGATCTTGTCGCGAAGAGGCTTAAGGAAGTTGCGCAGATCGCCGCGACTCAAGGCCTGGCGAAACGTCAATCGTTGCCGGGCGCCCGCCGCAACCGCCTCCGCAGTCAGCTTGGTCTGGTGGAATTCGTTGATGCCGATCAAAACCAAATCCGGCCGAAGCGTGCTGTCCCGAAGGGAGGCGGATTGATCCGCGATGTCCTCCAGCGAAGGACCCGCACCGCAGAGGCCGAGCAATCGGCACTTATCATCCGTCAACCGGGTCATCAGCTGAAGATCGGAGGCTTCGCGAAAGCTGGAAAGACCGAGCAACGCGCACAGGTATCGGCCGCGGGCGGCATCGCGCGGATACGACTCCTCCGCCGCCGCCACACGCTGAGCGATATCCTCCGTGAACCCGGTCCCTTCCATGTGATACGGCAACCAATCGGGATAGGCTCTGGCGACGGCGAGCATCGCCTGGTTGATCGCTATCATCACGATCAGCAGGAGCAGCACGATGTGGGCAACGGGAAGCAGTCGCCGAATTGCTTGCATGTCCGGGTCCTCTAGAACGCCTGGTAGAAAAATGGGTTGTTCTGCTCGGCCAGGCAATACGCCAGGAGCAGTTGCAACGCAATCAGCAGCAGCCGCAAATAGAATCCCCACGACGACATGCCTTCAACCGGAAACAGCAAGCGACGAAGCATGTTCATGTTGCACCTTTCTCAAAAGCGATAGAAGAACGTCAGGTGGGATATCGCCACCCACTCGAACGTCAAGGCCATGGCGGCCGCCTTTATGTACGGATTGGCCAAGTAGGTTTTGACGCCCTTGGACCCCAATCGGGCGGTTAGGAATCCGCGATAGTAGTTGACAATGATGAGGCCCGACGCGTGCATGGCGCCCCAGACGACAAAGTTCCACGCGATCCCGTGCCACAGGCCGCACAGTAAAAATGCGACCACGAATCCGACGCTGGCGCACAACATCGGCCTCTTTCCATCAGTCCGGCGAAGGAGCGCGATCTGAACCGGGAAGAACAGATTGCGGCGGATCCACAGAGACAGCGAGATGTGCCACCGTTCCCAGAAGGCGATCATGTTGCGGGCAAAATAGGGGCGATTGAAGTTTTCCGGCGTGTGCACGCCGATCAGCCTTCCGATTCCCACCGCGATATCGCTGTAGGCGCTGAAATCGAGGTACAGCCAGATGAAGAACATCTGTGCTTCAAGAATCCAGTACACACCGTGCACGGTAAAGTCGGTCAGGAACAGTTTCTTGATTGCGAAGGCCAGGACGAATTTCTTGAAGACCCCGTGGGCGATGCGCTGCGCCGCCGATAGTGTGACTTCGGCGGTCAGCGGGCGGGGCTCGCCGGGCTGGCTCACAAAATCGTCGTAGGACTGGATCGGTCCCGCGGCCAGCATCTGGAACGGCATCAGATAGTTGATGGCAGCGGCCAGTTCGGGGGCGTCGCAACGCTGCTCATACATGGCGCGGTAAAGCTCAATGAGCCGAAGCGCGATGTACGAATACGCCACCACCCGCAGCAACGGATTGATCTCTTCTGTTCGCAAGGCCGTGAACCAGTTCGGCCGCTTGTGCAGGACGAACACGCCGATGGTCAGCCCCATCGCCAGGGCAACCCAGATGCCCCGGCGTGGCGAATAGCGCACGGCGCGGGCCAGCAGCCAGGCGACCACCGCGCCCGCCAGCACGCACGCCCCAAGCCGCCATCCCACCAGCAGCACGATAAAACCCAGGTTCAGCAGCGCATAGACCCACGACCGATGCTGATCGCGAGTGCGCGGCGCAACCAACACAATCGCCGCCGCCAGCGCCATCCAGAACGGCCATTTGGCAAGATCGATCAGGTAGTCGCTCATGAGGCGTGTCGCCCGGCCGCCACGAAGGTCTTCACCGGCGTGATCTGAAGGAGATTCATTTCGTAGCGCACCACGCCGCTATCCCCCGACTCGATTGCTCGGAATCCCAGGCGCGGGTAGAGATCCTTCACCAAGGCGTTCTTCTTGGTCGGAATATAATGTCCCAGCAGCCGTTGGTACCCAAGCGATTTGGCCCGTTCGAGCAGCGCGTTGAGGCAGAACTCCTCGGCGGTGCGGCCGATGACGCGGCAACTCATCAGCCAGGTATCAATCCTGAGCGTGCGCTGCGGTGCGCCGGGCTCATTCACGCCCATGATCACCGCCACCAAGCCGTAGTCCCCGAAGCGGTCGCTCATCCGAACCGTGATGCCGACGGAATCCGGCTGCGACAGGATTTGCCTTACGGCCTCGGGAGTATGTCGCCGGGTCGTCAGGTTGAACTGATTGGTCTTGCCGATCAGTTGCAGGACCCGCGGGAAATCGTCCTCGTCGATCGTCCGCACATCGCCGAGCATCTTCAGTGATAGCTGATACTCCTGGACGGAGGCGAAGTTGGATTTGATTTCGCGCCGCTGCGCCTCGGCGCGATACTGGTGGCTGCGCTCGCGATCCTCCGCGGTCAGCGAAACCGCCTCGAACCACCGGCCCGCCTCCAGGGCCCGGATGTACTCCGAAGGGTCTTCGGGAACTTCCACCACTTCGACCTCCGGCAGCGACTGGCGCACGTGCTCCCGCTCGGCTGGGTTGTCATCGAAAAATACGAAGCTGTCCAATCCCAGCGCCAGCGTCTGAGCAATCCGCTCCATGGCCACGGCCTTGGGGTCCCAACCTGCCTCGAATGCTCCGAAGTCTTCCAGAGTGAGCTGCATGTCCGCGTTGGTGCGGAACGGTTCGCGCGCGTCTTCGGGATTGTTCTTGGAACAGACCGCCAGGACGCATCCGCGCCGAGCCAGCGACTTCACATATTTCTGAAACGCGCGGTACGCCTCGCCCGCCGGCGTGTCGCCCACCTCAATTCCCGCGGCCCCGGTCTCACCGACCACGCCGCCCCAAAGCGTGTTGTCCAAATCGAGCACCAGGACTTTCTTGGGCCCGGTGATCAGCGCCCGGATGCCCGCGAAAATCTCGTGCGCCAAGCGCGCCGTGCCTTCGTCGCTGAAAGGCTGCTTGGTCCAATGGTAACGACGCGGGTCGTAAAAACGCTCCCGCCCGACCTGGCCGGAAACCTGCTGGAGATCGAGAAAAAATGCGCTCGATGGAAGCTGCTCGCGAATCGCTTGATCCATGCGCCGGATCAGGTCCACCGGGCCCTGGTCCTTGGCCGACAAATGGCAACCGAGCGCGCCGGGAGAGGTCCAATCAAATCCGATCTGGATCAGCCGCGCCCCAAGGTCCTTGCTAACGATCTCCCAGGCCTGCTTCCAAAACGAGAGTTCATCCTTTATTCGCTGGTCCGCCGATCCCGCCTCGGCGCTCAACAGCCGCTGATTCCACGGCAGCAGCACGACGACGTCGGGCTTCTGGTCGGCGGCCTTGGCGGCGAGCAATTCCTGCATCACGTTGTCGTATTGCCCATCGCGCAGGCGCAATGCCATCCCGCCCGCCCAGCCCGCGGCAGTGAGGCACGAACTCAGCCACGTTCCAGTGCATTGGGCCAGCAGCAGCACGTCGCATCGCTTCTCATCACGCTCGTCCAACAGCTTGGCGATTCGGCGCCCGGCCATTTCGATTCCCTGCGCCGACAGCCACCCGCGACGCATCCCGTCGCGCAGCACCAGGAGCGCATCGCCGGGGCGGCCCGCTCGTTGCAGACCGCGCGACTCCTCTAGAATCTGCTCTTCGGTCTTGCGCGACTGGTCGATGGCTTGTACGATCATGGGTCTGTTCGCCTGCGGTCTCTCGGTTTATGGTTTGCCGCCCGTTGCGATTTCTGAGGCAACGTCGCTGGAAACCGCCGCGCCGATCTGCTTCTTTGCCTGCACGTATTCGATGATTACGCCGCGGGAAAAAACAGGCGGGAGAAAGTTGATGAGCAGGGCGCCGGCATCGACGGGCGCCGTCTCCAGCAGCCGAACCCCGTCGGCCGCAAGCGCCGCCGACGCGGCATTCAGGTCCTCAACCTCGATGGCAATATGATGCAGCCCGCCGAAGCCCTTGTTGAATTTTGCCAGCTTGCCGCCCCGCGGGATGATGAACTCGATCGCGCCGCCGGCGCCTTCGCTGAAGACGCAATCGGCTTCATACTCCGCCACGTATTGCCGCCGCCCCGGCGTTACCCCGCATATGCGGCAAAGTTCCTGCAACTGCACGGCATCGGGAACGATGATGCCCACGTGATGTAGCTTGCCGTGAAACATGGTTCGGGGCTTGTGTAAAATCGGCTAGCGCTTGCCCGCCTGCCGGGCTTCAACGATCGCCACCATGTCGCCGACATTGTTCATCGAGGCAATCTGAGTGGAGGTGAACCGAATGCCAAAGGCCTTCTCGATATGCAGCGTCAATGAAACGTGCATGACCGAGTCCCAACCTTCGATGTCCGCCGCCGTCGTCTGGGGCGTTATCACAAGGCTGTCGTCGTCAAAGACGTTCTTGAATACGGCGGTAACCTTCTCGAGGGTCTCCTGCATATCGGCGGCTACTCCATTAGCTCCGTGCACCAAAGACGGCGACGCTACGGTTTCGTCCGAAGTATACGAAGCGCATCCGGCCCGTGCAAGACAAGGTTTAGCCGCGTCGCTCGCGGGCACTGAGCGTGTCGAAGTGCCCCGGCCGATTGCGTCAAGCGCTCACAAGGTCATGGCGCGGTTCTGACGTAGCGCTCGAACCGACCCTTCTATTGCTGGTTGCGGGTTTGCGTTGCAGCATCCAGCGGGGACCTTCAAAGCCGTGGCGCTGGTACCAGGCTTTCAATTGCTGGCGGGACAACGGATAGGGCTTGCGGCCAATGGGAATGACCTTCAATTTCAATTCGACGCCGTGCCGATCCGCAAGCTCGCAAAGGGTGCGGACGATGATCGAGCCGTTGCCTTTGCCGGGTTCAGGGGTCCATAACCGATGGATCTGGATCATCCGCTCGCAAGAAATGATGAATTGGACAAATCCGTGGCAGCCGCCGCCGGGCTTTGCGAATGCGAAACATCCTTCACCGACCGGCTGCGCGATCGCCGCGAATTCCCCGAGGAAATCAGCCAAATTGGGGGGGCGGGCCTTGGCGGGCTTCGATAGGAATTTGAAAAATTGCAAACTCATTGGGGTTTGGCGAAGAACCGACCGATGGCCATCCCTCGGTATTTAATCGCTACGGACGCAACTAAACTGGTTTTGTTTTAGCGAATGAAATGCCAATCTCTGGATGCTGGATTTGCCGGCGAGAAGGGGGAATGTGCGATCGCCGGCCGTGCGGAACGCACGATGAGCGCTTTGGCGGATTTGCAGAATGCACGATCGAAGCGGTCCCGGCCTGGAGGCCGCTGCGTCGTCCCTGGCCGCCGGCGAGGATGGCCAAGGTGATCGCCGGGCATGGCTTGGGGCGGAATTGAGGACCTCGCGAAAACGAGAATCGCCCGGATTATCCGAGCGATTCTGTATCCTGCAATATCCTGCAAGACCGGGCCATGACCCCGACGGGATTCGAACCCGTGTCGCGGCCTTGAAAGGGCCGTGTCCTAGGCCTCTAGACGACGGGGCCTGATGATTCGCAAAACGCGGAGGTGCCTAGGAGCGGGCACAATATGCGGATGTTGGTATCAACGTCAATGCGATGGATCCGGAGTAGGTGGATTGGGGAGGACGCGATGCAATTTGGGTTGGGGCGGATGGATGAAGAAGAAGACCGATGATCTTCCTCTTCATCCATTTCATCCATCCACCCCCGGACGATTCAGCCACGCTCCCCTATGGCGATCGAGCCTTCGCTGCAAACCGGTAACTACTTCGCGAAAAGTTAGAATGCGGTTGCCCTAGGCGTATTGGGCTTAACGAAATGGCCGACTTCGTAAACTGATCCAAAAATTGGGGGCCTGCTGCGCATCTGGATGACGCGCACCTTCTGCAACAATTGCTCGGCGGCGGCACAGACGTCCCGCTCGGTGGAGAAATGGTGCTGGCGGATGTCATAGCCCAGGCGACGGAACATGAAAACCATCAGCGGCCGCTCGATGGGGACGCCGTAGACGACCTGTCCACCCGCCTTGAGAACCCTGCGGATTTCGGCGAAGGCGCGCGGTTGCTGATCGGGCTTAAGGTGCTCCAGGATGCTGATCAGCAAGACGGCGTCGAATTGGTCGTCCGGATACGGCATTTCAAGCACGTTGCCGTTGCGGAGTTGCGTATTCACGCCGCGGCTGGCGAACGCCGCCTGCACCGCCGTTGTGTCCGCCGTCAGGTCGAGGCCGTGAATCTCCTGATACATCTCGTGAAGATTCATGAAGGTCAGCCCGGAGCCGAATCCGATTTCCAGGATGCGCATCCCCCCAAGGCATTCGCCCAGACACAGCTCCACCCGTCGCCGATACATCGAGCCGATGACCGGCCAACGGTAAAAGCGGATGGGGTCGTCGTTGTTGACCCCGACGTAGTCCTCCCTGCGTAGGAGTTTCAGACGAGGCGGTTTGTGCTGTGCAGGCATCATTGGTTCTGTGGTTAACCGCGGCGGAGAAGTGATATTTGGGCGAACATTGCCAACGTATCGCGCCAGGGATCGGCAATCCATTCGAGATAGCGCCAGAATCCGAATGTGAAGCCGGGCATAAGGCTTCGCAGCGACACTCCGCCGGATAGGAGATATCGCCATGGCATGAACGGGCGGATCGAGCGGATTTGCCACTGAGGAAATTCCCGCTCGAATCGCGCCCGGTCGCGATGGAAAATGATCCACGGCATCGCGCCGTTGGCGCCGGACAAGGGGCCGCGCATTGGGAATTCCCAATCCGCGCTTCCAGGCTCGAACGGTTCATGATGAAAGCGAGTGTAGACCCACCGCGACCAGGGAGTGACCCACGGCTCTACTGCAACGACCGCCCCGCCAGGCCGGACGCACCGGGCGGCCTCCGTCAGAAAACTTCGCGGCTGACGAATGTGGTGCAAAACATCCGTCATGACGATCGCACGCAAGCTGGCGTCGCAAAAGGGAAGGGACTGGCCGTCGAGGACCATCTTGACGCCGGGACAGAGGAACACTTCGCTGGTGATGAGATGAGGAATGAATTGGTCGAGGAACCCGGCTCCGGAGCCGAGCTCCAGCGCTGGCTCGCTCCCCTCGGGAATCGCGGCGGCGATGAATTGATACCATTCAACATAAATCTTGCGCAGAAACGGCTTTTGGCGGATGATCCGGCGGCGAAGCTCCGTCGTTCGCGGATCGTCGATTGACAGTCCGCGCGTCAAGGGATGCGAGAGCCAGTTGCTCGCGACGCTCAAAGCCATCGTGCATCCCTCAAATGAACTTCACGCGCCGGGCTGCGAACAGGACCATCCGGAAAAGGAGCAATCCATGCCTCCATCGCTGGATGTTAGTCGTTCCGTAGGTGCGCTGGCGATAGCGAATGGGAACATCCACAATTCTCAGAGAGAGCTTGGCGGCGCCGAACAGCAGGTCGAAATCGCCGAACGGATCGAAATCGCCGAAGTAGGCCCGGTTGGCGGCGAGGAGTTCGTAATCTTTTTTCCAGATCGTCTTGGTGCCGCATAGCGTGTCCTTGATCCGCTGACCGAGCATCCAGGAAAACGCGAAGCCGAAGAATTTGTTGCCGACGAGATTGAACGTGGGCATCGCGTTTTCCTCGCGGGGATAGACGAGCCGGACGCCGTTGGCGAAATCGGCTTTCCCGCTGCGGAGGAGTTCGCAGAACGTGGGCAGGTCTTCCGGCGCTACCGTCATGTCCGCATCGAGAATGGTGAGGATGTCGCCGGTGGCGGCGGCAAATCCGCATCGCACCGCGTCGCCCTTGCCTTGATGCGTTTGCTTGAGGAGCTTGCAGCATCGCTGGGGATGCCGGGCAATGGCGCGTTCGATGGCGGCATAGGTGTCATCGGTGGAATGGCCCTCGACGAAAATAATCTCGGTGCCCCCGCCGATTTCCGGCACGCGCTCGATCAACTGGTCGATGTTTCCCGACTCATTGCGAGCCGGCACAACCACGGAAACGCGCGGGGGCGCCTGGCCGGCCAGATCGGCGGGCAACGGACGGGCCACCACGAAATTGGTCAGGGCCATCGCCCGAAACGGAAACAGCTTTACCAGAAATCGGTTGAGGAATGGCTCGAGAAGCGGCGTCGGCGCGGGCCAGAGCACCTCCGCCCAGTGCCGCATCGCTTCAAAGCCCGATAGGTACAGCAGATTGGCGACGTCGTTCACGTCGAGCCAATTCTGTTGAAGCGTCGGCTTGGCCAGACCCATGCGTTCGGCCACGCGCAGGGGAAACTCCCAGAGGCGGCTGTAGAAATTCAGCACGATGCGCGTGCGGGGATGACAATACCGTCGCACCTGCTCGAAGACGGTCTGAACGTTCCAGAGGTCGTTAATCAGATCGGAAAGGATGATGACATCAAACGTCTGATCGAGAACGTATTCGTGCACGTCGGCCTGCACGAAGGTGAGCTTGGGGTATCGCTCGCGGGCTCTCCTGAGCATTTCGCCCGAAAAATCGACGCCGATTCCAACCGACGGCTTTACGGCGGCGAGCAGATCGCCCTGGGCGCATCCCAGCTCGGCGACGCGCAACCCCGGGGCGACGAGAAAGCCGTAGACCGTGGCAAGACGGCGGCGATAGGCCCCTCCCAGTCCCTTGCGGGGATCGCGCGTGCGGGCCAGTTCATCCCAATGCTCGATGCGGCTTTGCCGGTGATGCTGCGAGGCCGGATCGCCCAGGGAAACAGAAGTGTCGTGCATCGTGCTGGCTCACTACCAAATATAGAAGCGCCGCACAAGAACCGCCAACGCGTAGACCGAAAACACCGCGGAGAACGCGGTAACAAATGGCCCGACGTTGAATCGCCGGGGCCGCGGGCTGGGATAGAACATCAGAAGAAACGGCGGCGTGGCGGGAATGAGGTAGCGGCCCTGAAGCCCGTTGATGCTTCGCCCGCCCACCGGCGTGAAGGTCAGATAGACCAGCGTGAAGACCAGCAGCCAGCAGCCGCAGGCCGCCGTTGCCAGGAGAAGCCTCTGTCGCGCGCTGACGCGAATATTGGGCCAGCCTCCGATGCAGACGGTCGCAAAAAGCGCCACCCAGTAAACGATCGCGCAGGGCCACCACAATCGGATATCGGCCCAGCCGAGCGTCCCGATGATGGAGGTGAGGTAGGGGACTGAAAGCAACATTCCCACATCGCGGTGCAAGGTGTCGATCGGATGATTCAGCATGTAAATCGCCTGCAAACGCGGGGAGACATCCGGCGCCGTGTAGCTCTGGGCGCCGTATGTGCACAGCGACCAGCCGACGATCGTGGCGAGGCAGGCGAAAATGAACAGCGAAAACACCAGCCAATACCGCCGACGGCCGCCGAATTTGCTGGAGGGGATCAGAAGGAAAAGAATGGTGAGCGGAATGTAAGCGGTCTTGGCCAGCGCCACGGCCGCACCGAGGATCGTGAGGCCGATCGCGCGTCCGGCCGTCATCGCCGCCGCGCCCCCGAGGGCGCATCGCATGGCCGCCGCCACGAACAGGAAGCAGACGCCGTTTACCGTTGCGTCGGCGGAAAGGGATGAGGCCTGCGCCAATGACATTGGCGTGAGGGCCAGGAGCAAGAGAGTCCAATCCATGATCGGGATGAGTCGGATCGCGAAATAGGCGAGCAGGCTCCA
Organism: Tepidisphaeraceae bacterium; assembly: GCA_050012375.1. Lineage (GTDB taxonomy): Bacteria > Planctomycetota > Phycisphaerae > Tepidisphaerales > Tepidisphaeraceae > PALSA-1353. The sequence goes on from JBEKHH010000066.1 coordinate 11,268, forward strand.
CCAGAGCAGATTTCCACCCCGGCCGCAGTACAGCAGCCACAGGGGCGTCAGCCCGAAGCTGCGCCCGATCGCGATTGCCGCGGCCTGCGGAAAATAGTTCATCGGCGAATGCCAGGAAACGGCCCCGAAAACAACGAATGTCCGATCGCGCGGCTGAAGCGGAAGCGATCGCAGGCTCCAGACCTCGCGAAAATGCAGACGATAGTTGGGATCCCTTTGCAGCCTGCTCGCGAAGTGATCGCCCAATTCCACCAGGCTGCGCGGCAGATACCCGCCGATGTCCGTGCCGACGCGATAGGCCGTCAATCGCCCTTCGGAAACCTGATACGAGCGATAAAAGTGCAGGTACTCATCGGGCACCTGAAACGGCGGAGTGATGAGGATGAACAAGGCGCCGAAGACCCAGGCCAAAGGCAGGAACACCCGCCGCGTCGTGAACAGCTCCGGCCCATCCATGATCCTGTTGCCTTCCGCGGCCATGGGTTTCAGGTCATTCCCGGCCAATTTTCGCCCCCCTGAGCGGCTTTGAATGCGCCGCGTATCTTCTTCACGACGTCATCCGGCAGAGGGCCCTTCTTGGCGAACTCGATATTGCGCCGCGTGTTTTGCGGATTGATCGTGCCGATGATCGCGCTGTGCACACCGCTCTGACTGATGGCGAAGCGAAGCGCCAACTCGGGCCACGCCAATTCCGGCGCGGTTGAAAAACCCAGGTCTGCGGGATTGAGCTTCATTTTGGCGAGGCGATCGTGATAGGGTTCGGCGTACTTGCCGTAGAACCCGGACTGTTCTTCGGTTTTCCTCCAGGCGGCGTTGGCGACCGGCCGCTTGGCCAGGACGCCGACGTCGTGTTTTCTCGCCACCGGCAGTACCAGGTCGATGTTCGCCTGATCCACAATGTTGACGGATGTCTCGATGACGGCGACATCGGGAATCGTGGCGGCATAGGCGGCGGCCTGGTTGTCGCCGCTGTAACCGACGAAGCGAACTTTTCCCGCATTCCGAGCCTTGACCAGCGCCCCCAGCGCCTCGCCTTTTCGCAAAATGGCCTCGTCGCACGTGTGCAGCAACATCACATCGAGCGCGTCCGTCTTGAGCCGGCGCAGTGAGCGTTCGACGCTCTGGGTGATCAGCGATGCCGACCAGTCTTCGCCCTGCAGCTCGCCGATTTTGTTGCCGCATTTGCTGATCAGAACGAACTGCCCGCGCCGATGACCGATGGCGTCGGCAATTATTTCCTCAGACGTTTCGTAGCTGGCGGCGGTGTCGATGACGTTGACGCCTTCGTCGAGCAAAAGATTGAGCACACGGACGGCTTGTTCGCGCTGCGGCTTCAAATAACCGATCTCCGCGGCGCCAAACCCCAGCGGCGTGACATCAAAGCCGGTCTTGCCAAATCGAGTTTTGATCATGCGTCCATTGTACGGGACATGACTGATAAGATAAAAAGTCGGAAATTCATTAGGAGCTCCGGATGTACATCCGGTGCTTCGGGCGCTTCTTCGTGAAATGAAAGCGACCCTTCCGTGCCGGTCTATCTCCTGACGGCGCATGCCTACCGCTCCTGGCATGAGGACCACCGCAAGGGATACGTGCAGTGCGAACAGGGTCTGAAAGACCCCAGCGAGCGCAATGTGGGATTGCACTCGGCCGCCGCGACCCAGTCGCACGTTCACATTCTAATATCCTTCCGTAGCCCCGCATTCACATGCGGAGCTGCGAAATGCCGCCGCAGGGGATGCCCTGGACAAGCTTTCGCCGAAAAGGTCATCGTGCGCATGTGTGAATAATTCACCCGATCCGTCATTTCCGCTGAAATGGATAAATCGACCCGAGATTCAGCAGAACAGTAAGCTCATCGAGAGCCCGGCGGGATTCTTCGAGCAGCTTGGGATCGGCGAGGTCGGCGGGAATCAGCCGATCGCGATAGCGGCGTTCGATCCAGGTTTTCAGTGCGGCATACAGGGCATCGGTCAGAAAGACGGCGGGATTGGTCAGGGCACGTTCGCCCTCGGTAAGCACAACTCGCAGGCGAAGGCACGCCGGGCCGCCGCCGTTGTTCATGCTCTGACGGACATCGACGTAATGCACTTGCCGGATGGGTGTGTTCCGGGCGAGCAGACCCGCGAGAAACTCGCGCGTGCGCGGATTGTCCCGCGATTCCACCGGGGCGACCAGGGCCATCGTCTGATCGGGCAGTTGGACGAGCTGGCTATTGAAGAGATAAGAAGAAACCGCGTCGGCGAGCGGGACTTGCGAATCCTGCACCTCTATCAGATTCAGCGAGCATCCCGTCGTCTCAAACCACGCGCGGATTTGCCGGGCGGCGCCGCCGGGATCGGCGAAGGCGCCGGCGTGATGGAGAAGAACGTTAAGGTTGCCGACCGCAACCACATCGTTGTGAAACGCCCCGGCTTCGACGGCCAGCGGATTTTGCTGAAGAAACAGGACGTTTTGCGGCTCGAGCTGGTGGAGGCGGGCCACGGACTGCGATGCTTCGAGGCTTTGGCGAGCGGGAAAACTGCCCGGGCTTGTGTGATGGGCGAACGCTCGGCAGCCGAAAATGAAAATCTCCAGGCCCGCTTGGTCATGCGACGGACATAATCGCGTGTGGTTGGCAGCGCCTTCATCCGCGAACTGCGATGAAGCAGGCAGCGCTTCGTGATGAACAAATGCGGATTCGTCTCTGAAGATCGCCTTCAAAATGGCCGCCGTGGTCGGGGCTTCCAGCGAGCGGTGGAACTGCGTCGGAAGATTGGCGGGCGTGAGGTGGACGCGATGATCGGCTGTGTCGGCGCTGGGAGAAACGGTGGCGGCGTTGGCGGCCCACATCGCCGACGCTGAGCCGCAGGAGGCCAGGATCATCGGATGCCGGCTGGCGGCTTCCAGGATTTGGGCATCGGAGCCGCCGAAGCCCAGCCGGCGCAAGCAAAGAATATCTGGCCGCTCGTGCGGGGGAAGAACGGCTTGCCGGAGACCCAGATCGGCGAGGAATTTCATCTTCGCCAGGCCCTGGAGCGCGGCTTGTCTGGGATTGGACGGGGCATTCGTGTGCGCCTGCGAGGCGAGGTTGCCGATGGAAAGCCCGGCGTAATTGTGCGTCGGACCGGGGATGCCGTCGAAATTAATTTCGCTCGCGGACATATTCAAATCACAATACCGGGTGGGAGTTGTGCGGGGAGTTGGACGCGCGGAGATTCGAGCGACGCGACGGAGTAACTGGCATAATCCGCGGCGAAGTACCCGCCGGGACGGTGATTGCCGGATTGCCCGATGCCGCCGAAGGGAAGCTGGCTGCTGGCGCCGGTGAGGGGTTTGTTCCATGCCAGCACGCCGGCGCGGATGTCCCGTAGAAACCTTTCATACAACTCGGCATTCTCTGAGATTAGTCCGGCCGATAGGCCGTAGGCGGTGTTGTTGGCTTCGCGGATGGCGGAGTCGAAATCGTCCACGCGGATCAATTGAAGCAATGGGCCGAAAAATTCGGCGTCGGGGCGATCGGGGATGCGCGTCACGTCGATCAAACCGGGAGTCAGAAGGGCCGGGGAACGCGGAGAGGGCTTCATTTCGGCAAGCGCGACCCCCCCGCCGCTGAGAAGATTTGCCTGGGCCGCCAGGAGATTTTGCCCGGCCTGGGCGGAAATGACCGGGCCCATGAACGGCTGCGGATCGTCCGTTGGAAGACCGATGCGGATTCTCTGGATCATCGCCAGCAACTGCTGGATGAGGGCATCGGATTCCGGCCCGCGGATCACGATGAGCCGGCGGGCGCAGCTACAGCGCTGGCCCGCGGTGATGTAGGCGGATTGGATGATGAGGTATGCGGCGGCGGCCAAATCCTGGGTTTGATGCACGATGAGGGGATTGTTGCCTCCCATTTCCAGGGCGAGGATTTTGCCCGGATCGTCGGCCGTGGCGCGGCGAAGAGCGATTCCGCCGGCGGTGCTGCCCGTGAAGAGGACGCCGTTCACGCCGCCGTGGCGGGCGAGAATGGCGCCGGTTTCCTTGCCCCCTTGGATGAGATTGAAGACGCCCTGCGGGAAATTGGCGGCGAGGAACGATTCGGCGATTGCCTCGCCGACGCGCGGAGTTTGCTCGCTGGGTTTGAATACGATTGTGTTGCCGGCCAAGAGAGCCGGAACGATATGGCCGTTGGGAAGATGGCCGGGCATGTTGAACGGGCCGAGAACCGCCAGCACGCCGTGCGGACGGAAGCGCCTGAAGCCGACGGCATCGGCGAGCGGGCGGGATTGCTCGCCACAGCGTTCAGCATAGGCGTCGATCGAGATGGGGATTTTCCCGGCCATCGAATCGACTTCGAGGCGCGATTCCCACAAAGGTTTGCCGGTTTCGGAGGAAATAGTGGTTGCGATTTCTTCCTGGCTCGCGCGGTAGCGTCGTTCCAAAGCGCGAAGGAAATGAATGCGATCTTCCAGCGGCGCGATCGACCACCTCGCGAAGGCGACGCGGGCGGCGGCGATGACGCCGGAGATTTCGCTTTCGTTAATCGGAGTCATTGGGGAGGTTTTTCGGGGGTTGGACGGGACGCAGGGCGGCGTATCGGATGGCCGAGCCTGCGGACACCTTCAGCAGGTCGGCCACGCGGGATTCCATACACACCCGGTCGGGGGCGAGAATCCGCAGCGGGCCGATCGTGGCGCGAAACGTCGGTGTGAAGCTTCCGATCATTTGCGTCGGAGATTCGATCGCTTCGCCGGTGATTTGCTCGACGACGGCGGCATGACTTTGGCGAACGGTTCGAATCTCGTCCCGCGGACAGCTTATGCAGGGGCCGGCGTCGAAAATATCCACCATGGCGCTGATGCTGAAACCCTCGGCCGCCAGGTTCTTCAGCGCGGGAATGCTCGATTCGTGCACTTTTCCGATCACCCGCTGGGCCTCCAGCGGAAGCAACGGGACATAAATCGGATGGGTCGGCATCAGATCGGCGATGAATTTCTTGTTGACGACGCTGAGGTAATCGGCCTTGGGAAAATCGATTTCGAAGAAATGCTTTCCGACGGCGTCCCAGAAGGCGGAACGGCCGCCCGAGTCGATGATGCCGCGAAGCTCCGATACGACCAGCGGCTCGAAAGCCTGGGGATATTCGGCGATGAAGAGAAAGCGGACGAGTTGGAGAAAGCGGCCATGATCCTTCTTGCGGTAATCGGGGGAGAGAAACAGCGAGCCGACTTCAGCGGGGCCGTCGTGCTCTCGGACAAGGTGAAGGACCGGAATCTGTTTGTGCACCTTGAGGAACTGGGAGTCGATCGTCTGGCTCTCGAGGCGGTAAGCATAGAACGGCTCGAAGCCGCCGACTTTGGATACGACGCCGCTGGCGCCGACGATCCTGGCGGAGTCGGCGTCCTGCATGACGAAGAGATAGCTCTCGCCGCCGGGGCGCTCGGGGATGTTCTCCACGCTGCGCTGGGATTTGAGGATTCTGCGGCGAAGAAGATCACGGTCGCGGGGAAGGGTCGTCAGCCCGACGCCGGCCTGTTCGGCAAGCCCAATGAGCTGGTCGAGGTCGGCAAGCGCAACTGGGCGAATCAAGACCATTTTTGCCACGGCTGACGATCAGACGAACACGGATGATTTTATTGGCGCTGTCGGGGTTTTTCCCGGTGAGTGCCGCGATCCGGCGCGATGTAGGATTCATCGGCAAAATGGGTTGGGATCAATATCGCCGCCGGCCAATTTCATCAGCAGCAGGGCCACGAGCTGGGCGCGTTCCACGAGGCTGTCTGTGAAGAGGAATTCGCCTGGGCTGTGGATGAGATCGCCGCGAACGCCAAGGGAGTCGATGTTGGGTAGTCCGGCGGCGGCGAGCCTGTTGCCGTCGGAAGCCCCGCCGGAGGCGCGATGGCCGAGCGAGAGGTCCAGATCGCGGCCGCAGGAAATGATGGCATCCAAAAGCCGGCGGGTTCGTTCGTCCGGTATTTTCGGAGCAGAGGCGAAACGCCCGTTGAGCTGGGCCGAGATGCCGTCGGTGGAATTCAACTCGGTAATCAGGCGATTTACCGATGAGAGGATTCGCTGCTCGTCCTGCGGTTCCGTGGTGCGAATGTTGACCCGGCAGATGGCCAGATCGGGCACGACGTTGGCGGGTGAGCCGCCGTCGATGGCGCTGATGTTGACCGTGACGCCGGGATTGGATTCGTTGAGCGCGTGGAGTCGCAGGGCCAGTTGCGCCGCGGCCAGAACGGCATTGCGGCCCTGGGCGAAATCACGGCCGGCATGTGCGGATCGGCCGCGGATAATAACGGAGAAATTGCCCGAGCCGCGGCGTCGATCGACCAGATCGCCGTCGGAAAGGGCGGGCTCAAATAGCAGACCGAGATGGTGATTCTTGGCCGCGGCCGCGAGGAGCGGCGCCGAGCCGGGGGAGCCGATTTCCTCATCGGGGTTCAGAAGCACTTGCCAGCCCAGGCGATCCGGCACCGCGAACCGCTCCAAGGCCTCCAGTGCGGTGAGCATCACGGCCAGCCCGCCTTTGGCATCGGCGACGCCGGGTCCGCGGAGTCTGCCGGCCTCGATTTCGCTGACCGACTGGAATGGATCGTTGGGCGGATAGACGGTGTCCAGGTGAATGTTCAAGAGGATCCGCAGCGGAGCCAGGGGGCGCTTGGTGATGGAAAGGGCCTGGCCCAGAGGCGTACGGATGGTTTGGGCGCGGGCGTCGATTGATTCTGCGGGCGCGAGGTCGTGCCGCTGAACCTCGCCCCCCAAAGTCGAAAATTCGCCGGCGACGATATCGGTCAATTGGGCCAGACCGCTGGTATTGGATGAAAACGTGTTGATGTTGGCCCAGTCGGTGACACGCTGGAGCATCCGGTCGCGCTGGGCGGCGATCCAATCGAGGGCGGGCTGATAGGCGGAGTGGGTCATGCGCGGCATCCGTCGGCGGCAGCGAAATGCATCCAACGCTGCTCCGCTGCTTTGGATGAAAATTGTATCATCCCAACCCGGAAGATGTTTTGTTTGGAAGATGAAAACCTTGGCAATGGCCGGCGGGCGGTTTAGAATTCCGGCCATGCCAACCTATGAGTACATCTTGATCGGTGTGGGTGTTGTGCTGATCGTCGCCTATTTCATCATCAAAAAAAGCCAGAACCAGTAACTCTGGCGGTGGGCTTGGTGGGCGATTGAGTTGGCGACTTGATGCACTGGGTTATTAGCCGTGCGACGGCGGAAGTGTGGAGACAATGGATAAGGACACATTGCTGGCTGGGCTGGATTTTTCCCGGATGCGATTGCTGGGAATCCTGGAGACGATCGAAAAAAGCGGGCAGAATTTGGGAAAGGCGCTGGCTTGGCGGCCGGGGCCGGGGCGGGCCCACATCGCCTGGCAGGCGATGCACTGTGCCGCGACGCACGATCGATATCTGAACGTCGGGATGTTGCAGCGATCGGTGAAGGATGAGGCGCTGGTGGCGAATTTCGCCGGGGGAACGACGCCGTCGGACACCGATGTCCCGACGCTGGCTGTGATCCGGCAGAAATTGAGCGCCACCTTTGAGCCGCTGAAGAAATTCGTCTCGGAACAATCGCCGCAATCGCTTGCGCGGCAGATCCCGGCGCCGGGCGGAAAGACCCGTAGCGTGGCCGAGGCGATCATGCTGCTCGCCTGGCACGAAGCACACCATCAGGGGCAGATTCATTTGACCTGGAATCTGTACAAAGCGGCCCACGGCGTCGCGTGAGAGTTCGATAGATATAACAATCCCCGCCGTGCGTCGGGCGAGAATCAAGTGGAGACGCCGGCTTTCTGCATCGATATGATCCACGCCGGGGTCTGCGCGAGGTACTGCCGCAGATGCGCGCCGCGCGAGTGAAAATACGCGGCCATGCCCGCCTCGAAGAGAGCCGCGCCGATGAGCGAGGTATAGACCAGAAGCATAATCTCGTGCGTGATGTTGAGGACCGAAGGATCAACCTGGCCCAGAAGCTGGGCCTCGGCGTCGCCCACTTCCGCGACGGGGTGAGCGATCTCGCCGTGCAGGCTCCACAGGGCATAAAGCAGGATCAACGTTGCGAACGACAATTGGTTGAAGGCGAGAACTCGGATGGCGCGCAAGTCGAGTCGGCGAAGCTGGCTGCCGCTGATGATCTCGATGACGCCGACGGCGGTGAGGACCAGGCCAAGGAGAATGTCAGTGAGGCTCGAGATGCCGAGCAGCACCGTCAAACCGCCGAAGATCGCGAGGGTGAATCCTTCGAATCGCGCGGCGCTGACGGCACGGCGGATTTTGCGGAGGGCATGGCGGGCAGCTTCCAATTCGCGAAAGTTCTCCGGCGTGAGCTGCGGAGAATGAAGAGCGGGAAACGACATGTAAAATCTAATCGGTTTGCGCGGAGCAAAGCGCCTTGGGCGATTCGCGCAAAATCGTTTGAACGATTTTCTCCGGGGACACGGATGAAAGGGGCTGCCCGCGAAGCGCGGTGACGCTGGGTCCCAGAGGTTTCCAGGCGGCCGGATCGGTCGGACCGAACAGGATGACGCTGGGCAGGCCGAGGATGCCGGCGAGTTGGCCGGGGCCGCTGTCGTTGCCGATAAACGCCCAGCACTGGGACAACTCTTCAAGCAGATCGACGTATGTGGCGGGGCGGACGGTCTGCGCGGCGGATTCCAGACGATGAATCTGCTCGGCCGGCCAACGTTCCCGCTCGACTTCACCCAACAGGATTCGGCAAGAATGCCCCGCGGACTGGAGCATCCGGATCAGGCTGAGATACGAATCCAACGGCCAGCATTTGGCGGGCGAACCGCTGCCGGGGTGAACGGCCACGGGCGCGCCATATGTTTTCCTGGGATAGCGAATGCCCGCCGCGGCGATGGAGGCGAGGATCTGGCTGACCGCTGCGCGAACGACGGGAACGGATGCCAGCGAATCGAGCAAATGCGCCTCAACCGAGACAAGTTTGGCTCGAGGAGCGATGGCCGCAACCGCGCTCATCCAGGCGTCGCCGGGCTTGGAAAGATAAGTGAAAATCGAATGCGCAGCATCCAATTTCTTTCGGCAGAGGTCCGGCAATTGAGCGGGATCGCCAAAGAGATGATGCCAACCCGCTTCGATGTCCATGGATTCCAGGCGGATCGCTTTTTCGGCAAGCTCGCCCTTCTGACGGTGGGTGATGTAGATGATGCGGCTCTGTGGATACAGGCGCCCCAGCGCCAGGCCGAGCGGCCAGGACCGAACAAAATCGCCCAAGGCGCCGGCATGAAAGATGAGGACGTTGCGAAGCATAGGGACCACCATCAATCAATGGCCTTTTCGATCCATCCGCCGCCCAGGAGCCTGTCGCCGTCGTATAGCACCACCGCCTGACCGGGCGTGATGGCTGACTGCGGCTCGGCGAAACGGACGGTCATTGTATTGTCGCGTAAAAGGACCGTGGCCGGCTGCGCCTCTTGGTTGTAACGAATCTTCGCCGCACATGAAATCGGCTCGGCGCCGGCGGGACGGCCGCTGAGCCAGTTCACGTTCGTGGCAACCAGAGCGTTGCGATGCAGCGTTTGACGATCCGCAAGCGTGACGCGGTTGGAACCGGGATCGATGTCAACGACGTAAATTGGCCGGCCAAAGGCGACGCCCACGCCCTTACGCTGGCCGATGGTGAAATGCTGATGTCCTTCGTGCTTGCCAACGACGGCGCCATCGCTCAGGACGAGTTCGCCGGGACGAACGGCATCCGGCGTGCGGCGGCGAACCAGCGCGGCGTAATCCTGATCCGGAACGAAGCAGATTTCCTGCGAGTCCGGCTTGTTGTACACCGGCAGCTTCAATTCCTCGGCAATGGCGCGAACGTCCTGCTTTTCCATGTCGCCGATGGGCAGGAGCGTGTGATCCAGCGTTTCTCGGCTCATCCCAAAAAGAACATAGCTCTGGTCCTTGCGGCGATCGCGGCCACGGAGCAAAGTTCGCCCGCCGGTAACCGGATCGACGCCGATGCGCGCATAATGGCCGGAGGCGAGGTAATCGGCGCCAACCGCCTGGGCGTATTGGGCCAATCGACCGAACTTCAGCCAATCATTGCAGCGGACGCAGGGATTGGGCGTGCGGCCGCGATTGTACTCATCCACGAAATAATCGATCACTCGCGAAAAATCCCGCTGGAAATTCAAGACGTAAAAAGGCACGCCAAGAATCGCGGCGACGCGCCGGGCATCGGCGGCGTCGAGAACCGAGCAGCATCCCTGCTTGGATTTGCCGGAATCGGCGGAGCAGGCCGCGGAATCATCGAAATGGCCTTCGACGCCATCAGGCGATTCGACGCCGTCAGGCGAGCCAAGGCGCAGGAATACGCCGATGACTTCGTACCCTTCGCGCAGCAGAAGCGCTGCGGCAACGGAACTGTCCACTCCGCCGCTCATGGCGACGACGGCCTTGCCACGATTTGCAGGCATGGGCGAATTATAGGAGGAGATATGGGAAATCCGAAATCCGAAACCAGAATGACGAATCAAACCCGAATGGCTGAATGACGGAAGTCGCGCTTGTTTCGGATTTCTCACTTTCGGATTTGATTCGTCATTCTGGTTTCGGATTTCGGATTTCCCACGGTATTCTTCGCCAAGATGCGCATGGATGTGACAGAGCCCGCTGCCCGATTTCGGGCGATCGTGACGCGGATTCTCTCGCGCCTGGGATTTCGCGAGGATTCATTTCTTCTGATCCTGGCCGTCATCGTGGGAATGGTGACGGCCGCCGCCGCGGTGGGATTCCACGAATTGATCCTGCTGGTGCGCAACCAACTCTATTACCGCGCAGGCGAGCAGCGTCTCTACAAGGGAATCGGGATGCTGCTGCTGATCGCATTTCCGGCGGCGGGCGGATTGATCGTGGGACTGGTCAGCCGATACGTCTTTCGCGCCCGCGAAGGACACGGCATCGTCGATGTCATGGAATCCGTGGTGCGGACCAGCGGGTTTCAAAGCCCGCTGGTCGCCCTGGAAAAGATCATCACCGCAGGTGTCACGATCGGCAGCGGCGGATCGGCCGGGGCCGAGGGGCCCATCGTGCAAATCGGCGCGGGGATTGCCTCAGGCGTTGGCCAGTTATTTCGCGTGGCCCGCAGCCAGATGCCGGTGCTGATCGGCTGCGGGAGTGCGGCGGGGATCAGCGCGATCTTCAACGCGCCGTTCGGCGGCGTGCTTTTTACGCTGGAAGTCATCCTCCAGGACTTTTCGATCCGGGCCTTTACCCCGGTGGTCCTCGCCAGCGTGATCGCGCAGGTGAGTGAGCTGCTGCTGTTCAAGCTGTTGCATCATGCCCAGGAGTTTCATCCGATCTTCGACGTTTCTCCGGATGCGATCCGCACGCACGCGGCGCTGCAATGGGGACAGGTCGGAAATTTCGTGCTGCTCGGGCTTTTATGCGGATTGGTCGGCCTGAGCCTCACCCGGCTGATGTTTTGGACCGAAAACGCATTCGGCCGCGTGAAGATTCCCAGGATCTTCAAGCCGGCGCTGGGCGGGACGCTGCTTGGGGTGATGGGCATTTTATATATCCTGGTGTTCGGTCGGTTGGTCTTGCACGTGACCAAGCCGGTGCCATTCCCGGTGTATCCCATGCCAGCGTTCTTCGGCGATGGCTATGGATTCATCGAGCAATTGCTGTCTCCGGCGTATTACGCCTTGCACGACGTGAACGCGGGAAAAATCCTGGTGCTGCTGGCGTGTTTGTGCGGGATCAAGGTCGTGGCGACGTGTCTGACTCTGGGAAGCGGCGGCAGCGGCGGCGTGATCGC
>JBEKHH010000067.1:0-22794 GCA_050012375.1 Tepidisphaeraceae bacterium
ATGATGGTGTAAAAAAGCCTCCATGGCATTGCTCCTGTAGGACGGTAAGTGCTTCGCAACACGCACCGTACCTTAACGAGCAATGCCTAATTATTTGGGTTGCGGGCGAAGCCCGCGCCAGGATCTCTGCGTGCTCTGCGGTTCAATTTGGCGTTCCCTGCCTGACATCTTCCGTACTCAAACTTGCCTCTGTTTCACTCTAAACTTACGATGCTTTTCTCGACATCGCTGTGAGGAGATTTCTCATGATCCGACGATGCTGGCTCGGCGTCTTTGTAATCTGCCTGCTGGCCTCGGGGCTGCTGGCCGAGCAGGGAACGCTCAAAACCACGGATGGCCGCCGGTTCCAGGGCGACATCCAAAACGCGCCCGACGGGCGATCCGTCAACGTCACCATTCACGGGGCCACGATCACCGTCTCGCGCGACAACGTTGAATCCATCGTCTATCCCAAGGATGCCGCCGAGGAATTTAACGACCGGTTCATTTCTCTCGATCCCAACGACGTCAAGGGCCGGCTCGACCTGTGCCGCTGGGCGCTTCAGGCGCGCGAATATGATCTGGCCACCCTGGCCGCTCACGACGCCCAGCGCCTCGATCCCCATGAGCCTGATGCCGCCATCCTCCTCGACACCATAGCCAGTCAAAAACTCCTTGACGCCAAGCTCAGCGCCCGCGCCGCCGCCACCCCGGCTTCGGCGACGGAAATCGCGGCGCCCGCGCCATCGGCGTCGAGCTTGCCATTGAGCAAGTACCTCACCATGGAGGATGTTCAACTCATCCGGCGAAACGAGCTTCTTCCCGATGACCAGGCCCGCATCGACTTCGCGAGCAGCGTCCGCAATCGCTATCTGGCCCTGAGCGGCGCCGATCCGGCAACGTTCAACAACGAGTCCCAGGCGCAGCAGGCGCTGGACATCTTTCAAACCGGCAACCCCCAGTTGGTGCGAGATGTGAGAATTCTTTCCGATCCAAACGTCCTGCTCGCCTTTCGCACGCGCATTCAGCCGCGCATTCTCGCCGGCTGTGCCGCCGCCGGGTGCCACGGCAGCACAGGCTCCGGCTCTTTTTTTCTCTACCCCGACGCCGACAAGGTCCTTGTCGCCTACACCAACTTCGACATCCTCCAGCAGACCAGCCCAAAAATCGTGGGCGGCGACATCTTCGGAACTGGGCCGATCCCCCGGCCCATGATCGATCGACTCCGCATTCCATCGTCGCTGATTCTCCAGTTCGGACTGCCCAGATCATTGGCCGCCACGCCGCATCCCGACGTCCATGATTTCAAGCCCCTTTTTCGCAACGAGCAGGACCCGACTTTTGCCGAAATATCCAATTGGATCGCCTCACTCAGCGTGATCGTTCCCGATTACGGGATTCACTTCAATATTCCGACCGGCCAGCCGCCGGCAACCCAACCGAAGGCTGAAAACGCCCCGGGCTGAGAAACATGTCGCCCGAGTTCTATCTGATCCTGGTGCTGGCGGTTCTGTGGGGGGTCGTCAGCCACTCCGCTCTGCGCAGCCATTTTCAACGCAAACAGCTCCGCGATCTCGCCCGCCAATGGCACATGCACTTCGCCCCCGGCGACCGCCTTCGCATCGCCCAGCGGGCCGCCCGCTATTTTCCCATTCCCGGCGCCGCCAGCATCCAGGTTCGCAATCTCATTTTCCGAACCGAGGAGAGCCGGCACCAATATCTTTTCACCGTGGACTACACGATCGGCATCATTCGCGGGAAAGTCGGACGATCCTCCGTCGCCGGATTTGAGGAGCCGGTGACGCGCGGCGGCCGAACCAATCAGACGCCGCCGGTTCTCTTCCTCGCTCCGCGAAATCTTTCGTTGACGGCGGCTTACCAGCACGTTCTGGAACACCTAGGGCGGGAAATCCGAAATTCCAAATCGGAATGATGTGGGAGCTTTTTTTCTTCCTGCATTTGGAATGAATCAAAGGAAGATGATCGGTTACATTTTTCGTGACGGCCAAAGTCGCCGACTCGTATAGGAGAAGGCGCTGCCGCCGCGAAGCCCGTGGGCTGCCCCGTTACCGATCGAGCAGTCCGCCTGCAATCGAAAGACGAGATTCGCCGCGTGCCGCGGCTGATCAATCGGCGTTTCGAGCTCGGGCTCGACCTCAACCGTCCGTCACGCCCATTTGTCCGACCTCCCCTCAGTTGTGTCGGCTGGCGCTTGTCTGCCCGTCACCAGGCCTGCACCGAGCTTGTCGAAGTTGTCCGCCAGCAAGATCGGCAATCACCGCTGAATGTTCAACTGTTGTTCAAGGGAGGTCGGACGAGCGGGCGTGACGGACGGTTGAGGTCGAGCTTGAGCGCGAAACTCCTCAGTATTTGCCGCCAAAGGCGGCGACTCCATTCTTCTCTTCCGCTCCGAAAAGGCCTGCTGGAACATTGACAGGCCAGCCAGCGGCGTCCGCGGCGGCAACGCCTTCTCCTATACGAGCCGGCGACTGTGGCCGTCATGAAGACCGCAACCGATCATCCTCCTCCTCTTCTTCTCCCTGAAACTCCCATCGATTCACTCACGCATTCGAGCCATAATGCTTTCAAGCGGGCGTGACGGACGGTTGAGGTCGAGCTTGAGCGCGAAACTCCTCAGTATTTGCCGCCAAAGGCGGCGACTCCATTCTTCTCTTCCGCTTCGAAAAGGCCTGCTGGAACATTGACAGGCCAGCCAGCGGTGTCCGCGGCGGCAACGCCTTCTCCTATACGAGCCGGCGACTTCTCACCGTCAAGAAGACCGCAACCGATCATCCTCTTTCCCTTCGATCTTCAATTGCGGCACATCGCCTTTTGATTTCTCCGATTTCAGCCTTGATTCATCATTCGACTTTCGTCATTCTCTACCTTCATCCAATGCTTCCTCGCCAACTGACGATCCTGGGCGTCGGCCTTCTGGGCGGGTCCATCGGTTTGGCCGTTCGCTCGGCCGCGCCGGATTGCCGCATCGTTGGCTTCGGCCACCGCCTATCGACGCTCAACCGGGCATTGGAAATCGGCGCCATCGACCGCCTCGATCTCGACCCGGTTTCCTCCGTCGCAGGTTCCGACCTGGTCATTCTCTGCACGCCGGTCGGTCTGTTCGGGCAAATCCTCGGCCGGATCTCTTCGGCCCTCTCGCCGGGCGCGCTTCTCACGGATGTCGGCAGCACCAAGCGGTCCGTCGTTCGCCTCGCCCAATCGCATCTCCCCAAAGACGTTGATTTCGTCGCCAGCCATCCCATCGCCGGAAGCGAAAAGCGCGGCGTGGAATTCTCCCGGGCCGATCTGTTCCACAATCAACTGTGCATTGTTACGCCAACGCCCAAGACCAATCCCTCCGCCCTCGATCGCATGGAACAATTCTGGCGTCTGCTGGGCATGCGCACCGCGCGCCTCAGCCCCGAGGATCACGACCGCATCCTGGCGGACGTGAGCCACCTGCCCCATCTTCTGGCCGCCGCCCTGGTGGCCATGCAGGACGACGCCGCCCTCGAATTCAGCGGCAAAGGATTCTTGGATACCACGCGAATCGCCGGCGGCGACGGAGCGCTGTGGCGAGACATTTTTCTGGACAATGCCGACAGCCTCAAAGCCGGCCTGCGCCGCCTGCGCGATCAATTGACCCGGGTTGAAGAAATGCTGGATGCCAAGTCAGGCGATGCTCTTCGCGACTGGCTGAACGCCGCCGCCGAGCGCCGCACAAAGTTGTTGGAAAAAAAGCTGCGCGAAATCAATCCCGATTGAACCCAAGCGCATTCCCATCATTCGGCAATAGGAAATAGGAAATAGGCAATGTGATTTACGTCAACAACCCCGGCGGCAATCCCAAATCCCCCATCGTTCTCTGCATCTCTTCCTTCATCATCTCCTGAGCCTTGGCCTGGGCGGCCGAAACCGCGGCCACCACCATTTCCTCCAGCATCTCCGTGTCGTTCACGTCAATCTTCTGCTTGTCGATCCTCAGCTTCACCAGTTCCTGTTTTCCATTGACCGTCGCTTCCACCATGCCGGCGCCGGCGTCGGCAACCACCTGCTTGCGGGCCAGTTCCTCCTGCATCGCCGCCATCTTTTCCTGCATCTGCCGCGCCTGCTTCAGCATCTCGCCCATATTGCCGAGGTTTTTCAATGCGTCGAACATCTTTTCCTTTCGCGCCTCATTCTATTCCACCTTGACGATCCTTCCCCCGAACTCTTCCACAATCAACTTCACCAGCGGATCTTCCTGCACGCCCGGGTCGATTGGCGACTTGACCGGCGGCCCGGGCCGCACGTCCGCGCGGGGATTCGCCTCGGCTTCCCCGACCTCGAATTTCACGCCCGTCGGCTCGCCGCGCAAATCCGTCAATGCCTGCGCTATCTGCTCTTTTTTCCCATTGCTCGACCATTGCCTGGCAAAGGTGTCCAGGTGTTGCGGAAAGCGGATGATCGCCTGCCCATTCTGGATTCCGCCGAAGCTGGCCATCCGCAGCGTATTCGCCGTTGTCGCGCCGTTTTGCTCCAACCTCGACAAAAGATCCGGCCACAAATCGCCAACCGGCGCGGGCGGCGATGAAGCCGATTGTTCGGCCTCCTCGGAAATGGCCGGCGCGACCTTCACGGCTTCAGGCTTTTTTTTTTCGCTGGGGGGCGACGCCGAAACCGGCGACGAAGCCGAAACGCGCGGCGACGCCAGCAATTGCTCGATCCACGAAAATTCCTTCGCCAGCGCCAGCCGCACCAGCGCCGCATCCAGCATCGCCCTCCCCGTCTGGCTCTGCCGCATGTTGCGCCGCAATTCCTCCAGGATCGCGATGTCCTGCGATAAGGTCACGGCGTCGAATTTCCCGGCCTGATCGGCCAGTTCCGCCTCGGATAGTCCCGGCACGTTCAATAGCCCGCTGTCTTTCCCGCACGTCCGCGCAATCAGCAGATTCCGCAAATGATCCGACAGGGCCGCGATCAACCCATCGGCCGACAGCCCGGAATTGAACATCGCGTCCGCCCGCTCCAGCGTCAGCTTCACGTCCCCGCTGCCGATGGAATTCACCAAATCCGCGACGAGCTGCACCCGCGGCAAGCCCAGCATTTGCTCCACATTTTCGGCGCTGAGCTTCTTTTCCCCCAGGCTCAGGAGCCGATCCAGCAGCGACAGCGCATCCCGCATCGACCCCGCACCGGCCTTGGCGACCATGGCCAGCGCGTCATCCGCCGCGGAAATCTTTTCCTTCCCGCAAATTTCCTTGAGGTGGGCGGCGATCTCCCGCGAAGAGATATTCCGAAAATCATACCGCTGGCAGCGCGACAGGATCGTCGGCAGCACCTTTTCCGGCTCCGTGGTCGCCAGGATGAACTTCACATGGCTCGGCGGCTCTTCCAATATTTTAAGCATCGCGTTGAACGCCGATTTACTGAGCATGTGAACTTCGTCGATGATAAAAACCTTGAACCGGCTGTGGGCCGGGCTGTTGTAGGCGCTGGCAATGATCACCTCGCGCACATTGTCCACGCCGGTGTTGCTGGCGCCGTCGATCTCGATGACATCCATGTCCTCGCCCGTAGCGATCGCCAGACAGGAGCTGCATTTCCCGCAGGGCTTGGCGGTCGGGCCCTCGGCATTCTGACAGTTCAGGGCCTTGGCCAGAATCCGGGCCGTGCTGGTTTTGCCGGTCCCGCGCGTTCCGCAGAAGAGATAGGCGTGCGCGATCCGCCCCGATTCGATGGCCCGCTTGAGCGTCTTGGCGATGTGATCCTGTCCGACCAGTTCATCGAAATTCGCGGAGCGATATTTTCTAGCCAGGACGGTGTAAGACATAGGAACGCAGCAGTGTAGCAGACCCGCCGAACAGCGCGAAGCGGGCATCATTAAGGAATGCCGAATGCCGATTGCCAAATGCCGAATGAAAGACCCTCGCTTGGCTTTTCATTCGGCATTTGGCATTTGGCATTCGGCATTTCGCACGGTCTCATTCCTCCGCTTTCGCCCCGATCAACTGCCTCTCATACAACTGCTGATACACCTCCGACGAATTCAGAAGCTCATCATGTCTTCCCTGCGCCACGATCTGCCCACGCTCCATCACCACGATCGTGTCCGCCGACAAAATCGTGCTGAACCGATGCGCGATCACGAACGTCGTCCGTTCGTGCATCAACTGCTCGATCGCCTGATGGATCAGGTGCTCGCTTTCGGCATCGACCTGGCTGGTGGCCTCATCCAGAATCAGTATCGGCGCCTGATGAAATATCGCCCGCGCGATGCACAGCCGCTGCTTCTGCCCGCCCGAAATCTGCCCCCCAAGCCCGCCCAACTGCATGCCATATCCGCCCGGCTTCTCCATGATGAAATCATGCGCAAACGCCTGCCGCGCCGCCTGCTCGATCCGCTCGAACAGCGCTCGCCTCTCCGGCGAATCCGGCGCCTCCGGATCGGCCAGCGGCTCCCCATACGCGATGTTTTCCGCGATCGTGCCGGGAAAGATATGGCTGTCCTGCGTCACCAGGCTGATTTGCTCGCGCAGCGAACTTCGCGTCACCGTGCGGATGTCCGTCCCATCGATCAGGATTCGCCCCCCTTCCGGATCGAAAAATCGCTCCAGCAGCGCCAGCAGCGTCGTCTTCCCGCTGCCGTTGCGGCCGACAATGGCGATGGATTGTCCCTTCGGCACCGTCAGGCTCACGCCGCGCAGCGCCGCCGACGTCGCGTTGGGATAGGTGAATGACACGTTCTGGAATTCGATGCGCGATCGCAGCGGCGGCAATTTCCGCAGCGCGATCGTCCCGTCCGCCCCTTCTCCCGCCTTGCCCACCAGCGCACCCACCTCCCGCTCGGGCTGCATGTCCAACGTCTCGAAAACCCGCGCCGCCGCCGCGTTCGACTTCTGTAGCGCGTTATTCACCTTGCTCGCTTTCCGCAGCGACTCCGCGATCACCGCCAGCGCAAACATCACCGTGAAAAAACTCGGCTGCGTCAGCGTCTGCTTCTCCGTCACCATGTACGTCGCCACCAGGATCACCATCCCCGCCACGACCATGATGATCGTTTCCATCACCGGCGAGCTGATCGCATCGATCCGGCTCATCCGGATCAGTTCACCCACCAGCTTGTCCAGGATTCTGGTGTATCGCCGCCGCTCGAATTTCTCCGCGTTGTATCCCTTCACCACCCGGATCCCCACCAGCGTCCCGTCGATCTGGCCCAGAAGCGTCGAGCTTGACCGCAGCGCCGCCCGGCTCGCCCGCCTCATCTTCTTCCCGAACTTCTTCATCATGATCCCCATCAGCGGAACCAGCAAAATGATGAACAGCGTCAGCTCCGGGCTCAAATACATCGCCAGGCAGAACATCATCGCCGCCTTGATCGGCTCCTGAATGCTCTGCCCCAGCACGGTCTTGAACCCATCCTGGAGACTATCCACGTCAACGATCAACCGGCTGGTCGCGTCGCTCGCCCCCTGTTGGCTCAAACTGGAAATCGGAATCCGCAGCACGCGGTCGTAAACTCGCCGGCGAATGTCGTTCGCCGCCAGGATCGCCGCCTTGTCCGACAAATGTTCCTGGAAAAACCGCATGACGCTGCCGACGAGCGTCAAGCACGACAGCAGCGCAAAAATCTCCGCCAGCGCCGTCACCGGCCGAAGCGGAACATGCTGAATCACCCGCAACCCCAAGGCGTAATACCATTTCAGCCTTTCCATCGTCACAACCACGCCGCCGCGCCCCCGGATATTCAGTTGCACGCTCCGATCCGCCCAGGCGATCCTCCGCGCGACTTCCCCAGCCCGAAATGACGCAGCCTTCACATCCAGACGCGAAGTGTCCATCATCTCCGCCGGAAACGGACCTGGCGGCGCCCCGCTCGGCAAAGAAACATCAACAATTTCATCCCCCACGCGCAGCCCGGCAACTTTCCCCGGCCCAGCCGTCACCTGGCTGATCTGCACGATTCCCGGATCAGCCACCAATTTCACTTTGAGTCGTGCCTGTGCCGTTTGCCGGTACATCCACCCCGGCACGGTATCGCCGTTGATGAGCACCTGCATGATCGGCAGCATGGTTGTCAGCCCGCCGGTCAGTGCCAACCCAACAAAAAACGCCGCCATGACCGAAATCGCAACCTTGACCCGATACGGCCAGAGATATCGGCAAGCTCGCCAGAAATAGCGATGTTTGCTCCCCTTACCCTTCGGCCGATTGGTGTTCGTTTGCTCGCTCATGCCCAAGCTTGCCGGATGGCGGTAAACCGAACAGATTAAAGCAGAAGCGCTCCGGACGCCAATGGGCGGGGAATCGGGAGATGGTGCGGTTTGAAATCCAATCGAGAATTTTGACTAATCGGTTACGCAATCCGGCTGATCTGGTGATCAATCCGCCGCTGCCGCCCGCTGCTGGTTTAGCCGCAGCAGGTTGTATATGCCGGGTAAATGTCACACTCTATCTCAAAATGTCCCATTCCGGGGGGGGGGTCGCTCCGCGAGAGAGAGGAGGAGAAGGGGAGACTTGGAGACGGCGTTCGTGGGTCATGGGTTTGTGATAGTCATTTGTCATTGGTCTTGGTCCTTCGGCATTTCATGGCGGCAGGCCGAGTAAGCTGGACCGCGCGCGGAATGGGCAACATGTTGTTGCCCGCGAGCCCAAACTACTACCTAACATCAATTCGGTTTGCAAGGGAAAAATTTCGCGATTTTTGGGGGGTGGCAGGAAACGGAAAAGCTCTGAATTTCTCGCGGATATTCAGAGCTTCCCCGCTCTATTCTCCCCTTTGACTTTGGCGCACACACTAAAAAAACAAAATCCCCGATTGGTGCTAATGTGGAGTGGGTGAAGGGACGATATCAGATGAAGGTGGGTCATATTGAAGGGGGAAGCGATGACACGACAGAACCAATTCGGGGATTTCCAGGCCATTCCAGTAGAAGCCTCAAGCGGCAGGTGTATTGGCAATACCGATGGGGAGTTATTGCTGCAGTCAACTGTAACTGGCCCGACCTACAAGGTAATCCTTCGGGGACCGATATTCGCGGATGACACGCCGCGCCCAGCGGATGAAGCAGAATTGCGTCGGCGCTTCTCCGGGGAATACGCCCCGCTTAGCGTCGTTCTTAATCGCAACACCGTAGAATTCTGGATTGAATCGCGATTTTTTTCCGCGCTTCATTGCAAGGCGTGCGAGCTTGAATACCCGCCAGAGCATATTGGCATCAAATCCTCATAGCTTCCAAGTCAATGCGAGGGAGGATGGACGATGAACCAGCACAAAACTCCAAGCGGAATTATTTACTATCGGTTGGTGAAGGATGAAACCCCGCCTAATGGCTGGGCGCGATTTATCGTGCTGATGAAGAAGCACGTCACCAACATGCAAATGCCACCACATTTCATCTCGGCTCGATCCCGAGAAGATGCAGAAAGGATCGTCGCGGAAGACTACCAGGCCGAGGGGCACGGATACCTGCAGCCTGACAAATTCGCGCCGCGGTGAACCCTCAACCCCCGAAGCGGCGCGAAGGACCGGGGACGACGGACGATGGTCGGTCGCCGAACGGCAACCACCTTCTTGTAGGTTGCATTTCGGTTTCTTGCCCACAAACCCTTCGACGATTATTGTGTCATGCAAACAGGTGCATTTGTGGCGACGGAGCGCCCTGAAACACCGTGGTCAAACGACGAGGAAAGCATGGTGATTAAGACTGTTCGGCAGGCGTTTAATCTGAAATTGGCCATGTTGATTATCTTCGGAGCGATGGGATGCAGCGCCCAGCAAAAATCCCTTCTCTTTGGCGAGTCAACTGATGTCCCGCAGTCCCAAGCGGTTGATTGGGGATCCGCGTTTAAGCTAAGAATTACAAAATGCTCGTGGGAGGGCTCCCAGCTTGTCATAGGGTTGTCAATGACATATAGCGGCAACGATCCCGCCGTACCGGGCCAGATCCCAGTATTCCAGCTCGAATCGAGTGATAACAAGCACTTCGACCCAAGTAATGGGGCTTACGTTGGTTCCCAACTGGTCAACACCAATTACAACCCTGGCAGCTCAGTGAACACCGAACTCACATTTGCTGCACCGCATTCTGACTATAAATTTCTCGTTGAAAATGGCGGTGAAACTGGCGGTCAAACTGTCTACTGGTTTGCCAGTTCGGGACCTGTCGTGTACGTTTGGAGTATTCAACCGAATAACTAAACAACCACATTGCGCGGCTCACCCTGCTGGCGTTTACCCGAACAGGTTGTCAAACTCGTTGTGTGTGCCGATCCATGCCCAAACGATCGTATCGCCGTCGCGCTCGCCGACGGCGCGGTATTGCTCATTGATCCGAACAGACCAGACATGATCGTAGCCGCCGAGTTTCTTGAAGCGGAGCGAAGGGTGATCGGGGTTCTGTGCAAACAGGGCGTATGCGCGGCGCGCGGCTTGGCGGACCGGCTCCTGTAACCGTGCATAGGCCCGCCAGAAACTCGGCCGGGTGCGTGAATTCACAGGCGGCTTGGGTCAAGCGGCTCATCGCCTTCGGCGGCGGATTCGCGAAGGAAACTTTCCAAACGCGGCCGAGGCCGGGAATCGGCAATCTGGCGTTCCCAAGCCTCGTCGTCCTGACGTGCGAGGAGGAAGCGCGCGAAATCCACCAACTCCGCCTGTTTATCATCAGGCAGAACTTTGCAAACCTCGATGATTTCCTCCGTAAGGCTCATAGGCGATCTAATAGGGACAGACGAATTCTATCAAATCCCATGTCCTGATTCCACGTGGGGAAACGGCTAAGCTAAATCTCCCTCGCCAAACCATTCGCCGCCAGGGCCGCCTCGCGCAGGGCCTCCGGCAGGGTGGGATGGGCGTGGAAAGCTCGGCCGACATCCTCCACGCTGGCCGCGAATTCGATCGCCAGCGCCGCCTCGGCGATCATGGTGCTGGCATCCGCGCCAAGGATATGCACGCCCAGCAGCCGATCCGTTCTGGCGTCGCCGATCACTTTGACAAACCCCTCGACATCGTCCATCCCTCGCGCCCGCCCGTTGGCCGTGAATGGAAATTTGCCGATCCTGATCGGGCCGCGGGCGATCGCTTCCTCTTCCGTCATCCCCACCTGCGCGAGTTCCGGATGGGTGTACACCACGGCCGGGCAGGCCTTGTAATTCACATGCCCCGCCTTGCCGGCGATGGTTTCCACGGCCGCGACGCCTTCCTCCTCCGCCTTGTGGGCCAGCATCGCTCCGCCGATCACGTCGCCGATGGCGTAAATGCCGGAAACGTTCGTCGCATAGCGCGGATTGACCATGACGAACCCGCGGCGATCCAGCAGCACGCCCGCCTCGGGCAGTCCCAGCCCGTCGGTGATCGGCTTGCGGCCGACGCAGACCAGCACTTTGTCCGCCTCTTCCGTGCCGCTTTCGCCGCCGCTTTTGAAATTCACCCGCACCTTGCCGCCCGCTGCCTGGGCCGAATCCGCCGAGGCATTGAAGCGAAACTTTATCCCTTGTTTTTCCAGGGATTTCTGAAGCGCCCCGGCCATCTCGCGGTCCGACGGCGGAAGAATCCCCGGCAAAAACTCCAGGACCACGACTTCCGACCCGAGCCGGTTCCACACGCTGCCCAGTTCCACGCCGATGTATCCGCCGCCGATCACGATCAGGCGCCTCGGGACTTCCGTCAGCGAAAGCGCCTGCGTGGAGGAAAGGATATTCTTGCCATCGAAGGGGAGCGCCGGCAACTCGATCGGCGCGCTGCCGGTGGCGATGAGAATATGTTTCGTCGAGTATGTCGCGGTGCCGGCCGCGCCTTTCACCTCCACCGTGCCGGATGCCGCGATTCGGCCCTGTCCGACCAGATGCTCGATCTTGTTCTTGCGAAACAGATAGCCGACGCCGCTGGTCATTTTCTTCACGACGTCGTCTTTGAAGGCCATCATCGCCGAGAGATCGATCGAAGCGCCGGCGGCCTTGATGCCGCGATGGGCCAGGTGATGGGTGAGATCGTAAAAGCGATAGGAGGCATCGAGCAGGGCCTTGGAGGGAATGCAGCCGATGTTGAGGCACGTCCCGCCGAGGGATTCCCGCTCGACGCAGGCGACTTTCAGCCCGAGCTGGGCCGCGCGAATGGCGGCGGTATATCCGCCCGGGCCGGCGCCGATGACGATCAGATCGAAATTGCTTTGGGCCATGGCCGGGTAATCTTAGGACAAATGGGCGATTGGAAAAAGCGAGCGCCGGAAACCAGAAATCCGAAACCAGAATGCCGAATCAAATCCGAATGTCCGAAACCCGAAACAAAGTCATTCAGTCATTCTGGTTTCGGGCTTGATTCGGATTTCTGGTTTCTGGTTTCGGATTTTTCGCCAGCAACCTCTAATATGCCGCCCATGCCGAGCTTCCGGGGCCTTTCCGACGACCAACTACTGGCCCAGTGCCGGTTCGAGGCCTTCCGCGGCCCCGGTCCCGGCGGACAAAAACGCAACAAAACCAGCTCCGCCGTGCGACTGACCCACGCGCCCAGCGGCATTTCCGTCATCGCCGGCGAATCCCGCTCGCAGCACCGCAACAGACAAGTTGCGATCAATCGCCTGCGTCATCAAATCGCGCTGCGCCTGCGCGAGCCGCTCGATCCGTCACAATTCCCCGATCCGGCCCGCTTGCAGGTTTCCCGCAGGTCGGCTGATTATCCCGCCGCCGTCGGCATCGTGCTGGATGCGCTCTCGTCCGCCGGCTGGAGCGTCTCGGCCGCGGCGGATATTCTCGGCGTGACCACGGCCCCGCTGGTCAGCTTCCTCCGCGGCGATGCCATGCTGTGGACGGAGGTGAACCGGCAGCGCCAAAAGATCGGACTCCGCACGCTCAACTGATGTTCGATTCGAAAAGCAAAGATTCGCTCGGCGCGGTGTCATCCGAGGTCATTGGCTGCGGCCGCTGCCCGCGCCTGCGCACGTATTGTCAAACCGTCGCCCGGGAGAAACGGCGCGCGTATGCCGATTGGGATTACTGGGGCAAACCCGTCCCCGGTTTCGGCGACGCGGCGGCGAAAATCTGGATCGTCGGCCTCGCCCCCGGCGCACATGGAGCCAACCGCACCGGCAGGGTTTTCACCGGCGACCGCAGCGGCGATTTCCTCTTCGCGGCCCTGCACCGAATGGGATTGGCCAGTCAGCCGATTTCCACCCATCGCGACGACGGCTTGCGCCTTACGGGCGTGTACATCAGCGCCGCGGTTCGCTGCGCTCCGCCCGGCAACAAGCCGCTTCCCGGCGAAATCGCCAACTGCTCGGAGTATCTCGATCGCGAATGGGATTTGCTCAGCAACGTCCGCGTCATGCTGGCCCTTGGCAAAATCGCCTGGGATGCGATTGGGGTCCTGGCCAAGCGTCAGGGCTGCGATTTC
Source organism: Tepidisphaeraceae bacterium (assembly GCA_050012375.1). Taxonomy (GTDB): domain Bacteria; phylum Planctomycetota; class Phycisphaerae; order Tepidisphaerales; family Tepidisphaeraceae; genus PALSA-1353. The sequence goes on from JBEKHH010000067.1 coordinate 13,346, forward strand.
CCGGACGGCAAAGCGCCATTCGCTCATGGAGCCGAGATGCGATTGAGCGATGCTCGCCGATTGATTGGTTCTTATCATGTCAGTCAGCAGAACACGTTCACCGGCAAATTAACGCCGGCGATGTTCGATGCGGTCCTTCGCCGCGCTGAAGAGTAGGTGGAATGCCGAATGCCGATTGCCAAGTGCCGAATGAAACACAGGCGTCGCCATTCATTCGGCATTTGGCAATCGGCATTCGGCATTTGTAAAGGCCGCGCTTGACTCTTTCCGGGGCATCATCAATAATCGGTTCGACAATTGAATAGATTCTTATCGAGAGTGGCTGAGGGTAGGGCCCGATGAAGCCACAGCAACCATTGCGAGCCTTTGCTCGGAATCGGTGCTAACTCCCGCCCGGTTTCCGGGACAGATAAGAGGAAGCGACCACCCCGCGAGTAACTGCCTTCTCTTATCAAAATCAGTGGTTTGTCACTTGTCATTGGTCCTTTGTCATTTGCGTGAAACGATCTATCGCTAACGGCAAATGACAAATGACCAGTGACAAATGACAAATGACCAACGACAAAGGACCAGTTCCATGAGCTATGTTTTAGGCCTCAAATGTAAAGAGTGCGGCCATCGCGTCGCCATCGGTCCGGTCCACGTCTGTGAGGCCTGTTTCGGCCCGTATGAAGTGGAATACGACTACGCCAGGATGAAAGGCAAGGTCACGCGCGAGTCCATCTCCGCCGGCCCAAAGAGCCTTTGGCGGTATAAGGACCTCCTTCCCGTCGCCGAGCCGAGAACGGGGTTCTTCTCCGGCTTCACGCCGTTCCGCAAGGCCCCGCGCCTCGGCAAGGAACTAGGGTGCAGCGATCTCTGGATCAAGGACGATTCCTGTAACTATCCAACCTATTCGTACAAGGAGCGCGTGGTCTCCGTGGCCATGTCCAAGGCCATTGAATTCGGGTTCGACACCGTCGGCTGCGCCAGCACCGGCAACCTCGCCAACAGCACCGCCGCCCACGCCGCCATGGCCGGACTCCGCTGCTTCGTCATGATTCCACACGATCTGGAACAGGGGAAAGTTCTCGGCAGCCTGATCTTCGGCCCGACGATGGTCCGAATCCGCGGGACCTATGACGACGTGAATCGCCTCTGCACCGAAATCGCCGACAAATACGGCTGGGCCATCGTCAACGTCAATCTCCGGCCGTTCTACACCGAAGGCGCCAAGACCTACGGGTTTGAGATCGCCGAGCAATTCGGCTGGCGATTGCCGCGGCACACGGTTGTCCCCACGGCCGGCGGCACGATATTGCCCAAGGTTTACAAGGCGTATCGTGAATTCATCGAGTTGGGGCTGGTCGAGGACAATCAGCCGAAGATTTATTCCGCCCAGGCGGCCGGCTGCAATCCGGTGGTGAAGGCGATTCACAAGGGGATCGACATCATCGAGCCTCAGAAGCCCAACACCATCGCCAAGAGCATCGCCATCGGCAATCCCGCCGATGGATACTATGTTTGGCACGCGGTGAAGGAATCGGGCGGCTGGGGCGAGAGCGCAACCGACGCCGAGATCGTCGCCGCCATCAAGTTGCTCGCCTGCACCGAAGGCATCTGGACCGAACCGGCCGGTGGAACCACGCTCGCCGTGGCGATGAAACTCATCCAGCAGGGACGAATCCCCAGGAATGAATCGATCGTGATCAGCATCACCGGCAGCGGCATGAAAACCCTCGAGGCCGTTCAGAATGATCTGCCGCAACCTGAAGCGATCGAGGCGAAGCTTTCGGAATTTGACGAATTGCTGGCTCGGCAGGAAGCGAAAGGCGAGCCCGCGGCCAAGCCGGCGGACCGCGCCTCCCGCCAGGCCGTTTCCGTGATATGATTCAAACCATGAGCATCAAGGTCAGAATCCCGTCTCCGCTACGAAGCTACACCCAGGGCGCCGACGTCGTCGAGGTCGCTGGCAACACCGTCGGCGAAGTCTTGAACGGCTTGAAGGAAAAAGCCGGCGGCATCGAAACGCGCCTGTTCAAGGCCCCGAATCAACTCAACCGATTCGTGAATGTCTATCTCAACGACGAGGACATCCGCTTTCTGAAGAACCTCGAAACGCCGGTGAAGCCCGGAGATGAGCTTAGCATCATTCCGGCGATCGCAGGTGGGACGTTGCGAGAAAGTCAGAAATCCGAAACGAGGGCCGCCTCGTCATTCGCTCCTTCGGATTTGATTCGTCATTCCGGTTTCGGATTTCTGGTTTCGATCCCTTCGGCCTTTACGTTCTGCCAACTCTCGCGACATTTCTTCATGTCGGCCGGCCCAAACTGCTTGCCGCTCGCCGGCACGAGTGTTTTGGCCGGGAATTTCGGCAGCAAATCCCCGTGGGCCGCGATCAGCTCGTCGCACATCTCGACGATTTTATCCAGCGGCAACACCGCCGCCGTCAGCGGATCGAACATCGCCGCCTGGTAAACGTGATCGCGCCGTCCTTCTCTGGCCGCCCGGATGAACAATTCGTGCTGGGTCACGTGCGGCTGGATATATCCCACCAACTGCGGCGGCAATGCGCCGACCGTCGTCAGTTGCGGGCCGTTGCGGTCCACCAGGGTTGCGGCTTCGACGATGGCGTCCGCCGGGAGATTCGAAATCGCCCCGCGGTTGGGCATGTTCCCATACACCACGGCCGGCTTGCCCGTGACCATCGAATGAATGATCGCGCTCCCGTATTCGTGGCTGCGATGCACTTCCATTTGCTCGGCCGACTTGCTCAATTGTTTCATCCGCTCGAACTCGTCGATGATCGCATCGCACCGCCGCGGATATTCATCCAGCGGAACGTGGAATCGCCGAACCGTTTCCGGGCCATGGGGAATAAAGAAGGAATTGTATTCGGCGTTATGTTCCGAACTCTCGGTCACGAAATATCCGAGGCGTTTCATGAGTTCAAACCGCACCGCGTCCCGCGCGAATGTTTTGGCGTCGTTCATCGCCTCGAAAATCCGCGGATACAGGTCAACGCCGCCCTTTTCCAGCTTCAGATAGAACGCCATGTGGTTGATGCCCGCGCAGACAAACGCGGCGTTCTCCGGCCTTTCGCCAATGTATTCCATCAGCTGCCCAAACGTCCCCTGTACGCTGTGGCACAGGCCGACCGCCCGCACGTCGCTGGTGCGCGAGATCGTCTGCATGTTCATTGACATCGGGTTGGAATAGTTCAGCAGGAGGGCCTTGGGGCAGAGTTCCATGATGTCGGAGCAGAGCCCGCTGAGCATCGGATAGGTCCGCAGCGCCCGGAAAATCCCGCCCGGCCCGGTCGTGTCCGCGATCGTGAAGCGCAAGCCGTATTTCCGCGGAATCTCAAAATCCACGAGCGTCGAATCGAATCCGCCGATCTGAACCATGTTGATGACGAAATCCGCGCCGGCCAGCGCCGCTCGCCGATCGCGCGTCCCCTCGATTTTCGGATGGGCCCCCAATGCTTCGGCCACCTTCCGGCAAAGGTTCACGCCCACTTCCAGCCGGTCGGCATCGATGTCCATGTAGCTCAGTGTCGCGCCCCTGAATTCCGGATAGGAGAGGATGTCTCCGGTGAGATTCCTGGAAAAGACCACGCTGCCGGCGCCGATCATCGCTACTTTGATCACGATAAACCTCCTGACTCAGACGATAGCATCTGGCCATTGTTGAGCAAGGCAAACCCAGGCCGAGCGCAGAACATGTGCTTTGCCGCGATCTAAAACAATATCGGACCGTGTTGTCGCGGGCGCACCGGGGAGACACCGGGCGGCTCCGTGGCTTACAATACGAGGGCTGTTTTGTGCGGGGATAAGATAATCGCATGGTCTTCACGACCCAGTGTCCTCAATGCGGGAAGATCCTGTGGTTTGCCAGCAACCTCACGGGCAAGCTGACGATCTGTCCCGCCTGCGGGGCGGTGATGCGCCTGACGCCCCCGCCCGACGCCCCGACCCAAGCCCCAGTCGTGCCACCGCCGGCCGAAGAGCCGGCCCCGATCCCGGCGACGAGCCCGAGTTTTGAGCCGGTGCAGCCCTCGCCCGACGAGCAGACGCCGACGGTCGTCGAGGATTCCTATTTGACGCACCAGGCGGCCGCTGCGATGGGGGATGTGCATGTGGAGATGGAAGAATCGGACGTGGTGCAATGGACGATGCAGTCGGCTTCGCCGCCGCCTGCTCCGCCGGCCATCCCTCCGATCTGGGCGCCGGCGCCTCTTTCAAACTTCGGTCAGCCACAGGAGGGTTCTCTGGCCAATTGGCACGGGACGCCGCCGTCGAGGATCGATTCGCTTCTGCCTCGTTCCTCGGCTCGAACCGCCGAGGATGAATTACAGCGCCGCCGTGCGATCATCTGGGGCGCTGGCGCCGTCGGCGTCGTGGCGATGATCATCGCCGTGCTCTGGCTGCTTCGAGGAGCGCCCCAGACGCCGCCAACCTGGGAGCAGGCCAATCGCGACCAAATCCTCACGTTGAAACAATCCGCCGAGCAACTGGCGCTCAGTTCAAGGAATCGGGAAGCCTATGACACCTATCAGCAACTGGAGCGTTTCGTCTCCGGCCACGAGATCACCGATCCGTTTCTTCAGCAGGAACTGAATCGATCGTGGGGGCGTCGGGATTTGCTGTACGACATCCTTACCAGCACGCGTGCACGGCCAAGCAACGTGGCGCAATCGCCGGCAACGGCGCCGCCGCCCGCGCCCAATCCCCAGCCCCCCCCGTCCGCCAATTCCACGACCGAGCCGAGCCTGAATCTTTCCAACCTGCTGTTCCCGGCGACCCAGCCGCAAGCGGAGCCTCCGCCGCAAGCGGCGCTTCCGCCGCCGCCGAAGCGCGCGGCCATTTCGCGCCCGCCCGTGCGCCTTGATATTCCTCCCCTCGAAGGAATCACCGATGCCCAGATCGGGGCCTCGATCAACAAAGGCGCGGATTTCCTGCTGCAACGATTCAGCGGCCCGGTGATTTCCGGAAACTTCCAGCATTACGAGGGACTGGACACGCTGGCGGTCTATGCCCTCATGCAGGCCGAGCTTGCGACGCACGACAAGCGCCTGGACATTCACGGCGAGTTCATGATGGACGCCATCGACGCCGTGAAGAAATTCCCGATGTCCACGGATTACGTCACCTACGCCCGGGCGCTGCGGGCGACGGCGCTGGCGCTGTACGATCGCCCGCAGGATCATCATGTCATCCGGGAAGACGTGGAGTGGCTCCTGCATTCGCAGGAGCACGGGGCCTTCACCTACAACGACGAATTCCCCCGCAATACGCGGTATGCGTTCTGGGACAATTCCAATTCGCAGTACGGCCTTCTGGGCGTCTGGTCGGGGGCGGAGGCGGGCGTGCAGGTCCCCTCGCAATTTTGGCGGGATGTTCGCGACCACTGGACGAAATTTCAGCTCAATGACGGACAGTGGTGTTACCGCGCCGATGTGAATGATCCCAGCCGATCGATGACCCTCGCCGGAATCGCCTCGTTGTTCGTCGCCCAGGATTATCTCGATGCGGAAGATTACGGGGACCAGGTCGGCAGGCCCCCGTTCTCGCCGGCGCTGGAAAAGGCGCTCAAGTGGCTCGAAGACGGCGACAACAGCATCATCGCCCTGCCCCCCTCGGCCGACTTCTACACCTATTATGCCCTCTACGGCCTGGAACGAACGGGCCTGGCTTCGGGATTCAAATATTACGGTTCACAGGATTGGTATCGCGCCTGTGCCGCCGAACTCGTCAGCGCCCAAGCCGCCGACGGATCGTGGGGCGCGGTCAATGAACCGTTCGATGCCATCGTGAACACATCGTATGCCCTGCTGCTGCTGGCTCGCGGGCGACACCCGGTGCTGATGAACAAACTCCGATTCCCCGGCGACTGGGCCAACCGCCCGCGCGACGTCGCCAACCTCGCCCGCTTCGCATCGGCCGAACTGGAACGCCCGCTGAACTGGCAGGTGGTGCCGGTGGATCATCCCTGGCTCGATTGGACGGACAGCCCGATCCTCTACATGGCCAGCGACAAGCCGCCGGACCTGAGCGGCGCCGACCGCCTGAAAATCAAGCGGTACATCGAGAACGGCGGCATGCTGCTGACGCAAGCCGATGCCGGCCGCGATGAATTTTCCCGATACGTTGAAGACCTCGGCAAGCAGCTTTTTCCGCTATACCCGTGGATCGATTTGCCCGCGGATTCGGCTCTGTTTTCCGTGTCGTATCACCTCGCCGACCGCCCGAAAATCCGCGCGATCACCAACGGGTCGCGAATTCTGATGATGCACTGGCCCACGGACCAGACGAAGTATTGGCAACTTCGCCAGGACCGCATCGGACGCTCGTCGTTTGAGCTTGGAGTGAATCTAGCCCTGTACGCCGCCGGAAAAAGCGAACTGAAAAATCGGCTGGAAACGGATTACATCGCGATGCCGCCGGGACCGCCCGCGGCGTCGATTCAATTGGCTCGCCTGCATTACGACGGCAACTGGAATCCCGAGCCGGCCGCCTGGCCAAGGGCCGCGCGCTGGTTCCGCCAGCAGACCAGCTACGACATCCATGTCGAGCCAACCGAAGCGGCAAATCTCGCGGCGTCCAATCCCCCCATCGCCCATCTGACCGGCACTGCAAAGCTCAATCTCACCGGCCCACAGGTCCAATCCATAAAACAGTACGTCGAAAACGGCGGGGTGCTGGTGATCGAGCCGTGCGGATTGCCGGACGCGTTTTTGCAAAGCGTCCACGACGATTTTCTGTTGCGAACGTTTCCGTCAATCAGATTCGAGCCGGTTTCCGATTCACATCCCATGCTGAATCGCAGCGCTGGCGGAATGATGGATGTTTCGCATCCCGAGGTTCGCCAATTCGTCCGCTCCTATACGGAGATCACGGACACGCGGCCGATGATGGCGACGGTGGGCCAGGGCCACATCGTCATTTTGCCGCTGGACATGACCAGCGGATTGCTGGGCACGGACGCGTGGGGGATCGCCGGCTATCAGTCGGATTACGCGCTGGAATTGATGAAGAACATCGTGCTGTGGGCCTGGGACGGGGCGAAGGATTGACCAGCTATGTTGGCCGCGGCCGCCGCCACAATGGTAATCCCAGCGAGGCGGAGAAAGCCTCCACCTCGCGACCGCCTCGCAGCCATATCAAATCACCCTTCGGCAAGCGCATCCTCGCACTGATGGATCGCCTGATCCACGTGTTCGATTGCTTTGTCGCGATGGCCGTGGAAGCGCGGCTCGGCCTCTAACAGCGATTCTCTCGCCGCGTGTAGATCGTGCAGCGCCCTGCGCATGTGGGGATATCTCTCATCATCGAGCTGTTGCACGGAAGGGAGGCCCGCCGGCCGAACCGCATTGGCGGCATGGACAACCTGCAACGTGGCCGCGCCAAGGCCGCCCGATATCAGCGCCACCAGCAGAGATTTGGACCCAATCATCGTTTGCTCCTTTTTCAAAGAAACCGAGCCCCACTCAGAGCCCGTTGCTCCGAGCGGAATCGTCTCAACCTCTACGTATAACCCCTTCGGTTATTTCTTACAATTGGGGAAGGGCATTCCTACCGTCCGTTTGACGGACCTTCGCCGTTACGCGATATCCCCAGCCGCAGAACGCACGGCCACGTGTCGGTCAGACGAACGAACCCGAGTTTTTCGAGAATGGGCCGGCTCGTGGGCAAAGCATCGACGATCAGGTAGCGGGCTCCCATTTGGGCGGCGTCGCGCGCCCGGGCGGCGACGACGGCACGATACAGGCCGCGGCCGCGATGGCTCTTCAGTGTTCCCCCGCCATAGAGCCCGCCGAATGCGCTGTGAGCTTGCGTGTAAAGTCGGCCGATGCTTGCCGCGATGTTGCCGTCCAGCGCGATGTAGCCAAGGTGCCCGCGCGAGCCGCTACGAATTCCCGCGAGCAGTTCGTTTGCCGTCAACTCGTAATCCTTCTGAAAAATTTCCGCCGCCGCTTTGCGGAAGAGCTTTACCTGATCCGGGTTCTCCACGCGAATGACCTCATTTGCCGCGTCGTTCATCCACGCAGGCCGATCATGCAAATCCAGCACCAGCACGGTTTCGAGCGGCCCGATCTCAAATCCGTGCCGGGAGAGGCGCTGGAGCAAATCCGCCGGCTTGTCGTGCGCGTATGCCTTCCATTCCACTTCCGCGCCGAGCGCTCGATAGTGCGCCGCCTCCTCGGCGATGGCGGCGTCGGCGTTGTCATTCGTTAGCGAAGAAAACAGGATGCTGTGCCGCGATCCATCGGCGGATCGCAGTCGCGTGACCAGAGGCAATATCTCTATCGCATGGCCATCGATCGACAGTGTGCGGCGCTCGAGATCCAGTTGCTCGCGAATGGATTGGAGATTCATCTTGGCGATATATCATATCACGTGGCTTTGGTGAGAATTCGTGGCGGGGGCGTATCACACCCGCGGACTTCCCGCAGCCAACGGTTTGCCTCATCTGTGGTCTAGCGCCTGCTTATACATCGGATCGAGCGGCTCTTCGTTGATCGTGCCGTCGCCGCTGGCGCGGAGGGTGATCGTGTAGACGTGGCCGGGGTTGAATTGGCCGTAGAGGCCTTCGCCGTGCAATCCGCGGATTCCGCGGGCGTCGCGGGCATCGCGGTCGTTATAAAGCTTCCAGAAATTGGCCCACAAATCCTGCTCGAAACTCGAGACCCGCGGATCGGCGCCGCGGTAGATTTCGGGGATCATGCCCGGCTGGTCGATGGGGAAGCCGGCGCTGGGGGCCTGATCGGCGCCGTACACGCGAACGAAAAGCATGATGCTCTGGCCGCGTAGCGGATCGCCGCGCTCCACGTACTCGTCCTTGAACTTGATGATCTGGGCGTCGAAGTGGACCTCGTTGCCGTCGATCGTGAACTGCTTGGCCGGCAATTCGGCGCCGTCGGGCGCGTATTCAACGAAGAGCAGGGTGGTCTTCATCTGGCCATCGATCATTTTCTGGTCTGTGACCAGGACCTTGGCGACACGGCGGTCGGTCTCGAGGCGATGACGGATTTGCTCCAGCTCCCGGGTTTTCTGTTGGAGCTGCTCAATCTGCTGCTGGGCGGAGTTGTGGTTGTAGTAGAAAAACAGCCCGGCGGACCCGCCGAGGAGCAGCAGGACGAGAAAGGCGGTTTTGGCCAGGGCGCGCAGCATGGGCATCTTTCAATGAATATTATCGGTCCAAAGCGGGAGAATGTCGCAGAAATATTCTGCGGGGCAGGACTTTTCGGGCCCGCCGCTCACGGCAATGAAAACCACCGCGAAGAGCGCGAAGACGGCCGCGAAGAAGGGCAGCTTGAATTAGACCGCATTTCTTCGCGTCTATCTTCGCGGCCTTCGTTGATATCCTGCAATTTCTTGTTTTTACGACAAGATTTTCATTTCAGTTGTGCAGGATGTGCCAATGAGTTCTTCGCGTTTGTCTTCGCGTCCTTCGCGTCATCGCGGTTG
>JBEKHH010000068.1:0-22708 GCA_050012375.1 Tepidisphaeraceae bacterium
CACCGCGGCGACCGGAGCGGCGAATTTCATCGTCGTGGATCCCGATGGCAGTTATCGCGGCATGGTCGTCTCGGACGACATTCAGATGGCCTTGCTCGATCGCGAGGCGATTCCGTTGCTCGTGGTCGATGAAATGATCCGCCGCGATTTACCCGTCGTGAAACATACCGACGATCTGGGAACGGTGCTCGAGGCGTTTTCGCGGCATGAAGTGAGCCATCTGCCGGTGACCATGAACAGCCGGCCGAATCACGTCATTGGTCTGATCAGCCGGGCCGGGTTGATGCGGAGATATCAGCAGATGCTGGCGGAGGCGGAGTGACGCCGGCGGATCAAATCACGATTTAATACCGTCATCGTAGCCGCATGATTCATCACCCTTTCAATCCAATTCTTTAACCGCGGAGCACGTGGAGATCGCTGAGAAGAACTGAGAAAAACTCGTCTTTGTATTTCTTCTCCGCGTCCGTCTCTGCGATCTCCGCGAACTCTGCGGTTCAATTGGACTTTGAAAATGAGAGCTTGCGCGATTGACGGGAAATGTCGTTCAATTGGGCATGGATCAATCTTACCCAATCCGTTCGCGGCCGTTCATGTGCGGCCGTAATACTTCGGGAATCGTGATCGACCCATCCGCGTTCTGATAGTTTTCCAGGATCGGAATCAAAATGCGCGGGCTGGCGACGACCGTGTTGTTCAGCGTGTGAACGAACCGAATCTTGCCGTCGGAGGTTTTGTATCGAAGGTTCAGCCGCCGTGCCTGGAATTCATACAATCGCGATGCGGAATGCGTTTCGCCGTAGCCGCTGGCGGGATTCTTGCCGTCGTAGCGGCTGGGCATCCAGGTCTCGATGTCCATCTGCGATGCGTTTTTGACGCCAATGTCGCCCGTGCAGCATTGGATCACCCGGTACGGCAACTTCAACCGGCGCAGGATTTCCTCGGAATAGCCGAGCATTTCCTTGTGCCAGCGCCTGGATTCGGCGGCGTCATTCTTGCAGATGACGACTTGCTCGACCTTGTCGAACTGGTGCACGCGATAAAGGCCCGCGGTGTCCTTGCCGTAGGTGCCGGCCTCGCGGCGAAAACAGGTGCTCAGCGCGACATAACGCCGGGGCAATGCGGACTCGTCCAGGAGCTGATCGAAGTGATACGCGGTCAAGCCAACTTCGCCGGTGCCGGTGAGGAACAAGTCGTCTTCGGCGACGTGATACGCCTGCTCGCGGCTGGCGGGGAAAAAACCGGTGCCTTGCATCGCGACGTCGCGCACCAGCACCGGAACCGTCAACTGAGTGAACCCATTTTCGCGGGTCATCATGTCCAGCGCCAGGCGGAGCACGGACTGGTGGAGATCGGCCCCGGCGCCTTTGAGGAAATAAGATCGCGAGCCGGCCAGCTTTACCCCCGCTTCAAAATCGAACAGATCCAACGCCTTGCCCAGCTCGATGTGGCTCCTGGGCTTGAACTCGAAATGCCGCGGTTCGCCGTGCGTGTAGAGGACCACGTTGTCCTCCGCGCTCCTTCCAGGCGGAACATCGTCATCAGGCGGCTGAGGGATCTGCAACAAGAGCTGATCGCGGGAGGCCTCGGCGGTTTTGCGCTGCCGCTCCAATTCCTGAAGCTGCGGCTTCATCGCGGCGGCCCTGGCTTTGATCGACTCGCGCTCCGCGGGGTCCTTCGCTTTGCCGATCTGGCGGGATAATTCGTTCTGTTCGGCGCGGAGGCGGTCGAAATCCTGCTGGGCGCGGAGGCATTGTCCGTCGAGATCGAGGACGGCCGGAATGTTGACGGCGACGTTCTTCAGCTCCGCGCCGCGGCGGTATTTTTCGGGATTCTCGCGCAGGTCCTTGATGTCAATCATGGATCCTCACGCGAAAATAATTTCACCAGGCGAAATGCGCGAAGGCCTTGTTCGCATCGGCCATGCGGTGGGTGTTCTCTCGAGTGGCCATGGCTTTGCCTTCCTTCTTATATGCGGCCATCAACTCATCGGCGAGGCGGTCGGCCATGGGCCGGCCGCCGGCGCTGCGGCAGGCTTCCAGAAGCCAGCGAAACGCCAGGCTCTGCTGGCGGCGCTTGTTGACCTGCATCGGCACCTGATAGTTGGCTCCGCCGACGCGCCGGCTGCGAACCTCCACGTAGGGCTTGATGTTGTTGATGGCCGTCTCGAAAAGCTCGAGCACGGGAACGTCCTTGACCTTCTTGCCCACCTGATCGAGCGCGCCGTAGAAAACCCTCTGTGCCACGGTCTTCTTGCCGTCCCACATCAGGCAATTGATGAACTTGCTCACCAGCTTGCTGTTGTAGCGCGGATCGGGTTTAAGGATGTCTTCGCTGGCGGTGAACTTTTTGTATGCCATTGTTCAAAAACCTGCTGCGTTTTCCTTCAGCGTCTAAGCCACCAAATAAATGCCGCGATGCCCAGCACGATCACCACCAGAAAAACGATGACCGATTTCAAACTGGACGTTATGTCCTTCGTCGTGCCCACGTCGGCATCGAGAAGGAATTGCAGAGCGATCATCTGCTCACTTTCCCGCCTTGCTGCCGTATTTGCTGCGGCTGCGTTTTCGTCCCTCGACGCCGAGCGCGTCCAGCGTTCCGCGAATGACGTGATATCGAACGCCGGGCAAATCGCGCACCCTGCCCCCGCGAACCAGGACGATGCTGTGCTCCTGAAGATTGTGCTCCTCGCCCGGGATGTACGCGGTGATTTCCCGGCCGTTGCTCAGCCGAACGCGGGCGATCTTCCGCAGCGCGGAGTTCGGCTTCTTGGGAGTCATGGTCTTGACCTGAAGACACACGCCCCGCTTCTGCGGGCAGGCGTCCAGGTCTTTGACCTTATTGATCCGCGGCAAACTTCGACGCGGCTTTTTGATCAACTGATTGATCGTCGGCATCTTCCTCTTGGTCCTTGCTGTAAAACTCGGCTAACCACCGTCAAGGGGGAGGTATCATACGGGCAGGCCCGTGACTGTTCAAGCGGCGGGAAATGGCCATTCCCCGCGGGCTCGGGGACCGGCCGGGCAACATGCCCTTGCCCCGCCGATCGACCCAAGGAATTGATCCTACCGGCCTTCCAGCTTACCTTCACCCACAAACATATACCGGCAGCGAATGCCAGAAGGAGCCAAAGATGAAGCGAGAGATGAAACGAGCCTTGGGAATTATCGGATTGTGCCTCTGCGTAGGTCTGTTCGTCGCCACGATCGGCTCGGCCGACACGCCGACCACTCAGCCGGCCGATGACGGGGCGATCCGCATCAAGGCCGGTTCGGACAAACCGTTCACCGACCCCCACGGACACATCTGGCAAGCCGACAAAGGCTTCGACGGCGGCGACACCACCGACCGCGACCCGAGCTTGAAGATCGATAACACCGACATGCCGGCTTTCTATCGCAACGAACACTACGACATGACCGGTTGGACCGGCGACGTTCCCAACGGCACGTACACCGTCAAACTCTACTTCTGCGAAACCTACGAAGGCGTGACCGACGCCGGGCAACGCGTCTTCAACGTCAAGATCGGCGATCAGCAAATCAAGAATTTCGACATCTTCAAGGAAGCCGGCGGCCCCCAGAAGCCGCTGATCAAGACATTCGCAAAGGTCATCGTGACGGACGGCAAGCTGAAGATCGTCTTTGAAGCCGGCCAACAATCGCCGGAGATCAACGGGATCGAGATCATTCCGGAGAAGTAAACCCGATTCGATTATCCTGTCACGGATATGTTCGACGAACCAAGCGAAGGCCCGGCAGAGCGTCGTCTTCCTCCGGCGGATCAGGCGCGAGAGAAGGCCGACGAGTTTCGCATGCACGCCGAACTCGCCGCGGTCTTTGAAGCTTGCAGGAAGTTCGACGCCCGGCCGATTCCCGGCCTCGACCCGGAGCTTGCCCGCGACATGCAGCGGATCGTTGGCCGGCTGGAGAAATCCAAGTCGCCCGACAGTCCGGTGCTGCCCGAGCAATCCGCCGCCGAAGCGGCCGGGTTGCTGAACCTTCCCAAAACCCACGACCTTTCCACCAATGACTACCATATCCACCGCCGCCCCGGCGAAGTGATGATCGTCCGCTGGCTTCACGGCGAAGAGGTGGAAATGTTCTACCAGCGGATGCAAGCCCACTTCGACGCGGCTCTGGCCGGCTGCCGGGAAGAGCAGCGGACCCATGAATGGAAGCAGGACCCCCACACGCTGGCGTACCTCGCCGCCCTCGACGCCGTCGAGGTAAAGATGGCCGATCGATATCTCCGCGATGCCATCCGCAAGCACAATCTCTTCGTCCTCTCCACCCAGTCGGCCGACGAGATGAACATCGCGTACCTGGCCGACTACGTGATGGAAATCCCCGTCGAAGATATCGTCGGGCCGAAGTCGGTTCCGCCGGAAGAGCCAACCGAGGGGGATTTGGCCTGGTTCTTCAAGCTTTTCTCGCTTCGCGGAATGGCGGAAGGAGTGGAGCAGATGTGCTTCTTCACGTATCTGCAAAAGTCGGACGAAATGTTCGGGGAATAGCGGGGGATGAGTCATTGGTCGTTTGTCAGTTGTCATTCGTCATTTGTCCGTGGCAGAGCCGGGCCGTGTCGGCCCGGACCGGGGCGACACGGGAGCGGCTCTTTGAAATCAAATGACTCATGACCCGAGATTCGGCGCGAAAAAAAAGTCCCACTCGATCCCAAAATGTCCCACAGGGGGGGAGGGGGGCGCTTCGCGAGAGAGTGGATAAGTTGAAAGTAGAGCAGTAGATAAGACGCGAATGACCGATCCGTATTCGGGAACGGTGGGACATTTGTCGGAAAGTTGTGTTTTTCATGGAAATCAACCGACATGGCGTGTCTCCCTGACAGCGCGAGCCAAATTGAGCCCGCGCGCGGAGTCGGGTGCGATATTGCGTGTTACGCTTACGAACATTTACCTAACTTGCGTCAACTTTGCAAGGGAAAAATCTGGGAAAATTGTCAGCAAAATTTGCGGGGGGATACTGCGGGAGACTCTCTTGCTGCTTTCGTCAAATCGGTCGATGTCACCAATGCCGAAGAGACAGTTAAGCCGACGGAGAGAGGAGGAAATTGGACATAAATCAGGATGACCCTTTACGTCTCCGCGAGCAACTCGCGGCATGCCGAAAAGCTGGACAAATACAAGGATCGGCGATCAATAAGCTACCGACGGTTATTCCTCCTATCGGAAAGAAGCCCACAAATGAAGGATGAAGTCTTTAACAACGCTTCCCGAACCTGCATTCGGATTTTCCTCGTCATCGCGGCTTTCTTTGCCCTCATTGGCATCGTGCCACTCGTTGTGCTTTGGGCTATGAGCTTCCGCGGCGGCGCATCAGCAGATACCCGGCAAACCTGCATTCTCATCGCTTGGCTCACTTCGCCGCTGATGATCGCAATGCTCCTGTCGGCCCTGCTCACCATTCCGACGGCCCGCCAAGCCGATCGCGAATTCGATCAGTTCCGGCGCGGGGACCTGCTGGTTCGATGGGAATATTCGCCGGAGTTCTGGCTGCCATACGTCGAAGCCGAGACGCACCGATTGCGAGGCGCGTCAAGGGTGATGTTTGGAGTGATCTTCGGCCCGATCACCGTGCTGGCGCTGATCATCGGATATTCCGTTCCGCAAGCCACGGGCGAGAAAATCGAATTGTGCGCCAATTTGGTGGCGGGGTTGACGGTTTTGAGCGGCGCTTACTATGTCGCCGCAAAAGCAATCATCCAACTTCGCCGAAATGCGCTCTTGAACTGCCCGCGAGCGTACATCGGTCTCTCGGCCATCTACTGCGGCGGCATCTTCAACTTCTGGGGATCGCAATTGCGCGGCCTGCAAAGCGTCCGATTGCTCCCGGGCCATACGCCTGAACATCCAGGCCTGCTGGAATTCATCATCGGCCTTTCCACCACCGGCCGCCGTGCCGCCGCTGCCATCGACGCCGTAAACTTGCTGGCCATGCGGCCGGCGTACATGTCGTCCTATTCAACCAGGCAGGTAATCCCCGTACCGCCGGGCGAGGAGTTGCCTGCCGCTGAGATCGTCACCCTGCTTAGAACCCCGCAGCATACGGCCCCGCCCAACAAAGCAACTCAGGGGCACTCCTATCCCGCAGAGTCCGTCGCGTTCGCTCGGCCAACGCCGCGCGATTGATCTGATCTGTCAGGAAGTGGAGTCCGCGCGGAAACCTCCCGCTCAACTCGCAGGTGCGATCTGAAAAATCGACGCCCTTTTGATAAACGAGAAGTTTCTCGAATGCGAAGGCCATTTGCGTGAAGAATCACAAGAAAGTAGAGAGTAGAAAGTAGACCGGGGAGAGAGGTCGTCCGCCGAGCAACGCCGTCCGACGCCGCAGGGCGTCTTGGTCTTCTCTACTTTCTCCTTACTACTCTCTCCCCTCTATTTTTCCCGCGGGAGCGGGAAAAATGGAGGCGTGGGGAATTGAACCCCAGTCCCGAGACATCGTCAGCGACGGCCTCTACATGCTTAGTCGGTCTTTTGATCTCGATGCCGGCGACGAAGATCGACACCCTTCGCCGGCATCCAGTCGTCTTAATCTCGCCTTCTGACCAACGTCCGAATCAGAAAGCCAGCCCGCGTTTTTGCGGCCGAAGTGATGCGGGCATCACCTCGTGCCGAGACTGTCTTAATTAGACAGCCATACGAACCGGGGCGGCCGTGAAGCCGATCCGGCCTGCAACATCGCTGTTGGCAGTTAAGTTTTTGCTCGAATGATTAGCCAGGCCAATCGAGCGTCCTGGGCATGCCACCGCCACCGCAGCTATCCGGTCGAAACCAGTCGCCCCCGGTGGTCAAATTGTCAAAGACCTTCAATAGTCTATCTCGGCGGGATGGGTTGGGCAAATGAGCCGGGAATCTCTATCCCCCGCTTGGGTGCGTGACGCAATCGGCGGGAACAAAGGCAAATCAATCAAGAAGATGATCGGTTGAACTCTTCGTGACGATCGGCGGCGTTGGCTCGTATAGGATGAGGCGCTGCCGCTGCGGACGCCGCTGGCTGCCCTGACGGCCATCGAACAGGCCATCGGCAATCCAAAGACATGATTTGCCGCCAGAGGCGGCGGCTCAATGCTTTCGGTTCGCAAAGGCCTGTTGGAACATTTACAGGCCAGCCGGCGGCGTCCGCGGCGGCAGCGCCTGTTACATTCGAGTTGGCGCCTTCGGCCGTCACGAACACTGCAACCGATCATCATCATCTTCGTTTATTTGCCCTCGTTCCCACCGATCCAGTCACGCACCCCCTCCCTTCAGCAGCCTTAAAATCGCCGGTTTCTTTTTCTTTTTCGGCGGTTTGAAAAACGGCAACTGCTCGGCGCCGGTCTTGAAATGATACGGCTTTTCAATGGGCTTCTTCTCAATCACCAAAATGCTGTCGTAAAAATGCAGCGCGTAGGCCGAGCGGGTGAAATCGGTCACCTTCAGCTTCCTGGGGTCCTCGGAATGCCAGGCATGAATGTAATCGATGAAGTTCTTGCTGTACTCGATGAAGGTCCCCTTCAATTTATAGCCGCCGCCCCATCGGCGCCAGTAGGAGGAGTGCAAATCCTCGCACAAATAAATTCCGTTTTTGTCGATGCGATCGAAGAGGGCTTCGAATGTATTGATTTGCTGTTCCATGGTATGTCCGCCGTCATCGATCAGGATATCGAGCCTGGGGATGGCGTCGGCCACGGATTTCAGGAACGGCTTATCCGCCTGGTCACCGATGAAGATCTGGACCTGGTCTTCCTCCAATTGCTTGCACTGCGGGTTGATATCCAGGCCGTAGATTTTGGCGCGGGGCCCAAAATAATGTTTCCACATCTGCAATGAGCCGCCCTGCCACACTCCTAGTTCCAGCAGATGAACGTCCGTGCCGCGGTAGCGGGAAAAATAGCGGTCGTAGATGTCGAAGTAATGCTTCCACTTATCCATGGCCTTGCCGGAATTTTCGGTGAAATATTTTTCCAGATCGTTCATCATCCGGCTCCGGAATTGGGTCCGACATGAAAGTAGCGATAAAGCGAAATAAATCCACCTCGCGTCGCGCGGCGTGGAGGTCGGTCGGGGCCGCTGAATGGGCGAGGGCGATTCTGGGACATTGAACCCGCGGTGCTTCGCACCGCCGCTAAATATGGTTGAATAGTCCCTGAATCACGGTTGCTTATTTGGAGGCGGAGTTGTATCGAAGCGCGCAAAAAAGCCCGCGGGTGGCAGAGAGGGGGGGAACTCTGCCGGGGAAACCCGCGGGCGTTGCAGCTATGTTAGCTGATCCCTTTGAAATCGACAAGTAGCTTTCGGCAATTGAACCAAGCCCTTTTGCATCGGCGAGGCAGAGTTCGCCGCATAGAGCGATTTGCATCCGCCCGTAGCGTCCGCGCCGCCTGGCGGCGGCCCTGCGGGTCGCGTTCCAAGGGGTCGTCTGCGGCGTCATCGCTCCTCAACGGGTCGAAATTTAACCCGCTTCGTCGCTCTTCCTTGCATCCGACCCCTTGGAACGCAACGCGGACGCCACGGGCAGATGCAAAACGCTCTAGTCCGTCGGAGCCGCCGCTGGAGGACCGAAGTCGGGAATGCCCGAGGAGAGAGCTGGGGAAAGGCGGTCAAATTCCCAATTTACCCGAGGCGAGATAGGCGTCGATGCCGCGCGACAAGTCGAACCGCGGCTCGTAGGCGAGGCAGCGGCGCGATTCGGTCAGGTCGGCTTCGGTCCAGTCCTGGGTGAAGCTGTAGGGGTTCTCGAAATAGTCGGGTTGTAGATTGGTTTTCATCGCCCGATTGAGTTCGGCGACGACTTCGTTGAACGACCAGGACTTTCCGCTGCCAACGTTGAACACGCCGCTATGGGTGCTGCTCAGGGCTTTGAGATTGGCCTGAACCACATCATCGATGTAGACAAAATCACGTCGCTGCTGGCCGGCGGTGAAGATGCGCGGGCGCTGGCCGGAACGCATTTGCCTGGCAAGCTGGTGAATCATGCTGGCAAGTTTGCCCTTGTGGTCCTCGCCGGGCCCGTAGACGTTGGTGTAGCGCAGGGCGACGATTGGGTGCGCCAGCCGGGGGGCGTAACGCATCGCCAGCCGCTCCATGGCCAGCTTGCTGAAGGCGTAGATATTGAGCGGATCGGGGGGCTGGGATTCGCGCATGGGAACCGGCCCGCGTCCATAGATGCTGCAACTGCTGGCCCAGACGACGCGAGAGCTGGTTTGCCCGGCCCAATCGAGAATCGCGCGGAAGGTTTCCACATTATTGCGCATCATCTGATGCTGAAGTTCCTGATCGCTGAGATGGGCGGCGTCCTCGCCGACGACGCCGGTGATGCCGGCCTGGTGGAAAATGACATCGAATTTTCCCAGCCGGGTCATCGAATCGATGTCTTGCGGATCTTTGAGGGTGATCACGTCGCCGGGGAAGCCGATGAGATTGGAATAAGGCGCTGCGAGGAATGCATCGGCCACGGTGACTTCGTGGCCTTGGGCAACCAAGTGCTTGGCCAGGTTTGATCCGATGAACCCCGCGCCGCCGGTGACCAGAATTTTCACGAGTTGCTCCCGAGGCCAATGGGGTTTGACTGTGCCGGCTTCGCAATGTAGCCCATTCTGCCGGCGATGTGAAGCGTCGTTCCAGGCGCCTCTCGCACAGCCTTGTTCATCAGCGACTTTCGCACCATTGAATCCATACCTCCCGGTAGACTTTCTCCACCTGTTCGGTGAATTTCCTGGCGTCCATCAGCGGCGATTGAGTGATTTGCCGTCTCAGGTTCGCCCGCAGAATTTTAAGGCGGGGAATATCCTGGGCCAGTTCTGTCGCGAGTTCGACGAACTGCTGGGGAGTGCGGGCGACCCACTCGGACAGGCCGGCGGCGATGAGGACGCTGGCGCCGGCGCGGCCGGCGGCGGTCGAGCCGGTCAGGCTGACGACCGGCACGCCCATCCATAGGGCATCGCAGGTGGTTGTGATGCCGTTGTACGGCAAAGGATCGAGCCCGATATCGATGCGGTCGTAGTGCCGAAGATACTGGGGGCGAGGTGAGGAGGCGACAAATTCCAATCGGGCGGGAGCGACGCCGGACTCGCTGAACAATTGTCGTATTTGCCGCCGTTGATTTTCAGAAATGCTCAGGACCAGAAGGCGGGAGTCATGGACCTGCCGCATGATCTGCGCCCAGAGGTGCAGGGTCTTGGGGTTGATTTTGCAGGGGTTGTTGAGCGAGCCGAAGGTGATCGGACCGCTCTGTTCCACCGGCCGCTGCGGGGCGTCGCTGAGCGGGTCGTAGCAGCACCAGCAGCCGGGCAGGCGGATCGATTTTTCCGAATAGATGGCGTCATCGCCGCCGGGCGGATCGATGCAGGAATCGGTCAGGCGATAGTCGATGGTCTGGAGTCCCGTGCTGCCGGGATAGGCCAGCCAGGTGATCTGGACGGGCGCCGGCTTGCGTGCAAAGGCGAGCAATCGGCTTTCGCCGAGGTGCATGGTCAGATCCACGAGGATATCGACGCGATTCTCGCGCACGCGTTGCGCCAGCCGCCGATCATCGTCGCGAAGAACATCATGCCAGACATCGGCGCAGCGGCGATGGCGAGCGGTGATCTCATCGGGTTTGCGGGTGCTGTCGAAGCAGTGAATTTCGAAGAGCTGATGATCATGGGATTCCAGCAATGGCAGAAGAAAGTGGGCCTCGGCTTGCAGGAAGAAATTGGGGGAAACGTATCCGATGCGGAGCCGGCGGCCGGCTGAGCGGGCGTTGCAATACGGTTGAATCTCCGCGGCCAGGGCCTGGGCTTTTTGCTCGTTCCAGCGAGCGAGTTCGGCGGCAATGGCGCGGCCGTCGTAATCGGGATGAAAATTCAAGAGATAAAGCAGATTGTGCTCGACGCTCGGATTGGAATCAAAGGAAGCGGCCTTGCGATACCAGAAGAGCGCCTCATCGAGCTGCCCCGCTTCCTTCAAGGCGCCGGCCAGGTTGTTGATGATTTCCGACGCTTGCGGCCGTAGCGCGACGGCCTTGCGATACATTTCGATCGCATCGTCCGTGCGCTTGTCTTGAATCAGCGCGTTGCCCAGATTGCTCATCGCCTCGGCGTAATCGGGGCGAAGTTCCAGAGCGCGGTGGTATGCGGCAATCGCCTCTTCAACGCGATCCTTTTTCAAGAGCACGTTGCCGAGATTGCAATGGATGTGGGGGTCATTCGGCGCAGCGGCCAGCGCCCGGGTGTAACAATCCATCGCTTCGTCCGTCTGATCCAGCTTCTGAAGCGCGTTGCCGAGGTTGTACAGGGCTACGGGTGCGTCCGGGCGCAGGGACAGGGATTTGCGGTAGGCGGCGACGGCTTCATCGGTGCGCCCGAGACTGGCGAGAACCAACCCGCGGTTGGCGTGATAGTCGGCGGCTTCCGGGCGGATGGCCAGGGCGCGGTCGATCAGGTCGAGACCTTCGGCGTGCCGGCCCCGCTGTGAAAGGACCGCGCCAAGCATATCCAGCGCATTGGGCTCATTGGGATCGGCGCTGAGAATCAGGCGATACATTTGCTCGGCCTGATCGAGCCGGCCCGCGCCGTGGTGGGCAAGGGCCAATTCCAACGACTGGCGGACGGTGAGATCCATTGCCTATTGCCTATTGCCTATTGCCAATTGCCTATTGCGTCGTGACCTTCCCTCAATAGGCAATGGGAAATAGGCAATAGGCAGTTCAAATTGCGGCGTCATGCCCAACCGATTCATCCGGGGCCGCGCTGGGGACCGGCTGTGGGATTACCGGTTGGATTGGAGCCTTTGCCGCCGGGGAAAACCAATTCGTCTCCGTTGCGCAGGGCGAAGTTTTGCTTCTCGTCCATCAAATGGCCGCGGGCGTCGAGCTGGATGAGCTGATGGGTCTTGCCTTCAGGGGCGTGGCGGATGAGGACGATCGTCATGGCCTTCTGGCCTGTCGGAGGGGGGAGATTCCGGTCGATGACGATGGCGAGGGTATCACCCGGGGCAAGCGTGCGCGGGCCGGGGTTGGATACTCCGCCGCTGATCAGATAGTGGGCGTCGGCGGTGGGTGAGGGCGGGGCTGGTTCCGGCGGGACCTGCTCCCGGCAAGCCATCAGTGACAGGCAAAGCACACAAGGCCCAAGGAATTGGCAACACATCCCAAAAACACGATTCATTGCAGGCAGGGAGTATACCACTTCCTCAACAAATCGCTAAAACCCGTTGCGCTGCACAGCCTGATGGAAATCGGCAAGTGCGTCGCGCCAGGGGCGCATGGACCTGCCGATCTGACGGTGCAGAGGCTGAAGATCCAGGATGCTGTAGGCGGGCCGGGGGGCGGAATTCGGCCGTTTTTGCGCCCACTGATCGCTGCTCAGCGGAGTGATTTGGGCGGAAAGTCCGAATTCCTCCAGAGCGGCTTTGGCGAAATCGTACCAGGACGTATGGCCGGAATTGGTCGCGTGCCAGAGACCGGCGGCGCCGCTGTCGAGCAAATCCAGTATCGCTTCGGCCAAATCGACGGTGTACGTCGGGGAGCCAAATTGATCGTTCACGACCGATAACGATTTGCCGGCCTGGGCGGCCTGCACCATGGTTCGGGGAAAATTGACGCCGTGGCGGCCGTACAGCCAGGCGGTGCGGACGATCAGCCACCGCGCCGGCGCGTTTTTTTGAAGTTCCCGCTCGCCGAGAAGTTTTGATTTGCCGTAGGCGCTGAGGGGATTGACCGGATCGGTGGGAAGATACGGCCGGCGGAGGGAGCCGTCGAACACAAAATCCGTGCTGATGTGAACGAGAGTGGCATTGGAGGATTTGCACGAGCCAGCGAGCAGGCCGACGGCGTAGCCGTTGACGGCGTCAGCTTTCTCCTTCTCCTGCTCGCAAAGATCAACCTTGGTGTGAGCGGCACAGTTCAGCACCAGAGTGGGACTCCGATCGGCGAAGAGTTTTTTGACGGCCGACGGATCGGTGATGTCGATCTGTGGAAGATCGACGACAACTGGCCGACGTCCACGCGAGACGAGAAGATCGCTCAAGGCATGCCCGAGCATTCCTTGGCCGCCGATGATGAGGATGGAGTCGTAGAGGGTCATGAGTCGTTTGCCAATCGTAACAGCGCATCGCCGGTGAGTCGCTGGACGGTCCAATCGCTCATGGCGACGGCACCGAGCTTTTTATAAAGCTGAATGGCCGGCCGGTTCCAGTGGAGGACGGACCATTCGAGGCGGCCACAGTGTCCTTGAACGGCCTACTCATAAAACTGCAAATTCCCAAAAAACGACAAGTTCTTCTTGCATTGCGATAATTCCGTCACTAGGATGCTGAGCCATAAGCGGCGCAAGTCTGTTTTGTAGCGTTGCCGGAGTCTCTAAGCACACACCATCCACAAAGGGAGAAGGGAAATGACCGATCTACGGCTGCGTGAAGGCGGTTGCTCGGGAAGCATTGGATCTAAGAGCGGAGCGCGGAAGCCGCTGCTATTGTGGGGCGCGGGCATCGGCGTCTTAATAGTTTGCACCTGGGGAGCGGCGAGGGCGCACGCGGCGGAGGCGGCGGCGAGTACAGTCTCGGGAGTGGTGCCCCATGCGCTGCCTGCGGGGGGTGGGACCACCGAGCAGTTTGCTTATAGTGAACAGACCCTGCCGACCCCGGACGGTCCCAACACCACCGTGACCCATGTGATTACTGGGGAAACGATCGCGCTGGATTCGACCGGCAATCCGATCCCACTTCCGAATCCCATCCCGGGTGGTGATCAGTATTATTTCAATCCGACCAGTACTCCCGGCAGCGCACCGGATCTGAATCCAGGCGTCAACATCATTGCTTCAAGGGGCGTTGCGACGCCGCCATTTGGACCGACCGTCAAGGCCGGCCCGAATGCCAAGATTGTTTACATCCCTCCGCCGAACCCGATGACCGCCACATACTCGACCCCCTTGAAGGACGTGTTGACCTCTAAATCCGGAGGGGGCAACGAGATTGGGGCGGCAACATACAACGCGATTGGCCAGCTTAATCCTGCGACGCGGGCCCTACAGGGTCCGGGCGTGCTTGCCAGTGGATTTGTTAGGGCGGCCCCGGGGATTGCGGGCCGGGCCGCTGGCGCGGCTTTTGATCCCTTTGAACTCGATCAGGACATCAGCAACTATCAAGAGAATGTGACTGTGAGCGTGGATGCCGGACCCATGGAGTCGGCGGGCGCGACGGTCTTCGCGCTGGACAGCCGCTATACGGATCTGTCGACGTTTTACGAGCGGGGTGAGCCGTTTTCCGAGGCGCTATGGTCGCTGTCCATTTCCGGCAGTGATTTGCTGGACGACCCGTCGGACCTTACGGTAAGTTTCCAGATCAATCCCGCGGCACTGGCCGATGGTGTTCTATTCCACGACAATGGCTTTGGCGTCAACGACTTGAGTGCGGCGGCGATCCAAAGCGATATTAGCAGTCTTATCACGATCTCAGGGAGTGTGGCAACGTTGAATTCGGCCGACATCTTCCCGGCCAATACGGTTTTCAATGTCCCTGATGAGGGGATCACGTATGGCGAGTCGGCCGACGCGGAGGCGGAACGAGATGTGCCCGACCCCGCGACCGGAAGCGTGCTGGGGGCGAGCCTTGGAATATTGGCACTCCTGAGACGGCGAAGGTGAAATGAGGCGCCAAAAAAGGGGCGCGCCGAAAAAGAAAAAGGGACCATTCCAATTCGATTCGGCACGTAGTTTGATTGCATCTGATATAATAGCAATATCTAGCGCTTGCTCAACGCAGCCACGGAAATAAACGGGGGCAACCGCCCATTTTCAAATGGAGGCTGATGGAATCCGAGGTGGGAAAGGTGACATCCACCGTTTCTGGCTGCCGCGATTGCGGTGACCGTATAAAATGAGGAAGCACGGCAGAAATGGTGGATGTCACCTTTTCCGCGGCTAGCCGGACGATCAGGCCCAGACGCGTCGGCGGTAGGCCGCGATCAGACACAGCGACAAACCCGCCAGCGACAGCCCCGCGGCGCTCGGCGCCGGCACGGCGGGAGAGTTGCCGGATCCACCCAAGGTCGCAGTGAAGGTCAGATTCGTATAACTATTGACGGCTAAATCTCCCTTCGAGGTGGACATGCCCGTCCAGTCCGCGATCGACCGATCCGAGGCCGCGAAGACTGGGCCAAACGCCGTCTTCATGTTCCATGGGCCAAATGATGGATCCGGGATCTGGATCGTGTCCGAGCCAGGCCTTGCCCCAAAGCCGCCAGACTCTAAGGCTTGGTTGTCAAACAAGTATCCGTTGGAAATGGTCGTCGATCCCAACCCGCCGATGTTGATCGTGACCAGACTGGGGTAAACGTCGATGATGTTATCGGCGCCGGTGGGCGCCGGGACATCGGTCGTATCCGTAACCGCCGTCACGCTCATAGACGCATCAGAAAAAGCCTTGGCGCCCAAAGTCCCGCTGGCGGTTCCATCGAACACATACGTAATCGCTACGGCTGCGGCGATGGACGTCTGCAAGAGTGCAACGCCAGCCACAGTCAAAAACACGGAAGTGAATTTCATTGTGCCACCTTTTCGGTAATTACGGGCTCTGAGCCGTCACCCATTGACGAAAGTTCGAAAACTATCAGCTTGCTGTGGAGTGGTCAATGAAAAAATACTGATTTTCCAGGGCCTGCAATAAGCCGAGTCGTGTTTTCTTACCTAAAGTCAGGGCAAGGTTGGCAAATGTGGATTATGGGACGTGGTAAACCAGCCCCTACCCACTTGCCAATTGTGCCAGGGCTTCGCCGGTGAGTCGCTGGATGGTCCAATCGCTCATGGCGACGGCGCCGAGCTTTTGATACAGCTGGATGGCCGGCTGGTTCCAGTCGAGGACGGACCACTCGAGCCGGCCGCAGTTTCGTTGCACGGCCGTCGCAGCAACGGCCCGCAAAAGGGATCGGCCGATGCCGCGATGACGAAATTCCGGCAGGACGAATAAATCTTCCAGCCAGATGCCGGGCCGGCCGACGAAGGTGGAAAATGTCGTGAAATAGAGGGCGAAACCGACGGGATTGGCGTCGATCTTGGCGAGGATGACTTCGGCCGCGGGGGTTGGACCGAAGAGGTGCTTCTGGAGATCGGCCTCGGTGGCGGTGACGGTGTGGGAGAGGCGTTCGTATTGGGCCAGCTTGCGGATGAAATCGAGGATGGCTGGGACGTCGGCTGGGGTCGCGGGGGCGAGGATTGGATTTGACGGATTATTCACGCGATTGAAATTTTTGGAGAAAAACGCGCGTCGCAGGCGACGCCGCTAAACAAATGTTGTTGCGGTCACCTGCCGCCGTATTGCTGATCGTAATACTTCAGGTATTCGCCGCTCTTGATCGCTCGCCACCAATCCTGGTGATCTTTGTACCACTGAATCGTGCTCTTGATGGATTGTTCGAAACGATGCTTCGGCTCCCAGCCGAGTTCGCGCTTGATCTTGCCGGCATCCATGGCGTACCTGCGATCGTGCCCCGGGCGGTCCTTTACGTATTGCACGCTTTCGTCCCAGTTTTTGCCCATTTCGCGCAGGATCGTCTCGGTGATCTTGCGGTTGGTGATCTCGTTGTTGCCGCCGATGTTGTAAATCTCGCCCGGTGTGCCGCGCGTCAGGACGGTCCAGATGGCGTCGCAGTGGTCCTCGACGTGGAGCCAATCGCGGATGTTCAGCCCGTCGCCATAGAGCGGAACCTTCTTGCCTTCCATGAGATTGGTGACGAACAGAGGGATGACTTTTTCGGGGAATTGGTATGGCCCGTAATTGTTGCTGCATCGCGTGATCAGGACCGGCATGTGGAAGGTATGGAAATAGGCGCGGACGAGGCAGTCGGCGGCGGCCTTGCTGGCGCTGTAGGGGCTGTTGGGCTGGAGCGGGGTCTGCTCGGTGAATTTGAGGTCGGGCCGATCCTCCGGAAGGCTTCCGTACACCTCATCCGTGCCGACCTGGAGGAATTTTTCAACGTGTCGGGCGCGGGCGGCGTCGAGCAGGACCTGGGCGCCGACGATGTTGGCCTCCACGAACGGCCCGGAGCCGAGGATCGAGCGATCGACGTGCGTCTCGGCGGCGAAATTCACGATATGCGTGACTTTGTGCTGGTCGAGGACGGCAGCGACGGCGTCGGGATCGCAGATATCGGCGCGGACGAAGATCGCATGCTCGCCGAGGACGCCCTGGAGATTGGCCAGGTTGCCGCAGTAGGTGAGCTTATCCAGCGCGACGATTTTGACGCTCAGCCGGCGCGCCACCAGAAGGCGTACAAAGTTGGACCCGATGAATCCGGCCGCGCCGGTGACGAGGATGGTTTGCATGGATGGCTGCGACTCTTCTATGCCGCGTTGATCGGTGTGATACGATAAATCCGGGCGAATTTGGCGGCCGCGGCGACATCGCCGCGCCGCAGCGCGGTACGCACCTCATCGAGCTTGCGCGCCTCCGTGGGTGTAAGTGAAGGCGACCAGCCGTCGTCGGATTCGATCAGTTCCACGTCAACCTCGGCCAAATATTGTCCCTCATGTACGAGTTTGCGTTGTTTTCGGGTCAACATCAGCGCCTCCTTAAATACGTTGCATCCCACAACCGTTGATCGGGTCGATAAGCGGTAACCAGAACAGCCGGCTCGTTTTTTCCGATCGGTATTCCCCACACGACGTGAATCGGCAGGCCAGCGTCGTCCCTTTGGAGAACCAGAACGCAAGGCCCCTTGGAATAGGTCGGATAGTCCTCAATCGCCACTGCCTGTTCGATGCCCGCCAGGACTTCGCTGGCGAGCAGACCATCGTTAGACAACTCATCATACCCGTGTTCAGAAATACGAAGACTGCCCTGGGCCGCCAATTTCTGAATCTTTTTCAGTATGTCGCTCATGCGTGTTTAGCATGAACATCATAGATTCCGCGGAGATGGCCCTCAACCGATCCGCCGGATAAACTCTCCGAAATTGCCGACGGATCACTTCAATTCTTTGTTCGCCCCGCATTTCGAGACCGTGTTGCAAGCCTTGAGATAGAAGTCGATGTTTTCGCCGGCGTCGGCCCACATGCCGTGGACTTTGTCGTAGGTCATTTCGCCGCGCTCGATGTAGGCGTTGTTGACATCGGTGATTTCCAGCTCGTTTCGAGTTGACGGCTTGAGCTTGCCGACGATGTCGAAGACCTTGTTGTCGTAAAAGTAGATTCCGATCACCGCCCAGTTGCTCTTGGGCTCTTTTGGTTTTTCGACGATGCGGACAACGCGCTCGCCGTTCATTTCGGCAACGCCGTAGGCGCGCGGGTTTTCGACCTGGGCCAGAAGGATTTTGGCTCCGTGGCGCTGCTCATCGAATTTGCGGCAGGCTTGGCGGATGGTGTATTCGAGAATGTTGTCGCCGAGAATGAGGCAAATGCTGTCGCCGCCGGCAAAGTGTTCGGCCAGTCCGAGGGCTTGGGCGATTCCGCCGGCTCCCTCCTGGTAGGTGTAATTGAGGTTTTTGAGCCCGAAGTCGCGGCCGTTGCCGAGGAGGCGGATGAAATCGCCGCTGTTGTTTCCGCCGGTGACGAGCAAAACCTCCTCGATGCCAGCCTTGGCCATGCATTCCAGGGGATAGTAAATCATCGGCTTATCGTAAACCGGCAGGAGATGCTTGTTGGTGACCTTGGTGAGAGGAAGGAGCCGGGAGCCCGTGCCGCCGGCGAGAATGACGCCTTTCATGTCGTCCTCAAATTCAGGTCATTCGTCATTTGTCACTTGTCATTTGTCACTTGTCTTGGGCCAATGACAAATGACGAATGACAAATGACGAATGACTAACTCACCACCGCCAGGCTTCTGACGGACTTGGGCAACTCGAAGTAAATCCCCTCTTCCATGAGGGTTCGCGTTTCGACTTCGCCGCCGAAATCGCGCCTCAGCCGCTGAACCAGCTCGTTGACCAGGTGTTCCGGGGCCGATGCGCCGGCCGTCACCAGCACCGTGTACTTGCCGTTGAACCAGGCGGGATCGAGTTCGGATTCGTCGTCGATCAGGTACGCGGGCTTGCCGGCCTCCAAAGCCCGATCGACCAATCGTTGGCTGTTGGAGCTGTTTTTGCTTCCGATGACCAGAACGAGATCGGCCTCGGGACTGAGGCTGGTGACGGCGTTCTGGCGATTGGTGGTGGCATAGCAAATGTCATCCTTGAGGGGATAGCGAATGTTCGGGAAGCGGACCTGTAGGACGTCGATCACACGCTGGGCATCGGAAACGCTCAGCGTGGTTTGAGTGACGTAGGCGAGTTTGGCGTTGGGTTTCACTTGCAGCTTGGCAACGTCCTCGGGGGTTTCGACGACGACGATGGAGTTTGGGGCCTCGCCGACGGTGCCGATCGCCTCGTCGTGTTTGCGGTGACCGATAAAGATGACGGTATATCCGTCGCGAACGTAGCGAAGGACTTCCATGTGAACCTTGGTGACCAGCGGGCAGGTGGCGTCCACCTCGACAAGCCGGCGTTCCTTGGACTTGCGACGGACTTCCGGCGAAATTCCATGAGCGCTGTAGACGACGAGGCCGCCAACGGGGACTTGCTCGATGTCATCGACGAACGTGACGCCGCGACCGCAAAAACCGTCCACCACATGACGGTTATGCACGATCTCATGGTAGACGTATACCGGCGGGCCCTTCATGGCCAGGACCTTGTCCACCGTCTCGATGGCCATGTTGACGCCGGCACAGAACCCGCGGGGATTGGCCAGGATGATCTTCATACCTGGGACAATGGTATCGGAAGGGAGCGGGGAGGCCAAGGGGGTTGTCACTTGCCACTTACGCCGCGTGCAAGTTTCCACTTGCACGCGGCGTCAATGACCCTCGGCAAGTATTCGGCATTTCGCTGGCAACCGGCGTGGGAGGTGGTATAATCCAACCTACAATTCTTTAGGGCGGGGGCGAAACATTTGAATCGGGAGGCAGTCATGAATGAAGGTCACATTGGCATCGGGCAAGGGACGCCGGCGGCGCCGTCGATTTTGCAGCCTAACCGTGCAGTCTCGCCCGTGCCCAGTTCTGGGGGGCCCAGCCCTGGGGGACTCAGGCCGCCGTCGCCGGGATTTGCCGTGCCGCAGGCTCGACCCGCACCGGCGAGGGAAGATCCCCTGGAGTTGGTCACCGAGGAAAAGCCGGCCGTCGAGGCGCCCAAGAGCAAGATTCACGGGATCTCATCGGCCAGTTCGCTGGTGGCGCACAACTATAAGCGGCCGACGAACTTGAACAAGACCGGGTCGGTGCGTACGAAGACATTTCACTGCCGCCTCAGCGAGCAAGGCGTGGAATATCTCGATCAGACGATCAACGATTGGCTGGAAGCGCATCCGGACGTCGAGGTGAAATTCACGACCAGCACGGTCGGGATGTGGGACGGAAAGCTCAAGGAGCCGACGCTGATTCTGAATGTGTGGTATTGACCGCCATGACGCGCCAAGGCTTCAGGTTTCGGGCGACCCCCGGTAAGCTGCGGCCGTGAACCGCGACGAGGCGATGCAATCGGCGATGCGGCATCACCAGGCCGGCCGGTTGGCGGCGGCGGAGAAAATCTATCGCCAAGTCCTCCAGGAACAGCCCAACCATTCTGAAGCTCTTCAGCTGCTCGGCATCGTCGCGGGCCAACGCGGCGATGCCGATGCCGCAATCGATCTGTTCCGCCGATCGATTCGCCTCAAGCCCGACCATCCCGGCGCCTATCGGAATCTCGCTCCCCTGCTGGCGCAAAAGGGCCGATTCGACGAGGCCATCGCGGCTTACAGGAAGTTTCTTGAGCTGCGGCCCGACAGCGCCGAAATCCACCGCGATCTCGGCGCGGCGCTCCAGGCCTGCGGACGGCTCGACGAGGCGTTTGCTTCTGTTTCCAGGGCGCTCGAGCTTAAGCCCGACTTTGCCATCGCCCAAAACGATCTGGGAAACATCGCCACGATCCGGAACCGACTGGACGACGCCCTCGCCGCCTATTCCAAGGCAATCGCTTTGAAGCCCGATTTTGCCGAGGCCCACAATAATCTGGGCAACGCACTGAGCGCAAAGGGGCTGATCGATGAGGCGCTGCTCGCATACCGCCGCGCCGTCCAGCACAAGCCAAATCTGGCGGCGGCGCACAATGGCATCGGCAACATGCTCCGGCGAATCGGCCGCAGCGACGAGGCAATCAGCGCCTATCTGACGGCAATCCGGCTGAAGCCTGACTTCGCCCTCGCCCATTTTAATTTGGCTCAGGGCTATCGCATCGCCGCTCGGCCTGAAGAGGCGCTGTCCGCCTATCGCGACGCTCTCAGAATTGAGCCCGATAACGCCGAGGTCCATGCGAACATGGCCGTGGTCCTGGCCGAGTTGCAGCGATTCAGCGAGGCGATGAACTCCCATGCCCGGCTTGCGGCCCTGATGCCGGATGCCGCCATCACGCACGAAGTGCTGGGCAAGATCATGTTGGAACGGCAGGACGCCGCGGCGGCGACCGATCACTTCCGCCGAGCGGTGGCCGTCAATTCCAACCTCGACACGGCCTGGCACGGCCTGGGTACGGCACTACAGTCCCAGGGCAAATTCGACGAGGCGGCAAAATGCTTTCGCCGCATGCTAGAAATCTGCCCGCACGCCGGGATCGGCGTCGTTTATAGACATCTGTTCGATACGGGCGGCGCCGCGGCCGACCCGGCAGACGTTGAGCGGCTCAAGGCTTTCCTGCGCGAGCTGAATGTTCCCGCCGTCAGCCGCCTTGCCGCGAGCTTTGCCCTTGGCAAAGCGCTGGATGCAGCCGGCCGCTACGACGAGGCCTTCGCTCATTACGCCGAGGCCAATTCACTCGTCAAGCAGCTTCGCTCTTCGGTTGGCGACCGCTATGACCCCGTTGCCGTGCACCGGCTGAACGACCGGATGATTGATGTGTTCACACCGGCGTACTTCGAGCAGCGACGGGGCTGGAGCGAGCCTTCGCAGCTCCCCGTGTTCATCGTCGGAATGCCACGCTCCGGCACGACCCTCCTCCAGCAGATCGCCGCCAGCCACCCGCTTGTCCACGGCGCGGGCGAGTTGCGCGACATCGCCAACATCACCAAAACCTTTGGCGGAACTGACGTGAAGAGCGCGGCCCTGGGGTGGGATCGCGACTCGGTGAAAACGGCGGCAGAGGCGCACCTTCAGCGCCTCCAAGCGCTCAACAGCAACGCGGCGCGGGTGATCGACAAGATGCCGAGCAACGTCCATCGCCTCGGCCTGATCGCCCTTCTGTTTCCATCGGCGCGCGTGATCTTCTGTCGCCGGGAAGCGCGCGACACCTGCCTGTCCTGCTATTTTCAGTGGTTCGCCACGGGTAACACGTTTTCA
This sequence comes from Tepidisphaeraceae bacterium, assembly GCA_050012375.1. Taxonomy (GTDB): domain Bacteria; phylum Planctomycetota; class Phycisphaerae; order Tepidisphaerales; family Tepidisphaeraceae; genus PALSA-1353. Next base: position 22,319 of record JBEKHH010000068.1, read on the forward strand.
TTTGATCTGGCTCATTGCGGACACGAATATCTGGCAACTGAACGTTTGATGAACGAGTGGAGAAATGCCCTGCCGCTGGCGATGCTCGAGGTGCAGTACGAGGAATTGGTGGCGGATTTGGAAGGCCAGAGCCGCCGGCTGATCGACTTTCTCGGTTTGCCGTGGGACCCGGCCTGTCTGGAATTTTACCGCAACGATACGACGATCCTGACGTCGAGTTCCTGGCAAGTCCGCCAACCGATCTACCAAGGATCGGTGGGCCGCTGGCGGCACTACGAGCGACACCTCGGCCCGCTATTGGAAGTGCTGGGTGGTTAAGGGCTAAGGGAAAAAACCCTGCCGCATGAAGATTATACAGCTGGCCAATTGAACCCAAGCCAGGTATCTGCG
>JBEKHH010000069.1:0-22300 GCA_050012375.1 Tepidisphaeraceae bacterium
AGGACTTCAGCCTGATTTGCTTCAACGACGTCTTCCCCGTGGCGATCCTGTATCCGCCGCTGACTGCGGTCGCGGTTGCCGGGCGTGAGATGGGTCGTCTGGGCGCTGATTTACTTTTAAACCATCTGCTTTCCCCTCAGCCGCACTCCGGCAGGGACATTAGGGTTCCCGAGGACCTGATCGTCCGAGGCTCCACCGCCCCACCGCCCAGCGGCTTCCGGCCGGCCAATACCGCCGCTCTTCAGGCTAAGCCGGGATTTCCCATATGAAACTCCGCCGACGAACGTCGTCGGCAATTTTGCGTAGGATACCGAGGTTTGGAGTTTGGGAAAATGTTTTTCTTGGCCCATGGCCGCCTCAAACACGAATATTTGGAAGGCCACCTTCACCATATTTGACACTTCTGACCCTTACTCGACGCCCCACGAACAGACCGGCACCGTTACCCCGGCCATTTCGCATGTTTGCACGCTACACGTCATCATCCCGATGCCGCCATCGGCAGTCGGAGCCGCCGAATTCATTCCAGGATAAGCCAAAAAAGAAATAGCTGGGGGCGTCAGCTCGCCGACCGGATCGGGCAAAGCCGATGGTGGGTCGCCAGGAGCGAGTCAGGAAGCCGTCGGCTCGATGTGGCCGAGTTCATCGAGTTTTGCAACGGCTGCCGTGTGGCGCCGCCGGCGGCGCTGGTTAAGCTGATGAAGATGCGACGGTGAAGGCGGTTCGAGATGCGTAGCTGGCCGCGGGTTCGATCGCCAGAATCATGATCCGATCGAAACCACCGTGCTGGCATTTTAGAATCGCGTTTAGAATCGCGATATGTTCTTTGAAACAACCTCGGTGGTCACACTTCGGCGATCCCTTCCAGCCTGACCAGCACGTGTCGCCGGCACGACATCGATCCCCAGCGTTATCTGACGCAACTTCTGACGAACCTGTCGGCGACGCCCGTCAGCCAAAGCAGCCATTGGTTGCCGGATGACTGGGAATTTCGAAATCTGGCCTCTTCAGGTTAATCGTCCAGCGGGCGCAACGCTCACGATTGATCCAAATTTGAATTGCTCTGTATCGGGAGAATCGCTCGCGGAAAACGTGAAATGATACGTTCCGGCGGGAGGTTGATGGCGCTGTTGGAGCCGCCAACCTTTGGATCAAGGGACACCCACATGGGTGTCCCCCCAATTCGTTTGACGGTGACTATTGAGCCGAAGTGACGGAAGAAGCTCCCGAAACCTCCGCGTGCCTGATCGTCGGGTTTCCGGCGTACGATAGATGTGAAGCTCCGCTCACGTCGTAATCGAGCTTCCGATGGGCGGTCACGTTTGCGTTGCTGGCGCCGCTGACATCGGCATGGATCACATCGCTTGCGAAATCCTCCAGGCCGACGTGGCTGGCGCCGCTGACGGTGACGTTCACAAGATCGGCCGTGCCGTGCAGTGTCGCGGTGCTGGCGCCGGCGACGTTCAACGTCACCTGGCCTTTCCGCAATCCGCCGTCCAGCGTCGACGCGCCGCTCAAAGTCAAATCCATTCGCCCGGCAGCGTCGTTGAAATCCCGAATCGAGCCATTCGTGGCGCCGGACAATGTTAATGCGCTCAGATGCGCCATGACGATCTTGGCCGAGATGTGGGTGTTGTTGTAGAAGCCGTCTTTCGTGCCCAGGTAGAGCGTGCCGCCGTCATTGCGAACTTCAACAAAATCCCAAAGATTGTCATCGGCGGTCACGACGACCGAAGAAGTCGTGCCTTGCGTGACATCGAGGTGAATCGCGCCCGACGCGTCTACTTGATTAAAATCGCCCAAAGATATTTCCTTCGTGACGAGTTTGCCGGAGCCGGTGATGCCGGGAAAAGACCAAAACGAGCACCCCGCCACGAAGAGCGCCGCCGTGAGGAAAAGATATCTCATGTCCCGCCGTCCCTCTGTAAAGATTCACCTGGAATTCGCGCATGGACCTCTGCCGACGAACGTCGTCGGCAATTTTGCATACTATACCGAGTTTGGAGTTTGGACCGGCGTTTTTCTTGGCTCGCGGCCGCATCAAACGCGGAGATTTGGACAGACATCCCGCCATTTTGACGCTTCCGAATGTCACCCGACGACACGCGAACAAATAACCGCCGTCGCCCCACACATTTCGTACGCCTTTCACGTTGCCCGTCATCATCCCGAAACCGCGATCGGCAGTCGGAGCCGCCGAATTCATCGAGTTTTGCATCGGCTGCCGCGTGGCGCTGCCAGCGGCGCTGATTGAGCTGATGAAGCTGCGGCGGTGAGCGCGATCGAACAAATTCGATGGGGCGATGACGGATCCACGGGAGACCAGGGCACGGCGTCCGATGCAGCGCGTGATCTCAATTATGGATTTGGCGTTACTTGTGTCGTCAGCCTGTGATGCCGTTTTTCGGTAATGGTTCAGGTTGAAAATATTTACTTTTTTGGCGGGATTTTTCCGCATTCCGGACAGCGGTCGGGCGTGGCGCGGAGGTCATAGCCGCATTGGGGGCAAATTCCGGTCGGGCGTTTTCGGAGTCGTCGATCGAATATCCAATAGAGCGGTATGACTGCCGTGATCGCGGCGATCACCCATAAAGGAACAATAAATTGAAGCCAGTTGTCGCCTCCGGGAGAAGTGCCCGGCTCCAAAGCGGTCTCCCAATCCCGCCTCGACCACCGTTGCCGCCACCGTTCGCGGCAAGTCCTCGGGCGTTCGGGAGGGTCTGGTCATTGCATCCAGCGCCGTTCCATTGTCGTGACGATCTTTTGCGCCAGTCGTCTGCCCTCGAAAGTTAGGCTGATCACAAAGCGGCCTGACTGGTCTCCGATTTGCAGTTGTGGTATCAAACCGCGGAGGGTGCTGCTCGCGGCGTGGGGTCGTTCACCGGTCAATTAGGCGTCTCTTTGGACCGATGAATCTTCGGCCAGGATTGCTCTTATCGTCGGTCAGGTGGGCTCCGTGAAGGCAGACCGAATCGGTTTCAGGTTAGGCGTCGCGTTCGGTGTTTTGATCGCCGCGCTCATCCTATTGGGGTCTTTCGCACTGCGCCAGATGTCCAATACGAACGTTGCAGTTCAGGAGGTGGTCGCTCAGCGCTGGCATAAGGTTCAATTGGCTCGGGAGGCGCTGCACTACTCGACCCTGAATAACCGCATCACGATGCAAGTATTCCTGATGACGGATCGAAAGGAGATTGGTGTTCTGGAGTGTGCCAGGGCGAGCAATACCGAGGTGATTACCCGGCTTTTAAAGGAAATCGAATCCGCGGTTGAATCCGAGGACGAGAGATCGCTGCTGGCGAAGGTCGGTGCCGCGCGCCGGGTATATGTCACCAGCTACCTCGCAGCGCTGAACCTGCTGCTGAATGAAGGCAAGCCGGACGAAGCCCGCCAGATGATCGTCAAGGTCGCGATTCCCAACCTGGTGATCTATCACAACGCATGGGAGGCATTCGTCAACTTCCAGGGCTCGAAGATGGACCAAGCGCGCAACGAGATCGAAGCCGATTACCGTTCGGCTCGAACGGCGGTTGTCTATCTGCTGGCGCTTGCGGCCATTCTGGCGACCGGCATCGCTGTCTTTGTTATCCGGAGCCTGACCAGGGAAATCTCCAACCGGCAACAGGCCGAGCAGGAACTGTACGTGGCTCATGAGGGGCTAAGGCGGGCAAACGACGAGTTGGAGATTCGGGTGCGTGATCGCACGGCGGAATTAGCGAACACCAACGAATCGCTTCGGGCCGAGGTGGTCATGCGTACCAGGGCGGAAGAGGAGTTGAGGCGGGCGAAGGAGGCCGCCGACGCCGCCAACAGGGCCAAGAGCGAGTTCCTGGCAAATATGAGCCATGAGATCCGCACGCCGATGATGGCCATCCTGGGTTATGCCGACCTTATGCTCGACCATGGGCAGTCCACGAGTGACCATCTCAACTCGTTGAACACGATCCGCCGCAACGGCGCGCACCTTCTGAACGTCATCAACGACATTCTGGATTTGTCCAAGATCGAGGCCGGCGAGATGAGGATGGAGCGGATCCCGTGCTCTGCTTGCCAGATCATGGCTGACATCGCTTCGTCCATGCGTGTGAGGGCCAGGGAAAGGAACCTGGCGTTTGAGATTCAGTTCGATGGAATGATCCCGGAAACGATTCAGAGCGATCCGACCCGGCTGCGGCAGATTCTGATGAATCTGGCCGGCAACGCGATCAAATTCACCGAGGCTGGCTGGGTGCGTCTGGTCGTCGGACTGGTCGATCCGGCAGACAGCCCGAGCCCGCGGCTTCGGTTCGATGTGGTGGACAGCGGGATCGGGATGACAAACGAGCAGATCGCGGGGCTGTTTCAACCATTCGTCCAGGGTGACAATTCGACCACTCGGAAGTTCGGGGGAACCGGACTGGGCTTGGCCATCAGCCGACGGCTGGCGCGCGCGCTGGGCGGGGAGATCACGGTGGAAAGCGCTCCCGGGCGAGGCAGTCGTTTCACACTAACGGTGGCGACGGGCTCGCTGGCGGGGGTCAAATTGGTCAGCCCGGGCAGCGAAACGGTTGCAGAGACCCATCGGCCGGAGGCGTTGGAAACTATGCCACTCGACTGCCGCATTCTGCTGGCCGAAGACGCGCAGGACAATCAGATTCTGATCTGCCATTTCCTGCATTCGGCGGGGGCAGAGGTCACGGTTGCGGACAACGGCCGAATCGCATGCGAAAAAGTTGCGGAGACTATAGGCGCCCCGGGCGCGGTCGGCTTCGATCTCATCCTAATGGACATAGAGATGCCGGAGTTGGACGGGTATGGCGCCGCCGCCAAGCTCCGCAGCCGAGGATACCGGGGGCCGATCATCGCGCTGACAGCCAACGCGATGGCCACCGATCGCGAAAAATGCATTCGGGCGGGGTGCACGGATTACCTCAGCAAGCCGTTCAGCCGGGAGCTACTGCTGGAAACGGTGCGGCGGCATCTAGCTGAGTCGCCGGCATCCGGGCTGGCAGCCGAGTTCCCCGGGACAATCCCGGCTGCCGCGGACTGTATCGCGGCGAGCAAATAGGTTAGCGGATCCGATGCCCGCCACGGCATCAGCGACTGATCCCAATTCCACCATTGCGATTGCCGGCTCGACGATGCTCGCCGCGGCTGGCTTTGGCCAGCAAAGAGGCAGGATAGTCAATAACGTTATTTATAATGTGCTTCCAGGCGGCCATTGGGTATCTGGGCCCGGCGGACCGCTATTAGGAAACGCTACGATGGCCTTTGCGGCTTCTGGCTGGGCCCTGGAGCGCGTTTTGGGGCCGCGACCGAGCGTTGGCACCCCCGAAAAGAGAGGGGTCTATGTCCTGTTTTGCGATAACGGCCTTCTCAAAAATGAGTTGCGTTCGATCCTCGAATCTTTTGGCTGGTTGAATTTGGCAATAGGAGCGAGTTTGCGGTTTGAGGGACCGGCCTTGGTCATGCGCCGATTGATCGGAATCGGCAGACCCCGGCGTCCGCAGGGGCTTTTCGCGTCGTTTTTCGGTTGGATATTGAGCGTCTGGAGCGTCAGGATGGCGACCTGGACCCGGCCGGTGACGAGGATGATTGAAAAAGCGGTTCCGCCATCCGCGCGACTGGCCGCCTGATGCTCACGCCCAGGCCGCCGAAAACGGGCTAAAACCACGGGCTGCTAGCGCTCACGGTAAATCGGATGCTTATCCGCTGCAAACTCGGTTGGCTTGGGCGTCGGACCATTGACGGTATTGATGATCAGGTTATCGAAGAGAGCGGTGTTGCGAACGTTGTGTTCCGCGCCGGTGGCTAGGCCGGCGTTGCCCGATTTGAACTGATCGTCGGTCGCCGACAAGACCTGGTTGTCATCGACAAAACCGACTATGTTTGAGCCGGAAACCTGAATCTTCAGATTGTGCCACTGTTCCGTCGCACCCGGCGAATTGCCACTGGCCAGCAACGTTCCGGGGTCGCCGTTCTTCCTGGAATTGGAGGAATACAGCTCGCAGCGGCCGTCTCCATAGAGCCGAAGGTAATAGCCTTTGGGATTACAGCCATAACCGCCGCCGGTATTGCTGATGCGTCCCATGACGGCAGCCCAGCCATCGGCGTTGAGCAGAACATCGGCACTGACTTCGTAGTCGGTCCACTGGGTGTCGCCAATGATGGTGTAGGGCATCCACTCCGGTGCCCAGCTTTGCGCCGGTTCGGTGAGAACCTGCTTTAGGCACAGGCCATTTCCATCAGGGCGCGGGAAAAGCTCAAAGACGCCCGTGATGTCGGCGGTGTAATGCGGTTGGTACCCCCAGCTCTTCGCGTCGCCATAATGATCGAAGTTTTCATAATAAGGAAATGGAAATGCCGATGCGGTCGGAATTTCATAGAAGCCTCCCTTTTGCTGGCCGGTTGTGGTGGAAAGCGAGTAGATCGAATTCGGCTCCAGCGAAACCGTGACGGTTCCGTTGACCGGCGAAACGTCAGGCTGGCGGACGAACTGCTCCTTCGCGTTGCTCCTCCACACGCATAACTTGCCGGAAGATAAACCGCCGGCGATTTTGAATTCCACTGTTTGAGCGGCAGCCGCGCCCTTGGTTTCCGCGATGATGCTGTAGTCGGCCCCGGCCAAAGCGGCCCCGGGCGACTTAAGCGTGACAAAGCTCCCGCCGCCGTCGAGATTTGCGCAAGCGCCATCGAGATACTGCCACCCGAGTTGTATAAACTGCCCGTAGTGGGCCATCGCCCACAGGGAGGGGCGAATGAAATAGTGCCCGCTCCACGGCGTGTTGGCGACGAGCAGCGCGGGGGCCTCCGCGTAGGGCTCATTCTCATAAACGGAACCCACCAGATACCAGGTCACCACCTTCGTCACTCCACTGGAAATGTAATTCTGATTGATGATGTGAACCATTGAGATTTCGACGGCAAAACCCTTGAGATAGACGTGTTCTTCCGTGTTCCAGATCGGCTTACCCAGTCGTTCGCTCAGCGCTTTGACCTCCGCGGTGGCGGGTATCTCGGAGATCGTGTGATTGCTGATGACATCCACCGCATCGCGCAATTCCGGGTCGGTCTGAAAGTCTTTGACCCAGTTCCACTTGGTCTTTCCCCAATTGTCGAACCCATGCGTCTTGACCGCGGTGAGCCCATTGGCATTGAGCGTCTTGCGGAGCATCTTGATAAAGCGTTCGTTGACGCCCCTCTCATTGCGGCAGCCAATGGCATCGAGAGTCAGACCGTGCGCGGACTTGAGGCCGAGAATCCATTTCGCGTAATAGTCGCACATATCCTGAGACCAGAAATGTCGATTTCCGACCCAACCCGGCGCACTCCACGCGGCCGCGTCGAGGGTAATGGCGGGATTGCGATTTTTGGCCTCGCGCATGATCCACCATTCATAACCCCGATAATAGTTTTCATCGGTTCTCGAATGCATGTGGCTTGGTTCGGTTCCCTGCGTGCTGTTTCCATCGCCGGGAACCTCCACATAAAGGGTCGAAAGGGATGCGCCAAACTTGGGCTTGAACAGAAGGTCCAGAATCTGGCTGCGCTGCGGCTCGGGGTAATCTTTCAGTAACACGGAAGTTGCCCCACCGCCGCTGACGGAGCCTAGGCCATCAAAGCGTTTGCCTCCGGCCGCGCCGTCGAGAGTGACGATTTGCCCGGCAAAGACCGAGGAAGGAATCATCATCGCCACAAACAGCAGAGTTGCTTTGACAAACCCGCGAAACTGGACCGGCCGTTTTTGAACGTTTTGCATGGATCGTGATCGAGTCTAGGCGATTCGGCCCGGTTGTTCCATGCGCTTGGCAACAAGTGCAAGTCCATGCGGCGCTCGATCCGGGGCACAATCAACCGCCGATAATATTGGAAATGATGACGGGCTGGGATCGCGGAACGGAAAAGAAATTGTGTTTCGCCATGTGGTTGTACAGTGACGTGATCGCCGTTGTTTCGGTCGCGAGAGTCATCGGCAGTCATTCATTGCTTTTTGACTCCCCAACCCCTGTGAACTTCCTGTTGTTCGTGTTGTGGCGACGAAATATTCGCTTGACTGATGTTACTGAGTCGGCAGACGTGCTGGGCCGGCGTGTGTGGGCGTGACCATGTTGATTCTCCCATCCTCGCCGAACGTCAGCTCATCCACACAGACCGAACGGCGAAAGGAATTTCCGTTCGACAGTTCACTGGTGTGGTAGAAGACATACCACTTGCCGCGGAACTCCACCACCGAGCCATGCTGCGTGACTGACGCGGCATGCTCCATCACCTTACCTGCGTAGCCAAAGGGGCCCATCGGACTGTCTCCCATGGCATAAACCTGCGTGGAAGTGGCGGCCCATCCGTTCGAGTAAACGAAATAGTATTTTCCATTCCGCTTAAACATGAACGGCGCCTCGCCGTATCCTTGCGGAAGCACCGGCTGCTGGTCCGGCTGCGCCACGGGAATCGGCTTGCCCTGCGAATCCAAAAGCTGAATGTCCTGTATATCCCCGGCCAATCGTGTCATGGATGCGTCCAGCTTTACCACCTTGGGCGCGCGACATCCGAAATAAAGGTAGGAAACACCGTCGTCATCGGTGAGGACCGCTGGATCGATCGGCTCGGCACCCGCGGCCGGCATCAGGGCATTGTCGATCAGCGGTTTGCCGATGGCGTCTTTGAATGGGCCTTCCGGCGTGTCGCCTACCGCCACGCCGATCTTCGAACGGTCAACCGGAAGGATCAGATAGTATCTTCCGTTGGCATTCACGCAGTCCGGCGCCCATGCCCAGTGCGTCGCCCACGCGAAACCTTTGGCAACAACTTACTTGACAACTCAATGAAAACCCGGATCATTTTCGGCGGCGTGGCCTACGCACAGCCCAACTATTCCCGAAGCAAATACGACCAAGCCGGGGCTGTTCTCGCTAACCGCCAAATCGCGGTGGACGATCCGCGCCGCACGGCTGCTGTCGAAATCGTAGGTGACTGGAGAATGGCTCACGTTTTTCCGCTTGAGCGAGCTACAGCAGCGCTAAACGCGGCTATGGCTTGGGGTTTGCCGCCGGGCATACCAACATGGGCCTTTGTCTCAAGCAGGATAAAGAGGCTTGAATCCGTCGAGTCGAAACTTCGTCGCGGGAATTCAAGGCTGACCCAGATTCAAGATATTGGCGGATGCCGCGCCGTAATCCTTAATGGGACAAAAAAACAGCTTGATCAAATAGCAACAGCCATCGAGTCGAGAGCGGCCGGATTGTTTTGGGCGTTTTTCAAGCACGAGTGGACGAGAGACTATATTGCTGAGCCGAAGGACGATGGCTATCGGGGCATCCATTTAATCATGTCATACGATGGGCCGGAAGAAATAATTAGGGGGCTTAGAATTGAGGCCCAACTCCGAACGAAGAATCAGCACTTATGGTCAACTGCTGTGGAAATCTGCGAATTTTTTACTCAAAAGAAACTTCGAGCAAAAGAAAAAACGGGCGATAAGATTTGGCAGAGGTTCTTCTTGCTCACCAGCGGGTATTTTGCTTCCATCGAGGGGATGCCCGCAGTGCCGGGAACCCCCCCAAATCGAAGTGATCTAATTGCAGAAATCAGGGATATCGACAAAAAAATCAAAGCCCTGGTTGCATTCCCGACTTGGACCGCTTCGTTTCAGTCAATTCCGCTCAATCGCGGTTTTTCCTACTTCATTTTGGACCTGGTTGCCCAAGACCGTTGCCTAACCATAACTCCGTTTACCCGCGAATATTTGGCGGACGCGGAAAGAAAGTATATGGAATTGGAGAACGCGGCTGCAAATGATCCATCTCGGCAGGTCGTGTTGGTTTCCGCAGAGTCTTTTAATGAATTGGAGGATGCCTACCCCAATTATTTTGCGAGGTCCGCGGAATTTTGTGCGATCATTGGCGCGGCTATAGATTGATAAAATAATACTTGACAACTCATGAGTAGATGGATATCTTACTGACATGAACACGACGAATTCAAATAACGGCCATCATCCGAAAACGCTTCTCGCGGCGATCCGCTATTTCTCTGACCAGCAGCTTGCCCACGACTTCTTCGTGTCGATGCGATGGCCGAACGATCCGATTTGCCCGCGTTGCGGATCGACGGAGGTCGCCTATCAACCAAAGTATCGCCGATTTCAATGCAAGCACAGCCACGACGGACGCCAGTTCACCGTCAAGACGGGATCGGTCATGGAAGATTCCCCGCTCGGCCTGGACAAATGGGCGCTGGCCTTGTGGATGGAAGTGAACAGCAAGAATTCTATCAGCAGTTATGAGGTGCATCGGGCGGCGGGGATTACCCAAAAGTCAGCATGGTTCTTGCTTCATAGGCTGCGTTTCGCCGTTAAGCGAAAGTCGTTCGAGAAAATGGGGCGCAATGGCGTTCCTGTTGAGGCGGACGAAACCTATCTCGGTGGACTGGCCCACAACATGCACAAGGACCGACGGCAGCGGATAATCACTGGACGCGGCCAAACCGGCAAGACTGTGGTCATGGGCCTGTTGGAGCGGCACACCAGCAAGAAAAACAGTACCGTGCGCACGATGGTATTGCCGAAGCATCCATCGCAAGCAGACATGCAGGCAATCATCCATAAGCACGTTGAGCCGGGTGCGCATTTGATGACCGATGAACATGCGGCATACCAGCCGCTCTATTCGGATTTCGAGCATCAGTTCATTGACCACGCCAACAGATACGCGGAAGGCATCGTGCATACAAACGGGCTGGAAAACTTCTGGTCGCTGTTCAAGCGGTGCATCAAGGGAACCCACGTTTCGATTGAGCCGTTCCACACGGCGGCCTATCTAGACTCCGAAGCCTTCCGGTTCAACAACCGCGAAGTGAAAGACGGGGATCGTTTCGTTATGGCCGCGAAGGGATTGCACGGCAAGCGACTGACCTACAAGGCGCTCGTTGGCGCATCGGAGTTATCCCCCGGAAACGACAAGGGCGAGGGAAGCGCCGGACTTCCAAACTGAAAGGACCGGATGAAAAGACGTAAGCGAAGCGACAAGCCGACCAATTTCGCCGTCGAGAATGCGGATGCGGCATTCACCAAATTGGAGGATGCGGCACGCCGCATGTTTACCGTTCCGCAGAAGGAAATAGACCGGGAAACGGCAAGACGGAAACGCGCGAAGGGAAAATGAACGTCAGACAAGTCGAAATCATTGATTGCTTGCCGAATACGCTTCACCCAAACTGCGGTGATGCAATACCCGCTGCGCTAATTGGGTGCACAATAAAGCGCATTGGTTCGGTTTCCGATCAGAATGGTTTCGAGGGCGGTTTGGTCATCGACTATAAGCCGGTGGGGGCTGCTACCCGCCGGATCATTCTGGACTTTAATGAGTCGGGAATGTGGGTGCATTCGGATACGGCGCTTTAGGGTTGGCCCAAGCCGGATTGGTTGCCAGTATGGTTTGTCGAAAGGAAATCGGAAGAATGGCCCACGCCGCTATCTCAATGGCTGGCCGCTCATAGATATACCGAATAGCCTCAAACGTCTTCGCTGAGAGTTTTAGGCAATGGTTTAGGCCCATAGGTATTCGAGGATGGGTTTTCGCGAAATGGACTGCATCGGGTTGAGTTTTGAGGTTGACTTCATAGATGGCCCGTACTGCGCTTTGGGTGCCAGATTTCAGAGACTCGAAAAGCAGTTCGATATTGTGGCCCTGGTCAACCGTGCCATTGTCCATTATTAAAAGGGTTTTGAGATACAGTTCGGTCGCGATAGCTTCCATTGTCGCGGCCGGAACAATGATTGCCGCTTGCGTGGCGGAGAAGCGCATGGGCGACTTAATGTTTAACCGAGCGTGGACACATTTCCTTAGCTCGTTGGCAGCTATGGAGTATTCCTCCGCAAAAGAAAAAACGATGTCTGGAGCAACCGAGATTTTCGGACGTTTTCTATCGCTTGCCATCGAAGTCGATTACAGCCTGCGACCGTTGAGTTGTCAAATATATTGTTACCAAACCTTTGAGGCTGAAGATATTGCCGTGGTCTTTCCACGTGGCCATGTCGGCCCTCGAAATCAGTCGCCAATCCACCATGTCCCAATAGGTGGCGTCTGGTTGATCATGTGAGCAATATATGTAAAGCCGATCACCGAAGACGCGCGCGGAAGGATCGGCGGTGAAGATATTTTTGACGATTGGATTGTCGGCTTTGGCCAACGTGCTGCAGAGCAGCACGACAAATACAAGGAGATTCCGCCTGAGACACAACGGATCATCGCATGGCCGAAAGCAATTGAGTGAGTCCGTTCCGGATTTCATTGCAATTGCCATTGCAGTCACCTTTGTAGATCCACGGTTTATTCCACTGGCGCCAGGATAACTCGGGCCAAGTTGATCGCGTGCCACGAAGAGGCATCCTTCGGGCGAATTGTCAAAATCTGCCTGCCCGCCTGTTTGACTTCAATACCTCCCATTGCGACAACACGGAAGTTGTCTCAACTGCCGGTTTCCGAAACGATGCCCTCGATTGTGCTGCCGGTAACTTCAAGCTGCAAAGCCGTGTCGGCATATATCGTAGTGGTTTCGATGGAAACCTTGTAGCGTCTGGGGGCTGGGAAGTTAACGATCCAAGAGGCGGATTCCGACGGATTGTCCCAGTAGCCGATGTTTGTGTGGCTGCCCCGGGTTTCGATAGTCAATTCGTCGCCATGCAGATCGGCGTGTTCGGCCTCCAGCGTCAGCGTGCCATCGGGGCCGGGAGAAGGCACAAACGCCTCAGTTTGCGCCTATGGAGCGGGTTTCAAATCCGCGCCGGTGATTCTCAGGGCACACGTGTATTTCGACACTGCCTGCTCCGGCAGCGTGACCACCAGGGCCGAATCTGTTTGCTCCCATTTCACGCTGACTGCGGAACCTACAAGCGCCACTTCGGCAATCTTCCCCGCGGAGGCTGCCAGGTTGCGCACCGTCATCTTTCCATCGGTGGGCCACCCCATGGCGATGGCATACAGGTTGCCATTTTTCATCGTGAAGCGGATGTCGTTCGCGGTGTAGTGATCGTCCGATTCGCTGAAGGACCCGCTCTTTTTTGATTTGATCGTGTCTTCACCGTACACCAGCCAGGGTCGCGTGCCGTAAATCGCTTCGCCCTGTGTAGCCGACCAATCGGCCAGGTCGGCCAGCATCTGCTCGACTTCAGGATCGAGCGAACCATCCGGACGCAGCACGACGTTGAGCAGCAGGTTGCCGTTCTTGCTGACGTTGTCCACCAGCGTGTGAATGGTCCAGTTTACCGGACGGAACTTCCAATGGCGGTTATAGAACCAGTCGCCAATGGAGGTATCGGTTTGCCACGGGTAGCGATCGATCCTGTTCATCACTCCGCGTTCGAGGTCCTGAACCCACCGACCGCCGGAGGGCTGCTTGCAGTTGTAGACAACTTGGGCGACCCCGCCATTGGCGGCCGCACTGCTGTTATACAGATGGGCGATCATGCTCAATCCCACTTCGTTGCCGAATGGCACCGGGCCGTCGCTGTAGAGCAAATCGGGATGATAATTGTCCACGAGTTCGCGGATCTCCTGGAACCACTGCTGCTGCCAGCGGGGATCGTTGCTGTACCAGCCCGTGTCTCCGGGTTTGGCCGGAAAGTGGTAAAGATCGGCGAAGGCGGGATTCGCTCCGTCGTACGGCACCCCCGCGAGCGGCCCGGTTTTGTCGGACCCATGGCTGTCCTGAAACCAAGTGAAGCTCGCCCCCAAATGCTCCGACACGCCAAAATACAGCCCATATTTCTTCGCGGCCTTCTGCCAGTCGCCCACCACATCCCGATGCGGACCCATGTTCACCGCGTTCCACCGGTTCAGCTTCGAATTCCACAGGAAGAAATTGTCGTGATGGCTCCCCATGCTCACGAAATATTGCGCGCCGGCTTTCTTGTAGAGCGACATCAATCGGTCCGGGTCCCACTTCTCCGCTTTCCACAATGGAATAATGTCCTTGTATCCAAATTTCGAGGGATGCCCGTAGTGGGCCAGATGATAGTTGTAATCGTCGCTCCCCTGCTCGTAGATTTTCCGCGCATACCAATCCCCTTCCATCGGCACCGCCTGAGGCCCCCAGTGGGCCCATATTCCGAACTTGGCGTCCCGGAACCACTGCGGACATTGATATTGTTTGAGGGAATCCATCGTGGGCTTGAACGGGCCAGGGCCGATCGGAAGATTCTCGCCCGGTTTGACGTCATCCGCCAGCAAAATCGAGCAGGCTCCCAGCAGAAATAGCAGTGTCAGGCTTAGGTTCGGTGTTAGGTGGTTCATGGAATCATTTCCTTCAAATCCGGCAGACAGGCCATTCTCCACATTGAAATTGCGCCGGTTATTATTGCAGAAATCGCTTGCCGATTCACGCCCCTGGCCATTGCTTGCTGCGGGGTAAATCGCGGATGCTCGAACTAGTCGCGACGCCATCTGCATTCGTTGGGTTAAGACGCCGTTGACGCACCACTCACGATCGAGACAGTGTAGTTGGGGCAGCGGACAGTGCGCCGGGAAGACCGGCAGGAAGTGGTGAATGAAAGAGTCACACGATGAACGCCCAGCCAGCCACATCGACCCCGAGTCATACGGCGGCAACGAGCGCGGTGGCCAGCCTGCTGCGATCCTTTCCAGCCTGACCAGCACCTGCCGGCGGCACAACACCGATCCCCAGCGTTACCTGACGCAACTGCTGACGAAGTTGCCGGCTACGCCGATCAGCCAAATCAGCCAGTGGTTGCCGGATGAATGGAAGCAGCGGCAAGCCGGCCCCAGTGCTAATGCGCCGGAATAGATCGTTTCCGGAAGATCACAAAGTCCCGAAGCTGGCGCGGCCCACCGTCAACCGACTACTTCGGCTTGTGCGGTGTCCAGGGCTTTTCTACAGCAGAACTATGATCTCCAGGGGGATCCGCTGTTCTCGATCGGCGGCCGAGAAAGGCGTCGATGTCCTTATTTCCGAAGCACAGGAATTTCAGGAAGCTTCCGCCCTTCCGCCGGAGCGTGCAGAATATGCTCAGGAACAGCAAGTAGTCGCTGATGCCCCGTTCCGAGAACCCGCCGCCGATCACCTTTCTGCGTGCTGCGAACAGCTTGATCGCGTTCTCGGCGGCGTTGTTGTTCCACGCAACCCCGTCGTGAGACAGGAACGTGAATAGGCGCCCTCCATATTTGCTGAGGCGGCGCTGGTAGCTCGTCGTGACCTTGGACTTGTACTCGCCGCCTGCCACTTGTTTCAGGTACTCGTCCGCATCGGCCTTGTGCTTGTTCAGATAACGGTGACTCAGACCGTGCTTATCGATGGTGGCGATGATAGGCGTGAACACGCCTGTAAATCCCTTCGCCAGCGTAGCCAGTTCGGCATCCAGGGGGTGCTGTTTAAGGTCGTCGTTGAGATCCCGGACAAAGTGGACAATACACGTCTGCTGCTCGCAGGCAGGAGCGTCGTAGATACTGTAAAAATCCGATACGAGCACGCCGTTGAACCCATTCAGCACCCGGTCTAGGACCGTCGCGTCCCTAGCGGTGTTGAAGAGATAGACGACTTCCTCAAGGTTCGTTACAGCCCAGACATATCCCTTCTTTTCTCCGTTCAGAACCTTCGTCTCATCAATGTACAGGACATGGCTGGCCCGGAGCTTGGCCAGTAGGCGTTCCAACATCGGCTCGTATTCTTTTGCAGCGTGACGCTTAATTTGGTACGTGAGCCGCTCGGTGAACGCGTAGCCGAAGGAATCATTAATTCCGCTGCTGACATCAGCAAACGACTGCTTCAATGCGACATGCGCATGAATCGCCCAGCTGCACAGCCCGTGCCCGAGACGGCTTCCGTGAGTCGGATAATCTGGCGAATACGTCGTGGCGGCGCACGAGTTGCAGCCATAACGCTTTGTCTCGTACCGCACGACCCACCGACGAACACCGGAGGCCGTGAATCGGAGGTCGTAAACAAGTTTCTTCACTGCACTGTTCTGATAGACATACACCTTCGCGCTGCGACAGTGGGGGCAAATTTTAGGCGCGCAACATTCAATCACTTTATTAACCTTCGGGCAGCGCCACCGGATTCTTTTCCTCCTTACGCTCTCGCGGACAGCTGGATTGGTGCGGAAGAACACCTTGCTCATCTGATATTCAAAGTAAGCGCATTTGATAATGTTTCCGATCTCCGGGGTGGCAGGGCTTCCCATCCCAAACCGATGGGTTGGGTTCGCGGGAAGCTCATCCGGCCCAACTACCTCCGGGGTGCCCGCCGCGCCCCGGGACAGATTCCGAATAAAATCGGTCACTAACCGAAGGGCGAAGCAGTCTTCCAAGTTGTACGCGAGGAGCGACTGCTTTGGCGCGGCGTCTCCAGTGCCCTCCCATCGGTGTCGCCAGAGGAGGCTCTGGAGACCCGACGCGGCTTAAATGGCTCCCACGAACGCGCCAATGTCCTTAAGGCTTCGGGAATGGGTCGGAAAGTAGACGCTTCCGGAGATAGCTGCCAGCACGTCCACGGCCTCGGCCTTAAGTCGATCCACTAGCGCCTCCGAGCCGGAAGGCACCCCGTAGCGGTTTGTCATGTGGTCGACGAATGTGCGTTCGTACCGGCCGTAGTGGTAGGCGGTGAAATTGCCCAGGCCCGCGAGTAGGGCGAGCAAGTCGTGCCAGATGCGCCCTTCGTCCTCCCGGCCATCCGCCCAGAAGGAGTGCGTCCAAGTCTGACTGCCTGCCTCGACAACAGCACCGACCAGGTAGTAGAAGTCTCGGTCCGGTACACCTTCCACGTCGAGGAACAACCGTACCTGCGCCTCCGGGAGATTCGGTTGACGGGTCAGGTAAACCTTCTTTTCACGAATTGCCAGAGCTTGTAGTGCGGGTAAATGCCGGCCGGCTTTCGCGCCGCTTTTTCCGGTCACGCTCTTGGCCCGGAAGGTGTAGGAAAGCTGGGTGATCGTGAACACCCCACGCTGTCGCCACTGCTCGACCTCGCCCGCCGACAGGCCCCGCAGCAGGGTGATGTCGTCTTTCTCGACGGCAACGGCGTGGCAGCGGTCGCGGAACTCGCAGAGCGGGCAATGGTCGTTGAGGATCATTGGCGGCGGCGAGGGGCCACCGACTTGAGCCGTTAGCTCATCCACCAGCCGGCGGGCCTTGGTCCAGAGCTCCGTCATTCCGGCGGGTTTGACGAGGACGACCTTCATTGCGCCGCGGTCGCGACCGAAGATGATCTTCGCGTGGGTCGGTGGTGCGCCCACGACCTCGGCAAGGGCAAAGCCGTAGAAGGCGGCGAGCAGCTTGTCGTGTCCCGTGACCTTCTCGCAATGTGTGAAGACCAGCGGGACGTAATGTTCCGCGTCTGCGTCGGCGTTGGCGTCGCCTGAGATTCGTTCCAAAGCCTCAAAGACGACGGTCAACCGACCGGTTGTGGCCGAGGCGTTTGTGATCAGCCCGTAGCCTTCCCCGACAGCCGCGGCAATCGATTCGGGGTCGTCATGCACCGCCCGGATCCCGAGCCGGGCCCGCAATCCCCGCAGCGATTCCTCTCGATAACTCCGGTCGAGGTCGGTCAGGAGTTGTTCGTAGGCAGAGCCGATCCCGGTCTCGCCCATCCCTTGAAGGTGGGCCTTGTATCTGCATCTGATGAAGGACGCGAATAGTTGGCCGGTGATCGAAATGGGGGCCTCCCTCGCCTCCGCGTAGCGCGGCCGGTGAAGACGCCTAGGACAGGCAGGACGTTTGGGAAATTATACCCTCATGAGATCGTCGCGCCGCCTCAGCGGGTAAAGAACAGGGAATCCGTTCCGCGCACCCCGTCTCGGACCTACCCCACGCACACCGGGTCACGTTCCCGCATGATGACCTCCCTGTCGGTGGGTCATCTTATCATGGCTGTCAAGAGGAGTTTTTCAGAGGTTCCTGCTGTAAATACTTGTCAACGAACGTAATTAGTGTCTTGCCGGAGCACGTCGCCGACTCGACAAACCGCGATGTCATTTCTCCGTTCAACGGGAACGGCTTGTCTTTTACGACTCCGGCGCAGTCTCGGTGTCCCGTAAGTTTGGCGATTTCAAGATCGTCTATGAACTTTTGCCCGACCGTTCCCCCGTCGTGGACGATAAGATTCCTGACAAGCTCAAGTAGACGCAACTGGTCATCACCGAATAGAGCAAGTGGAGTATCGAATGCCATCTCGTAGGCTGCGGACGTTGACGCGAGGGACACGAAATCGACTTTTTTTTCGTTTTTTAGAACATCGCCCATGACCTTACTCAGATCGAAATTATGGGCATATTCGCTCATCTGTGGGATCGTGAGACTCTTTGGCTGTCCCTTGCCGCCCGATGGCGCACCGGCCCTCGTGGCCAGCGGATTGGGTCGCACATTGACAGCAGCAACCCATAAGTCTGCGGACAACGATTCAAAAGCCGTCCAGGCCAATACTATTTGTGCCATCAATATAGCTTCAACGCCGGGATTCATTTCTCCGTGTTGTCGCGTCCAGTTCCGCAACTCGGAATATCCAATCTCAAGAGCGATCGCTCGTATTTCCGGCGCGAGCGGGGAAGTAAATAGCTGTGCATTCGCGACATTTCGATCCATCGCATCGTTCCACGCCTGCTCTGATTTTTCCACGGGTAGAATGCCGCGCTCGCCTGTAGTACGAAAGTGATTCTGATAGAGACCAGATAGACCCGTCGAAAGTGGCGCGATCTCAGCGATTGCAACTAGACGATCAATACTCTTGACGAAATTGGCCGCAATATCGCGGATTGTATCGTCGGAAATAGACCTGGTAGTTCCCTGATATGATCTATCAATCCTAGACGCTTCGACAAATTTCCACGGATCAGGAATCTCGTGGAGTAGCTTCAACTTCTCAAAGGGTAATACCGTTCCACTCACCTCCTCAGCGTGTTGGCACAACGGACAGATAATTCTGTAAATCTCCTGTTCGCCTTCAACCGCATCGACAACACCGGGCTTTACTGCTGTATAGGTCGGTTTCCCATCGGGAGATCGGCCAATGGTGAAAAAGACGTTTCCGCACGATGAACATTTAATCGTTTCAGGCTGCTCCGACATGCCCCCTATTTGATCCGGAAGGCCGATGCGCTGTCAAAAATGGGCGCGATATCCTGCGCCTCGGCAGCCTTGAGCGCCAAGACCGAATTGTAGATCGCAGGATCCCTAGCAAAACTCGCGGCCTGCTGCCTGAGAACAGTCTGTTCCTAAACCGAAGCAGGCTTGCCGATCCAACTCTGATTCATAATCTCGTCCAGCAATCGATTGGCCGCGGACTCCGGATCGTTGACCGCCGCCGCGTTGCCCCGTAGATCCTCGGCGAGCGCGCGAAGCTTGTCGGCGAGGATCAGAAATTTCTCCGCCTGTTTGTCATTTGTCGGGACGAACCCGGCACCGGCGAGCTTTTGGAAGAAGACCTTGGCATAGACTTGATCATTCAGATGGTTGCAAGCCGACTGCGGATCTGGAAGTGACGGGGTTTCTTGTGTTTCAGCCATGTTCGTGCGTCCCTCGTGGCGGTGATATCGGATCAACGGAGCGTTGTTGTTCCCCTTCGGTTAAGATCTTCGCCGTATCCGAACCGCTGGGATCAACCGTTGTCATCGTACTCGACTCCTTGCAAGAAAGTAGTGGCTAATGCGGGTGGTTGGCTCGGTTGAAGTGGGCGGCGTCTGGTATCAGGCAGTCTGGGGTTCGTTGTCATCGATTGATAATCAGGAGATTGGTTCGGGGAAAGCCCTAGTGGTGCGCGGCGATGAGGGGAGAAATGAAACCATCATCCGCCGCAATGCCAAGCTCGCGGAGGTGCAGGTATCGCTACGGCATTTACGCAGCCTTGGGCTGAACGATTCGCAGCTGAGCCGATTGTTCGGTTACAAGGGCGATAAGCGCGGATTACCACCGTACGTGAAAGTGCTAGTTTCTCGCCTCATTTAATTCCACAACGCTGCCGGCCCTGTTGGAGTCCGATTGCCGCCCGGATTGGGCAAAGCCAATGGTGGATCGCAAGAAGCGAGTCAGGCAGCCGTCGGCTCGATGTGGCCGAATTCATCGAGTTTTGCATCGGCTCCCGGGTGGTGCCGCCGGCGACGCTGGTTGAGCTGATGAAGATGCGGCGGCAAACCTCAAGTTCACGTAGCGTGAATAGCGGCGTTTTCTCTCTTGCTGGAAATGATCTTCACCAACGTTGCAAGCGGTGAACCCCCCCCCGAGAGGCCCGCTTCCGTGTGGGATCCGGTTGACGCACCGCTCACCGAACTGCAGCGCCTTCCCCAGCATCGAACACAATCAAATTCCAGAATATCAGGGGCGAGTTGTTGGTTGCGATTCGAGGAGCTTGGGGAGTTGATGCAGGGTGGCCATGGGATCGCTTATGTTGCCTTTGTCGTCGGAGTTGTCAGCCAGGACCGTGCCGAAGCGGTCGACGATGACTAACTGGGGTATATTTCCGCCTTCATAAACGGTGATCGGGATGCGTTCGGGCAGGGCGTCGGGCGGAACCGCGGGCCAGGGCATGTTTTGCTGGGTCATGTCTTTTAGCATGTCGGCGACCTGCTTGTCTTCGCTGAGCATGATGACTTGCAGTTCCGGGTGCTTGGGCTGCAGGTCTTTCATGAAATTCACGAATTGAGGTGCGAGTCTTCCGCATGGAGCGCACCAACCGGCGCCGAAATAGAGGACGAAAAATTGCTTTTCGCCGAGGTGTTCATCAATGTAAGGCTGTCCGGCGGCGTTGAGCAGATGTATCCGCAGCGCATCGGCGACGCGCGGGGGGCGCTTGTCGCGGTCAAGCAATGCAATCTGCCGGGCGCGCTCGAAAACGTCGGTGCCGGCAATATCGGTCCAATAGTATTTCGTACTGTGAGGAGGGGCAAGCCAGACTTGTTGGGGGGTGATCTTGGCCACGTCGGTTTCTATCCCGGCAGCGACTTTCGTGCCGTCGCCCCAGCTACCGTCTGAACGAAGCTTGATTCGCTCGGGCCAGAGTGACCTGTCCACTGATAACGACTCTGGATCCACGGCGCGCTGGGCCGGCGTGAGCTTGGCCCATGCCTGGTTAGCCGCGTCGAGAAGATCGCATTGGTCCGGGGTGACGTTGAACCATAGATCCGCATCGGCAGCGACGAGGACGTTGGATCCGTCGAACTGTTCGACGGCTACAACTTGCCTGCTGTGGGCCGACTTTCCGCCATCGAACTGGAAGTCCGCCTTCAAAGCAACGGTTTGGGGCCAGCGGTCCGGACGGTTGGTCAAGTCAGTCAGGGTGAGTCGATCAGGAGGCGCGGCCGCGGCAAACGAAAGTCTAACAGCCCCAAAAATGGCCAGGAGAGTTGGGATGGCTCTGGTCATGACGACCTCCCTTGGAAAACGAGACGATGCTTTTTACGGGCCTAGGCGGCAAGATTAGATAAGTGGACCGTAAACGATGGTGCGTTGATCCGCAAGCCATCCCGCAGACGTGCTTCTCTTTCGTCCCGATGCAAGCTGGCGGGCTGTAGCGGGCTTCACCAGCGAACTCTGGTCCGTAGATTTTGATGAGTTGGGCACCTTTTGCCCATCGCTCAAGCCGCTTCGTCTTCGATTCGCCAGCGGATCCGACGCCCGCCACGGCATCAGCGACTAATCCAAATTCCACCATTGTGATTGCCGGCTCGACGGCGACCACCCCGGGGGGATTCTGACCAACAAAGAGGCGGCATAGTAAATAACGTTATTTATGATCTCCTCCCCCCCAGTTAGCCATTGGGAAATCCGGGCCCCGCGGACCGCTATTAGGAAACGCTACGATGGCCCTTGCGGCTTCTGGCTGGGCCCTGGAGCGCGTTTTGGGGCCGCGACCGAGCGTTGGCACCCCCGAAAAGAGAGGGGTCTATGTCCTGTTTTGCGATAACGGCCTTCTCAAAAATGAGTTGCGTTCGATCGTCGAATCTTTTGGCTGGTTGAATTTGGCAATAGGAGCGAGTTTGCGGTTTGAGGGGCCAGCCTTGGTCATGCGCCGGTTGATCGGAATCGGCAGACCCCGGCGTCCGCAGGGGCTTTTTGCGTCGCTAAGCATGCTGACACATGACATCATGATCGTCAGACGGGACCGCTCGATCATCTCAGCCCTGATCGCCGGTGAGCATCCGTCGACCGTAGCGGATCGATTTGGTATTACCCGCGGCCGCGTTTCACAGTTGCGGCGCCGGTATGAGCAACAGTGGCGGACCTTCCAGGGTGAAATGCCCGGTAATGCAGAAGGAAGGCAGACGGCCGCGATCTGCTGCACCGGATCGTGGCGATCAATATGGCCGTCGGCTTGAGGCAATGAG
>JBEKHH010000070.1:0-22151 GCA_050012375.1 Tepidisphaeraceae bacterium
ACTTCCCAGGGGCACAAGACGATGAGCGCCGCGTTGATTCTTCGCGAGGCCGACGTAACCAAACTTGCCGCATGACCACTGAACCTTGCCAAAAAAACAAGATGCCACAGCTTTGCAATGCGGAGAAATCGACAGAATCGAAATGCGGGTCTTTGTCGCACACAGCGCGCTGGCGGCCTTCGCGCAATTGGACATAAATTCTTCTCTGCATTGACTCTCCGCGATCTCTGCGTGCTCTGCGGTGAGGCTGAATCTTTCGGGATAAGAGGCGTTGCTGAGACTCGGAGCGAAAAACCTGTCCCACTCGATCCCAAAATGTCCCATAGGGGGGGAGGGGGTCGCTTCGCGAGAAGGTATATAAGTTGAGAGTAGAGCAGTAGATAAGATGCAAAAGATGGATCCGATCTCCGGGAAGGTGAGACATTTGTCGGAAAGTTGTGTTTTCATGGAAATCGGCGGACATTGCGGACTCTCCCTGACGCTAAAACAGGCATAAGAGCGCACCCAAAGCCGGCCTATGCTGGCCTATTCTGGAGATCGGCATATGTGCTAGGCATGGCAAGGGGTTACGACGAAAGCGGGCGGAAGATTTCAAAACCGGATTGGCGCATCAATACTGGACGGTCGGGAAAGATTGCGGAAATAACTTTCCATGCAAACCGCGTTGGCGCTTCGTCATCGCCGTTTAGTTTTTGAAAATGTCGGCGCGCCGACCCCTGCGCCGACCCCCTAAAAAAAGGTCGGCGCTCAAAAAATGACATGTCCATTTTTCGCTTTCGCGACATCAAAGCCGTTGGTTTTCGACCGCCGATCGAACGGGCGTCGAATCGCGATCAACCCGCGCGTCTCATGAAGCCAGGAGCGGACGCCAGGCAGCGGTCTTTACCCTGCCGGAGCGGGCGAATCTCGGGGATCGGATCGTCGCCGAAATATGTGGCCAAGTCGGCGCGCTGGCGAGCTTCCCAAAGGATGCCGTTGAGCCGCTGCCGCACACGCTCACGCGAAATGTGGAAACGCCGGCCGATGTCCGCGTAAGTTTCCCCACGCAAAATCAGGCGGAGGATTTGCCGGTCGCGCGGCTTCAAGACCTTCACGACCCTGCGCATAATGTCGGACTCGATCGCCTGTTTGCTCGGATCGTCGGCGGCCGGATCGGCGAAAGACAATGGCGGCAAAGATGATGATCCCAGTTCTGAAAACCTGCTTACTCGCGGCGGCGTTTCGTCGATGCGGGCAATGACCATGGCTGGGTTTTTGACGTGCGCGCGCAGCTCGCGGAGAATTTCCTCACGCTCGGGCAAACGGCCGAGTTGCCGGGTGAGCTTGGCTCGAACATCCGACAGCGTTCGGCGTGCGTAAGCGCGATGCCAGCCGCCGAACTCCATCTGAGTCCGACATCGGAAAATCCAGCGGCGAATCTGCCGGAATGCCGTCCGGGAACAATAAAGGGGATCGAAGGCGTCGGCATACTCGATGAACTGCCGAAGGCCCATGAATCCGTCGCTGATGAGATAACCAAGCTCCTCGGGAAAGAGCCAAGGCCGGCGTTTTTTCAATCTCAATGCGACGATTCCAACAAGGGGAAGGTAATGCTGGCAAAGCTCATCGGCCGCCGCTCGGCTGCGCGTCGCGAGGTACTTTTTCCAAAGCGGCAGCGCGTTTGGATCATCAAATCGGAAGGGTTTTTTCAGGAGCTTTCGCAAGGCGGGCGTGACGGAATCCCAAAAAGAGCCGCGTGCGCATGTAGCATCCATGCCGTTGCCTCTTTGAAAAAGGGATTCGGCCAGGTTGATCGGGAGCGGCGGGAAGTTCCGCCGGTGGTGAAGGAGTCGAGCGGATCAAGTTTACCGCGCGGACGGCGGGCCGCAAGCGCGGCATGATCTATTTTTTGTGCGGCGGTTTTGGCCTGGATTCTTCCCGTCGCATCCGCTCATCGACCAGCCCGGCGATCTTCTCAATTTCGCGCCGCCCCTGTTCCACCAATGCTTTTAAGCCATCATTTCGGAGAACCGGGACCATCCGTGAAAGCGCATCAAGTAGTAGCTGTCTTTCGGCAAATGCTTCATCGCCGAAGTCGGGCCCGGCAACGGGCGCATCTTCGGCGCTTATGAACCGCCAGCCATTAAAAAGCGTTTGGCGGTCCGTTTTCAGCGCCGTGGCAATGCTCCGGTCGAATCCCTTTTTCATGCTGGCTGGCGGGAATTCCATCGCGAACCATTTGTAGAGCTGGGTGCGTTCGCATCCGACTGCAAGCGCAAAATCTACCTGGCGACGGAAGCCAACCCGAAGACTGCGCGCCTTGACCCACCGGCCCCAATGAAGAAATGGCTCTGAGTTTTGGATGAGGTCGAGGACGCGGTCCTTTGAATCTTTATCCTTCATCCTTGGCCCTGCGCGCTCATCTTCTACCGCCAAGCCGCGGAAATGTCGATTTTCAGGACTGTATGAAATGTCGAATAATCTGTATCAATGCTGTTGACAACATCGAACTAATCTGGTAATACATGCTCCAAATGACGCCGGAAAAGAGCGATCAGACTCGGAATCATTGGGGCCAATGGCTCCGCCTCCGGTGGAGATTCTTGGGCTTCCGGCGGATCGGCGATCTTTCTACGTCCCTCGGCTGCTGTCCCGATCTCGTTACTCGATGGCTCCGCTCTGAATTTCCTCCCGACTCGATTCGCAAGGGCTTCGATACGGCCTTGATCGGCGCACTCCGCACGGATCGCTGGACCCTCTTTAATTCCTACACCACCGTCGCCCCGGAGGACGCCCCGATCGTTGACCCGCCGCGCGATACCGACGCGGTTGGCGTCCACAACAAAATTCTACTCGCATCGAAGCGGGCCGCGATTTGAAAGGGTGAGCAGCTTATGGCCTTCCCACCGGATCACCACTATACGCCGCCAAAAAAGAGGCCGGGCCGCCTACGCATGTTCCTTCTCCGTCAGATTGTCCGAGGGCTCAACCGTCCCGGAAATTGCGAGTGCGCCAGCTACGGGCATGTCCTTTTTGAAGCGGCAACAATCTTTGATCCGAAGCTCGTGAAAACCGAGCGCGATTTTCGCGAAGTGGTTGCGGAGCTAGTCGATTCTGGACTCATCTACGAACATTCAAATTCGACAATGATCCGTCCCCTTTATGATCTGATTTTCAGACCTACCGTGCCGACGATGGAATTCCTTCGGGACATCATGGTCACAGGTGCGGCGGTCATTCTCGACCAGACATACGGCAACAATGTTTTGGACATGAAGCGTTTCGCGGATCGGGCTGATTTTGCGGAGAACAATGGCTTTAGGATGGTCCGCGAATCGCTGGAAAAAGGAACGAACGGATTGGCCCCTTGATCGGGAGCCATTCGAGCCGGAAGCCGGCCGGGATCGCACGATCCCGCCGGCCCCGCTCGAAAACGAAAGGAACAAGCCCCGTGAGCCAGGACAAGCGTGACAAGCCGATGCGATACAACGCTCGGATGATCCGCGATTTTCTTGAGCATCTCGAATGGGAAATCCGGGTCAGCCACTTTGAGACGGCTAACGCTGAAAACGGGCTCAATCCGGAGCTTGCGGAGATGCTCCGTAAGTACGGGCAAAGATACCACACATGCCTTCGATCATGCAGGCTTCTTGACCGTGACCCCTCCTGTTCGGAGGAACAATTCCGACGTGCCTTCGCGACGCTTAGGGCGCGGGAAAATCCGAAACTGACGAAGGCACTTGAGGCGATGGAAGTTCTAAAGCCATTCTTCGAGGAAGCCTTTTTTTGCATCTCCATGAAGGGAAATCTCCCGGTCATACACACGTCCACCTCTGAGGTTTTGAGGACTGAGGATGGCCTTGGCGATGATGATGCCGGCGACTCGACGAATCAGGATTCACCCGGTTAATCGGGACGAATCGAGCAGCCCCGCCGGTCGGAAACAAACGGCGGGGATTTTGAAAGGGACAGGACTCATGGCGACAAATGAATCAAATTCGGGTCAATGGAACTCGCTGATGGCAGCGGTACTGGCGGAGATCACGACCCTCGCCGGAGACGGAATTACCGGCCAAAACGCCCACTGGCTGCGCGCGAAAATGTTGGCCCATGGGGCGGCGCTCACCCCGGATAGCGACGAACAAATGTGCAGAATTTTATTCGCATTGGCGCGCGCCGGAAGCATCGTCATTCACTCCGGAAAACCGGACTCGATTCCCTCCAGAGTGTCCTTTGGCCTCACCTAAATGACCGCTCTGGCAATCCCAACTTCCGTCCCTTTTGATTTCGCCGCGCTTATCCCGGCAAACGAGGGGGCGGTGAAGCTGAATCGCGACGTGGACGGATTTACGCGGATTTGCCGGACGACTTTGGCGGCGCTCGGTTTGGCGGTCCTGGCCAAATCCCCGGTGACGGGTCAAACCCAATGGTTTGTGAAGCGATCCTTTGACTCGCGGCTCGCCTCAAATGGCGCGATCGCGGCGCTCGAGCTTGTCAGCGGCAGGCGACGGGACCAGGCGCTGATGAAGTGGGCTTGTGTGCGCGAACTGAGGAAAATCCAGGACGGACGCGAGCCGATGAAATCCGCCCTGCCCCGCCTGGTCGAATGCCTCCGCTTGCAATTCCCGAATCTTAAAATCTCGCGGCAGTCGCTTTACGATTGGGACAAGCGAGCCGGCGACGGCGACATCGACGCGCTGATCGACACGCGCGGCGGGCATCATCCGGAGGCTGAGGCATCGCAAGAGGCATGGGATGCGTTTGAGGATTTCTACCTTAATTCGAACGCAGCATCCGTCCGCCAATGCTGGAGGAAAGTCAAGCGGATGGTGGCGCGAACGGGCTGGCGATGGGTTTCGTATTCGGAATGCCTCCGACGAAAGGACGAGAAAATATCACTGGAAAAACAGGCGTTTCATCGAAGGCCGAAAATCTATCGAACGCAGTTCGCGCCGTCCATCGAGCAGGATGAGGAAAGCTGGGGAGCGAACTTCCTTTGGATCGCGGACCATAAGCAGATGGATTTTTGGGTTTGCTGGCGGGGTACGATCATCCGCCCCTGGCTCACTCTCTGGATCGACTGGCGCACGCGCCGGGTCGTCGGCTGGGTGCTGAGCGATAGCCCGAACAGTTCAACCATCCTCGGATCACTGGGCAGGGCGCTCAAAGATGACGCCAACTTTGGCGGCCCCTCGGAAATTCGGATCGACAACGGCAAGGATTTTTCGAGCTACGTTTTCCATGGTTCAACGAAGCAGGAGCGGCGCTTAAAAATCTCTCCGCGCGTCGAGGAGGACGTTGCCAGGGGCATCTTCGCGAGGCTGCAAATCGGAGTACATTTCGCATTGCCCCACGGACCTAACGGAAAGAGCCGATGCGAGCGGCTCTTTGGCAACCTCGCATCCTTCGCCCGGACCTTCGATACATTCTGCGGGATCAGTTCCGAGACGCGGCCGGAACGGCTCAAGGAAATCCTTGCCAATCCTGCGAGAATCCCGACATTTGAGGACGCCGAAACACGGCTGGCCGCATTCCTAGCGGAGCATAATGAGAACGCCGATCACGCGATGGAAGACCTGAGCGAGAACGGCGTGAAGTTGAGTCCCAACGAAGCATTTTCTAAATGGGTCACGACTCGCCGCGTCATGGCCGATCCGGCCGCCCTAGATTTGCTTCTGGCATTTTGGCATAAGCCGGTGACTGTTGGGCGCAATGGTATCAGCCTCACGATTCAAGGCCGCACGCTGCACTATGGGCATTGCAGCGAAGCGCTCCGGCCCTTCAAAGCGCCCGGCAAAAAGGTCAAGCCAATTGTGCATGTCAGCTACGATCCGGGCGCACTTGAAACCGTGCGCGTTTGGGACTCGGAGCTTCGATTTGTCGCGACCGTTCCTATGAACCACGTCGGGGGAGTCGTTGAAGGAATGACCCGCCAGGACGTTGCGGAAGTGCATCATGCAATGGCGGACTATCGAAAGTCGCTGAGGCATCAGGCGAAATACTCACTCACCAGCGTTCTTTCAACAGAGGAGCAAATCGCCGCCGTTGCCTTCGAGCGCCAGCAAATGGAGCGGCGCGCGGCTTCCGACGCGGCAACGCCCCGCCAATTGAGGCTTGTTCAAACGCCGCTTGACGGCCAGGCGAAAGAGGTTCGACGCGAGGAAATTCGCGAGGCGTGCGAGCCTGGCCGCGCGAATGCCGACCGGACGCCCGCCGCCAATCCATTCGATTTGCTCAA
Source organism: Tepidisphaeraceae bacterium (assembly GCA_050012375.1). Classification (GTDB taxonomy): domain Bacteria; phylum Planctomycetota; class Phycisphaerae; order Tepidisphaerales; family Tepidisphaeraceae; genus PALSA-1353. The sequence continues at coordinate 6,218 of JBEKHH010000070.1, forward strand.
GAAAAGCCAGAGCCTCGATCCCGCCGGCAACGCGCCGGCGCATCGCGCGAAACAACCTGACCCGTTCGCTATTCTGCGAAAGAGGTTCGCATGAACGATCCACAAAACAGCCCGGAAATCCCGGCGAATCCGCCGGTGCCGCAAGGGGCCGCGCTTCCGCCGGCGGAGTCCGGCAGCGGGGAGACGCCACAGGACCGCGAGGCGATGTACCGCCTTGTACAAAATGACCGAAACGAGGCACGGATGCCATCATCTTCCATCGATTTGCCCGAACTCACCCGCCGATTTCGCGACCGCCTTACGCGACACCACGTCAGGATGACCGAGGCCTGCCGGCAGATTGGATATTCAAAAGCCGTTCTATCAGAATTCCTCAACCAAAAATATAAAGGGGACATCGAGAAGGTGGCGGCGGCGATTGCCCGCTGGCTGGCTCGCGAGGCGATGCGTGACGAAGGCAAGCGGCCAAAGGGATACGTGGAAATGCGAATCTCCGAGGAGACGCGATCCATCGTTCACCTGGCCTACCGGCACGGGGCAATGGCGGCGATCGTCGCGCCCTCGGGGTGCGGCAAGACGTTCCTGGCCAAAGTGCTGGCGGCGGAGTTGAACGGCGTTTATATCGCCGTCAATCACACGTTCACGCCGCTGCAATTCCTGATGGCCCTGGCGATCGAGCTTGGCTGGCCGGAGACGAAAAGGGGAACCAAGGCGGAGCTTCACCGCTGGATCGTAACGGCGCTCAAGGGAACGAATCGGCCGGTGTTCATCGACGAAGCGCACATTCTCGGCAAGGCGATCAATTTCGTGCGGGGGATTCACGATGAAGCGGAAGTGACCATCATCCTGATCGGCACGGCTGAGATTTTGGAGTCGATCGACGATCGCGGGCATGGGGCGGGGCAATTCTCCAGCCGGACGATCACGTACAACGCGGTCGAAAAGAGCCGGGGCATGAGCGATCCCCGCGACGGAGCGCAGGCGGCGGCGCAGTGCCTTTTCAGCATCGAGGAAATCAAGGCGTTCTTTGCCGCGCGTGAAATCCGGCTGGACAAGGAATCGCTCAAACTGGCCTGGCAGCTTGTGAACCTGCCGGGCTTCGGCAGCTTGCGATTGATCGAGCGGGCGGCGGCGGTCGTGTTCGACATCGCGCCGGACACCACGGTGATCCAACGGGATCAGCTTGTCATGGCGATGCGCCTGCTTCATTCGGCCGATTTCGACCGGATGGAACGGCTGGTCAGACAGCGGGCGGAGGAACCGAAGATCGCCCGCGCGGCCGTGGCTTGACGCCCTGGCTTGAAAGGCATTTGACGATGGCCTGGACGAACAAACAAAAGCAGCTTGCCGTGCGAGCTTGCCGCGCCGCCGGCATCACCGAGGAGCAGCGGACGGATTTGATCCTGCGCAACTTCCAGCACGCCCATTACAACGGCGACATCACCAGCACGTCGCCGAAGCTGGATTGCCGCGACTTTGAGGCATTCATGGCGATCATCGAGAAGTTTGCCGGCGGGAAGGTTTTGCACTTCACGGCGAGCTACTGGCACGGCTGTGCGGAGGATTACTTGGCACGGATGAGGCGAAAGGCCCTGGCGATCGCGCGCGAGCTTGAGCGGGCCGGGAAGCTCGCCACCGGCGGGGCCGGACTGGCGGGCTGGATTGAAAAGCGAGTGAGCGGCGGCGCCACGCGGCGCATCGAGGATTTGGACTTCAACTCGATGAAAGCCCTGATCCTCGGATTGCAGAGCTACGCGAGGCAAGGCGACGTGGCGCTTGCCTCTTGAACGATTTGAAAGGAGCAACTGAATGAAAAAGTCGCTGAGCAAAACGCTGGACGAAAAAAAGGTTGAGTTGATCGACTTGGCTGAGCGCATTCGCCTGAAATGTAGGGAGTGCGGCCAGGTTTGGTCTCCGAACGTTCAGCCGGGCGGGAAGCTCCCGCGCCTGTATTGGCAATGTCCGAACGGATGCAACGCGGGCATGAGATAGCAATTTGACATCGCGGCCATGATGGCCGGAAGCGAAGGGGGAGCCTTCACAATGAGCAACGACAGCACACGCCCCGAGAAGCCGCTTGCCCGCAATGCAGGGAAGCGCGAATCAGCCCGGATGGACGCCGGGTCGGGTAGCGATTCGACGCGCCCGCGTCGCTCTGGCGGGGATCGCGCGGCAATTTCAATGATTCAGCCGGCGGGTCGGATTATCCGCCTGGCTCCTTTCGGGCGGAGGCCTGCCGCGCGTGCGGCAGGCGCTCCGCGCGTTTTACTCAATTCATGGAGGTCCAGCATGGCTCGGGTGAAGAAAAAAAAGAGGGTCGCGGCACGTCGTTTTCCCGATCGCTTGCCGCGCGGCGATTTGAAAATCTGGTTTGCTAAATTTTCAAACTGCGAGCGGCGTGACGGCCTCACTCCCGGCTTTTTAATCACGACCGGCGGCCCGTTCCCGTCGCCGATCGGATTTGTGGCGGGCGATGCCGACTTCACGTTTCGAGCTACGCGGGCGATCGCGGACGGCAAGCTATCGACCAGCGAAATGCAGGATTTGCGGGTTTGCGAGTTGGATGAGCTTCGGCAGATCGCGGGACGCCTGCTCTATCCGCTCGACAGTCGGGGGCAGATCGACGCCAGCAATCCCGGTTGCGCCGCCGCCCAATATGTTCGCGATCCCGTTGGAGGCTTTGTATCCGCGTTTCACATTTTCACCGCGCGCGGGCTTGCGGCCTACCAGGAGATTCAGGGCATCATCGGGCGCTCGATCGCCAGGGCAAGCGCTGGAGGCAAATGAGCCAAGTGCAGGGTCCATTATCGTCTTCCGACGCCCGGCCATCGAAGGCGGATCGCCCGGCGCTTGAGGTCTGGGCAGTCTTCCAGCGCAACGACGTTGCGAAGGGAGTCCAAGGATTCATCATCATCGACGGGGAGCGTGTCCCAAACCTCTATGCCTACGTCGAGGGCGCTGCGCCGATGCGGGCGGTTTTGGCTTCGATGATCGCTTCGGGCCGGCTTTCGCCGGAGGAAGCGATGGATTTGCGGGGCCGGCCGATTCCATCATGGGTATTTTCATCCGTGCTTTTCCGGGTATTCAGTCTCACGCCGCGCCGCGATGCCGGCGAGCCGCAAATCCTTGCGGCCATGTTCGTTCCTCATGAATCGGGGGTCGTGTCCCAATTTACGGTCATCAGCGCATACGGCCTTGAAAGGCTCCGAGAGCGCCATCCCGCAAATTCCTCTTGCGATGAATCGAGGGCCGAATGAGTTGGATAGCTGGCTCGGTCGCGGGCGCCATCATCCTTGGGATCGACGGGTTCACCAAGCCCTTGCTCCAGGCGGAGCAAATGGCCGAGATTTTCCCCGACCTGATGGAGCAATCGCTCGCCCAGCCGCTGCGGGAGTTGGGCGAACTGGCCGATCAAATCGGCGGGGCGGTCGCTGAACCCTTCGCCGAAATCAGTTCGTCCGCCGAAGACTCCGCCAGAGCGGTGGCGGACGGCACGGGCCAGATGCGCGATGACCTTGGCCGATTCGTCGCCAGCGAGCACGAAGCCGGCGAAGCGTCCGAGCAAACCGGCGATTCGATCCTGCATAGCATGTTCACCGCCAACGCGGTCATGCAGCTTTTCCCGGAATGGGTTACGGCGTTCCTGGCCAATCCGCTATTGGGCGTTGTCGAGTTGGCCAAGGAAACCGGCGACGCGCTGGGCGAAGCGTTCAGCCACGTCGCGGGCGATGCCCTTGAAATGGGACTCGCCGCCGAAAAGCTCGGGACGACCGTTGAATTCTTCTCGAAGTGGTCGGGGGTTGCCAAGGCCGTGAACGTGGACGCTCAGCAGCTTTCCAACGGCATGTACATGCTCAACCGCGTGATAGGGGAGGAGCTGCAAAACCCGACCGAGAAACTGACCGAGGACTTCACGGCTTTGGGTATCTCGCAACAGTGGCTGAACGCGCACGCCGGAGACAGCGAAGGGATTTTTCTGCGCGTCAAAGACGGCCTGGACGGGCTGACCAACGCGCAGCAGCGGAGCGCTATAGCGTCGGATATTCTTAGCCGCGGCGCGCGCGACCTGATTCCGCTGATGCTGATGCAGAAGGATCAGGTCGATGACCTGATGAAAGCGCAGGAGCAATACGGGGATGTGACCGAGACCAGCGAAGCCCAGGCGGCCCAGGCATTCAAAATATTGGAAGTGGAAGCCGGCGAAGCGTTCGACGGAATCGAAAAAGCGGCCATGCGGCCGGTCCTCAAATGGTTTGTCGCCCATCAGGATGAGGTCAAACAAGACATAGGCAAGTTCTCCGAATACGCGCAGGAGACGATCGGGAAGTTTTTCGATTTCATGAATGGCCCCATTGCCCAGCAGGCGCTCAGCACGCTGAAGGGCGACGTAAAAAAACTGATCGACGATCTGCCCACCCTTGAGACGCAAATTGAGGACATCGGTGGGGCGGTGGGCAAGGTTCTCGACCTGGCCGACAGGTTCGCTAAATTCGTGGACTTCATCGAAAGGCATTCGAGCCAGATCAACGAGTTCAGCGGCAATAGCAACAACTTCCAGATGATCCCAGCAAACCAGGCCGGTGCAAACCGGCTCATGAACGAAACCGGGTTAAAGGGGATCAAACCCGGCGATGAGATTGATTTTGACCCGAACACGGGCAAGGCGACAAATCTCAACGCGAGCCCGGCCGCCGGCCCGACCATCAATCAAACTTTCAACATCCCCGCCGGAGACGTGGCCCGCGCCGCCGGAGCGGCGACAGAGAAGGCCATCCGGGATTACTACGAGCGACTTGGCCGCGCGAACAATCAATCACGGGCATACATCGAAGCTGAGATAAAGGAGGCGGAGAGCGCGGCGGCGATCGGCGCATCGCATTGATTAACGCGGCCAAATGCCGCCGGACGCTGGCACGGAAGCCGGCAAAAAGGAATTGGACACAATGACCATTCGGCAACTGAGCAAGATTTTTGACGCGGATCGGATCGCCAAGATGTTTGGCCAGCTTCCCCCCGAACAGCAATTTATTCTCTCACAATCTGCTACGCCGGAAGGATGGTCCTCACGGATCAACGCCGCGCTGATGGGATCGGCCGCTAAACCGGCCAATTTCGAGTCGCTGCCGCCGTCAATGCAGATGCAATGGGCGCTACAGCAAATCGTGCCGGCGGAATCTGCCAAGTTCATGCCCGGCGCGACGGATCGGCTCACCCAGCTTGCGGCGGCGGCCATCGACGCCAATCGTCAGGAGACGATGAGTCCATTCCAAAAGCTCCACCAGTTGGTAGCCGAAACGCAGGCGGAAAGAGAAAAAAGCCGGACCGAGGAATTCAACGCCAACGACCTTGCCCGGACTTCGCTGGACGTGGAGACGCTGAATCGGCTCGTTGCGGACAAACAATAAAGGACTGCACCATCCGCCGCGGCGGATCACAAGGACGAAAGGATCGATCATGTTTGAATTGATGAAGCAACTCAGAGGCAAAGAGGCGCGGGACGGCATGAAGCTCATCGCCCGGTATCGTGAGATTTTGGAGGCTGCCGATGGGGCCACTCCCGCGCAGGTTGAGGAACTTTCCGGCCTGATGCAAAAGCTCGGTTATGACTCAGCGCAGGTCGAGAAGGATGCGCGGGCGCTCGCCAATCGCGCGTTCCTGGTGAAGCTCAGCGGCGAAATGCCGGCCCGGCAATTGCGGCACTCGGAGGCCGCCAAAGCGCGGGCGGACTTTGATGAGAAGATGCGAAAGACGATCGCGGCAATGACGGCAAAAAGCGATGAGCTATCGAGAGAGGCAAACCGGGCGGAGACGGCTTTCCATGAATCCCGTAGGAGCGCCGACAGGCTTGCGGCATTGGCGAAGGAACATTGGGAATTGTTCGGTCTTCCGGCCGAGCCAATCGAGGAGCCGCAACAGCAGCACATTCCGCGACCCATCGATTTTGCCAAGGCAGCCGCGGAGTATTGGGAGCCTTTGAATGGGCCGCGCGGCGTTGGGCGTGAGCGGGAAAATGAACCGGCGCAAGATGATGCGCCGGCCGACGATGGGTCGGGCGATTCGCGTCGCCTGGAGCGCCCGATCAATCTCCCGGATGCCATCAAAAAGGCCGGGGCGGAGGCGGAAGTTGGGCCGGACTGATTGCCCCGATCGGGAGCGGTTCAACGCGGCCTCCGCACGTTTGACGGGAATTCAAAATGTCGATTCGAGTTTATCTGACCCCGAGCCATCAGCGCCAAACCGGCGGCGCTTCAAACGCCCAATCGCCAGCGCAGGCGGCCGGTGCCGCGCCAAAAACGGGCGCTCCGTTATCCAGCGAGGGGATCGCGAAAGCGATTCGTGATTTGCTGGATCATCCCATCGATCCGCCGCCGGCCGCTTCCGGAGCGATCGCGACGGCGGGCATCCGGGAGCCGCTGGGCGAGAAGCCCGAAAAGCAAATCGATGACGGCACGCGCGGCGGTTTGTCGCCAGCGAAAGTTGACCTTGGCAAGCTCACGCGCGGCAAACGCATTGAACACGGCATAGCGAGCAGCCGGCCGGGGCGCGGCTTCGGCCCGCTCTGAATAGCGCTGAGGACGATCGACGAATTGATGCCCATGAACTCGGAAACCCGAAATCCCGGCTTGATCCTTCCGGCTGAGCCGATGCCCGATCGGCAAAAGGGCTGGCTGGATCGCTTGCCGGCCGGGCCGCGCTCGATCGTTCTTGACCGGCAATGGCTCCTATTGCAATGGGGGGCGGCGCTGCATGAACCTCGGAGGCGGGGAAGGTCTTACGATCAAGTCACCGCCAGCATCGTGCGCATGGCGCGCGATCAAGGTTATACAATCAGCCGCTCCACGTTGTTTCGTTGGCGTCATGCCTTCAAATCGGATGGACTATTCGGGCTTGTCGATGGTCGTTGGTTCAGAAATCGCCCGAATGCCTGCTGGCCGTTCATCGCGGCGCTCAGCTACATCCATACGCGCGGGACGGGATGCGGCAAGCCCGTGGAATTCAGCCATGCGGAGGCGACGAAATTGGCGGAGGATTACGACTGGCCGCGCTGCATGTTGCATGAGAGCGGGCGCTGGATTCGCGAGCATTTGGAGCCATCGAAATCGGGGCTTTCGGGGGATGGTTTGGGGGATGGTTCGACGGCGATTTGAGCGCCGTTCGACCGACAATCGGATCGGGCGAAAAATGCCGGCCAAAACGGGATCGGCTTCTTTGCTGTGCTGAATGTCCGTCCGGTTTTGAATGAAAAATCCGGTTTTGGGGGCGCAATTATGACAGGCATCGCAAGTCAACTGCGGCCCGCGCGCGGATTGGGGCACGATGTTGCCCGTAATGCCGAACTAATACCTAACAACTACCCGGATTGCAAGAGAAAAATTCTGGAATTCAGCGTGTCCAGTTTTCCGGCCTGCCCTTTTTGAAGTCGAAGACGGGCGTGAAAGAAGAAGGCCATAAGGCATTTGTATAATGCTTCACGGGATGCTGTCATATCCGATGGAAACGTGGTAGTGGGCTACTTTGAATTTTTATGATTGGCTGGAACCGTTCCGCATTCGGGGCAGCGGTCTGGCGTGGCTCGAAGATCGTATCCGCAACATTTGCAAACGTCGCGAAATCTGCGCTGCCGTTGCCAACGACTGCGAACCCAGAAAAGCGGGAGAATCGATGTGGCCGCCGCCAGGGCATAGAACGGTACTGTCACCGCCCTTTTAACGCCGCGGAAATTCCCTGTCCCGACGGGGGGAGATTCATAATAGCCAAAACCCAAGGCGTGAGTCATGGTCTTCTCAGGTGACAACAATGGATAATTATTTGTCGGCGAAAATTGGCGGTATTTAAGGTAAGGCTTCTCTTGGCTAAGTGATGCAATCCACCGCGTCCACCCCGTGGCAGGCGGAGTGCGGCCTGAACCCCAATATAAGGCCACCCTGCCCCGGCCATCCCAAAAGCCCCGGCGTATGTATTCGACGCCTGTCGCCGTAGTCCAATATCGAAATTGATCCAGGTCCTCGGCGACCCAAAAGCTGCGGACCCACAACCCGACAGTCGCAAGGAACAGAAGCAGCGACACCGCCGCAAGCCCATTGAACACCCATCGGCGGATGCGTTTCATTGCGCGGGCATTGTAAAGCACAACGGTCGGTCAATCCGAATTCTTTACCTTGTGAGAATGGAATTAATTAAAGAGGACGCGATTCGTTTCCACGATCTCGCTTCGGCCGGCCAAGCGGATTCAACGTATGCTCCAGGTTCAGGCGGCTGGCGATGCGTTCGGTCCATGCGGGGTCGCCCAAGGGACACGAGCGGCGGATGGCCGTGACGATTCGCTCGGATTCGGTCGCGCTGAGGCCTTCATCCAACCACGCGTCCCAATCCCGCGGCCGGTCGATCGGCCAATCGCTCAACAATTCGGCCAGCTCCACAGGCCCACGCCGGCGGACATGGCAAGTTCCCCAACGCCAGGCCACCGCCCGCCGGACCAGTTTGGCGCGGAGCGGATTCAATTGCACGTAACGCAGCAGTCGCTCCAAATGCCCGTCTTCCTGGACGGGAAAGCATTTGAATCGCCCCTGATAAACGTGTCCCATGCCGCTGGTTGCGTGATGGGCGTGCCAACGCTGCGTGTGGGTATGCGTCAGCCAGCGAAAAAACTCGCTCAGGTCATCGTCTTTTCTCGGCCAGACCACGAAGTGCCAGTGATTGGACATCAGACACCAATCCAGCAACCGCACGGGCCGGCGCCGCATGGCTTGGAGCAGGACCTTTTCGAAGGCCAGGAAATCCTCGTCCTTTCGGAACAATCGCAGCCGCCCGTTGGCCCGATTCAGAACGTGATAGACTAGGCCTGCCGGCGTGTTGCGAGCCTGCCGCGACATGCCGGCAATCCTAAACGACCGGCGGCAAATGGTCAAAACGAATCGCGTCCTCTTTATTTCATTCCCATTTGCTGTTTCGAGACGGTTTACCCGCGACAACGAATCCCACGGCGGAGCCACCGGCCATTGACGCGGCTCCAAGAGAATGGAACCGGGAGGTGAGCGGTTCTCGATAAATAAGCATGCACCACGCGCGATCCAGCAATCATCATAAAAATGAGGCGCGCCTCGCCTTTCCCAAAAACAGCGTTCGCGCCGGCCTGTCACTAAATGGGCGACCGCGATTCCGGGACATTGGCGTAACCCGCGGTGCTTCGCACCGCCGCTAAATATGTTTGAATTGTCCCTGAATTGCGGTTCCTTATTTAGCATCTTCCACAAAATCGCTTGCGGAAAAAAGTGTCTCATCTGTCTCATTTCACAGCCAGCGCCGTCCTAATCGACCCGCTGTAAGGACACTGCTCGCCCAAGGCGCTCAGGGGATCGCGGCCTATTTGCGGCCGATTTCACTTCCGGACCCTCAGGATCCGCAGCAAGGCGGGCAAAACGATTAACACCAACGGCAACTGCACGACCAGCCCGGTGATAATCGCGATGGCCAGGGGCTGGAGCATGCCGGAGCCTTGGCCGAGGTTCGTTGCCAGAGGCAGAAGCGCAAGAATAGCCGCCACAGTGGTCATCACGATCGCCCTCATGCGATAGTTGCCGGCGGCGATGAGCCGATCGATCATCGAACCCTCGGTGAGGAAATCGGCGTATTCGCTGTAGTAGAAGATCGCGACCTCGGTGACGTTGCCGACGATCATGACCATGCCCATCAGAGAGGAGATGTTTAGTTCCGTGTCGGTCCATTTCAGGCCGATGAAGACGGCCGCGACGGCCAGGACGCTGGTGAACATGATGGCCGACGCGACGCGGAAGCGCTCATACAGGAAAAGCAGGAGGAAGAAGACCAATGCGCCGGCCGAAACAATGACCCGTATCAATCCTCGGTCCGCGATCTGCTGTTGCTCGTAAAGTCCGCCGAGCGTGTAGCGCACTCCCGGTGGAATCATTCCGGGCTGATCCAGAAGCTTCTTCACGTCGCCGATGACCGAGCCCAGGTCTCGCCCCTTGGTTTGATCGATGCTCGCCGTGACGGAGACGACGCGCTTGAGATTATCGCGGGTGATTTCCGGCTGGCCGCTGATGACGTTGAAAGTCGCCACTCTCTTGAGGGGAAAAAGATGCCCGTCGGGGGCGCGGAGATTCAGTCGGGCCAGATCATCGCTTGATTTGAAATAATTCCGCGGGACCCAAACTCGCACGTTCATCATTTTCGGGCCGTTCTGAACCTGCGTCATGACGCGGCCGCTCAAGATGGTTTCCAAATCGGCGGTGATGGCCTCGGGGTCCACGCCCTCCAACGAGGCCTTGACGCGATCGACGTGGATTTCCAGGGCGTCGCCTGCGGGAACGACGCCTGAATTCACGTCGGTCACGGCCGGCACCTTTCCGAGGGCGTCAGCGACCTTCGGCGCCAGATCGGCCAGCACGGCTTCATCGTCGGTGAAGAGATTTACGACGACCGGCTCGGGCTTACCCGAGAGATCGCCGAGGAGGTCCTCCATGAGTTGGGCCGGCTCGATATCAAGCCCCGGAATAGTGCGCGCCACCTTGTCGCGCACCTCAGCGATGATCGCCTCGATCGGCCGGCGAGGCGGCGGTTTGAGCCGAACGAAAAAATCGCCGTTGTTGGTTTCACTGATGTCCCCACCCAGGCTGAAACCAGTGCGGCGGGAATAGGCCCGCACCTCGGGTATTTGGCGGAGAATTGTTTCGAGCTTGCCCAGCAGCCGGTCCATTTCCGTCAGCGAAGCGCCGGGGGGGCCGATGTAGTCGATGACAAACCCGCCTTCGTCGATGATCGGCATGAACCCGCTCTTGACCTGCTGGTATTGGCGATACCCATAGAACGCAAACGGGGCCACCAGCAGCAACACCAGCCAGGGCGCCCGCAGGAGAATTCGCATGAACCATTCGTAGCCGGCGAATGCGGTGCGGGTGATGAGGCCCTCTTGCTCCAATTCGACATCCTTGGCGCGGAGCCAGCGGGCCGCGACCACGGGAATCGCCAGCCACGCGACGAAAAAGGAGATGATGAGGCTCGAAGCCATGGCGAGCGACAGGGCTCCGAAGAAGGCCCCGAAGAGCCCGACCAGAAATGCCGGGGGGATGTGAATGACGATGGTCGAGAGCGACGAGCCGGTCAGCGGTTTGGAGAATTCCTCGGTTGCGGTCAGGACTCGCTGGCGCGCGTCGGCGCGTATTCCACCGGGACCATGGAGACGGCGGACGATGTGTTCGGAGATCACAATCGCGTCGTCGATGATGAGTCCGACCGCCGCCGCCATCCCGCCGAGGGTCATAATGTTAAAGCTCTGGTCCAGGACATAGAGCAGCAGGGTCGTGATGGCCAGCACCACGGGCACGGCCAGGATGGCGATGAGGGTCATGCGGAAATTGCGCAGGAACAGGAGGAGCACCAGCGCCGCCAGCACCACGCCGATGAGCACCGATTCGCGAACGCTGTTGGCGGAGGAGGAGATCAGATCGCTCTGGTCGTACCAGCTCGCGAGCTTCACGTCCGGAAGGCGCTGCTGTTCATTTTCCAGCGCGCTGCGAATTCCGGCGGCGATTTCGATCGTGTTCCCTCCAAGCTGTTGATAGACATTGATCAGAACCGCATCGTGCCCGTCGGCCGTCGAGTGGATGAACTGCGGCGACTGGTCCTGACGAACGGTCGCGACATCGCTCAGCAGCGTGACCCCGCCGGCGCCGGAGCGCAGGACCGTCGCGCCGATCTCTTGAACCGATTGAAAGCTCGTATTGGTGACGACCAGGTATAGGCGGAAATTCTCTTCGACGTGCCCGACGGCGGTCAGGACGTTGGCGGCGGCGAGGGCGGTGGTGACGTCGGTCAGGGCCAGTCCGTGGGCCTGCAATTTCGCGGGATCGACGGTGATGCGATATTCCGCGACCGACCCGCCATCCACGGCGATCCGGGCAACCCCGGGCACCGCCGAGAGAATGGGCCGAAGCTGATACTGCGCCAGATCGTGCAACTCCGAGAGCGACCGGGTGTCGGAGGTCATGCTGTAGGCGATGACCGGGAACACGGTGGGATCCATGCGCCTGATTTCAAAGGCGGTTCCCGGCGGCAGAGCCGGGAGGATCTTATTGACTTGGGACTCGGCCTGGAGGAGAGCGCCGGTCATGTCCTGTCCCCAGTCGAAAATGAGCTTGATTTCGGCGTTCCCGCGGGTGGTGTCGGACTTAATCTCCCGGACGCCGGGGACGGCGCGAAGGGCCTCCTCGACCGGGCTGGTGACCTCGACGGCCATTCGTTGCGCGGGCCGGTCGCCGGCGTCAAAGTTGATGCGGATCAGTGGAAAGTTGACGTGGGGGAACAGAGAGACCGGCAGCGCCAGCGTGGCGAAGACGCCGCCGACCACTAGCGCAACCAGCATAAACAAGACGGATCGCGCGTGGCGAGAGGCCCAATGGGCGGCTTTCACTGTGCGGCCCCCTGAGTAGTTGGCTGAGTGGCGGCGGGTTCGGTCGAGGCCGTCTCGACGTTCACGGTCATGCCGTCTTCCAATTCCAGATTGCCGAGGATGACAACGGCCTGTCCGGCTGCCAGGCCGTCGCCGTTGATTTGCACCGAATCATCGTTCTGCACACCGAGAGTGACCTTGTGCTCGGTTGCCTTTTGGTTTTCGACGGTGAAGAGGGAATATCCCTGGTCATCGGGCAGAACGGCGGATCGAGGGACGACGAGGGCATCGGCCGCGGCGATGGTCAATTCGCCGCGAACGGAAGCATCCAGGGGCATGGCGGCATCGGGCGGGAGAGAGACGAACACATCGATCAGGCGCGCGTCGGGGTTGATGCGCTGGGAGACCATCTGAACTTTGCCTTCCACGGACGACTGGGAATTTGTCTGGGACACAAGGACGCGGTCTTGCAGGTGCACCGCGGCCGCTTCGGCGGGGTCGATGCCAAGCCGAACCTGGACCCGGCCGCCCAGCGACATTTCCACCAGCGGCGAGCCGGCGGGAATGATCTGGCCTTGCTGCACATCGACCTTGGAAACCAGTCCGGATGATTTGAGTTGCACGATGCTGCCGGCGCCCTGTTTCTCCAGCGAATCCAGCTTGAGCCGGGCCATTTCCAGATTTTGCGCGGAGACCAGCAGGTCCTGATTGGTGGCCAGGTGAGCGTCAAAACGCTGACGGGTTAGGCTGAAGTCCTTGTCGGCGGCCTGGTGGGCAAGTCTTGCCTGGAGCAACTGCACTTGGGTGTCGGGGCTGGGCTCGAGTTCAATGACGGGCGCCGCGCTATCCAATCGCTCACCCGGGATGACCAGAACTTTCCTGACGCGCGATTCGAAGGGAAGGGAGAGGATGGCCACGTCGCTGGTTTGGGCGGTGACGACGCCGTAGGCGGTTATTTTGCGTTCGATGCGGGTCTGTTGAATAGGCGCTGTGCGGACGGCCGGCACGGGCTGGATCGATTGGTCGGATTCCTCGGGCGCTTCCGGCGCCGGGGCGCGGTGGCCGAGAAGATATCCGGCGAATCCGGCGGCGGCCATCAGACACGCAACCACAAGCAGGTTCCAAACGACTTTCATCAGAATCTCCGGATTAGTTCCGTGACGCGGACAAATATTCTCCGGCCGCCAATTCCAGGGCGATCTGGTTGTCCATCAATTGTTGCTTGAATCTCAGAATCTCCAGTTGCTTCTGATCGCGGTTGCTGACAGCCGTGTAGTAGCTCAGCACGTCGATATTTCCCCGATCCAGGGCGTCGCGGTAGCTGGCGATGATCTGCAGGCTGGGGACGGCGGCCTGCTCGGCGGCAATTTGGCGAGCAATCGCGTTCAGATCGTCGATGGCGGCATAAACATCGAAGCGGGCCTCCGAGACGCGCTCGAGGTATTCGTCGAACAGCTTTTGCCGCGTGGCGGTTTCGGCGGCGATGACGCCCTGGTTTCGATCGAAGATCGGCAGATCAACCGTCACGGCAAAGCCGACGCTCTGGACGTTGGTGTTATCGCGCTCGCGGCTAAAACCAATGTTGATCTTGGGGAACTGCTCCAGGACGGCGGCGCGAAGAGTTTGCTCCTGGCTCTGATATCCGAGCTTCAAGGCCAGGAGGTCGAGGCGGCGATCTTCCAGCCCTGAAAGAATCGGCTCGGCCGGCGACACGTCAAGGTGATCCGGCAGAGTGATGTTTGGGTTGAGGCGCACGCGGGCATCGGGAGCGAGGCCAAGCGTTTTGTTGAGCGCGAGGCGCTGGCGATCGAGATCGCGCTCGGCTTCCAGAACGGCGGCGTGGGCGTCGAGGCTTGAGTCCTGGGCGGCGGTGAGATCGAGCATGGTTCTTTCATGGCGGTTAACGGCGTCGCGGATGATGGAAAGATTCCGGGCCTGACGCCGATCGATGTCCTGCGCCAGGGCCAGTTGGGCCTGGAGGGAAACGAGATCGTACACGGCGGTCTTGGCGGCCTGGGCGATTTGCCATTCCTGCCAGGCGATCGACAGGTCCACCGAAGCGGCATTGGCCTGCGCGGCGCGCACCTCGGCGTCGTGGGAAATCAGTTGGGTGACATCCCAACTCAGCCCGACGTCAGATGCCGTCACCGCGCCCTCGAGCGCTCCGCCGTAAGGATATTGCTCGCCGAAGGTGACCTGGGGATTGGGAAGAATGCCGGCCTGAAGAAGCTGGGAGGCGGCCAGACCGCGCTCATCGCGCACGGCGCGAAGCGAGGGGTTGGCCAGCACGGCCAGAATGGCCGCCTGATCGGGAGTCAATCCCTGGCGATCATCAAACGCAATGGGTTTGAGCAGCGGATGCTTGATGGACTGGGCCGACACCTGGAGCTGGTTGGGATCGGGCGCAGCCAGGCCATGCTCAACGGCCGAGGACGAAAGCGGCATGGGTTTGTACCTGGCGCAGCCAGCGAGGAGCATAGCCAGAAGAACAGTCGTTTGGCCCAAAGAGATTATCCGGGGCATTGTCCAATGGAACTTAACCTTGGCGGGTGAAACGAAGATGAAAAGCCATGCCCCATCCGCTTTAACGCTCCTGGGGCCGATTTTGGAAGAGCTGAAGTAGCACGGCCGAGCGGCAAAACCGCAGAAGAACTGCGCTCGGTTC
Source organism: Tepidisphaeraceae bacterium (assembly GCA_050012375.1). Classification (GTDB taxonomy): domain Bacteria; phylum Planctomycetota; class Phycisphaerae; order Tepidisphaerales; family Tepidisphaeraceae; genus PALSA-1353. The sequence goes on from JBEKHH010000070.1 coordinate 21,292, forward strand.
CGTTCCAACGGTAAACAGTTACGCTTTTCGTCGCCCGCCCTGAATTATGAACATCCCTTTCCGTCGAGGTTTGCCAACGTTTTGGGCCGGGTAAATGTCACACCGTATCTCAGAATATCCCATTTGGGGGGGAGGGGGGCGCTTCGCGAGAAAGTAGAACAGTAGAAAGTTGAGAGTAGAAAGAGTGCGGGTCGTGGAGCATGGGATTGCGATGGTCATTTGGCGTTTTGTCATCGCGCTTTGTCATTGGTCAACCGTAAAGAGAAGCCGGAATCGGCGGACATGGCGGTGTCTCCTCTGGCAGCGCGAGTCAACTGCGGCCCGGGCGCGGATTGGGGCACGATGTTGCTCGTGAGCCCAAACTAATACCTAACCCTTGTCTGAATTGCAAGGGGAAAATTTGGAGCATTAATTTTTTTCGGAAGATGGGACGACTTTGGATTTCTCGCGGATATTCAGAGCCGGTCCGTTTTTGATCTTCCGGCAAACAGTCAAAACGAATCGCGTCCTCTTTATTTCATTCGACGAGGAGGAATTGCTCCGCCAGCAGTTGCCCGGTTATACGCAGTACTGCCAGCGCACGCCGTTTCGCCTGATTCCTTTGATATGGTGACGTTGTCCGGCAAATGTGGCGGACCCAGAAAACGGGACAGCTCTGAATTACGTTCGGCTGCAATGGAATTCGATACTCTCGACGGCCACAGGACGGGTGGGCGATGCCTAAATTCAGAGCTGTCCGGCTCTGTCTCTATCCCTTATCACGATGGGCCAGAAGCATTAAATCATGAGTAAGACTCCGCAGAAGCATCTCCTTTTCTCGACGCTCAGGCAGGATCGAACGTAAGGCATCGCCGAAGTTG
>JBEKHH010000071.1:0-21462 GCA_050012375.1 Tepidisphaeraceae bacterium
CGCATCGACCGCAGATACCTGGCTTGGGTTCAATTGGCCAGCTGTATAATCTTCATGCGGCAGGGTTTTTTCCCTTAGCCCTTAGCGGTACCGGCACACTCACCGTCGCGGGCCAGGAATCCGTCGGCAACACCGGAACGTTTAACCAGTCCGGCGGCACAAACATCGCCAGCCAGGCCGTTGATCTCGGTGGCACATACTCCCTCAGTGGCGGCAGCCTGACGGCCGGCGCGGTTCCGAGCGGTCCGGCTAATTATGGTGAATATATTGATGGGACCTTCAACCAGTCCGGCGGTACAAACTCAATCGTCAGCAGCCAGTCGCTTTATCTGGGCCACCAGAGCGGTGCTCACGGAACATACCTGCTCAGCGCCGGCACCTTGTCGGTCACCGGCAACGCATTGGTCGGCGACGGCGGCACCGGAACCTTCAGTCTTAGCGCCACCGGTTCACTTTCGGTTGTGGGCTCGGAGTACATCGGCGACGGCGGCGCCGGAACTTTCATCCAAAGTGGCGGCACCAACACCTTGCCTACGCCGATTACCTACGAAATCGTGGGCTATACTTCCAACGGAACTTATATCCAAACCGGCGGCCTCAATGACACGACCTTCGCTACGTTCGGTGTCGGCGGAAACGGAGTCACGGGAACGTACTCGCTCAGCGGAACGGGCGTGCTCGAAAACGGAAACTATGAGGGCATCGGGGGTAGCGGTAGTGGCGGCAACGGGTCGTTTATTCAAAGCGGTGGCACCAACAGTATAATCAGTTCGCTCTTTGACGTTGACGGTTATTCGGGCGGCAATGGCTTTTATTCCCTCAGCGGCGGCTCGCTGATGGTGCTCGGCGGCGAGGATAACGTCGGAGTCTCGGGCAACGGCACGTTCATTCAAAGCGGCGGATTGCACCAGGTGGGAGACTCCGGTTATCCAAGTTATCTGTCTATTGGTGGGACCGCCGGCAACGGCATTTATTCGCTTAGCGGCACCGGTACACTCACCGTCACGCTCCAGGAATTCATCGGCAGCACGGGAACCTTTAGCCAGTCCGGCGGCACAAGCATCGTCAGCGAAGCTATTAATGTAAGTGGCACTTACCTTCTCAGTGGCGGCAGCCTGACGGCCGGCGGCCCATTAACGGTTTCCAGCACCGGCCGGGTCACCATCAACGGCGGTACGAACACGGTTGGCGGCCTTTCGATCGCCACGGGCGGCGGCGTCAACCTCAACAGCGCTTTGTTCATCAACTATGGCAGCTATGGCGGTGGAACCGATCCGGTGGCGACGATCCGCGCCTATCTCATCAACGGCCGCAACGGCGGAGGCTGGAACGGCGCGAGCGGCATCGACAGTTCCTCGGCGGCCGCGAATTACAACTACGCCGTCGGGTACGCCGATTCGGCCGACCCCGGCAATCCCGCCGGACTCGCCTCCGGCACGATCGAAATCAAATACACGCTGCTCGGCGATGCGACTCTCACCGGCACGGTCACCGGTACTGACTTCACCATCTTGGCCACCAACTTAGGCAAGGTGGTGTCGGGGTGGGATCAGGGCGATTTCCTGTACACCGGCACGGTCACCGGCGCCGATTTCACCGCCTTGGTCGCCAACCTCGGCAAGACGGCCAGCGGGGGATCCGTGGTGTTGCCAGCGGCCGACTGGGCCGCGGTTGACGCCTTCGCCGCCGCCAATGGCCTGATGGCCGATGTGCCCGAGCCGGCATCGGCCAGTGTTATCGTGCTGGCGGGAATAGGTGTTCTTGGACGCCGAACGCGCCGGCGGCAAAAGAGGCGAGTGGAAATGCTCAGGTAGATCGACCGCCGGCGGCGGATCGCCGGCTTTGGTCGATATGCTTCCTCAACTGCTCCGCCACCTGCTTCATCAGATCAGACCACTCTCCCGGCTGCGATTGGCGAAACAGCCGCATGGTCGGGTACCACGGCGAATCGCCGCGGTCAAGGTGCCATCGCCAATCGGGCGAGAATGGAAGCAAGGTCCACACCCCCCTGGCCAAGGCGCCGGCGAGATGGACAACCGCGGTATCCACGCCAATCACCAGGTCCAGGTTCAGCATCAGCGCGGCCGTGTCGGAGAAGTCGTGCAGCTCGTCCGTGAAATCAACCAACTCGCAGCGCAACGCACCCGCCCTACCCGCGCGGGATTCATCGCCTTTCTGCAGGCTGAAAAGCTTCACACCCCCAATATCACCAAGCGGATCAAATTCTTTCAAATCCATTGACCGATGGGTATCCCTCGGATGGATTCGCGATCCCGCCCAAACGATTCCGACATTGAAGGAGTCGCGGTAACCACGCAGTCGCTTCTCCCATCGGCTGCGTAGATTTTCGTCCACCTCCAGATAGGGAACCGGGCTGGGGATTGAATCGGCCGACAGGCGCAGCGCCCGTGGAAGGCTCATAAGCGGGCAGTGAACATCAAATGGGGGAATGGGATCGCCGCGCGTTATCGTCCGCGCTATTCCGGGAACATGCTGAAGCAGTCCGGAAATTTCGCGCTGGCATTCCAAATTGACCGTGGCGCCCCGCGCGGACACCAGTGGGGTGAGCCGCACGAACTGGATTACATCTCCAAAACCTTGCTCGGCATGCACCAGGATCGTTTTCCCCGCAATATCGAAGCCGTCCCATTTGGGCTGACGGAAATGACGCCGAAATTGCGGGAACTTCAGCCAGCGCCACTCATACTCAAGCCAGCCTCGCGGGAAATCGCCCTTTAGGAGGTGCAAGAGCGCTCGATTCCAATGAGCATCGGCGTGGTCAGGTTCCACGAAGAGTGCCGCTTCATATGACTGCAAAGCCTTCTCCAGATCCAGGTTTTCCAGGTGTCCGTTGCCGAGATTGTTCAGCGCGTCGGCATAGTCGGGTCGGATGGCCAGGGCTTTGTCGTAGGCGGCGATTCCTTCACCGATGCGTCCCTGCGCCACGCGGACATAGCCAAGGTTGTTCCATGGCCCGGGGTTGTCGGGGGCCAAAGGAATTGCTTTTTCGTAGAGTCCCGCGGCCTCGTCCAGTTTTCCCTGACGGACGAGGGCAACGCCCAGGCCATTGTGGCCAATCCAGTCGTTTGGGAATTTTTCGACGACTTTGCGAAAGAGGGTAATGGCGCTATCGATCTCGTTTTTCCTGAGCAGTCCATGGGCGCGGGCGCACAGGGCCGCGGGATCGTCCGGCTGCAGGGACAGAACCTTTTCGTATAGCGCGTCGGCATCGGTGTTGCGGCCAACGCGGCGGTAGCTGTCGGCAAGGTTGCCAAGGGCCACGGCGAAGTCAGGCTTTGCGGCGATGGCGCGTTGGTAGCAATCGATGGACTCCTCCAGACGACCAAGTTGTTTGAAGGCTGTGCCCATCTGATTAAGCGCGCCGGTGTGACTGGGCTGAAGGGCAAGGGCGCGGCGGCACGAGGCGATTGCCTTTTCCGGCTCTCCACTTTCGCAATAAGTCAGTGCAAGATTGGAATGGAAGTCGGGGACGTTGGGATTCAGCGCGATAGCGCGGTTGATGTATTCGGCCGCGGCGCGTTTATTTCCCTGCTGGCTGAGCGCAACGCCCAGCAGGTGCAGGGCGGGTGGATGGTTGGGATGACTGGAAAGGATTTTGCGATAAATGGCTTCGGCTTCGACAAAGCGGCCGGCGGAGTGCTCGCTTAGGGCCCGGTCTATTTCCTGTTGGAGCGTCATCGAACGGTTATTCCCACACGCAGCTGGATTCCGGAGTTCATTGATCCAGCATGATCTTGCCCTGCGGAACGCGTTTGGCAAGCTCTGGCATGGAATTGCGGGATTTCGCCTGCGATTTCAGCAATGGCAATAGCCGAAAACCCTAAAATGCGGGTTTTCTATCAGGGCTTGAATTTAGCATCCTGGACCTGCCCTGACCAAGCGCGCTCGCGAAGAGGGCCGGTTTCGATTTGCAAATGACAACCCTTCAAACCGCCGGTGAACGACGGAGTAGATCAGGCCGCAACAAACAGCTCCCGCGCCTTGGCCAGTAACTCGTCCTCGGTGAGATGGTGCTCGTCCACGACTATCGAGCCGACAATTCGCTGCGCTATATCCGGGTGATGGCGCTTCAACTCGGCCACCAGGTGCTCCATGGCGCTGCTGGCGCCCGTGCCCGCGCCGAACATCAAAATCTGTTGGGCGCCATGCAATGTCTTGGCTACCGCTTCGTAAAAACTCTTTTGCTCCGGTTTTCGCTGGCCGTTCGAATCGTCTTGGTTGTAATGCAGGTCTCGGCCGAAGCCGAATGGGTCATAAGGCACGATCCGTTGCGGGACCGACCCGCGCAATTCCGTGCTGTATATCCGCGCCTCACGATGATCGATGACCACCAGTAGATGCGTGCCAACCTTTGCCGAAGGTGGCGCAGCGGTCTCGGACCGCTCCAGGAAATGACGGACCTGCATCAATTCCTTCTTGTCGGCCAGGTCCTTGCCGCGCGAACGATGCAGCACCAGCGTTTGGCCATTCCGCGTAACTTTCAGGTTCCCTTTGCCGTCCTCGACGGCGTCCGCACCGGCTATCGCGCCGAGCATGGACCACACCTCCCGCCATTGCAGGTTATGCGCCATCGGGTGCTGGAACACGCGCTGATAAATCTTCTGGTGAGGGCCGGATAACTGTGATTCCATGGTGATTCTCCTGTTGCCGATCGCTTTCTTTTCCAGTTATCTCGTCGCTCATCATCTTCATCGGACCGATGTCCCTTCGAGACCGCGTCCGACGCCCGCCTTCATGCAGGTCCGCCCAATCCGTTCGATGTCTCCGTCGCGAATTTCTGGGAGAGCAAAAACACCTGTACCATCGTGCCGGTCGTGAACACCTGCACGACGGCGCCGGTGGTCGGCTCCACTTCGGCAGTGGCTTCACGCACGTCCACGCCGGTGATTCGCTTGATCTCTTCTCGGAGCGTGTCGGAAGCGCTGTGAAATAATTGCCGATGAAATTCCTGCACCTTCGCGGCGCCTTCCGGGCTTCGTGCCATCGCCTGCTCGGCCGGCGACAATGCGCCATGCAACGTGACCACCAGCGTGTCCCCGCTGAGCACCACGCTCACCGCTTTGGGCACGTGGCCCGTCCGTTTCTTCTGGAAAAAAGTCGCCGCGTCAGCTATTTGTTGTGCCATCGTTGGAGTGTATTTCAGCATCGTGTACATTTCTGGCGGTTAATGCCGCCCGATATCGTCTAAAAAATGGAGGTTGGCCGGCAAATCCCGCGACTTGCCGGCCCAACCTCTCGGGTTGTTGTTCAGTATGAAACCGCGAGGTCGTTTTCGACCTTAGTCACGCCGGGTTCCCGCCGCGGTTCCTCCATCATGTCTTTCTTCAGTTGCGCATCCGGTTTCATTTCAGGACCTGTCTTCGCCGCAGGCGAAAAAAAGCCGACGTGATTAAACACCCGGAAGGCGTTCAATCACGTCGGCTTACTCCGCAACCGGCCCCCCGGCGATCCGGGGTGCCTTTCATTTAGTCCACCGACGAACTGTATTTATTCATCTTGCAGGGCTCATTAACTCCCGCATCGCTCTATAGCCTAGAACCCTGACACGGAAATAGCAACGCGAAATATCGAATGTTCCCAAAAATAGCCAAAATACGCCGCGCTTTCCGTAATCGCCAAAGAGCCTGTTCAACCGACTCCCCCGATGCCCGATTCAGAAGCCTTATCTTGTCTTAATATCGCGGAACGGTGGTGACTCGGCCAGGGTGAACAACACGATCTCTTCGCCGGTCAACGTGCTGATGTCGTGATGCAGGCTCAGCACTTTCACGCCGGTGATCTCCTGAACCATCGCCTCCATGATGGGGCGCGCGGTCTCGATCAAATGACTCCGCACCTGCTTGAGCAGGTCTCTGCCTTTCTCGGGCTGGAGCGTCTTGACCAGATGCTGTTCCGCGGCGGTCAAAACGCCTTTGAGGCGGACGACAACCAGATCACCGATCAGGTTAACGTGAACGTCCTTGGGACCCCGCCCCATGTATTCCCGTTCGAAGCGGATCATACCTTCCGAAATCGCACTTTCGATTTCGCCCTGAGTCTTCATCAGAATGGATAGTATACCAGATATTTTGGCAAAGTCCTTGCTAAGCCGGTCAGGAAGCGTATAATGGTTACCCGTGGAGCTTTAGATGAGTCAGCTCCCGGGAAAATATCGAAGTCCTCGGATGACTAAATAAAGGGTAATCCGGCCAACGGCCGGGAGACCCGTTAATGAGTAAGCCGACGCAATGGCACACCGCTGGTGTGGAATTGCGTCGGCTTTTTTTTGCTTCTCGGAGCATCCTTTCGCAAAGGAGATGCACCATGTTTATTGGCGTCGTCGGCTGGATGGTGTTGGGAATTATCGCTGGATTCGTCGCCACCAAGATGGTCAAGTTGCGAGGAGATGACCCTCGCATGGGCATCGCCATGGGCGCTATAGCGGCGGTAATTGGGGGGTGGCTTTACAGCATGATTAGCGGAACCGTGGTGACATCATTCAACCCGAGAAGTCTCTTGTTCGCCGCCATTGCGGCCGTCGTCGTGCTGGTGGCCTGGCACAGTTGGCGGTGGAAGTCGACCACGTGAGAAGGATTGACGGGCTTCAACGTTTGGAGCCCTTTTTGTCGCCGTGGTCGGAACTCTTCTGATCAACGGATTGATCGATCATTACAACCAGGGAGCGGTTATGCTGGTCCTATCGAGAAAGAACTGCGAATCGGTGGTCGTTGGAGATCCAGCCGGCCGCATCGAGGAAACATTAAAAGTCACCGTGCTTGAGATTGGCAAGGATAGAGTGCGGTTGGGCTTCGAGGCCGCCGACCATGTTCCTGTGCATCGTTGGGAAGTCTGGCATCGAATTCGCTCGAGCCTCCGCCCCGAGGGCGGGCCAATGGCCCCCCCGTCGGCTGTTGCCCAATGAAGCGCTGCATGCGACGAGCCGCGCCCCTGCCAAAAGGATTACAGGGCGAGTCAGAACTGGAGACAAGATGTCTATTGCCATGGAACGATTTGGATCAAGTGAACAACCATCGGAATCCCGCGCGTCGAGCGGATTGCGAAGCCTGGTGTTTCCCTATCGGCTGCAATGCCGCGCGTGCGGCTTTGAGCCCGTTGATGCGATCACTCCGCCGCCGCGTTGCCCAAAGTGTGCCGGCCATTCCTGGGAACGATTCGTATTTCCACGAAGCCTGCTGATGAACGCCGACCGATTCGCCAACGACAGTCCAGCATTTCCAGCGTCGTTCGCGAGAGCGCATGCAATCTGAGCGGAGATTGGATCTCTCAGACCCGTTGCCGCGCCGGAATTCGAAGATCCTTCTGAATTGGAGTCCGTCATGAATGCACAACGTATTCTCGGAATCGTCCTCCTGGTCGTCGGAGTCGCCTTGCTGATCACCGGGATGAACGCATCCCACTCGGCGGCAGATCAAATAAGCAATAGCTTCACCGGGAAATTCACCCACGAGACGGCCTGGTACATCTTCGGCGGCGGCGCGGCAGCCCTGTTGGGGCTGCTTCTGGTCCTGGTCGGCCCCCGCGGCAGGAACGCCTGACGCCCTTGGCTCCGCGCGACCGGAGCAGAATGCAAACGCCTGGACGGTAAAGGAGGAGCAGCAACATCAAAACCAATGAAATCGAAGGTTGGGTCGGTTTTGCGTTGCCGGATGCGTATTCGGCGATGTGTCTTCCGGAGGGATGACGCCGAAGCCAAAACGTATTCACGGCGACGGCAATTTTTGAAAGGATATTCTATGAAATTGGCATTGATTGCCCTTGGCGTGCTCAGCGCGGGCTTCGTTCTTGTGATTCTGGCTGCCTGCTCGACGGAATCACCCGGCGCCACGCAAACCTTGGGCGTTTACTCGACGAATGTTGACGCTTCACCCGACAAGGTGACCACTGCGGCCCAGAAAGCCGCGGCCGATCTCAAGCTGACGGACATCGTTGGCAACGGGACGAAGGTGGACGGCAAGGTGACCGCCAAGGATGCGCAAGGCGATATTGTGACCATCGACATCGAACAGGCCGGCGAGAGCGTCAGCAAGGTAACGATCCATGTCGGCGCAACCGGCGACGAAGCCCTCAGCAAACAGTTGATCGACGGAATCAAGAACCACCTGTCCTGGCTGTGAGCGAGGATATTGAAGCGAATACCAGTGCCGTCGTGCAGGTGTTTGTTCTGCTGAGCAGTTAACGCAATATCTGCACGGCCGCACTATTTTTCGCATACCGAAAGGATTCTTATGGGATTGATACTACTGATTCTCGTGGTCCTTCTTCTCGTCGGCGGACTGCCCCATTGGGGCTACAGCCGTAATTGGGGTTATGGCCCAAGCGGCGGCTTGGGACTTGTATTGCTCATTGTGGTCATCCTAATGCTCATGGGACGGCTGTAAAAGCTTCTGACCATCGATGGCTGCTTACCCCAAAACGACCCTTTTATTTTCGAGTGAATGATGAATCAAAGAAACGATCAAACAGTGGCGCACCAAGCCGCGGATGTCGTCGACCATGTTGCTGACGGCATCAGGTCGGCCGCTCACAGCGTCGGCGGAAGCGTCCGAAGCGCTGCTCACACGGCGCGCGAAGCCGCTGGCCGAGCCGCCGGCGCGGTGGGAGACACTTATCAAGAAGTTGGCCAATACGCCCGTGACTCCTTCGCCCGCACCCGCGCTCGGGCTCGATCCTGGGAAAACAGCTTCGAGTCTTCCGTTCGCGACAATCCCAAGACTTCCCTTCTTGTCGCTGCGGCGATCGGCGCGGTCATAGGCGCATGGTGGAAACGCAAATGAAGGTGAAACAATGAATCCCCCGCAAGATCAGGCTGCAACTCAGGCGGCCAACAAGGCTGCGGATGAACGCACAAATGCGATGAATAGAGCGGCCGACCAACGCGCACGCGCAGCGAACAAGGCGGCGGACCAGGCGGCCAATGCCGCTAACATGGCCAAGGATAAAGCGACAAATCTTGCGAACATGGCGGCCGACCAGATCGCCCGCGCCGCCAACAAGGCCCTGGATGAACGGAGCGGGCGCGCCACCTGACCGTAGATCGAAAATGATTAAACAACGGAGATTGCCATGAATCAATTTGACGGCGTCTTAAGGATGTATGCCGAAAGCGGGCTGCGGACGAGCGAGGATTGGACCGCTCTCGGTCGGGACATTCAAAGCGGAGCTAAGCCGCGATTGGATACGCCTCATCGCGGCGAACTCGTGCCGCTCTATAGTCGCGACCAGACTCGTCATCGACCGCGAGCGCGGCCCAAGCGAGATTAACAGCTAGCGCAGCGCGCCGTGCATATTCGCCCGGTCGAATGGGAAGTTATCGCAGTCATACACACACGCAATTCCACAACTCAGTATCGGATAGTACGCGGCCCTTTCCCGGCCGCAAGCGTTTTGACCAAGCGCTGCTCGGCCGCGGCCAAAACACTTTGGAGTCGGACGACAACCAGATCGTCGGTCAAATGTGCGCCAGCGTCTTTCGGTCCGCAGCCCATGTGTTCCTGCTAGAAGCGGCTCCTGCCCTCCGAAGCGACGCTATTGGTTTCGCCCTGAGTATTCACCAGAATAGATATAATACCGAATATTCCGACATTCTTCTCGCTTTCGCCGGTCGGAAGGTGTATCATGCATCGGTTGCGGAGCTATCCGTTTGTTAGCTTCCCGCGCAATATCGAAAGTCTTCGGATGACTAGATAAAGGGTATTCCGGCCAACGGCCGGGAGACCCGTTAACGAGTAGGCCGACGCAATTGAATCCCGATTACTCGGGATTCGGTTGCGTCGGCTTTTTTTGTTTCGCGGGGCGTCGTCGCTCAAGCGAAATGAAGGGAACGTTGACATGCTTTGGACTCTTGCACTCATATTTGTGGTGTTGTGGTTGCTCGGAATCATTACCTCGTACACGGCCGGTGGGTTGATCCACATCCTGCTGGTGGTGGCCTTGGTCGTTATTGTCATTCGTCTTGTCCAGGGACGCAGGCCCCTGACGTAGACCCTGATGTGCTCATTCGCTTTGATCGCGAGCCATACAGCCGCAATTGGGGAGACGCCTCGGCGATGGCGCACCGGTTCTGGAGATCTTGGTGAATTTGATGATCTTCAATTTCCTCCGTTACAGATGGTGAACCATCCATCCAGGAGATTCAAATGATTCGGCTTCTGGGCATGCTCGTTGTGCTATCAGTTATGGTCGCCGGCATTGGATATTACCGCGGCTGGTTTCATGCGGAATCACATGATGCCAATGGCAAGGGCTCTGTCACCTTGACGGTGGACAAGGACAAGCTCAACCAGGACAAGGCCAGCGCGGAGCAGCAGGTGCAGGATTTGAGACACAAATAAGCAAAACTGTCGATCGTCGGGATTCGGGTGCTATTCGATGATCGTTGGATATGAGCCGTGCAAAAGCACCTCGAACAACTCCGTCTCTTTTTTGGAGGCTTTTATGATTCACACGCGTCTTTTTTCTTTGTCCGTTATGTCGGCGCTCGCTCTGGCGATTTTCAGCGGTTGCGCGACCGATGCATTCAGCAACATCCCGGGGAATGCCACGCTCGCCAGTTCGGGCAACGATCATCTTTCCTACACGGCGCCGTCGTTTGGGAGGATCTGGGTGTACGATGCGACCAACGATCGCATTGATTATTCCGGTCCGATAGCAATGAATGAGGCGGTCAAAGTCGACCCGAACAGCAACTCGATCACGATCAACGGCCGCGTTGTCGCCGACACGTTGACCCCAGGCGTCCACCACCGCATTTACTTTGTGCCGGCACAGGATGCCTCGGCGTCGTAACCGTCCAACGCCTGCGGCGTAGTCGGGCTAGGTCATCTGCGGAATCCCGGCCGTAGGTCAGTCGCGCTCGTTGCCCCGTTAGAGCGCTTTCCGTTTCCGCGGTAGGACGATGGCTGCAATACGACGCAGCCGGCGCTTCAGGAGATCAGACATGAGACGAACCAAACTAAGCGTGAAGATGTTAATGGCTCCGATCGCTATGACCCTGTTGATGGGTTTCGCCGGTTGTGTCGGAGGCGTTGGCTATGTCGATGCAGGTCCCGAGTGGGATGGCGTCGTGGTTGTCGGTGGAGGACACGACCGAGGATACGACCGAGGCCACCCCCAGGCGTTTCGCGCCGAGGGCGGCCGGCCCGCGGCCGTCGGAAGCGCCAGAGGAAGGGCGTCGATGGGAGCGCGTGCTGGCGGACACGCGCCTTCGGGCGGCGATCATCGTAAATGATCCCCGCACGGAATCGAACGCCGCGGCTTGGAGCACCCGATCAGTCGAACAACGATCGCGAGAAGAAATCTATGAAAACCGGAACGCGCAGAAATGTCGGATGGATTGCCGCCGGATTCCTGGCAGGCTCGGCCTTGCTGCTGACAAACGGATGCAATAGCACCACGAGTTCGCTGCCGGCCGCAACGTCGGTACAGACTTCGCCAGCGCCGGGCGAGGGCCAGCCGTTATTCGCCAGCGATGATGAGGCGGTGAGCGCAATGCTTGCGGCCGTCAAGGCCCAGGACCACGACCAGGTGCATCTCCTCCTTGGTCCGGCGTGGAAGGAACTGGTCTCCGGCGACAAGGTCGAGGACGCCAACGCTTTCAAGGAATTCGCCCAACGCGCGGCCGAGCGCACACGGCTGCAGAAGCAGGATGACACAACGTCCATCCTCTACGTCGGCAATGATGATTGGCCGTTCCCCATTCCGATAGTGAAAACGCCCGATGGGAAATGGTTCTTTGACACTGAAGCGGGCAAAACAGAGATCCTGGCTCGCCGGATCGGCGAAAACGAACTGGACACGATCGAGGTATGCCGCGAGTACGTCGAGGCGCAGCGGGAGTATGCCAGCAACGATCGCGACGGCAGCGATGTGCTCAAATTTGCTCAGAGGATCTTGAGCACGCCGGGAAATATGGACGGCTTATACTGGAGCGCAACCCCCGGCCAGGAGCAAAGCCCGCTGGGCCACTTTTTCGCGGCCGCCGCAACGCAAGGGTACGAGCAGACCACCGGCCATCCGCACCAGCCTTATCATGGATATCACTTTCGCGTGTTGAAGCGACAGGGCTCGGCGGCGCCGGGCGGGAAGTACGACTATGTGATCAACGGAAACATGATCGCCGGCTTCGCACTGGTAGCCTTCCCGGCAGACTATGAATCATCGGGGATCATGACGTTCATTGTGAACCAGAACGGGAAAGTCTACCAAAAGGACCTGGGCTCAGATACCGTTGAGCTGGCGCGGCAGATGACCGAGTACAACCCAGACAGCAGTTGGACGCTTGTAAAGGATTGACCCTCGTATGTGTTGGAATCCGCGACAGAAGGAGAATAATCGCCTGCGCTATCTGGCGTAAGCGAGCTTTGCAGCGGCGCTGAACTTTGCGATCCAGCAACTGAACCCCTGAGGCGTCGCACATGGTCATACCCCCCGCATCACCCGTTGCGGTACCCGCCGCCATTGATGCTTCGGCCAACCGCTCCGGTCACGAGTCGCCGGACGGTCTCACGAGCGAAGAGGCTCGTCGCCGTTCAGACCAGTTCGGCCCCAACTCCATGCCCGATACGTCATCGCATCCGACGCGAATGGCGATTGAGAAACTGTGGGCGCCGATCCCCTGGATGCTGGAAGCGGCGATCGTGCTCGAACTGGTGCTCGGCAAGTATATTGAAGCCGCGATCATCGCGATGCTCCTGTTGTTCAACGCCGCCCTTGGCTTCTTTCAGGAGGGACGTGCCCAGGCAACGCTCGCCGCCCTGAAGAAGCGGCTGGCGCTGACCGCCTCGGTCCGCCGCGACGGGCTGTGGAAAAACTGCCCTGCCGCCGACTTGGTGCCGGGCGACATCGTGAAGCTATCCCTCGGCGGCGTGGTTGCCGCCGATGTGCGCCTCGTCGAGGGGAACGTCCTGCTCGATCAATCCATGCTCACCGGCGAGTCGATGGGCGCCGAAGCCGGGCCGGGGTTCCAAACCTATGCCGGGGCGCTGGTGCGCCGCGGCGAGGCGGTGGCCCGGGTCACCGCGACGGGAAAGAACACCAAGTTCGGACGCACCGCGGAGCTGGTTCGCACCGCCCATGTCGTCAGTTCACAGCAAAAGGCCGTGCTGCGCGTGGTGCGCAATCTCGCGGTCTTCAACGGCATCCTGATCGTCGGTCTGGTAGCGTATGCCCTGGCCCATGCGATGCCGGTGAGAGAGATCGTCCCCCTGGTTTTAACGGCGGTCCTGGCGTCGATCCCGGTTGCGCTGCCGGCTACGTTTACGCTGGCCAGCGCTCTGGGGGCACGGGCATTGGCACGCCAGGGCGTCTTGCCAACCAGGCTCTCGGCCGTGGACGAAGCGGCCTCGATTGATGTGCTGTGCGCAGACAAAACCGGAACGCTCACGCGGAACCAACTCACGGTCACGGAGGTCCGCGCCATGCCGGGCTTCGACGAGTCGCACATCTTGATGATGGCGGCGCTGGCCAGCTCCGACGGTGGACAGGACCCCGTGGACGGGGCCGTTCGTTCCGCCGCGTCACAAAAAGTCGCTTCCGATCAGCCCAAGCTATCTCATTTCGTGCCGTTCGATCCTTCAACCAAGATGTCCGAAGCGACGGCGTTGGATGCGAACCATGTAACGATTCGCATTATCAAGGGCGCCTTCGCCGCCGTCGGCCCTCTCGCGGCCCCTTCACCCACCGCGCCGGCGGCGGCAAGTGATCTGGAGTCGAAGGGTTTTCGCGTGCTGGCTGTTGCGTCGGGACCGCCATCGGCGATGCAGCTCATGGGGTTGATCGCGCTCAGCGACCCGGCCCGCGAAGATTCCGCTGCCCTGGTCGCGGAACTGAAAACACTGGGCGTCCGTACGGTGATGGTGACAGGCGACGCCCCCGAAACGGCGGCAATTGTCGCCCACGCCGTCGGTCTCGATGGAGCGTTGTGCCCACCTGGGCCGATCCCAAGCGAAGTTCACCCCGAGGATTTCGCGGTCTTTGCCAGCGTCCTTCCTGAGGACAAATACAAACTGGTCAAGGCGTTCCAGCAAGGTGGCCACACGGTCGGCATGTGCGGCGACGGCGCTAACGACGCGCCCGCCCTGCGCCAGGCACAAATCGGGATCGCCGTATCGACCGCCACCGATGTCGCCAAGTCCGCCGCCGGCGTGGTGCTCACCGATCCAGGACTTGTCGGCATCGTTGCCTCGGTCAAGGAAGGACGCATCACGTTTCAGCGCATCCTGACCTACACGCTGAACTCCATGACCAAGAAGATCGTGCAGGTGCTGTTCCTGGGCATCGGCCTGATCATGACCGGGCACGCGATCCTCACTCCCATGCTGATGGTCATCGTGATGATGGTGGGTGACGTTCTGGGTATGTCGTTGACAACCGACAACGTCCGCCCGTCGCCACTGCCAAATAGCTGGCGCATCGGCAACCTCACCATCGCGGGCATCTTTATGGGCGTTTCCGAACTGGCGTTCTGCATCGGCGTTCTGGCACTCGGCCACTTCCGCTTAGGGCTGGGCATCGCAACGTTGCAGACGTTGGCGTTCTTCGTCTTGGTATGCGGAAATCAGGCAACCACCTATGCCGTGCGCGCCCGTCGGCGAATTTGGTCGTTACCCCGTCCCAGCCGCTGGCTCGTCTTATCGTCCGTCGCCGATCTGCTGATCGCTTCGGCACTGGCCGAGCGCGGCTGGCTCATGATGTCCCTGCCGCTTTGGGTGTTAAGCAGCGTGCTTGCCGGCGCAATCGCATTCGCCTTTGTCCTGGATTTGGTGAAGGTCTCCGTATTCAGTCGCCTAAAGATCGCATAGATTACCGGGAATCGAATCAACCTACAGGAACAAACCATGGGAATCGACCTAAGGGAACACGACCTCCAACCTCACGGCAACGGGCTGAAACCGCTCGACGCCAGCGATCCGCTGCTCCGCAAGATCGACGCCTATTGGCGTGCCGCCAATTATCTGTCCGTCGGGCAGATATACCTTTACGATAATCCGCTGCTGAAGCGGCCGCTGACGCTGGCGGATGTGAAGCACATGCTGCTGGGACACTGGGGCACCACCCCCGGGCAGAACTTCATTTACGCGCACCTGAACCGGGTGATAAAGAAATACGACCTCGATATGATTTACGTCTCCGGCCCCGGCCATGGCGGCCCGGCCGTTGTCGGCAACACCTATCTTGAAGGCACCTACAGCGAGATCTATCCCGAAATCAGTCGCGATGAGGCCGGGCTTCGCAAGCTCTTTATTCAGTTTTCGTTTCCCGGCGGAATTCCCAGCCACGCATCGCCGGAGTGCCCCGGCTCAATCCACGAGGGCGGCGAGCTGGGCTATTCGCTCAGCCATTCCTTTGGGGCCGTGTTCGACAATCCTGATCTCATCGTCGCCTGCGTCGTCGGCGACGGCGAGGCGGAAACCGGACCGCTGGCCACGGCCTGGCATTCCAACAAGTTTCTCAATCCCGCCACCGACGGCGCGGTGCTGCCGATCCTGCATCTCAACGGCTACAAGATTTCCAACCCGACCATCCTGGCGCGCATCGAGCATGAAGAACTGGAACAGTTGCTCCGCGGCTACGGGTGGACGCCCTACTTCGTCGAGGGTCACGAGCCCGAGCTGATGCACAAGGCCATGGCCGCCACGCTCGACACCGCGATTGAGCAGATCAAAAAAATCCAGCAGGACGCGCGCGTCCACGGCAACTTGGTGCGCCCGCGCTGGCCGATGATCGTCCTCAATTCACCCAAGGGCTGGACGGGGCCGAAGATCGTCGATGGTCTTCAAGTTGAGGGAACCTTCCGTGCGCACCAGGTGCCGCTTTCCGACCCGGCCACGCATCCCGAACACCTCAAGCTGCTGGAAGACTGGCTGAGGAGCTATCGGCCGGCGGAACTCTTCGATGAACAGGGCCGCCTGAAACCGGAACTGGCCGAACTTGCGCCCAAGGGCCAGCGGCGCATGGGCGCCAACCCCCACGCCAACGGCGGCATTCTGCTCCGCGACCTGCGCCTGCCGGATTTCCGCGACTATGCCCAAGACGTGCCTTCGCCGGGGGCGCCCGGCATCGGCGATACACATGTGTTCGGGCGTTTCCTGCGCGATGTGGCCAAGCTCAACAACGAGCAGCGGAATTTCCGGGTCTTTGGCCCCGATGAAACCCTTTCCAACGGCCTGGAGGCCCTTTTTGAGGTGACCCAGCGCCAATGGGACGCCAGGACTCTGCCCAACGACGAATTTCTCTCCCCCGCCGGACGCGTGATGGAAATGCTCAGCGAGCACCAATGCGAAGGTTGGCTCGAGGGTTATCTGCTCACCGGGCGCCATGGACTGTTCAATTGCTACGAGGCCTTCATCCACATCGTCGATTCGATGTTCAACCAGCACGCCAAATGGTTGAAGGTCACGTCGGGCCTGCCGTGGCGGCGAAAGATCGCCTCGTTAAACTACCTGCTGGCCTCGCATGTCTGGCGTCAGGATCACAACGGCTTCACGCACCAGGATCCCGGTTTCATCGACCACATCGTGAACAAAAAAGCCGAGATCGTGCGCGTTTACCTTCCGCCCGATGCCAACTGCCTGTTGTCGGTGATGGACCACTGCCTGCGCAGCCGCCATTACGTCAACGTCGTGGTCGCGGGCAAACATCCGGCCCCGCAGTGGCTGACCATGGATGCCGCCCTCAAGCACTGCGCCAAGGGCATCGGCATCTGGTCGTGGGCCAGCAACGATCAGGACGCCGCCCCCGACGTGGTGATGGCCTGCTGCGGCGACGTGCCCACGTTGGAGACGCTCGCCGCCGTCTCCATTCTCCGCCAGCATCTGCCCGACCTGAAAATCCGCGTAGTCAACGTAGTGGACCTCATGAAGCTGCAACCGTATTCCGAGCACCCGCACGGATTGAGCGATACGGATTTCGACGAACTCTTCACCAAGGATAAGCACGTCATCTTCGCCTTTCATGCCTACCCGTGGTTGATCCACCGCCTGACCTACCGCCGAACCAACCACGACAACATCCACGTCCGCGGCTACAAGGAAGAGGGCACCATCACCACGCCCTTCGACATGACGGTGTTGAACGAACTGGACCGCTTTCATCTCGTGATGGACACCATCGACCGCCTGCCGCAGACCGGCGACAAAGGCGTCTACCTCAAGCAACAGCTTGAGGACAAGCTGATCGAGCACCGGGAATACATCCGCCGATACGGCCAGGACATGCCGGAAATCCGCAACTGGAAGTGGAGCAACCCCAGATGATTACTCAAAACGTCATTGAAACCGCGCAGGCGCTGGTCGCCGGCGACAAGGGCCTGCTGGCGATGGATGAAAGCAATCCAACCTGCAACAAACGATTTGCCGCGCATGGCATTCCCCAGACCGAGGAGGCCCGCCGCGCCTATCGCGAATTGATTCTGACCACGCCCGCTCTCGGCGAGTGCATTAGTGGCGTGATCCTCTACGACGAGACGATCCGCCAGCATAAAAAAGATGGCACTCCCTTTGTTAAAGTCATCACCGATGCCCGAATCATTCCCGGCATCAAAGTTGACGCCGGCGCCAAGGACATGCCCGGTTTTCCAGGCGAGAAGGTTACGGAAGGTTTGGATGGATTGGTTGCCCGCCTCCGGGAATATTCTCGCCTGGGCGCCCGATTCGCCAAGTGGCGGGCCGTGATTGCCATCGACGCCGGCATTCCCACTCCCGGTTGCATCGAGGCCAACGCACACGCGCTCGCCCGCTACGCCGCGATCTGCCAGGAGGCGGGACTGGTTCCGATCGTCGAGCCGGAAGTGCTCATGGACGGCGCCCATACCCTGGATCGTTGCTGCCAGGCAACGGACCAAGTCCTGCGGACGGTTTTCAGCCAGCTTCACACACAACGGGTGGCGCTGGAAGGCATGATCCTCAAACCCAACATGGTGCTGCCGGGATTGACCTGCCCCAAGCAAGACGCAGTGGACGAGGTGGCCGACGCCACGGTGAGGTGTCTCTTGCGAGCCGTCCCCGCCGCCGTTCCGGGGATTGCGTTCTTGTCGGGCGGCCAGTCCGGTGAACTGGCCTCGGCCCGTTTGAATGCCATGAATGTTAGATTCAAGTCTCGGCTGCCTTGGCCCTTAACTTTCTCATTTTCGCGTGCGATCCAGTACCCGGCGTTGGAAATCTGGTCGGGCCACGACGCGAATGTGAAGGCTGCCCAGCAGGCCCTGCTTCACCGGGCCAGGTGCAACCAGGCTGCGCGCCGTGGTGAATACAACGCCGCGATGGAAAAGGCATGAGCGTGGTGACAGGGATACCCGTGGCCAGTCCACCGGTTGGCGGAAGGAACCTGGACGCATCGAATGAAGGGGACGCCAAAACGCCTTCCGCCCGAACGCTCCGTGGTCTGGACGGGTTGAATTTTTTTCTGGCCAATGTCCAGGCGGGCGTCGGACCATTCCTGGCGATCTACCTGGCGGGATATGGGTGGAACGAGCAGCGGGTGGGCATTGCGCTCACCGTTGGCGGAATCGCCGGAATCCTCACCCAGATGCCGTCGGGCGCCCTGGTCGACCGCCTCCGATCCAAACGCGCCTTGATCGCCGCGGGGATCGTCGCGCTGGCCGTGGGTGCCTTGCTCATCTCGCTGATACCAACATTCTGGTCCGTGATGTCGGCCCAGGTCTTGATCGGCGGCATGTCGAGCATCTTCGGTCCGGCCATCTGTGCCGTTTCACTCGGCATCGTCGGACGCCGGTTGTTCGATCGCCGACAGGGACGTAACCTGGCTTTCAGCTCGACCGGCACCGTCGTCGCCGCCGTGTCGGTGGGCCTGCTTGGTCATTTCATCTCCAATCGCAGCATCTTTTTCTTCGTCCTCGTCTGTGCGATCCCCACCCTCCTCGCCCTTCTCTTCATCCGCCCCAATGAGATCGATTACGAGTTGGCGCGGGGCGGGAGCAAAGGCGAAACGGGTGCCAAACCTGCCGGCGCACGCGCATTGCTCCAGGATCGGCCGCTGCTCATCTTCCTCGTCTGCGCGGTGATGTTTCACTTCGCCAATGCTGCGATGCTGCCGCTCCTCGGCGAGATGCTGTCCAAGGGGCACGGCCGCAACTCGATGATGTTCATGTCGGCGTGTGTGGTGACCGCGCAGCTCCTCACCGCATTGGTCGCTCCCTGGTCGGGACACAGAGCGGGGTCATGGGGTAGAAAGCCGCTGCTGCTCCTCGCGTTCGGAGCGATGCCCCTTCGCGGCATTCTCTATACCCTCACCACCAAAGCCGTCGCGCTGGTCGCAATCGAGGTCCTGGATGGTTTTGCCGGGGGGATATTCGGCGTCGTCTCCGTCCTCGTGATCGCCGACCTCACGCAAGGCTCGGGCCGCTTCAATCTCACCCTCGGGGCCATCAGCACGGCGGTCGGCATTGGCGCTTCGCTCAGCCAGGTCATCGCAGGCTCCATCGTCCACCACTTTAGTTTCAACGCGGGCTTTCTGTTCCTTGCCGCGGTCGCGGCGGCCGCTTTCGGCATCCTCTACTGGTTTATGCCCGAGACGCGCGATCAACGATTTCTGAATCCAACCCAAGGAGTTCCAACCCGATGATCACCATCGTTCTGCTGACTTTGTCGAACGTCTTCATGACCTTCGCTTGGTATGGGCACTTGAAATACGGCCACAACTGGCCGCTCTGGAAAGCGATCCTGGTCTCCTGGGCAATCGCCCTGCTCGAATACTGCCTGGCGGTGCCGGCGAATCGCCTCGGTTATGGCCAGTTTTCGGGATTCCAGCTTAAGATCATTCAAGAGGTCGTCACGATCCTCGTCTTCATCGCCTTCGCCATCACGTTTCTCAAGGAGAGACTCGCGTGGAACTATCTCGTGGCGTTCGCCTTTCTCGGCGTGGCCGCGTTCTTTGCCTTTGCGTTCAAAGCCGCCGGACCGGCCGCCTGAATGACCGTGCCGGTGCCAGCCAGGAACTTCCCTATGCGAACGACGCCAAATAAATCCGAAACCGAGCCGGCGCCCTCGAAGCCGGGATCGAAGCCCTATATTGTGGAACGACCTTCGCCCGCTCGACAAGAATGGTTGAAATATTGAAATGATGCAGACCCCTGAACCAACTCCCGAAAAACCGTCGGAAACCGTGGCCGAGAAAGGGCCGCTGATCCTCACGGTCAATGGCGGATCGTCCAGCATCAAATTCGCCGTCTTTTCCTCCGCTTCACCTCCCAAGCGATTGTTCAGCGGGCAGGTCCAGCGCATCGGAACGCCAGCCGCCCGCCTGACGGCTACACGAGACAATGTTTCAGAACCCGAAACGCGGCCTGTTGTTGCCGCGACGTTCCATGCCGGCGTTCAAACCATCCTGGATTACCTGCGCCAGCGACTTGGCACATCAGCCATCGGTGCCATAGGACATCGCATCGTCCATGGTGGCGTGCATCTGCTCGACAACCAACTCGTGACCGCGGAGTTGATTGCCGAGCTTCGCCGAAACCAGCCGCTCGATCTCGCGCACCTCCCGCGCGAAATCGCCCTGGTCGAAGGTTTTCGCCAGGCATTTCCCGCCATTCCCCAGATCGCTTGCTTCGACACCGCCTTTCACCGAAACCTCCCGCTCGTTGCCCAACTGCTTCCCATCCCCCGCCGCTACCATGACGCCGGTGTGCGACGCTTCGGCTTCCACGGCCTGTCTTACACCTACCTGATGAGCCAACTCACCACCCTGGCCGGCCCCGAGGTTGCCAACGGCCGCATCATCCTCGCTCATCTCGGATCAGGCGCCAGCATGGCCGCGGTGCGTGGCGGCAAGCCGATCGATACCACCATGGCTTTCACCCCAACATCCGGATTGGTCATGGGGACCCGACCCGGCGATCTGGACCCAGGGCTGTTGGTCTATCTTATGACAGAACAAAAGCTCTCCACCGAAGCCATGGACAAGTTCATCTCCCGACAGTGCGGACTGCTGGGCGTCTCGGAGACCAGTTCCGACATGCGCGATCTTCTTGCCGCGCGCGCCGCCGATCCTCGCGCTGCCGAGGCCGTCGAGTTGTTCTGCTACCAAGCCAAAAAACATCTCTGTGCCCTGACGGCAACTCTCGGCGGCTTGGACACAATCGTCTTCGCCGGCGGCATCGGAGAACACGCGCCGGAAGTGCGCGCGGGGATCTGTGAAGGCTTGGATTTTCTGGGCCTGAAACTTGATGCGACCAGGAATGCCCGCGGATGCGACGTCATTTCCGCCGACGAAAGCCGCATCACGATTCGAATCATCCCAACCGATGAAGAAATCGTGATTGTCCGAATAGTGCGCTCGATCTTGCAACAATCCGGATCGCCGCAAGAGCGTTGAAACCGTATAGAGCGTTTTGCATCCGCCCGTAGCGTCCGCGTTGCGTTCCAAGGGGTCGGATGCAAGGAAGAGCGACGAAGCGGGTTAAATTTCGACCCGTTGAGGAGCGAT
>JBEKHH010000072.1:0-20910 GCA_050012375.1 Tepidisphaeraceae bacterium
TCGGCGTAGGCAAACTGGTTGCACCGCCGGAATAGCCGGACTGGCTACTCCAGTCGATCCATTGGTCGCTGGTGTCACTCGTCCAAGTACCGATGACCACCGATCCATGAGCAGGGGTAGAAGAAAAAATCCCCACCGCTGCCGTCAAACCCGCTACCGTTGCAATCCGACGATTATTTAACATGACCAGCCTCCGCTCTCCGGTGAATTGATATGACCCATCCCATGTGCCAACGCCAAGACAGGCAGAATTCTTTGTTGGCACGCGTAGACACTTACGCAACGCTATCAAATCTACCAAAAGAACTATCAAAATCAACATAAAATAGAGCGGCCGCCCATTTTTTTTATGGCAAATCAATAGCAGCCATTCCCTCAATTCTCTCACATAACCACTTGTTTGCCAAATACTTTTGAACGCACTTCGAAGTGATCCTCCCAAGCCAATGAAGGCGGCCCGACCCGAAAGCCGTCAAATTCAACCCAAATGCCCAGTCCAAAAACGCGACATTTAATTATCAAATCGAGACAACGCGCAACTCGACGCCCAGCGGCGAAATCAAGCAGCATGAGGGCATGGAAAGGCGGTCATAAACCATTACGCCTCCATTGGCCACGATAGCATCCCATCAAACAAGGCATCAATGGCCTGGTAACCGCTCCACCAACCTCGCTCTTTATTTGACAATGCCTCGCGCCAAAGTGGCGTGATGGGCGCTCAGCTTCGCCTGCTGCTCGGCCATCAGATCGCGTTTCCACACGTCCGGCAAATAGTTTGGCAATTCATCCGGCGGCAGACCTGGCAAGTGGGCCAGCACGCTGCGCCGGTACAACTCCACGTCGATCTCGTGACGCTGGGCGCTGGCGATCAGCGACCACAGGATCGCGTGGCCCTGGGCGGATTCGTCGTGCCCGGCGAACATCCAGTTTTGCGGCGATCCTTTCCAGCCTGACCAGCACCTGCCGCCGGCACGAAATCGATCGCCAGCGTTACCTGACGCAATTGCTCGTGAACTTCCCTGCGACGCCGATTAGCCAGGTTGAGCGGTGGTTGCCCGACCGGTGGAAGTTGCGCAATTCCGCGTCGTCGGGATAGGTTTATTGCTCACCCTATTTTTTGGAAATCCGGAAATTTTTTGAAAAGTTATTTTTTGGAGCTTGAAATGAACGGCGGATTTTTCCCACGTGACGCGGAAGGGCGGCTGCATTTTACGGGCTGGTCTCACGGCTTGTGCAGCAGCAGACGCTTAGAGAATCTTCGTGCGATCAAACGAGATTTAAGATTGGTGCCTGAAACTGAGGGCCTGGAATTCTGGTCTTGAATTACCGCAACGCTTAGCGGGCGCGGGGGCCAAAACGCTCCGCGAGCGGACTGGCTAACCGGGTTATGCCTGTCCGGGGTTGGCATTGTGTTTGACGGGGTTTGATGTTCAGATTATCGTTCGGAAACCGCTTGCTGAATGGTTTGGCGCGGGTCGAGGTGATGGAATGGGGTATGGGCGGTTTCGGGTAATCCTGGCCGGGATATTAGGAGTTTCGTGTTGGGCGTGTGCGCTTGCGTCGGGGGATCAAGTGGTTCGGATGGATGGGGGGGCGGGTGGGAAGCGGTTCGATGGGATTGGGGCGGTGAGCGGGGGTGGGGCGACTACTGTTCTTCTTAAGGATTATCCGGAGCCGCAGAGGAGTGAGGTTTTGGATATGCTGTTCAAGCCTAAGTTTGGGGCATCGATGTCGACGTTGTATGTGGAGGTGCCCGGGGATGGGAACTCGACACAGGGAACGGAGCCTAGCCATGAGCATGCGCGCGGTGATGTCAATTTTGGGAGGGGATACGAATGGTGGCTGATGCGGGAGGCGAAGAAGCGGAATCCTGGTCTATCGCTGGATGCTTGTGCGTGGAGTTGTCCGGGGTGGGTTGGCAATGGCCAGTTCTGGAGCCAGGACATGTGCGATTATTACGTGTCGTGGATCAAAGGATTAAAGAGCACGTACGGGCTTGATCTGGATGCGATTGGATGCCGAAACGAGCGCGGGTCGGTGGAGCCGTTCTTGAAGATGTTTCGGCGGACGTTGAACGCGAATGGATTGGGCGGGGTGAAGATTCACGCGTTTGATGGGAATGGGCCGCGGAAATGGGATTGGTGCGATGACCTGGCGACGGATGCGGAACTGCGGGATTCAGTGGACATCATCAGCAATCACACGATGTCGTCGGTGCCGACGCCGGTGGAGGTGAAGGAGTTGGCCGACCGGCTGGGGAAGCCGATCTGGAATACGGAGGAGCACATTTATTCGGATGCGGAGCATAACTATGGGGATGATTTTGATTGCGCGATTGGAGCAGTGCATCAGTTCAACGAAAACTATATCTCGAGTGGCGTGACGAAAATTGTGAACTGGTATCTTGTTGGGTCGATGTACGGCGTGGAGCCGTACGCGGAACAGCCGGCGACCATGATGGCGGATTCTCCGTGGAGCGGGCACTTTCGGATCAAGCCGATTCTGTGGAGTTATGCGCATTACGGGCAGTTTTCCGGAATTGGGTGGGAGTATCTCAACGGCGCGTGCGGGCATCTGGCGGGGGGCGGAACGTTCGTCACGCTTAAATCGCCGCAAAGGGACTACAGCATCGTGGCCGAGACGCACGGCGCGGATGGCGCGCAGAAAGTGACATTCGACGTGTCGGGCGCGCTGTCGCCGCATGCGCTCTGCGTGTGGTGCACGAACCAACAGGAGCAATTTGTGCGGCACGCGGACATCGTGCCGGCAAAGGGCGAGTTCTCGATCGTGCTCGCGCCGGAATCGATTTATTCGATATCGACAACAACGGGCCAACAGAAGGGCTCGTTTGAGGATCTTCCCGCGTCCAAGCCATTTCCGTTTCCCTATCGTGAGAATTTCGATGAGTATTCGGAACCGGCGGAGTGGGGATATCTGCCGCATTACACAGCGGATATTTGTGGAGTCTTCGAAATCTCCGAGCGTCCGGATGGGAAGAGAAAGTGCCTGCGCCAGGTGCTGAGTGAAAAGGCGCAGAGCTGGGCGCCGGAGTGGAAGCCGTACACGATTTTCGGCGACGCAGACTGGAGTGATTATGAGGTCAGCGCCGACATTTTTCTGGACAGCGGCGACTGGGCGGGAGTGATGGGCCGCGTGGGGAACACAGGCAATGGGTGGGATGGAGACCCGGATGGTTATTATATGCGACTGTATGCCGACGGCGGGTGCGCGTTGTACGCAGCCGATCAGCGAATCCGCGGATCGCGAGAACGGGAGGTTGCGCTTGGGTCAGCGCCACATTGGAGATGGAATCGGTGGCACAAGGTTGAACTTCGATTCAGGGGCTCGAGCATCGTCGGCCTTGTCGATGGGGTTGAGGCGGTCCGGGCCGAAGATTCCCGATTCAGCCGCGGTGTTGCGGGGCTGATCACGGGCGGCGAGGGAAACGATCGCACGACGGCGATGTTTGATGACGTGATCGTCAAACCGGTCGGGGGTTCCGATCCGGCGCCAACGGTGTTTCCGCAGGACCGGGATCCGATCTACAAGCCGTGAGCGGGGGCTTTGAGCATTTTCAGTTCACCTGTAGCGTCAGACCAAGATCAATGGAAGCGGAGGAAGCCGCTCCGTCGGCGTAAAGGTGCAGTCTGCCCACCGCTCACAATCCTTCCAGGGCAGGTTCTAATACGACTCATCAGCACCATCAGTGCCGTAAATGGATTTCAAGCGGGAATTCCCTTTGAAAACATCCGATGCGCTTTCATGGTCCATTGAGCGGAGAGCGCTGACAGCCGCGGAATTTGCGGCGCGGACATTGCGAAGAAATTCCAGCAAGACGAGCTTCACATGCTGATGATCCGTCGTGACCGCTGCTATTTCACAAGCACCGACACTTCGGCCGCCGACGCAAGATTGTTGTCATTCACGGTTCGGAGCGCCGTCAGCCGGAAGTAGCGTGCAGTCATGGTCGCCGGCAGTCTCACGACCTGCTGCTGCCGGCTGTTGACGATATTGTCGAAATCCACATTGTCTGCCGCGGTGGTCCAGTTCTTTCCGTCCTGGCTGACCTCAAATCGAGCCCGGGTGATGATCCCGCCATCCCACTGGTCCTGACGCGGGGTGTAGGTGAACCCGCGGATCGTCACCGTTTCACCCAGATCCACCGAAATATGATGGGGCATCGGATCGACCTTGTCGCGATACCGTGAGTGCCAGAAAGTGCTCGGATCGTCATCAATCGCCTTGCGTGCCTCTCCTTCGAGGCCATCTTGTGAATCGCACTCAAGGATCTTCCACTTCGCCTTGGCGAGGCCAAACTCCACGCGCACGGTCGTGGCCCCTGCTCCAACGACATGCGCACCCGAAGTCAGCGGGAATGTCTGGGCAACGATCAGGCCACCGCTGGGCATCGGAATCGGATCCGTGTAGAGAAGCGAACTGCTCGTTGGGTTTGACCCATCCAGCGTGTACCGCGCGCAGGTGCCTTCCGGAAACTTGAATGTCACCGTGCCGTTGGCATCGCGGGTGATATTCGGGGCAGAGAGTACTGCTGGCGCAAAAAAGAGCCCCATGCTGGCGAGCGTCGGCCGGACGCGGAACTGCGTGAAGCGAATGCGGAGCTTGGAGACGGTCGCATCCGCAAAGCGCACCAGACGCTTGTAACCGATGATGGTGCCGCTGGCGGCGGGATGCCACTGGCCGTCTTCGAACACGTCCACTTCGAACGCCTCCACCCGCTGCCCCGAGGCGATGTGCTCCTGGAGCATCAGGCAGTTGGCACGCACCGGAGCGGGAAGTTCCGCGGTGACCGTGACCCAGGTCGGTTCGTCCGTCGTGGTCCAGAACGTATCGGGATTCCCATCCAGCAACGCGGCAAGATCGCCGACGGATTTGCCGTCAGCCACCTCCGCGCTCAGCTTGGCGCCGGTCGCGAGGTTCTGAGCAAAGGTCGCCTTGAGAACGTCGCCAAACTCCTTCAGGCGTGCGACATCATTCTCATGGAACAGGCCACGCCGGTCTGGCGGGACATTCAACAGGAATTGGCCGTTGCCGCCAACTGAGCCGTAGTAGATCGTCAGCAGTTCCTCCAGCGAGCGGACCCGGGCATCTTCGCTCTTGTGGTAGAACCATCCCGGACGGATTGAGATATTCACCTGGCTCGGATACCAGGTGAGAACCGGGTGGTCCGGGCGGCTGCGCATCAGCGCGTCGCGGCTTCCAAGGTCGTCGCCGTAGATGTCGCGGATGAAGCCCGAGAGCGTCTTGTCGGAGATTTCCCACGGCTGGTCATCGCCGGGCATAGGGATAACGCTCCATTCGCTCTTGCGCGTATGCCCGGCTTCGTTGCCGCACCAGCGGACATCGGGCCCGCGGACTGTGATGCATGCGTTGGGCGCAAGCTCGCGAATCAGCTTCCAGTATGCACGCCAGTCATATTCCTGTCGTTTTCCGTTGGGACCTTCGGCGCAGGCGCCGTCAAACCAGACCTCTTCGATTCCTGGATAGTTTGTCAGAACTTCT
This sequence comes from Tepidisphaeraceae bacterium, assembly GCA_050012375.1. Taxonomy (GTDB): domain Bacteria; phylum Planctomycetota; class Phycisphaerae; order Tepidisphaerales; family Tepidisphaeraceae; genus PALSA-1353. The sequence continues at coordinate 5,521 of JBEKHH010000072.1, forward strand.
CGGAGCTGGTCCAGGAAGTGCTGGTTGTACCTGGGCGAATCGCCATAGGTCTTTTCATGCCGATCCCAAGGCGAGATGTAGATGCCGTAATGCATCCCTTCGGCGCGGCAGGCCTCGACAAACTCCCCCACGACGTCGCCATGGCCGTTCTTCCAGGAGCTGTTCCTGACACAATGCTCGGTGTACTTGCTGGGCCAGAGGCAGAAGCCATCGTGATGCTTGGCGGTGAGGATCATCCGCGTGATGCCGGCGGCTTTGGCCGCTGCCACCCACTGGCGGGCATCGAGATCCGTTGGATTGAACAGCTTGGGATCCTCTTTTCCATCGCCCCATTCACGGTCGGTGAAGGTATTCATGCCAAAATGGATGAATGCGGAGATCTCGTCGCGCTGCCATGCAATCTGCCCAGGCGTCGGCCGGACGTCCACGGCCTTGGCCACCACTGTCTCCAGCGAATCCTGCGGAGAAAGGCAGATGTTCTGCGGAAATGCAAATGCAGAAGAGAGACCGAGCGACAGAATCATAACAAGCGCCGATCTATTGGATGACACACTCATAGGTTCCCTCTCGACCAAGCTACGCAAAATGTTCCGGATACTACGCATCGGCTGTCTTCATGGTGCACTGCTTGCCGCGTTGGTGGATTGCACATAAGGCCGCACCTCGGCGAGTTTGATGATCTTGCCGACCGGCGCATCGGCCGTCGGCCGGCCCTGCAGTTCGACGACGTTCATCTCGTTCGGTCCGAAGTTCAGCCAGCATTCCGGCAGCCAGATATCCCGCTGCGGTCCCACTGCCCAATAACGTCCCAGCAGATGGCCGTTCAGCGTCACAAAGGCGTTGGCGTCGGCGTCCAGGTGAAGCTTCCAAGGCACCGACACCGTCGAAGACATGCGCGGAAGCTGGAATTCCATCGTGTAATGGACGAGCAAGCGCCGATGCTGATCAGCGCCGATCGCGCCCCCGGTCACGCTCGTGGCAGGCGAAACCTGCAGATTGCCCAGTGTACGCCCGACGGGCTCGATGTCGCAGCCTTTGTACAGCCCTCCATCGCCGTAATCGTTTTGTACCAGCAGTGCGATGCTGTTGTTTCCCTCATGCAGGTACTGGGTGATGTCAAACGACCAGGGATGCGACCAGTCGTCGGCGCTACCCGCCTTCCGCCCATTGACATAGAGCGTTCCACTGTCATCAATCGTTCCGAACGCGAGCGCAACTCCTGCCGCGAGTCGCTCTTTTGAAATCCGCAGCGTCGCGCGATAGACAGCCCTCATCCCCGCGGGCGTGTTGGCGGCCGGCTCGGTCAGACGGACCGCTTGCCAGTCATGATCGTCGAAATTCGCCCGAACTTCCGGCAAATTCGCCGGGTTGCCCGTCACCACCTTCATCCGCCAGCCCTCGACGGCGCGCGTTCGCGCCCCCTGAGGCACAAGGCTGATTTGTGTGATCCCCTGATGCTGTTCGATGACGGGCCCAAAGTTCGGACAGCCCAGGTTTTCGAACAGGATCTCCGCCGTGTTACTTCCCTCGTTCGCGAGCTTGTCCAGATCGATGTATCCGTCCTTTGAGCAGAGCGTTTTGGTTCCATTGATGCGCACCGTCAGGCAATCTCCACCCCCATCCGAGCGTATGAACAGTGCCAACGGGTATTCAAGATCGTCGGCGGAGAGACTGAAGTTCACGCGATAATGCACGTACCTTTGGTCGAAGATTCCGGCAGACTCCAGATGTTTCCCCGGCTGAACATCCCGCCAATTGTCCGCGGGTTCTTCGCTGGCAATGGAAGCGACGCGCACCGGTACCGCTGCGGGCGTGGATTGTGTGGCGACAGGACGCTCAACGGGTTTTGGCAGCCATTCGCCGCTGGTCAAATCGCTTGCGCCAGGCGGGACATAGAGCACCTTCGCCCCGAAATCGCCCAGGTCGTAGCTCAGGCTTTGTTCCAGCCCGTCTTTCGGCAGCACCTTCACGGTTGCTGATCGTGCTTCGCTTTGTTGCGAGTTGCGCACGAAGAAGAACTGAGATCCATCATCCGACCGCCGCAGATAGATGCTAACGTCCTTGTGGTCACCTTCGATTGTCAATGCGACCGGATTGGAATGGATCAATTGATCGCCATGATCCTTGAGCATGCGGCCGATGGCCTTGACGGCAAAATAGCGGTCTCCCTCGCCACCCCATTCGCGCAAGGGCGCGTTGTAGTCATAGGTCTGCGTGATCGTGCGGGCGGCACTGCAGCCGAAGTTGGACCCGCCGTAGAACATGTAATAGTTGATCGATGTGCAACCACGTTCGATGGCGGTCAGCGTCAGCTGGTTGATTTGTGCCGCGTTGTGACCTTCGGAGAGCGCGCCCCCAACCTGAGAAAACCATCCTCCCTGCAGTTCGGTCACCGCGCGGAATTTCTCCGGCTGGTATTGGGCACGAGTTTCGATACCTTCGACCAGCGGCGTCATGTCATAGTTGGGGTACTTGTTGACCGTGTCAAACACGTGCGCGCGAAGAAACGGGTCCTCGCGAAACGCCTTGTCCATCGTTTCGCAGGTAAACAGGGGCCCATTGATGCCGCCGTCCAGGGACGCGTGAGCAAGCGCACGCAGGACGTCTGCGCGCACGTCTGAAGTGATCCCGGCGCCGTTCCAGTCGTACTCGTTCTCCAGTTGCCACAGAATCACGCCGGTGGACCCCTTGGGCACGTTTGAGATCAGGTGCGGCTCGACGACGTTGGCGGCCGCGGTGAGCCAGTGCCGGTCCCACGCGAGCATTTCGGGGGAATTGCCACGAAGAAACCGTCCGAGGCGCAATCCGTCCGGCTGGTATTTCATCAGCCACCCGGGCAAACCTCCACGATCCACCTCGCCACAGATGTACGGGCCGGGACGAATGATGACGTACAGCCCCAGATCTCTTGCCGTCTGAATGAAATCGCTGATCTGCTCCATGTCGCGGAGCCTGGAAAAGTCGTTAGGGTTTGCGGGCTCCTCGGGCTCATGCAGGTTCCACGCCAAGTACGTTTCCACGCAGTTCAATCCGGCGTCTTTCAGCTTCTGCAAGCGATCCTTCCAAAGCTCGCGCGGGCAGCGGAAGTAGTGCATCGCGCCCGAATAAATGAAGACCGGCTTGCCATCAATGATGAGGCTGCGGTTGTCGTACCGAATGCGGTCCGGGTGTGAAAACTCGATGCCCACCGTCTTGTCCGGGATAACCGATTCCGCCCGGGCGCATATCGTTGCCGCCGCGGCGATGACTGCTGCCATGAAGCGCCACGCTGTATTCCTCCGCATTGCCCGTCCTTTGCACGTGTCCATCCTCGATGATCGGATCGTGAACGCCGTCAGGCCATGATGCCCTGACGCGCGGATGCTCATACGTCAGGCCCAGTATAAGTGACCCATTTGAAGCAGGGTTGTTATTTTACGACAAAACGGTTGAATTTTCCCGTCACGGGTTGGCCGCTACGGCGGCGCCCCCCCGAAAGCCGACGAAAGGCCCATGCGGTGACGTCGTGAGTCACTTCGTGGGCCATCTGGTTTTTAGGGGGATAGGTTTAACCTGACTATGCCATTACCAGCATTGGCTTCGTTCACGCCGATGGACAAATCCCCGGTACACAATTTGGCGCAACGACATCGCCGCTGCCGTTACCACCTGAAATCCCCGGAAGGCGTAGCACCTGACCAAGCCGTCTGAGCGGTCTGGGTGAAAACGGACTTTCTTTTCCATATAAAGATAGATTGTTTTCCTGAGATAACATTCTCTTCTTACTCTTAAATTGAAAATGCCTCAGACGCTCAGACGGCGCGTCCTAATTATTTGCATCTTCAGAAGTTACGCGGTCTGGGTGACTGGGATTCTCTTGGACGGCACTCAGACCGCTCGGACGGCTTGAGTTGAAGACTCCGTCAGCGAAGCGGCTGACGCACCGCCGACCATAATCTCCTCACTGGTGTACCCATGTTGCCCGATAAGCCCTATTCGGCAACACGTCTCAGCCCTCGTGTTGCCTATTCCAATGTTCCCCGCGTGACACCAAGCTGGTTGAGAACCTGCAATTGCCGCCAAGTGGATCGTCCACCTTCGACGCCTGACAGAACGCGTGCATAACGATCGAGCAGGGGACCGGCATCATCCGCCGATTCACGAAGTAGCTCGACTCGAAAATGTCGAATGCCCAGTTCCAGCATGCTCGGAATGTACTCCGCGCCGGATTGAGCGGTTCCGTTGTAAACGGTGTTTCGGCAGCCGACGTCGGCGATGAGTGGATGAGCCACGCCGGCACGGTCGCGCAGGTCGACGCGATGCTGATCGCACGGCCGGCCGCAGTCGCGGTAGTCCTTGCCGTCCGACAGCGTGTGCGCAAAAACGCAATGCTCCATGTGAAACATCGGCATGTGCTGATGCACGACCGCTTCAAACCAAGCCGGCGTAAATCGCTGAAGCATGACCGCCAATTGCTTCCAGCTCAGATCGTAGCTCGGTGTGATTCGTCTCGCGCCCTGCGCCGTCAAAACGGCGGCCGTCAACTCGTTGGCGATGTTCAGGGCGTAGTCGAGCACCAGCGCCAAGTTTGGATGCTCGGCGCGGACAAAACTGATTCCCCCGAGATTGCGGACCAGAATCGCATCCGGCTCGGCGGCGGCCAGCGCGCGCAGGAGGCCCTGTTCCGTCGGCTTGATGATGCGCAAGGTCGCCAACCCGATCGGCGCCCCGGCGGATCGCGCCAACTTCACCGCGTCGGGATATTTCCGGATATCCTCAAAATCGCAGTAAATCATCCCTCGCCTAGCGCCGTCGTTTGGCGGACTCCACGAAAGCGCCCCTTGCAATTGATCCATTGAGCGCACCAGAACATGCAACTGGGGGACCGGTGGCGGCTCTGGCCCGGCCATGGAGGCGGCTTCGCCGCGCATGATTTCCAGAACATTGGGTTCAGCGGTCGCATGGCGGTGCGATCTGGCTCGCTGCTCCAGCAGTTGATCGGTTGCCTGTCGCCGCAGGTCGTTCAAGACGCTCTTGGGAATCATGACCGGCGGAAATTCCGTCCCGGCATCGCCATTGACGCGGACCTCGCCGAGCTCGAACGGCGTGTTTCCCAGCCGGCCAAATTGTTCGCGAAATAGTCGGCGATTTGCCGGGAACTTTTGTGCCCGCTCCAGCGGCCGTTCCCACGCGACGACGGCCTGGTGACCGGCAATGTCCGTAACATGGATTGTCAGTGGCCTGCCCTCCTGGGCGCTCACATCTGCCGCAAGAGACAGCCTGGAGGCAACGCGATCCCGACTATACGATCGCTCCAGCCGCCGGCGAATTTCAGGATCGTCGGTTCTCCAAACCGTGCTTCCCACGGAAATCGCCTGGAGGTTTGCATCGCCGCAGTACAGGGAAATCTCCACGATTTCCTTTCGGCGGCCATCCGGCTTTACTCGTGTAACGCGACCTCCCTGTTCATCCTGGTCTGGATGGCCCTCGTCAAACACGATTCCATCGCCGGGCTTGAGAGACATCTGATGGTTGAGCTGTACCACGATGCCGCCGTTATTTTTGGCGATCACTTTGCCCGCCGCGACTCCCCGGCTCTTGGGAAACTGGGCGTGCACCAGCGCTTGATGGTTGGCACCGTCTAAGAAGCCATGTGTGAACCCGCGCGAAAAGCTCTGGGCCAGGTCCAGTTCCTGCTGGCGCGTTGCCGAAAAGGTGCGGCCCTCGGCCCAGGCATCAACCGCGGAGCGGTACGTCTGCGTCGTTGCCGCGACATATTGCGCGCTTTTCAACCGCCCCTCGATTTTCAAGCCGGAAATGCCGCCGTCGGCCAACTCGCCGACGAGATCAAAAGCCGCCAGGTCCTGGGGGCTGAGCAGATAATCGCGATCCCCCAGATCGCGCTCCGCGCCGTCAACGACCAATTCATAGGGCAGCCGGCAGGCCTGCGCGCATTGGCCGCGATTGGCGCTGCGGCCGCCAAGGGCTTCGCTGGTCAGGCATTGCCCGCTGTAGGACACACAAAGCGCCCCATGCACGAAAACCTCCAGCGGCATCGATGTCGCATCGGCTATGCGGCGAATCTCGTTCATCGAAAGCTCACGCGGCAGGATCACCCGGCTGACGCCCAACCGCTGGACAAACTCGATTCCCAACGGTTCGGTCAACGTCATCTGCGTCGATCCGTGCACGGCCAAAGTCGGGCACATCCGCGAAACCATCCGCGCCAGTCCCAAATCCTGCACGATCACCGCATCCGCGCCGGCCTCGGCGATGGCCCGTACGCTTCGGACCACCTCGGCCAATTCATCGGAGAAAATCAGAACGTTCAGGGCCACGTAGCCGCGCACGTTGTGCGCTTGCAGATATTGGATGACCTGGGGCAATTCCTCGATGGTGAAGTTGGCGGCCCGATGCCGCGCATTGAACGCCGACAAGCCGAAATAAACCGCGTCGGCGCCGTTGGCCACAGCGGCGCGCATCGCCTCCCAATCCCCCGCGGGACAGAGCAACTCGGGAGCGCAAGCCCGTCGGCCCGTTGCGGATTGGGTTAGAACGGTTGACATAAATGATCGCCGCCACCGCGGATTTCACAGCGATTATATCATTTGGCTGGACGACCGCCGCTTATTCGCTTCCATGCATACCATGGACACTCGGTGATTCTACGGTCGCGGCAATCCATCTCCGTCAGGATAACGGTGCGGCGTGTGCATCGCTCACGTCATTTCCGCCGGTTCAAGGCTTCAACCCATTCCGATTATCCCCGTTCCCCTTCACGACGTGTTCAATAGGCATCTGCCGAGGGCGAGCGAGAACTTCCTCAACGTCCGCATCCACCGTGCCAAGAAACGGCGAGGATTTGATCTGTCGCTGCAAGTTGAACATTCGAGCGTGTGCCCGTTTGATGAGCGTGTCGTAGCGGCGTGGCTTGATCTTGATCGTACCCGCTGTTTCGTCGGCATCGGCATCGTCTCCGCACGAACTACCCAACACGAAGGCGATGATCTCCGTGTTGGCCTTGATGCTGTGGGCTTTGCGGAGTTCCTTGGCGTACCGTTTGGCTTGGTTGATCTCCTTGTCGCTGATGGTGAACCCGCCTTTCTTCAGTTCCACGATCAGCACCTTGCCAATCCCGTCAACCTCGCCGTCGTCGTCGTAAGCATCTCGTGAATGCACAGACAGCGAACCATCCGGCACGACCACGATGTCGGTGCGCTCCTTCGGCAGTTCTTGCGTCGTCCCGCCGAGAAGAGTGCGGACAGTCGTTGCCATCTGGCGATTTGACGTGAACTCAACCCCATCGTACTCGGGGCCGAAAATCCAAAGCCCACGGTCGAAGAGCGGATGGATTTGGTGGAGTTCGTCCACGGTCGGGTTCCCGACTAAGCCCTCCAATTGCTTGAGCAGCTTGAGTCGCCACTCCAGTTCGTTCAGCACGACCTCAGCTTCCCGTGCGGTCCACTTCTGGAGGATGCGATACAGGGCGTCGATGTCATCTGGCGAACAGGTGGCCAACTCCCGCAGAAGGTCTTGACCAGTCCGAGCGTTCTCCATCGTGGCGAGGATTTCCACGGTGCGGGCCAGATCACCTGGCCCGAGCGTCGGACATTTCCGCTGCACTTCATCAACGAAGGCACCGATCGTCTTTCTTGAGAGCGGGGTGAGTTCGCCCAAGGCTTCGGCGTTCTCCTGCAAGGCGGTCTGCTTCTGCTTTCGCCTCGTTCCGGCGAGAAGGTCAGCCGAGGCTCGGTGGCACCAGCGGCGCGCGGTTGTACGGCGGCTTGGTCAACTCATCGGCCATCTTCAGGAAGAGCAGGAACGTGATCTGCTCCGTGTAGGCCATGTAGGACAGGCCGTCGTCACGCAGAACGTGGGCATAGGACCATGCCTTATTTACGATTTGCTGGGTGTCACTACTCAATTTAATTCCTAAAACGGCTCAAATCGCTTCGCTAGCGTTGCTATGATTTGTTGGATTGCTGGAAGCTTCGTTCCACTTCCGACCATTATTTCTCGCCATCTCACGTTCTCGATCGACCAGTTGCCAATTGCTTCGCCATCCCGGCTGTCCGCAGCCTTTCCGAGTTCGTCAGAAAGTCTGTAAGTTGCCCCCTTCGATTTGGTCAGGCGAGCCACGAGCAGGGCGCATGTGCAAATTGCCCTAAAGAGCCTTTTTTCATCAACCTTTTGGGTAACGCACCCCCAGTCTAAGTCCGTTGCCATTTCGGCCGCCAAATCTTCGACGCTTTTGAACTCTTCCTTGCCCGATCTGACGCCTGTTGCCGCCTTTGTAGTCTAACGCGAGTGAGCCGGTCGCCCAAATCTTGCCAAGAAGTCGTCTGAGGCGGCGTGATTCCCCTTCGACGCCGTCAGGCGTTGAGCGCGAAGCGATTTTTGATGTCAACGCCAAATTCGGCGTTGTGATTTCCTCTTCGATGCCGACAGGCGTTGAGCACTTACGTTATCCGCGCTATCAGGTCACCGCATGGACATTGATGACGACGTTTACGCCCAACGCGATCGCCGCGGAGAAGTCAGCCTTGGCGGAATTGCAACGCGGCTCGCATGTCAAGCCGCAGCTGAATCACTTGGCGATCGTCGGGCATTCGATGGGCGGCGTCATGGCCGCGAACATGGCGGCGCTCGCGGCTACAGAAGGCCTGCCGGTGCCAGACGCGATTTGCTGTGTGGCGCCGGGTAATAAATTCAGGGGAGCATCATCAATCCTGTTTCCCATGGAGGATCTTAGCAAGATTCCCGCGGGAACCCTGGTGCAGGTGATCGTCGGCGATCGAGACGTTTTGGTCGGAACGGACACTGCGAAAGAAATATTTGCCCGAATCAAACAGATTCCGCTGGCGAGGAAGAACTATATCATACTGGTGTCCGACGACCATGGCAGCCCGACCCTGATCGCGAATCACCAGGCTCCGATGACCGCCGATGAATGGAACGTTGCCGACCGGCAGAACATCGGCACCGAGCAGGACGAGGCGATTGAGCTTTCCGCACGGGGCGACATGCCAGCGCTTGCCGCGGTTCGCCACGCACTCGGTTTGCCGATATTCGGCCAACCCCCCCTACCCTCGCGGCCGGGAGTTATTTCTGTACACTACAGAAATAATCTCTGTAGATACTGAGATTTGGCTGGAAAATGCGGGATTCCGTGAGACAGTAAATTGAGACTCAAAATGGCATAAAATGGCAGATTTCCCTGGCAAACTCGCATATTTTGGGCCGGTCCGGGACCTGATTTGGGACCAGAAGGCCGCAGGTTCAAATCCTGTCGCCCCGATTTTTGGCCGCTTGCGGCCAAAAATAGAGCAGGAGAGAGTAGTAAGGAGAAAGTAGAAAAGACAAAGGCGGATTCGACGCGGAAGTCGCGCCGATTAGCCGATTTGGCCTCTCCTGCGGTCTCCTTTCTACTCTCTACTTTCTTCCGTTACGATCCAGCAAATGCCGTTCGCGTTTGAGAAACTGCTTGTCTATCAGAAGGCGATTACCTTTGCGGATGCGGTGCTGATCCTGCCGCCGCTTTCAAACGCGCATTGGCGACATAACGGTGATCCGCCATCGCCGCGGCCGCTCGGTAAATTCTGAACAAGGGCCGGCCACGGCGCGGGCGATGTGTCAATCCGTATGGCGGCCGCGGGGCAGAAAATCGCGTCGGTTCTGGCCGGGCTGAGGATCGATCAGCGCCTGTTGCGGAAGATTATCAGCTACTGCGACCCCGCCAATTCACGGCCTAAAGAGCCGCATGGTTTCCATCGATATCTCCGAATATGCCGACTGCTCCTGCCTCCGATCCGCAAGTCATCGCACTAGATATGATTAAGAGTGTGACGGAGCTGGCAACCCTTCCGGAAGTGACGGCGCAGATCATCGCGACCGTGGAAGACCCGCGCAGCTCGGCCGGGAAACTTCACAAGATTATCGAAACGGATCCGGCCCTCTCGGCGCGAATCCTGAAAGTCATCAACAGCGCGTTCTACGGCGTTTCCGGACGGGTCGGCAGCGTGGAGCGGGCAACCGTGCTTCTGGGTTTGAACGCGGTCAAGAATATCGCCGTCTCGGCCAGCCTCCGCCCGATGTTTCGGGGCGTCAAGCTTGGCGAAGGATTCACCGCACGCGACCTGTGGACGCATTGCATCGGCGTCGGCGTCACGGCTCGCCAGTTGTACTGCATGCTGCGGATTCCCGTTCCCGATGAGGCGTTCGTCGCTGGGCTCATCCACGATGCGGGGATTCTGGTTGAATTGCAGCTCTGGCCGGAAAAACTGCGGCAAATCTGTTCGGCCTCCAAGACCGGCGGAGCCGATTTCTGCGAAACCGAACGGCAAATTCTGGGCATCGATCATCAGACGCTGGGCCGAGCGCTGACGCAGCAATGGCACTTCCCTGCATATTACCAGCAGGTCGCGGGATACCATCACAATCCAACCGGGGTGGCCGAAGAGGATCGCAAGCTGGTCGGCATCGTGTATGTCGCCGACGTTCTGTGCTGCCAAAGTAGCCTGGGGTTCAACCTGACGGCCGCGGGCCAGCAGATCGATCCGGCGGTCCTGTCGAGCCTCGGTGTGGACGATCGGCAAGTCGAAACGCTCAAAACCGGCCTCGCGGAAAATGTCGCCAAGGCGATGGCGGTGTTTTCGTAAAGGAAGCAGGTTCAGATTCGCGGGCCTGCACCTTGCTGACAAGGATGCTCATGGCGCTGACAACCACTGGGAAACTGCTTGGACAAGCGGGCATAGGGCCGCTCGGGTAGTTGGGGCCAGAAACGAAACGTTACACAAGGTTACAGAACGTTACACTTTTCAAAGTTTGATTAGTGTTTGCTAGTTTATGTCAACATTGCAACTCCTTTACGGACAAACAGTTATCGAAGATGCTAGGCCGGCAGAGTTTGAGACGGCGATAAAAGTGTAACATTTGATGGAATTTTGCTGTTCTTATTGTAAGCCAAGACGGAACCGGCACATATACTGACACGGGTTATTTACCGCCCGCTTCGCTATCCGCCGCCTACTCATAGGAATGCCGTTGACCGAACGGTTGCCGTTTTTCTACGGCGGGCCATGAGGCCGATTGACGCGGCTCCCATCGTGGTTGCCGCAATCGGCTCGGGAACATTGGCGGGTTCAAAATCGCTCAGCACGATATCATTGGCATCGTTGCCGGAACCGTAATTTACCAGGAACGAACCTGATCCATCGACCGTTTCGAGCCGTTCACCATCGGGGACATCCAGGAATGCTCCGGTCATCCAGTCGCTCGGATCGACCGTCAGAACGGTAAAGACATCGCCGTAGGCCGGCTCAAATCCGTTGGCCAGCGTGACCAGGAGATTCCCGGCGATGGTGACATCGCCGGCGACGTCAAGCACGTCATAATCCGTTTCGCTGCGAAGCTGAAACGCGAGTGTGGAGGGATCGGAATCGAGGGTCAGGTTGCAATCGATCGTGCCCGAACCGGTGAGCGAGCCGTCTCCGACATCGAATGTGCCTGCGGTATTGTTGGACCCCGGTTGAATGATGGAGAGCGTTCCTCCATTCATCGCGACGGCGCCGTGGTTGACAAAATTGGGAGAGGTGATTTGCAGAGTACCACCGTTGGTCGCTTTGAGGGCGCCGTAATTCAGGAAATTGGCTACGCTGACGATCAAGCTGCCGCCGCCTTGGTCGGCATCGATCGTGCCGTTGTTGACGAGTGTGCTGTTGAAGGTCTGCGAAGCGTTCTGCCCGTCGTTAATATTCAGGGCCCCGTGAATGATGGCGTCCGGGCCAAGCGTCAGGGTTGGCGAATTGATGGAATTCGGCCCGCCAACGTCGATAGAAGTTGGATAGGTGCTTAATCCGAGAAAGAATGCCTCGTTGCCAGTCCCATCGATCGCTAGTTGGCTCACGGTTTGGTCAGCACCGTCAAAGACAAGGCTGGGCCCGGTTGATGCGCTCAGGACCACTTGAAATCCAGGATCCAAAACCAGGCCGTGATCAATGTTAATGGTGTTATAGCTCGCTATCGTGAAAATAACGGGCACGCCTTCTATTACGTTCCCGCCCTCGATGTAAACGCCGTCGAGTGTGCTGATGCCGCTGGTGTATAGCGTATTCCCGGTGGTCTCATCCACCGTCCCGCCCGTAATGGTTCCGGCCAGATTGACAATACCTGACGGCGGAAGCACCAGGGTGCTGCCGGTGTTGTCCAGAGTTCCGGCGATGACGAGAGAGGAGGTCGCGTCGAGGTTGAATCTTCCCAAGGCGGCGGTGGTCAGATTGGTTTGAATGTTGATACTACCGCCGATCGGAGGGAATGATCCTGGACTGCCGTTTACAGCCGTGATCGTTCCATTGTTCGTGAAATTCGGTGAATTGATCGTGACATTTCCGGAGTCCGCTTCCACCGTCCCGTTGTTGGTGAAGGTGGTGACATTGATTGTTAGTGAACTTCCAGCAGAATTGATCGTTCCGTTGTTAATCAGAGTGCCCTGGATTGGGATTCCATTATTCGGGAGAGACAGCGGGTTGCCTTGCGGATAAATGATTGCGTTATTGATCTGAAGATCGCCTTTGAGAGTTGCGTCAGATCCTACGACTAGCGTTGAAGCGGGGCCGGAATCCGGACCGCCGATGTTGATCGTGTTGGTTTCCCCGAATCCCCGCTGCTGCCCAGCGATAATAAAGTTTGGAATGGTAAATGTGGGCACATCGACATTGAGGGACGAACTATAAAACTCATAAGACGACCCCGAAATACCAGAACCGGCTTCAAGGGTGAGTGTGCGTCCGGAGTCGAGCGTTAAGCCGTTTTGGACCGTAAGTTCGCCATTCACATTCACATCTCCGTTGGAGACCTGCACACCATTAAGAGTGCTGGAACTGAAGATGAGCAGAGGATTTCCGGAACTCTCATTGATAGTTCCGCCGATAATCGTTCCGCCATTCAAACTCAATGTGCCGGCGCTCGGGGTCGGAAACGAGGCGCCTGTATTGGTGAGCGTGCCGGTAATCTCAACAGAGCCGGTGGAGTCGGTGGAGACGGTTCCCGTATTCGTGAAAGCGCCGCCCAATATGACGCATCCAGCCGCGGTTGCGGAAATCGTGCCGGCATTGGTCCAGGTAGGCGAATTGATGGTGAGGGTAGCCCCATCGATGGCCTGGACTGTACCGTTGTTGATGAAGCTATCGACCGTGATGAGGGAACTGTTGGTTGCGCCCCCCGAACTGCCCGTGCCGAAAACGGGAGCTGGGTTATAGTCCGAAGAGATCGTCCCATTGTTTATGAGGGTGCAACCAGATGTTGAGCCATCAACAACCGAGACGAACCCATGCAAGAGGAAATTTGCACCAAGGGTGAGCGTTACCGGGCCAGTAGTATGGGGGCCGCCCACCGCGATTTCGCCATGGCCAGGATAGCTGACAGCTGCATTGGGAGTGGCTTCAATAGCAAGGTTATCAACGGTTCGGCTGCCGCCGTCGAATGCGAGCTGAATATCGCCTCCACAAGTCATGTTAATTTGATGTCCAGCATCGAGCGTCAGGTTCCCTTCGACGACCAAATCACCGTCCGTGAACCCGCCGGTCGCCGGGTTTTGATTTGTGAAATTCAGATCGCCGTCGGCAATATGCACGTTGTCCAGTGTTCCTTGGATGACGGTGGGAGTACCCGCACTGGCGTCAAGAGTGCCGCCGATAATCGATCCCCCGTCCAGGAGAAAAAAACCGGTGCTGGGCATGGCGAGGGTGTTGTTGGTGTTGTCGAGCGTTCCGCTGATGGCCACGGCGCTGGTCGAATCGAGTGAAATCACCCCCATTTGCGCGGGGGTGAAGCTGCCGCCCAATGCCAACATGCTGCCATCGGAGGCCGTGAATTGGCCGAGATTGATCCAGTGTGCGGAGTTCAGCGAGAGAAGGCCACGGCTATTGGCCTGGACGATCCCATGATTGGTGAAATTGGTCACATCGATGTCCAGGGAGTAGTCCTGCGCCGTGGAAGGGGATGATGCATTGGCGCCGGCATCGATTGTGCCATTGTTAATCAGGGTGCCCCCCGTTTGCGTACCGTCTGCGATCGCGAGCGTTCCGCTGAGCGAGGAGTGAGCACCTAGCGTGAGGGTGGTTGGGCTGGTGGAATCGGGCCCGCTTATATCAATCGAACCCTTGCCGCTGTCTGCCAAACCCAGGACGGTGATTGAATCGATAGATTGGCTGGGACCGTCGAAGAGGACTGTTAAACCGGCCCTGACGGGATTCATCACAATCGTGCCGCTGCCCGTGGTTGTAAGGCCGTCCTGGACGGTCAATGTCGCGCCGCTGAGACCACCGGCACTGCCAACGGAGAGCGTGCCGTCAGCGACGGTAACGTTGTCGAACACGCCGGTAGTGACGTTGAACGATCCATTGGATATATCCAGAGTGGTGTTGGCGATTGTTCCCCCGTCCATCTGATAAGCGCCGTTGTTGACGTTGATCGTTCCGGCTTGAAGGGTTCCCGAAGTTTGATCGATTTCGGCGTCGGCAGAATCGACGGTAATGCCATCCACGGTCACGTCGGAATCAAGGGTAGCGGTATATGCGGTTCCGCCGACGGCGCTGACGACGGCTTGATAATTTATGCCGGCTGGGGAGCCGTTATTCGGATAGTCCGGCGAGGTGGACCATAGGGTGGCGTTGGTCCAATCACCGCTTGTTTCCGTTGACCAAGTCGCGGTGGTATCCGCGTTGGCTAGCACCGATCCGGCCGTCAGAACGCCGCAGGATGCAATTAGCAAAATCCTTCTCGCCAAGCGCCGTTCGCGAGCCACTGCTCTTTTCCGCGGAAGCATATTCCCTCGCCGTTGTCTTCGAAATGGAGTTTAGTTAGTGCGAAGGCCTAATTTCGTAAACAACCATGGTACCGCCCCATCCGGAAATGCCAAGGAAATAGAGGTCGCGGTAGTGGTCAAGTTTGAAATAAATTCGGTAATGGTTCAGTTTGAAATAACATAGGTTTTCTGGGCGTTTTTTCATTTGTGCCCTTTCACGAATCCTCGGCAATGCGCCAACTCTTGCGGCTTATCCGTGAGCTTCCATGCCTCGACATTTGGGAACCCAGCCGACCGGACCATTTGTGCCAGACAAACCGCAGTCGGCACAAACCAATTTGTCGGATTATTCGCGTACTGCCGGTTCGGGTAAAACTCCATGACCATTTGCTTGCCGGGATAGCCATGCCCCATCCCGCCGCGATATGGACTGAAATCGTCAAGGATTGCCGACTCAACATAGATTTCCTGTTTGCAGACGGCCGATAGCCGGGGGTGTAGTTCATTTTCCGGGTAGATCAGGCGGCCGGAAGCCAGAAGTTTGACCATTGGGCGCTGGCGTCGAGGCAACGCAGCATCCCGATGCGTTCGGCGCGGCGGATTCGCCA
>JBEKHH010000073.1:0-18201 GCA_050012375.1 Tepidisphaeraceae bacterium
GTAGCTACTCCCACCGTTCCCGATTACTGGATATTGTCGCGGATTAACGGCGGGGGTCAAAACGGCCCCCTTCCGTTGTGCAGGAAGCCGTTCTGTTGTGCACACCGCTCCCGGTGTGCAAAGCCCAGTTTTGGAGATTTTATTAGTGTTTACTAACTAAATGGCTAATTCATAACCGCATAAACCAGAACTGGTTACAGTCGGTCTGGATTCGATTTTGTCTTGAAACGCGAGCCAGCGCGCAACACCGGGCTCAACAACGTTAGAAGCTAGAATCAGTGATGGCGATGAAAGCACTCGCCTCCGGCCGTTTAGGCCGTGATCAAATGGTGCATCGCTGGCGACGGCGGCTAATGAATCCATGGCGAAATGGCAGTCCATGAATGTAGCTCTGGTCGTTTTCAACCGCTCTGCCAACCGCATTTCTTAAGGTAGGGCGCGGTTGACACGCGGCTGGTGCGGTTCAGCAAGGAGGCCTAACCGCAAGAGAAACTCAAACGCAGGCGGGGGATGCCTAACGCTTCGCGGCGATGATGATGCCAGTGGCCCAGCCCATCTTCGCCAGCACGAGGTCGGGGTGAGCCTCCAATCGCCGAATCAAGGCGGGAACCTTTGCGGCGTGTCCATCGGGCCAGCTCGGCTGGGGTAGCATGTCATCAATGACGTAAAGACCGCCCCGTTTGAGCAACGCTAAGGCATCCTCAAGGTGATCGTACTTTCCAGGCCAAGTGTCGGCAAAAATGAGATCGAAGGTCCCCTTCCCGGCGAGCGAGGCGAGGAACACGTCCCCGGCGCTAACGTGAAAGCGGACTCTCGCATCATGCCCCAAGTGCCCGCGGGCGATGGCAACGACAGCCGGGTCCGAATCAACCGTCAGAAGGGTGGATGCCGAATCCATCCCGTCGAGAAGCCATGCGGTTGCGACGCCGGTCCCTGTGCCGAGTTCGAGGAACCGGCCTTGCGGCTTGGACGCCGCCAGCGTGCGCAGCAACGCCCCCGTGAGCGGTTCGGAGGCAATGCCGAATCCAAGGGCGGCGGTGTCCCGCATGATCGCCTCAAGCTGTTGCGGCTTCACGATTGCTGTGTCGTCCTGCATTGTTCACCGGAAGTGTGTACTTTACGGCTTTGCCCTTTTACCTGTCGATTCCCACAAACCTACTCATCTGCCCATAAACGTCAAAATGGCAGGGACTATCCACAAATTTCTTTTTGCCCGCATTCGCCCGGCACCGCGACTCACAAAGCTCCCACTTCGGTCGGCAGGTCGGCCGTCACTTGGAACCGATAGTTGAACTCGCAATGCGCAAACTTTTTTACATCCGGAATGATTTTTTGCATGGTCGCCTCTACGGACCTGTAGTGGTCAACAATCACTCCGTCATTGTGCAACCGCAAATAGGCATCCAAATTGGGAAGGAATTGCCCGGTAGTGAGTGTATTCAGCGCATCACTCGCGGATCGAAATGCTCGCAACCTGGCTTGGTCAAACCAATCTCGTCTTTCCTGCGATGCCGTTTTTTTCAACCATCCGTATACATCGGCCATAGCGGCCATGACTCGTTCAGATGGTGGCGGATGAGATTCGGTCAAAAGAGCGTTTGGGTCGGTTATCTGGCCCAACATCCAAAACATTACGAAAACCGCAACGACCCAATCGAACATCAGCAATTCTTCTGTCACGACAAGCCTAGCACCATTTTCGAGTGTCCCACGGATTATTCGCTGCTGATTGGTCGGACCTTCAAGATGAAGTTTCCAAGTTTCAAGAGCAGCCGAAGCATCGGCATGAAACTCAAGAGCTTGACTGACCAATGGGGGGAGCTTCTGGGAAGTTTTCCTACGCTCCATCAGAAGCGACAGGCCGCGCGCGGTGGAATATTGGCAATGGCCGTAAGTGATGTGCGACAATTCGTGAGTAATGAAAAAATCCAAGGCGATGCGCGCCAGCCTTTCGGCGTATGTCCTACGCCGCCCATCCTTCGGCAATACGTTTGCAATGGCTCTTTCCGAACGTGCACGCGATTTCAGAAGCGTTGCGTAGCTGCTATAAATCCCCTCGGTAGCAAAGGGGGGCCGCACGGATTCGGCAGATGCATCCCCGATTGTGGGGAAGATTTCAGGGTGTGCGAGCATTCGATAGAACACGTCATAAACGAGTGTTACGGCCCCAGTGTAAATGCCGATGAAGCCGCACCAGACATTTGGGTTCGGATTGAAACAGGCCCAAGCATTTATCTTCGGGGATTCCACATAGTCGAAATAAAATTCCGGCATCTTTTGTCCAGCAGCGGCACGGCGACTCTGAGCACGAAGCGCTGCTTGGTGTTCATGTATAAGTTCGTTGGCTCGTTTCCGACTCAACCCCAGCAGTTGGTTCTCCAAAGTTTCGGAATCGCTTTTCGTCGGGTCAAAGGGTTTCTGTCTATTGCCGCGGCATATTTTATCGAAGATTTGTTTATGTGTTTCCGTGGATTCTCCCAAACAATTACAGGTGTTCAATGAAGAAAGTAAGCGAAATGTCTGCAATCGAATTGCGCAGAGCGATTTTAACAGAAGGTCCGAATCCTTGGCAAATTGTTCGACTCGATGAAACCGGGGAACTGGTTGGAGAACTGCCAGAAGTCATTTCTGAATGCCCGGAATCAGTACCTAACTGACCGTATGATATAGAACAAGCCATGAATTTAGGAGAGATTCTTTCCGCTTTTGACCTCAAAGACGCATACATTAAAAGTCTCATTAACGTAACCAGAGCCGATGTTGACTCCGTTGCTGGTTTATATTTACCTGTTCACGCAACGGCCTGTCAGCGGAGCGAAGCGGCTTTTATCGCACTACGGTCAAAGGCTAATTCTCAGACCGCTTAGGGCGTTTTGCCGTCCTCGCCTTTGCTGCGTTTAGCAGGATAGGCCGCGCCCAAGCTGCTACATCAGCTTGATCCGCTGCCGCCGCTTCAGCAACGAGTTTCTTTTGATCTTCAGTCATTGGAACGCGGACATCGACAGTTTTTCGATCTGACGGGTCTTTTGGTGGTCTAGCCATGCCGTAAATATAGCCATAAAAATCCGGAATGTCAAACGGAATTCTCTTGACAACGTGGAATAGTTTGGCTATATTAATGGTATGAACACGAACGAAATTACCGATGGAATCACAAGCGGCGTTGAAGCCCGAAAACAGCGTGGCCTTCAAATCGCGGCCTTGGCCCGGATCGACAAAAAGGGACGATGTTTACATTGTCCCGTCACTAACCGACCCGCGTCACCCAAAGTACGAAGTGCATTACCATGACAAGCACCCGACCTGCACTTGCCCCGACTTTGAGACGCGGGGTGCCCGCCAGAACGCATAGGCCCAATGCCGGAGCGGAAGGCGGCTTTCTTCGTAGACCGCGCCGACGCGATCCGTGCACGCCGCCCGCTTTTTCGATGCGTCGCGGAACGATTCAACCTTATTGTCGACGCTGGTCTTGTTGGGGTATTTGAAGCAGTCGGCAATTCCCTTGCAGGCGAGCCGCGCCGGTTGCAAAGGATTGAATATATGGCAAACATGCTGCGATGCATTTCAAACTCATCCTCGCCTGTTCATTGTTGCTGACGGCGCCGATTGCTCGAATACAAGCGCTCGCCGACGCTCCGGCGACAACAGTCGCGGCTTCCTTCCTGCCATTTGTCAGCCCGATATTTGGCGACAACATGGTTTTGCAGCGCGACAAGCTCAACACCATTTGGGGATGGTCACAGCCTGGCGAATCGATCCAGGTGGAGATAGCCGGTCAGACCGCGATGGCAAAAGCCGGGGCTGAGGGGCGTTGGCAGGCACAGATTCAGCCACCGGCGCCGGGTGGACCTTACACCGTCAAGATCGATGGTTCGAAGAGCGTCGAATTGCACAATGTTCTTGTCGGCGATGTATGGCTATGCGGCGGCCAATCCAACATGGAATTCGGGTTGACGCGGGTTCGCAACGCCTCGGATGAAGTCAGAGCCGCGAATTATCCGGAAGTGCGCCTCTACATGGTGAAGCAGCAGCCGTCGTATTCGTCGGCGGCTGTGCCGCAAGGAACGTGGAAGGTCTGCTCGCCGCAAACGGTGGCCGAAGGCGGAAGCGGCGGGTTTTCGGCGGTGGGATACTTTTTTGGCAGCAAACTGAATGCTGAACTGCATGTGCCGATCGGGCTGATCCAAGACTGCGTGGGCGGGACTCCGGCGGAGACGTGGATGAGCCCCGAGACATTACACGAGTTCAAGGATTTCGACGCACCATTGGCGGAAATCGACCGCCTACGGGCGCGCGGCGGGCCGGAGTATGGCAACTTTATCATGCACTGGTACGACCAATATGACGTGGGATTGAAGGGCAAGACGTGGGCCGCTCCCGATCTGGATGATTCGGCGTGGAAGGCGGTCGAAATTCCAGGAGATTTCCACGAATTGGGAGTCGCCGATGTGCCGAGTGTTTGTTGGTTCCGAAAGGAGATCACACTTCCTGATCCATTGCCAGCCGGCGAGGCGACGATATTTCTTGGGTCCATCGAGAGAATGGACACGACGTATATCAACGGGCAGTGGATCGGCGCCAGCGCCTGGGTGGAGAATCCGCGAGTTTATCCAATTCGAGACGGCATTCTGAAGCCGGGCCGAAACGTCCTGGTCATCCGCGTTTTCAAAATAAAGGCCGCCGGCGGATTCCTGGCTGGCGGCGAGGTCCTTCGTCTGGAACTGGGGGACAAGACATCGATCCCGCTGGCCGGTCGGTGGAAAGGCGCTGTGAGCGTCGATGCTCGCCCACCGCATCCCATGCCGCTCAGTTTCGAGAACTGGCCGACGATGCCGTCTGTTTTGTACCGTGGGATGCTCCAACCGATCGCGCCGCTGGCGCTGACGGGGGCGATTTGGTATCAGGGCGAGGCGAACTGGGAGCGGGCGCATCAATACCGGAAGCTGCTTGGGGCAATGATCGGGGATTGGCGGAGGCTATTCGCTCAGGGAGATTTTCCGTTTTACATCGTCAGCTTGCCGGCGTACATGCACCGCCGGGCTGAGCCGGGGGACGATGCGTGGTCGGAGTTGCGCGAGTCGCAGGCACTGGCGGCGCGCGACGTGGCTAATTGCGGTCTGGCGGTAACCGTCGATACGGGCGATGCGGATAACCTGCATCCGAAGGACAAGCGCGTGGTGGGCGAACGTTTGGCGTTGGTTGCTCTGGCACAACATTACGGCGAAGAGGTTCCTTACGCGGGGCCGACGTTCACGTCTGCCGAGCAGCTTCCGGGGGCGCTGAGGCTTCACTTCGACCACACGGATGGCGGGTTGGTTGTGAAGGGCGGCAAGCTGGAAGAATTCTCAATTGCCGGAGAAGACCACACATGGCACTGGGCGGATGCCAAGTTGGACGGTGATACGGTGATCGTCTCGTCGCCGCTCGTGCCTGAGCCGAAAGCGGCGCGTTATGCCTGGCAATCCAATCCGGCCGCGACGCTGTTTAACGGAGCGGGTTTGCCGGCGACGCCATTTCGCACGGACGATTGGCCCGGCGTGACCGAAAAGCGATGAGCAACGGGTACCACATCATTCAGTGACGTGGCAGGGTTCGATCTATTCGCGCGCGCCTTCCATCGTCCAATGCTCGAACCTCTTTAACATCTCGACGGTCACCGACCTGGGCGTATCGCGCAAGGCGTCGGTGAGAATCGCGGCGGTGATTTCGCCTTCCACGCCGGAGGCGACGCTGCTCAGAAACGGAACGGTAGCGGCGCGATCGCAAATATACTTGATATCGGCCCCGCTGTAGCCGTCGAGGGCGGCGGCAAGCTGATCGTGGTCCACGTCAGCGGCGATCGGGCGGTGGCCCAGATATATCCGCAATATTTTTCGGCGCGCCTCGAGGTCGGGCAGCGGGATGTAGACCCTTTCGTCGAAACGCCCCGGGCGCAGAACGGCCGGATCGAGTTGCCAGGGGAGGTTGGTCGCGCCCATGAAGAGGATGGGCTGGCCGCTTTTTTTGTCGAAGCCTTCCATGCCCTGAAGGATTTGAGGGACGACGCGCTGCATGACGCTGGAGCCTTCGTCGCGGCGGGCGGGGACGAGGGCCTCGATCTCGTCGATGAAGATGATGCTGCGTTTTTCGGAAGCGGCGGCGTCGAAAAGCTTCTTGATGTTCTGCTCGGCCTCGCCGACCCATTTGCTGAGGATGTCGGCGGGGGAAATGCGAAAGAAAGCGGCGTCGATTTCGCCGGCGGTGGCCTTAGCGAGCATGGTTTTGCCGGTGCCGGGCGGGCCGTAGAGCAAGACCCCCCCGCCGGGGTCGATGCCGAATCGGGCGGCGAGGTCGGGGTGCTCGAAGGGGTAGATCATCTTCATGCGGATGTCCTGCTTCACATCCTCGAGGCCTGCGACATCGTCGAATCGAATCGTCGGCTTTTCCTTCACGAGCCATTGATTTGCCGATGCGCCTCCTTCTGCTTCGCCGGTGGATTCGCGCGGCGCGGCGGATTGTTTGCGATTTTCGGTTTTGGCCTTGTCGCAATCGCGAGCCAATTCCAGGAGCCGGGCGGCGGTTTGGCGGCGTGCTTCGCGGAGTTCGTCGCCCTGGGCCTCGCCGGCGAGGGTGACCATGGCTCGGGCGGCCTCGAGCAGGTAAATCCGGGCGGCGTCCCATTGCCCGGCCCGGCGGGCGTCGAGTCCCTTCTGGCGGTAGCGCTCGAATGTGTCGCGGGAAACGGTCATGCTGGAGATTTTACTCAAATTGAGCGATTTCGCATTCGCAGCGGAAGAAATGAATCGTGGAGACCGCCGAGAACCTGGGGAGACGCATATTGCGGCTTTGAGCGGCTCAACCGGCGACGGCCTCGAAGACGCGCCCGACTTTGCGCAGATAGGCGACATCGCCCGCTTCGGCGCGTCTTGCGACTTCATCTAAAAAGCGCACGACTGACGGTTCAAGACATGCTTCGGATGGATCATCGGCGGGATAGATGACTTCCACCTCCACCTCAACGGCATAGCGGCCACGCTGGACCCATCGTTTGCGCTTTTCGCGTCTGTCGTCTTGCATAGTGCGGTCCGATCGGCATCCGGCGTATTCACGATTTCGGTCCAGCTAATCGCTTTGCCTTGTAATAATTGATCAGCCCATTGGTCGAGCAATCGTGACTGGAGATTTCTCCCGGCTGGCGCAGCTCGGGCAGGATGGCTTTGGCCAATTGTTTGCCAAGCTCCACGCCCCATTGATCGAAGCTGTTGATGTTCCAGATGATTCCCTGCACGAAGATTTTGTGTTCGTAGAGGGCGATCAGGGAGCCGAGCGTTCGGGGCGTGAGCTTTTGAAAGAGAATGCTGTTGGTCGGCTTGTTGCCTGCGAAGATTTTGTGGGGAACGAGTTTGTCCTGCTGGGGGCCGGTGATTCCCTGTTTGGTCAATTCGGCTCGGACTTCGGATTCGGTTTTGCCCCGCATGAGGGCCTCGGTCTGGGCGAAGAAGTTGGAGAGGAGTATGGCGTGGTGCTCGCCGAGGGGGTTTTGGGTTTCGATTGAAGCCAGGAAATCCGCGGGGATGAGTTTCGTGCCCTGGTGGATCAATTGATAGAAGGCGTGCTGGCCGTTGGTGCCGGGCTCGCCCCAGATGACCGGGCCGGTGGAGTAATCGACGGATTTGCCGTCGCGGGTGACGCTTTTGCCGTTCGATTCCATGTCGCCCTGCTGAAAGTATGCCGGGAAACGATGGAGATATTGATCGTAAGGGAGGATGGCCTGGGTCTGCGCGCCGAAGAAATTGTTGTACCAGATTCCAAGCAGGGCGAGGATCACGGGAAGATTTTTTTCAAGCGGCGCGGTGCGGAAGTGCTCATCCATCTCGAACGCGCCGGTGAGAAGCTGCTCGAAATTGTCCATGCCGATATTGACGGCGATGGAGAGGCCGATGGCCGACCAGAGCGAATATCGGCCGCCGACCCAATCCCAGAATTCGAACATGTTCTGTCGATCGATGCCGAATTGGGTGACTTCCTTCTCGTTGGTGGAGAGTGCGACGAAATGCTTGGCGACGGCGGCGGGATTCTTGGCGGCCCTGAGAAACCAATCCCTGGCGGTCTGGGCATTGGTCAGCGTTTCCTGCGTGGTGAAGGTCTTGGACGCGATGATGAAGAGCGATGTCTCGGCCTTGAGGACCTTGAGCTTCTCGGCGATGTCGGTTCCGTCCACGTTGGAAACGAAATGGGCGCGCAGGCCGGGCTTGGAATAATGCTTGAGGGCTTCGGTGACCATGACCGGGCCGAGGTCTGATCCGCCGATGCCGATGTTCACGACATCGGTGATTGGCCGCCCGGTGTATCCCTTCCATTGGCCGGATCGGATGGCGTCGGAGAATCGGCGCATGTGAGCGAGAACGGCGTTCACACCGGGCATGACGTCCTGGCCGTCCACCAGAATCGGGCGATTGGCGCGATTGCGGAGGGCGATGTGGAGGACGGCGCGGTCTTCGGTGATGTTGATTTTGTCGCCGCGAAACATGCGGTCGCGCCATTCCTCGAGCTTGACACTTCCGGCCAGGTCGAGCAGAAGGCGCAGGGTTTCATCGGTAATCCGGTTCTTGGAGAAGTCGAGCAGAAAATCGCCGAAACGGAGGGAGAATTTTTCGAAGCGTTTTGGATCGCCGGCGAACAGATCGCGCATGTGAACTGACGAGATTTTCTGGTAATGCGCTTCAAGGGCCTTGTATGCGGCGGATTGGATGAGGGAGGCCATGATTTTACGGTACCGAGGGGAGGAAGATCCGGCAATGGCGGGGCGATCAGGACGCGTTGGCGATCGCTGAATCCGAATCTTTCGCGGAATGCGGGGAGAAGGAAGCGGCCCACATCTGCCGATAAGCCGATTCGATGTCCCTGGCAAAACGCTGGGCGTCCATGAGCGGTGAAGAACGCGTCCGATCCCGAAGGGTCCGGCGAAGCTCGGCCAATCTCGGCAAGTCCGCGGCAACTTTCGCCGCCAATTGCACGAATTGCTCCGGCGTCGTGGCCGCCAGGTCGGCCAGTCCAACGTTGGACAACTGGCTGAATCCCGCCCGGCCGACGACGGTCTTGCCGATCAGCGTCACCACCGGAACGCCCATCCAAAGCGAATCAATGCTGGTGGTGTGGCCGTTGTATGGCAAGGTGTCCAGGCCGAGGTCGATCTGATCGTAGAACTTCAAATAATTTTGCCGGCTGTCGCGCGAAACAAAATCGACGCGGTCGCCAAGCGTGTGACTGATCCACTCGCGCGGGGAACCAGGCGGAGCGAGCAAAACCATCCGCGATCCCGGCACCGCATCCAGCACGCGTGACCAAAGCTCCAGCAGCGGCTGATTCACCTTGCAGAAGTTGTTCAAACAGCCGAAGGTGACGTGCCCGGCATGCAGGGCCGGCAGCGGATTCACACCCGGCATCTCGGCCATCTCGACTGCCTGGGGATCGATGCACCAGAATGTATTCGGCAGGCGAATAGATTTTTCAGTGTAAAACGCGTCGGTTTGGCCCGGTGGGTCCAGGTAGGGATCGGTCAGGCGATAGTCCATGGTTTCCAATCCGGTGGTGCCGGGATAACCGAGCCAGGTGACCTGCACGGGCGCGGGCTTGCGGGCGAAGAGCAACATGCGGTTCCGCGCCATGTGCAGGGTCAAATCCACGAGGATGTCGATCTGATCGCGGCGGATAAGCTCGGCCAATTTTTCATCATTCATTCCGACGATGCTGCGCCAGACGTCTGCGCCAGCGCGCAGCCGGGCGGTGAAGGCATCGGGGGATTTCACGTCCGAATAGCAATAGATCTCGAACTGTTGGTGGTCGTGACGGGAAAACAGCGGGACCGTGAACAGGGCCTGGCAATGACCCCAGAAATTCGGTGAAACGTAACCGATGCGCAGGCGACGATTGGGATTGCGGTCGTTGTCATGCGGGCGGATCAACCGCTTGAGCGGATTGGCTTGGCGCTCGGCCCAGGCGCGGTGCTCGGCGAGCAGTTGGGCCTGGCTGCAACGGGTGTCGAAGTAGAGCGCGTAGAGGAAGTTGCTGTGAGCGTCGGGAAAGTTGGGCCGGAGGGCGATGGCCTGGCGAAAGGCGGCGATGGCCTCATCGAGTTGCCCTTTGTCTTTCAGGACATTGCCGAGATTGTTGTGGGCTTCGGCGCCGTTGGGCCGCAGGGCGATGGCTTGGCGATAGGCGGCGATGGCTTCATCGAATTGTCCTTTGTCTTTCAGGGCATTGCCGAGATTGCTGTGGGCTTCGGGCAAGTTGGGTTTGAGGGCGATGGCCCGGCGAAAGGCGGCGATGGCCTCATCCAGTTGCCCTCTGTCGAGCAGGGCATTGCCGAGATTGTTATGGGCTTCGGGCAAGTTGGGTTTGAGGGCGATGGCCTGGCGACAGGCGGCGATGGCCTCATCGAGTTGTCCCTGGTCTCTCAGGGCATTGCCGAGATTGCAGTGGGCTTCGGCATAGTCGGGCTTGAGGACGATGGCCTGGTGAACGGCGGCGATGGCCTCATCAAGTTGTCCTTGGTCTCTCAGGGCATTGCCGAGATTGTTGTGGGCTTCGGGAAAGTTGGGCTGGAGGGCGATGGCCTGGCGACAGGCGGCGATAGCCTCATCCAGTTGTCCTCTGTGTTTCAGGGCATTGCCGAGATTGCTGTGGGCTTCGGGCAAGTTGGGTTTGAGGGCGATGGCCTGGCGACAGGCGGCGATGGCCTCATCAAGTTGGCCCTTGCCTGTCAGGGCGATGCCGAGATTACTGTGGGCTTCGGGCAAGTTGGGGTTAAGGGCGATGGCCTGGCGATAGGCGGCGATGGCCTCATCGAGTTGTCCTTTGTCTTTCAGGGCATTGCCGAGATTGTTGTGGACTTCGGGCAAGTTGGGGTTAAGGGCGATGGCTTGGCGATAGGCGGCGATGGCCTCATCGAGTTGTCCTTTGTCTTTCAGGGCGTTGCCGAGATTCCCGTGGGCCTCGGCGAGGTTGGGCCTGAGGGCGATGGCCCGGCGATAGGCAACGATGGCCTCATCGAGTTGTCCTCTGCCAAACAGGGCAACGCCGAGATTGCTGTGGGCTTCGGCGTAATTGGGGTTGAGGGCGATGGCCCGACGAATCAAATCCACCGCAACCTCGTTCTGCCCGAGCTGATGGGCAATCAGTCCGAGGTGGTGCATCGCAATGCTATGCTCCGGCTGCCGGATGAGGACCTGCCGGTAAAGCCGGTCAGCCTCGTGCAACCGCCCAGCCTGGTGGTGCTGCAATGCCAGATCGAAGGCCTGTTGGATCGTAAGTTGGGCCATGCCGTCAACGGGCAATATCCGGTGCGGGCTGCTCTCTGACAAGAGAAAGCGATGAGTCGCTTAGCGCGAAAGTATCGCCGGCGAACAGATCGCGCATGTGGACCTACCAGATTTTCTTGTGGTGCGACGTGAGGGCCTTGTATGCAGCCGATAGAGTGAGAGAGGTCATGGATTCGCGTTACCGGCGGGAGGAATACCCGGCAATATGGCGGGGCAATTGCGGCGGGTGCGGATGCACGAAAAAGAGGATCATTCGATCGGTTACGGTCGTCGTGACGATCGGCGGCGTGGGCTCGTATGCGAGAAGGCGCTGCCGCCGCTGTCGCCGCTGGCTGGCCCGAAAGAGTTCCAGCAGGCTTTTTCGGAGCGAAAGAAGGGAGCCGTCGCCTTTGGCGGAAAGTGCCTGCGCGTTCTATTGAATCAGGTCGATTGTTTTTGTCGTCGGGGCATCAACATCCCCGCGCCGGCGATGAGCAGCAGCGAGGCCGTCGTCGGCTCGGGGACGACCAGTAAAATGTCTTCCGGGTTATTCAACCCCGAAACCAATGCGGCGTTTACCGTAACTCCGGAGGTGGTGTATTCGCCGATCGTCCCGTTACTGAAATTCACGACAAATAGGTCCGATGCCGACACGGCGATCCCCGCGGGGCTATCCAGCCCGGAAATCAGCGAAAGGTTCACCGGCGCACCGGAGGTTGTGTATTCGCTTATAGTGCCGTCGTCGGAGTTGCTGACAAACAGATCTGATCCATCGACGGCGATGCCACCTGGAAAGCCCGACCCCGAAATCAGCGAGGTGTTCACGAGAGCCCCGAAGGTGCTGTATTCGGCAATTGTTCCGTTGCCGTTTGCGATATAGAGAGTTGATCCGGACACGGCGATGTTCCAGGGGAATTGGGACGACGGACCTATAATCGGCCCAGTGATTTCCGAGATCAGTGAGGCGTTCACCGTGGCTCCCAACGTGGTGTACTCGCCGATTGTGCCCAAGAAATTCGCGACAAAAAGATCCGAACCAGAAACAGCGATGCCGGCCGGCTCTTCCAAGCCTGTGAGGAATTGAGAGTTCACGACCAGGCCTGACGTGGTGTATTCTCCGATTGTGCTATTGAAATGGTTCGCAACGAACAAATCCGATCCAGAGATCGCAATGCCGACGGGCTCAGCCAATCCAGAGACCAGGGAGGCATTCACCGTGGCTCCCGACATGGTGTATTCACCGATCGTGCCGTTGCCGTGGATCGGAGCGTTAGTGACATAGATCTGACCGAGTGCGGTCGCCTGGAAGAGTGCCGCTGCGGAGAAGAAGACAAACACAATGGTGCACGCGGCACCCGACGCGAATTTGCCGGTGGCAAACGACGAAGCCGTCTTTTGATCCATACACCCTCCTCTAGCGAGCCGCAGCATATCAAAATGACCGGTCCGACCCAAAGCAGAAATATCTCTCGGGCTGTTAGCCTCTCAAGGGTGGGCACTTAGGATGTGACCTGCGCGATTTGGCGACGAGATGGACGATTACGTTGACGCATTTTGAGAAGTGGGCGAGCATGCGAACCCGGCGACCTGCGGTCGCCCGCTAAATATTGGGCGTGCTGATCAGAGCCGGCGGGCCAGGAGGAACGTGCGGTCATCCGTTACCGGCGAGACGCCGCGGATTCGATCGAGGGTTTGGGAAAGTTGCTCGCCGAGATGGGACAGCGGCGCGTCGGGGTTGGCGGCGTAGAGGGCGGCGATGTGCGATTTGACGCCTTCGACGTTGAGCATCTTTCCGGTGGAGTCCTGCATTTCGCTCAGGCCGTCGGTATAGAGGAAGAGAAGTTCGCTCGGCTCGAGCTGGGTGAAGTCAATCAACGGCGACGTGGGCAGGACGCCGAGCGGGGGATTGTGGCCCCAGGTGAGTTCGCGAACTTCGCCGGCGCGGTCGATGATCAGCATCGGCGGATGACCGGCATTGAGGCATTGGGCGCGGCCGGTCTTGGGATCGAACAGCACAGCCAGGACCGTCAAATAACTCTGGCGATCCATGGATTCGATGAGAAGGCGGTTGAGGCTCTGGGCGAGTTCGGAAAGCGACAGCCCCCCGCTGACGGCGTCGGCGACGATGCCGTGGACGCCGGTGGCGATCATGGCGGCGGGTAGGCCTTTGCCGGAAACGTCGGCGACGATGAGGAAGACGCGGCCGTCGGGCGCCGGCAGGACGTTGGCGTAATCTCCGCCGATCCAGAGGCAGGGCTCAAACCCGATGGCGATTTCCAAGCCCGGCGCGGTGGGATTCTTGGGAACCAGGGACATCTGAATCTTTCGCGCCCTTTGCAACTCGTGTTGGAGGGCGGCGTTGTCCTGGGTGGTCTTGCGGGCTTCGATCTGAAGCTCGGCCTTCTTGTATTGCTCGGCGGCGAGTGCGACCAACGCCAGCCAGTCGAGCGTTCCGCAATCGTGAGGGACGGTGGCGTAGAGGATGTCTGCGGCGGTGGGATCGATGCGAAGGGGGCAAGCGATGATGGCGGTGACGCCGCGCTCGGCATCGGGAAAATTGACCGTGAGCCCGCTGGAGACGGCGCCGCCGGCGACGATGGGCTGGCCGTCGGCGAGGGCGGCCTCGACGACGGCGCGGGAAATTCCCGGCGGCTGTGGATGACCGTCGCGAAGTTGATGCGGGCACAAAAGCTGGGGCGATTGCGTTGCGCCGGATCGCGATGTCCGCAGAACGACGGCGGAATTGCAGCTCATATCGGGGCCGACGAGGGTTCGGCACACTTCGATCAATCGCTCGTTCGGATCGGAAAGCTCCAGGAGATGCTGGTTGAGCGCATTGACTTTGGCCAGATGAGCGGCATTCAGCCGGGGCGCGGGCGACGAGGAGAGGGTGTGAAAATCGGTGGCATCGGGATCTTCGACGGACCAGAGCGTCGTTTGAAGGTCGTGCTCGGGCACATCATCGGCAACCGGCCAGAGGATGCGAAGCTGGAACTGGCCGATTTCGATGACATCCTCCTTGCCGAGGGCGTGTTCGGTGACGAGTTGTCCGTTGACGCGCGTGCCGTTTCGGCTGGCGAGGTCGCGGATGATCCACTGGCCGGCGTCATTGCGAACGAGCTGGGCGTGCTTGCGTGAAACGCGCGAACTGTCGAGCTGGATGTCGGCCTCGCTCAGCCGGCCGATCTCCAGGGGCGAAGCGGTCAGGTCGTAGCGCGTGCTGTGGCGGAGCGGGGAGGTGACTTCCAGCACCAGCGGCGAGGAATCTGGCGGGGCATCGGGCATGAGATCGGAATAATAAGCGAGGCGGGCGCTTTGATAAACGAGAAAAGCCGGTATCGTCATCGGGATGAAATCGCACACGGAATATCTGACGTTTCATTTGCCGGCACGGATGGGGTTCGAGCGGATCACGCCGCAGATCGAGCGGATCGTGTCGGCGTCGGGAATCCAAGAGGGATTGGTGCTCGTCAATGCCATGCACATCACCGCCAGCGTTTTTATCAACGATGACGAGGCGGGGCTGCACGAGGATTACAAGAAATGGCTGGAGAAGCTGGCTCCGTTTGACGCGTCGGGCAAGACGTATCAGCACAACCGCACGGGGGAGGACAATGCCGATGCGCACATGAAGCGGCAAATCATGGGCCGGGAAGTGGTGGTGGCGATCACGAAGGGGAAGCTGGATTTCGGGCCGTGGGAACAGATTTTTTATGGGGAGTTCGACGGGAGGCGGGCGAAGCGCGTGCTGGTGAAGGTGATTGGGGAATGAAAGCGGGCTGCGCGCTGGCGCGTCAGCGCGTCAGCGGGTTTCGCACCATTGCTGCCACATGGTGCGATAGGCCTGCTCGATGTCTTTTGCGAATTGTGCGGCGTCCATCAGCGGGGAAGTGGCCATGCGCTGACGCAATTCCGATCTGAGGCGTGTGAGCCGATCTGGGTCGGCGGCTAGGTCCGCCGCGATCTGGACGTACTGGTCGGCGGTGGCGGCCACCAGTTCCGGCAGGCCGATGTTTGACAGGATCGAGAGGCCGGATCGGCCGACGGCTGTTTGTCCCGCCAGGGAGACGACGGGCACGCCCATCCAGAGCGCATCACAGGTGGTCGTTCCGCCGGCACAGGGGAAGGGATCGAGGGCGATGTCGATCTCATTATAGGATTGGAGGTATTGCTCGACCGGTTTGTAACCAACGAAGATCAGGCGCTGGGGATCGATCCCGGCATCGGCGAGGAAATCGCGCAGCCGTTGTTGATGGTCGCCTTCCTTGGCGTGGAGGATGAGGCGGGATCGCGGCACCTTTTGCAGCAATCGGCGCCATGCGCTCAGCGTGGGCAAGCTCACCTTGCAAAAGTTATTGAGGCAGGCAAAGGTGAGGTGTCCGGCGGCGATGGCGGGCGGCGCGGATTGCGGGGGCGACGCGCACGGCTCATAACACCAATAGGTTTTGGGAAGCCGAATCGATTTTTCGCAGTAGTTCTCGTCCCCCTGACCGGGTGGATCGAGGTAGGGATCGGTCAGGCGATAGTCGATTGCGTCCAGGCCGGTTGTCGAACAGTAGGCGAGATAGGTCACTTGCACGGGCGCGGGCTTTCGGGCGAAGGCGAGCAGACGGTTGTGGGCCATGTGCATCGTCAGATCGACCAGGATGTCGATGCGGTCCTGGCGAATGAGGGTGGCGAATTGATCGTGGGACAGGTCGCCGGTGGATCGCCAGACGTCGGCCCGGCTGCGAAGGCGCTGGGTGACGGCGTCGGAGATGGGCGCATCGGAGTAGCAGAACACCTCGAGGGCATGATGGTCGTGATGGTCGAAAAGGGGCAGGAGAAATCGGCCGACCGGATGATTGCGGAAGTCGGGCGAGACGTAGCCGATGCGAATCCGCCGCTGGGGCGAGGGATCGTTGGGGTGTCCGGCGGCGTCCTGGCGGAGATGGCTGGCGTGGCGAAGGCTCCACTGGCGGTGCTCCTGAAGGATGGCCGCGGCGTCGTAGCCGGGATGATCGTGCAGGGCGTAGACCTTATTGCTGTGGATGGAAGCAACGTCGGGCCTGAGGGCGATGGCGCGATCGTAGCAGACGATCGCTTCATCAAGCTTTGCCTGTTCCCTCAGGACGTTGGCCAGGTTGTTGAGGGCATCGGCGAAGTCGGGCTTGATTTGCAGGGCCTTGGCGTATTCGGCCGCGGCGTCGGTGAGGCTGCCCTGCTGGCGCAAGACCAGACCGAGGGTGTTGTGGCTTTCGGCATGATGGGGATTGAGTTCGATGGCCCTGCGGAGTGCGGCGAGCGCCTGGTCGGGTTTCCCCTGCTGGCGTAAGGCCCTGCCGAGGTTGTGGTGCGCCTCGACGAGGTCGGGCCTGATGTGAATGGCTTTGGAAAAGGAGGCGATGGCGGCGTCGAGATCGCCGCGGCGCTGAAGTGCCAGGGCGAGGTTGAGATGGTAGGCCGCATCATTTGGCTGAAGGGCAATGGCCTGGCGGATCAGATCGATGGCGGCGTCGTTTTGACCGAGTTGAAAGGCGACAAGCCCGAGGCGATGAAGCGCATCGGGATGGTTGGGCTGCTGCGCCAGGACCTGGCGATAGATGGCCTCCGCCTCGGCCAAACGCCCGGCTTTGTGGTGCTGCAATGCCAGTTCGATGGAGTCTTGGATCGTGAGTTGAGTCATGGCGTCAACGGGCAATATCCGGTGTGGATTACTCGCTGGCAAGAGAAAGCGATGAGTCGCAGAGCGCGGACTGGATTGGCCGCATGGGGTGTCGGCATTTGACGCGTGGGCGGGTTTGGTATCCAATCCCGGCCCTATGGCCAAGGCTCGGGCGATTGTGAAGCGCCGCAAGGCGGTGCGGAACATCCGTAAAATCACCAAGACGATGCAGATGATCGCGACGGCGAAATTCCAGAAATCGCTGAAGCGAGCCGTCGGCACCAAGGCATATTCAAATAAGATTCGCGAGTTGGTGGCGGAAGTGGCGCGAAACGTCGGGGATGTTTCGCATCCGCTGCTTCGGCGGCCCGAGGGAGACGACTTGAGCGGGACCGTCGCCCTGCTGGTCATTACCAGCAATCGCGGGCTAGCCGGGGCTTACAACGGCAGCGTTCTGCGAATGAGCGCGCATTTCATCGCGGAACAGGAGCGGCAGAAGAAGAAAGTCGAGCTGTTCGTCGTCGGCAAGAAAGGGGCGAGCTATTTCAATTTCCAGAGGCGGCCGATTGCGCAGCGGTACGATCTGGGAGACGCGCCGAAATTCGCGGACGCGGAAAGGATCGCCAATACGTTCATCGAGAAATTCGCGGGCGGGCAATACGACGCGGTGTACGTGGGTTATATGAATTTCCTGAGCGCCGGCGTTCAGAAGCCGAATGTGGTGGCGCTTCTGCCGCTGGCGGGCGTGGAAGCGCCGCAGCGCCAGGGGGGGGAATCCGCGCCGTTTTTGGCGACGGCGGTTTACGAGTTCATTCCCGACGCCAAGACCCTGCTCGACGAGCTTTTGCCGCAGACGGTGAAGACGGCGATTTTCCAGGCGTTTTTGGATGCGACGACCAGCGAGCATGTGGCCAGAATGGTGTCGATGAAGAGCGCGACCGACAACGCCGACAAGATGGTCAAGTCGCTGACGATGCAATACAACCGGGCGCGGCAGAGTCAGATCACGACGGAGCTGTCGGAAATCATGGGCGGGGTCGAGGCGATGGAGGGGTAGGGGCAAATAAGCGAAAGTCATGTCGGGGCAGGAGCGACTGATACGGTTCGTGAATGATCGTCGCGCGCCATAGACCGCGGCGGCGTGCCCCGCAAGCGGGGCCGCTAGGGGCTAGGGGAAAAAACCCCTGGACGTTGGTAAACTTGTGGCGTTCGGACAAGGAGGTCTGGATGACGTTAGAGAGTTTGGCCCGTCGGCTGCCGGACGAGGTTTGGGCAGCG
>JBEKHH010000074.1:0-17865 GCA_050012375.1 Tepidisphaeraceae bacterium
AGGACTTCAGCCTGATTTGCTTCAACGACGTCTTCCCCGTGGCGATCCTGTATCCGCCGCTGACTGCGGTCGCGGTTGCCGGGCGTGAGATGGGTCGTCTGGGCGCTGATTTACTTTTAAACCATCTTCTTTCCCCTCAGCCGCACTCCGGCAGGGACATCAAGGTTCCCGAGGACCTGATCGTTCGAGGCTCCACCGCCCCACCGCCGAGCGGCCTCCGGCCCGCCAATACCACCGCTTTTCAAGCTAAAGTTTGACCAAACATTGACTTTTTTTTCTTGACACATCCGGCCCGTCAGGTAATATGAAGTAAGCGTTTACGTAAGCATATCTGCGCGTGTGTCTTGTTGATGGATTGCCGTCGTGGACGGCGGAAGCGGAGAAGGACGAACGACCAGTAAACTTTCACGCGAATATCGCGGCCGCTTTTTTCTAGTCTCAAACCTGTTAACTGTGGAGGGCCGACAATGTCCAAGACCAAGAAGTCGTTGATGATCATTTCCAGCGCCGTGGCGCCCGTTTTCTTCGGCGTGCCGGTTTTCGGCGGGCTGACTGTAAGCTACTATGCCGGAGGTGGGAACACTTTCGCTGATTTCCCTACGTCTCCGTCCGGGGACATGCCGACTTCCCAGGCTGGTGTAAGTCCGTTTGAAGATACTACTACCGCTGGCCATGGTCTCGGGTCGATTGGTGGTAACGGGTCGCCCGAGGCCGCAACCGTCAACGAGACGATTGCCCCCGGTGGCGTGGAGGCGGAGACTTTCGTCTCACCGGCCGCCGGACTTAATCTCGGCGAGATCCTCTTCATTGTGGGCGGGGGCCCGACTACGGAAAGCATCAACCTGTTCCAGCTCACCACGAATACCACCGGCACCTCCGGCGGTTACGTCCTGAGCACCGCTGAAGTCGGTCATGATCTTCTCGGCGGTGGCGCGGGTTTGACTTTTACGTATAACGGTAGCGCTGCATACGATGAAAACGAATTCGTTTTATCAGGCAACGATGAAGTTTACCTGCTGCCTAATACCGAATATGCCATCGAGTTGTGGAACACTGGGACAGGCACTAATTACGTCTCGCGCTTCGGCAGCGTTCCATATAATTCCGGTGGTCAGGTCTATCACACGACGGACACGAATGGCCAAAGCGACAACAGCACGGATACCCGCGTCCAGCCAAGCGGTAGCAATGGCCGAAGTCTCGCCTTTGCAGTCTATGCAGGCGGCAACAATTCGGTTTGGACGGGAACGGCAGGCGATTCAAGCTGGGATACGGGAGGCTTAGGCGGCAACTGGGCCGGTCCCGGCACCAGCACCGGCACCAGCGGCCCAGGCGGCCCCGGCGCCTTCGGGTCGAGTTCAGGAGTTCCGACCAATGCGGGAGATAGCGCTACATTCGGTACCAATATCACAGCGAACACAACCGTTAATCTCAACGGCAACCACACTGTGGGCCATATCAACTTCACTAATCCTACTTATTCATACACCATCGCGCAGGGCAGCGGCGGAACCTTGTCCCTAAACCAGCCAGGGCTTCCGTCTCAAATCAGTGATTATGCCGGAAACCACACGATCTCGGCTCCACTGTCAATAGCGACAGCGAACGGTGTAAATATTTCCGTCGGCCAAGCGGCCAATACACTTACCCTCTCCGGTAACATCAGCGGCACTGGCGGCATCACGCTGAGCGGCGCCTCCAATATCCAGGGGGTTGGGACCGTCGTGCTCAGCGGCAACAACACCTACAGCGGCGCCACCAACGTCAACAGTGGTACGCTGGTCGTCGGAGCCGGCACCGCTCTTCCGGCCAACACCGCTCTGACCCTCGGCGCTTCGGTCACTAATGTGGATACTGGAAACGTTACTAACAGTACCGGCCTCGTACAGCTTGGCGCAAGCATTGACGGCACAAGGGCGGTGTCGTTGTCATCTCTGACCTTCACGTCCACCGCCCCCGGCAGTGGTTTGGATATAAACAACAACCACATCTTCATTAACTACGGTTCGAATCCCGATCCGATAGCGGCGATCCAAGGATACCTGATGAGCGGCTACGACGGGGGATCATGGGTTCCCACAGCCGGCGTGTCCGCCATCTACAGCTCTGCTGCCCAGGCCAACCCCAACTATTCCGTGGGCTATGCCGATTCTGCCGACTCCGGCAACCCCGCCGGACTCGCCACCGACCAGATCGAAATCAAATACACGCTGCTCGGCGATGCGACTCTCACCGGCACGGTCACCGGTACTGACTTCACCATCTTGGCCACCAACTTGGGCAAGACAGGGTTGTTAAGCTGGGACCAGGGCAACTTTATCTACAGCCCGACAGGCACGATCACCGGCACCGACTTCACCGACTTGGTCACCAACCTCGGCAAGACGGCCAGCGGGGGTGACGTGGCGTTGCCTGCCGCCGACTGGGCCGCGGTTGACGCCTTCGCGGCCGCCAACGGCCTAATGGCCGATGTGCCCGAGCCGGCGTCGCTAGGCCTGCTGGTTGTGGCAGGGGTGGGCATTTTGTCCCGGCGTCGTCGCAGGGCCTGATCGCCTTGCAGGACTGAATTGAAGATTGATCCTAAGCCCCGTCCTAAGACGGGGCTTTTTTATTTCGGTGACGGCGCGAGCTGCGCCATTATGCGGAGCGTGCCAGGAGCGGCACCTCCTTCTCGAATTGCTTGCGAAGCATCGGTTCGATCTGCTCTGGGGGCCGAGGGGCACTGAACAAATAGCCTTGCAGCATGTCGCAGCCGATCCGAACCAGGAACTCACGCTGCGCGTCGGTTTCAACGCCTTCGGCGACCACTTTCAAGCCGAGGCTTTGCGCCAGGGCGACGATCGCGCCGATGATGGCGCGCCCACTTCCGCCGTTGCGGCCGGCCTCGATCGCGCTGACGAATGTATCCGCTATTTTTAACGTTTCCAGCGAGAGCCGCTGCAAATACGCCAGCGATGAGTAACCGGTGCCGAAGTCATCGACGGCGATGGCGACTTTCATCTCGCGCAATTGCGCCAGCTTGTCGCCGGCATCCCGAATGTTGCGCATGAGCAAAGTTTCGGTGAGTTCGATCTCGAGCCATCGTTCGCGCACGCCGGAGGTTTCCAAGGCGTTGGCGACGGTGCGAATGAAATCCGGTTGAGCGAATTGGACGGTGGAGACATTCACGGACAGAGGCATCAGCGGCAAGCCTGCCGCAAGCCAGACGCGGGTTTGTCGCGCCGCTTCCTCCAGGACCCAGGTTCCGATGGGAATGATGACGCCTGTATCCTCTGCCATGGGGATGAACTTCGCGGGGGGCACC
Organism: Tepidisphaeraceae bacterium; assembly: GCA_050012375.1. Lineage (GTDB taxonomy): Bacteria > Planctomycetota > Phycisphaerae > Tepidisphaerales > Tepidisphaeraceae > PALSA-1353. The sequence continues at coordinate 3,305 of JBEKHH010000074.1, forward strand.
ATGCCCAGCGTGGGATGCCGCCAGCGCAGCAGGACCTCAAGCCCCACGATGCGGCTGACCCGATCGACCTTGGGCTGGTAATGCAGGCTCAATTGATTGTTTTGCACGGCCTGGCGAAGGGCGCTTTCCAGTTCCATCCGTTCGATGGCGCCTTCTCCCATGTCGGGGGTGAACGCTCGGGCGGTGTTGCGCCCATCGTCCTTGGCGCGGTACAGCGCCAAATCAGCATGCTTCAGCAGCGAGGTCGAATCGTCTGCGTCCCGCGGAAAAACAGCCGAGCCGATGCTGACGGTGACAAATTGCTTGCGGCCCTGCAGGTCGATGGGTTGCTTAAACTCTTCCAGCAGCGCCAGCGCCACGGCCTGGGCATCTTCGGGGTGGGCCAGATCCGTGAGAATTGCCGCGAATTCGTCGCCGCCCATGCGGGCAAGAAGATCACATGCACGCAATCGGTGCCGCAGGCGGTGCGCCACCTGGCAGAGCATTTCGTCTCCCGCCTGGTGACCATAGGTGTCGTTTATGTATTTGAAGCGGTCCACGTCAACCAGCAGCGCCGCGGCCGCCCGGCCCGTCCTCCGAGCCACCGCCAGCGCTTGCTGCAAATGATCCGCGAAAAACTCCCGGTTGGGCAGTTGCGTCATCGCGTCATGGTGCGCCTGAAACGTCAGCAGGTCCGCAAGCTGGCGCTGTTCCACCGCTACGCCGATCAAATCACTGGCCAATTTCATCAGTTCAGTGGCCGAGGCTTCGGGCAGAAGGTTATCACGCCGATACAATGCAAACGCGCCGGAAGATTCCTTATGCCGCGAATGGATCAAGATCGCCCAGCAGTGCCGCAGGCCATGTTCATTGATCGCCGGCCTGAGGTTTTCCCAGGCGGGATCGGTGGTCAGATCGCAGACAATAATGCGCTCCCTGCTCTCCGTCGCCAGGGCGGTGAACCGACTGAGCAGCGAATAAAGTTGCCGCTCGATGGATTTGGCAAGAGGCGCCGGAAGGTTGGGCGCGCAATGGTGCAGAAGCCCGCCGCAAAGCATGACGCCGGCGGCGACGGCCTGCGGCTCCTGGCGTTCCGCCGCGTCGATCAGCCGGCGCAGGATGTCGTTCAGAGGCCTGCCCTGCGCGATCATCTCCAGGACCTCGGCGCGGGTTTGCTCGCGATTCTCCATCTCCTTGCGGTGAGTCACGTCGCGCGCCGAAGCGTGGATTTCGCGAGCCGTCCCATCGCGCTCATCCGCAAGGGTTCGGCACGTGGATTCCAACCAGACGAATTTCCCGTCGCTGCGAAGAAAGCGGAATTCGATCGTCCCTGTTTCGCCGGAAGCGCGCGGATTGCGGTAACAGGCGTCCAGTGCGGCGCGATCTTGCGGATGGACAAATTCGGACAGGCATCGCCCGTGCAATTGCTCCGGCGGGTAGCCGAGAATGGCGCGGGACGCCGGCGAGGCGTAGAGATAGACCCCATTGGAATCATGCCGAGAGATGGCGTCCGATGAATTTTCGGCCAGGACGCGGAATCGCTCTTCGCTTTCCTGAAGGGTCAACGCCTTCTGTTCCAGCAGATCCATCAGCCGCCTGGTCTGCAACGAGGAGCGCACGCGCGCTCGCAATTCGGCTGGATCGAACGGCTTGATGACGTAGTCGGCAGCGCCCAGTTCCAGGCCGCGCAGTTTTTCCTCGGTGGATGAGGCGCCGGTCAGAAAGACAACGGGGATGTCAACGGTGGCGGGGTCGGCCTTGAGCTTGCTGCACACCTGGAACCCGTTGAGGCCGGGGAGATCGACGTCCAGCAGAATCAGGTCGGGACGCACGGCGCGGGCGGTTTCGATGGCCTTCTCGCCGTCAAAGCACGAGAAGAATTGCAGCGATTCCGTGACCAGCCACGCCTGCACAAGGTCGTGGATGTCGGGCGAATCCTCAATGATGAGCAGCTTTTGCTGAACCATGTGTCTCCTTGCTTCGGTCGTAGCCCTTGATGGACCGAATAAGCTCGACCAGCTCATCGACCCCGGTCCGAATCGTCTCGAGTTGCTCGGAAGACTTGATAAGCGATTCGACGCGAGCGGCGATTTCGGTGATCCGGGGGAAGCCGTAACCGGCTCCAGCCCCCTTTAGCTGATGCGCCAGGCGCCGCAGTTCTTCAATCTCTCCAGTCTGCACGAGCGAAGTCAGTGAATCCACTCTCGCCGGCAGGCGATTGACGAATCCCTCGACGGCCTTTCGCATCGCCAAGGCAACGGCATCCGCGCCGGCCGCGGGAGGCGCGACGACCGGGTTGGGCGCGGGCGCCGCCGGGGAGGCGGAAGACGTTGCGCCGGGCGCACTCTTTCGGAGATAGCCAGCGGTCGTCCGGAGCAGCAATTCCCTGTCGATCGGCTTGGTCAGATAGTCGGTGCATCCCGCGGCCAGGCATCTGACCCGATCCCCGTCCATCGCGTGCGCCGTTAGCGCGATGATCGGCAGCCGGAAGCCCTGCCGGCGCAGCTCGCTCGTCGCCGTGTAGCCGTCCATCTCCGGCATCTGCATGTCCATCAGGATCAGGTCGAAGCGATCGCTGCGCATCTTCTCACACGCGTCCCGGCCGTTGGGCGCGATGACCACTTCGGCGCCGGCCATGGTCAGGTACATCGTCAGAAGGTGCTGGTTGTCGATGCCGTCTTCGGCAAGCAGGATTCGGCCGCGAAGCGTGATTTCCTCGGATGGGACCACCTCGGTTTCGACGTTCAGGGTGGCCTCAGTCAGATCGCGGCGCAATTCAATTCCTTCGAGCGATCCGCCGTCAAACCAAAGCGAGAACACGCTGCCTTTACCAACTTCGGATTTCACCCCCAGGTCGCCGCCCATGTACTGCGCCAGCCGTTTGCTGATCACCAGACCCAGCCCCGTGCCGCCGTATCTGCGCGTCATCGATTCATCCGCCTGAACGAATGGCTGGAACAGGCGGCCCATCTGTTCGCTGGTCATCCCGATGCCGGTGTCGCAAACATCGAACTGAATGTGGCTGGCTGCCTCGCGCGGTTCCACGGAGACCTTCAGGCAGACTTCGCCCTGCTCGGTGAACTTGATTGCGTTGCCGACAAGGTTCACCAGCACTTGCTTGAGGCGCAGGGGATCGGTTTTGACTTTGGTGGGAATCGGCCCGACGAATTCCACGCGCAGCGCCAATTGCTTGGCGAGGGCCCTGGGCCGCAGCATGGAGGCAACCTCCACCGCCGTCTTGGCAATGTCGTGAGGAATCCTCTCGACGGTCATCTTCTCGGCTTCGATCTTGCTGATGTCCAGGATGTCGTTGATGAGGTCCATGAGGTGACGCGCATTGCGGCGAACCACCTGCAAGCAGTTGATCCGGTCCGACATCGTCTGGATCGGCGCCAGCATAAGGTCGGCGTAACCCAGAATGGCGGTCATCGGCGTGCGAATCTCATGGCTCATGTTCGCCAGGAACGCCGACTTCGCGGCGCTGGATTCCTCCGCTTTGATCCGGGCCGCCTCCAGCATCGTGTTGGTCGCCTTCAGCTCGACGGTTCGCGCCGAGACCTCCTCCTCCAGGTGCTCGCGATGCAGCGTCAGTTGAGCGTCGCGCTTCTGAATCTCCGAAAGCATTTCGTCAAAGCAGGCGATCAGAACGCCCAATTCATCCGATTCGCGCTGCGTCGTGCCAACCCGCAGCCCATAATCCTTGGCCGTGGAAACCGATCGCGCCACCGCGGTCAGGTTCAGAATGGGTCCTGAAATCACTCTCTGTAGGCGCGCCACCAGGAAATAGGTCCCCGCCATCGTGCCGGACAAAACCGTCAGGATCACAAAGAGGCAGCCGATCAGGTGCTCGTGCAGTTGGCGGAGATCGCTACTCGTGTATACCCAACCAATCTGCTCTCCGTTGACGTCACGGATCGGTTGCCATACCTCGAGGAATCCATCGCCGAATTTGCTCCCTTCGACCCCCGTCTGACTGGGAATCGACCCGCCGTAACCGGCGCGAATGTATTTGGCCAACAGCTCGCCAGACGATTTGTAGATCGCGCTTGATTGCAAGTGCGTTTCCAGGCCGAGGGCTCGCAAGGTGTTGGTGGCTGCATCCGAATCGTTGAAGCTGACGGCGGCCGACGCGTCCCCGGCGGCGATGCGCGCCATCGCCTTCCACTCGTCCACCGTCCGCTCCTTGATCTGTCGATAGTCGTAGATCAGAAAAATCGAGCATGCCACCAGCATCGCCACGCTCGTCGTGAGCATGCCAAGCACGATCAGCTTTGCCCGAATGCTGAGTCGCTCAATAAATCGCATAGTTCACTTCACCTCTTTCTGTCGCGCTTGCTCTGGCTGATCAATGCTTTTTGAAGATCGTGGCTAAACTCATCAACCGGGAACTCAGACGCAAGGCCGCCTTGTCAACGGCATCCGGGCCGATCTCAAAACGAATCCTTCCGTCGGCGATGAAGAATCGAATGATTCCGCCGGCCCACATGAACTTGGTCGTTTCTCCAACGGTTAAGATCGGCTGATTACCGATGGCATTGAAGATGTCATCTAGATCACCGTCGCAGGATTCCGGAACGTACAGCAGGTGACAACCGCTGATTTGATTCACCGAATCCAGATGTTTTAGGACGATCGGGTGTCCGGCGATCGCCTTTCCGTCCAACACGTGCTCCAGCGCGGGGCCCAGCGGGCTATCGCCGATAAAAGCGAGGATAAATGGAGAATCATTGCTCGCGAACGCCGAGTCGGGCCATTGCGTGAATTGCGCAAAGTTGTAAATGAACGCAGCCTTGATTTCGTACACCTTGCTCGAAGTATCCAAGAGCGTGGGAGCCCCGCCACGGGTTCGTCCCGCTCCTAAAAATGCTACCGTGATAATCACCGCCGCTATCTCGGTGATTAATGACCATTTTCCCTTCGATGACTTCATCATTGCGCCTGTGCAACGACACACCATTCACACCGGCCACCGACATTCAAAACGCACCGTCTCCGCTTCCCAGCGCTCGGCCATGGTTCACACCTGCCATGTCGCTTGGCTGAAAATCGATCAGTTCCCCCGGCTTGCGAGTGCGGCAACCAGTTGAGGTCGACGGCGTTTCGGCCGCTCCGGCGGCCTTCGTTGCCTTCATTTGAAGCACTACCGATCTGGCGATTCGGCTGTCGCGCGAAAAAAGCTGTACTGACTTTAATGATCGGGAGAGCTAGAGCGGCTATTTAGCAGTACTTATAGGTATTCTCACGCACCGAGATATGGGACCGAACCTTGGCCGGCGGCTTTCATACAGGGATCGAGATCGACCGCAGAAATGGCTTATTATCCGCGCCGTAAATAAGCGTCCCCCGTTCGCCGACCATGGACGCCTGTGAATGTGTAACTCACCGATCCTTCGTTCAGCAATCAAGCTGCAAAGCGCGCTCCCACCGCCTTCCCCTGCCCCAATCGAGCCGAATCCGCGGATCAAAAGCACCCGCCTAAGACATTCCAGCCGCCTAAAGAAGCATCTCCCGCACAAGCCCAGTCTTGAGACCAACAACGATTTGCTCCAGAATGTCATCAAGGCTCCCGGCCGCTCCGGATGAGGAATTCCAATGGCCAAACGATTCAAGGACTTGACCGACCAGGAAATCCTGGCGGTGGCGATTTCATCGGAAGAGGAAGACAGTCGCATTTACGCCGACTTCGCCGAGGGCCTGCAGGCCGACTATCCGGCCACGGCCCAGATATTCCGCGGAATGCAAAACGAGGAGGAGAACCATCGCCGCGGCCTGACCGAACTCTATCGCCGGCGATTCGGCGAACACATCCCGCTGATCCGGCGACAGGACGTGCGCGGGTTTGTGCGGCGCCGGCCCGTGTGGCTCAGCCGGCGGCTTGGAATCGAGGCCGTGCGCAGGCAGGCTGAAACCATGGAGCTGGAAACGCGCCGGTTCTACGAGCTGGCGTCACAACGAACCACCGACGTATCGACGCGCAAGCTGCTGACGGACCTGGCCGAGGCGGAGCGGAAACATACGGAGTTGGCCGAGGCCCTGGAGAAAAAGAACCTGACGCCCGACGCTAGAAAAGGCGAGGAGGAAACGCGCCGCCGCCTGTTTGTCATGCAAGTGGTTCAGCCGGGCCTCGCCGGCCTCATGGATGGCTCGGTTTCCACGCTCGCCCCGCTGTTTGCGGCGGCGTTCGCCACGCACAGCTCCACCGATGCATTCCGCGTCGGATTGGCCGCCAGCGTCGGCGCCGGCATATCCATGGGATTTGCCGAGGCCCTCAGCGACGACGGCAGCATGACCGGCCGCGGCAAGCCGCTGCTGCGAGGCGTGGTCTGCGGACTGATGACCACGGCCGGAGGAATCGGTCACACGATGCCGTATCTGATTCCCGGATTCAGGACCGCCACGAGCATAGCGGCCGTGGTCGTGGCAATTGAATTGCTGGCCATCAGCTATGTGCGGAATCATTACATGGATACGCCATTTCTGTCGGCGGCGTTTCAAGTCATCGTCGGCGGGATATTGGTGTTCCTCGCGGGCATCGCGATTGGGATTTCATGACCCCGCGCAGTCGGTTACAAACCTGCTCGGCAATATAGCGGAGAGGCCGGGATTCGAACCCGGGATACGAGTTTGACCCCGTATAACGGTTTAGCAAACCGTCGCCTTCAGCCACTCGGCCACCTCTCCAAGATGCGACATTACCCCCGAAAAAACCTGGATTCACCTTGGTTTTCCCGAGTATTTCGTCACCGCCGGCGGATGCGGCTTTCACTCCGCCGGACTCCGTGGAATTATGCCCGAATTCACCCTTGGGTGGCAAGTGGGGTGACAAGCCAATGTCCATGTCAGCCTTAAAGCTGGCAACGTCGTCAGAATTGGCCTGAGTGATTTCCGCCTCAAATCCTTTCGTCGAACCGGCAGGAAAGATCGTTATTGCCGCCTGTGAGATTTCAAGCAAATCGCCGGCCTTGTTGTAGATGAGCGGTGCGCAGACTGCACCTCTACGCCGACGGGCCAATACGCGTGCATGATCAGCCCACAATTCCATTATTGAAGGACAAATCGAAAAGGGATTCGGATATGCGCGATCACTGGCACACCATCGACTTTCGCGGGTTCAAATGCGGCTTCTCGACTCGCTTCGATGGCGGCATCCACCAAGCGTGGGAAGCCGGGGTCTTTCACAACCGTGATGGCACCTGGAGTGCCGTCTGCTTTTACCTCAACATCCAGTAGGACCAGACCCTGTTCGCCGCGCCGACGAGACTCCGGAGGATAATCGGGAATCGGCAGGCCGCGATCATCGTAACCATTCTTCGCGCCGCGCCGGTTCCGCGCACTTGTTCTGATGGCCGGGGCACGCGCTGGAATCGGAGCCGCCGATGTCGGTTGCGCGGCAATGATCGGCGTCAGTAATGCCGATTGTTTGCGAAGCGGCGGAAGCCGCCTAATATGTGGAATCGCATCATCCGCCGAGCTTCGTTCAAGCGGCTGCTCGACGTCCCGTGTATTTCCTGGAGCATCCAGGACTAACGGAGAGACGGGAATATTCCAGGAATCTGAGGTCGGATTCTCGACGGGATCACGCTGCGCCAGCACTGGCGGAATATCGGGTTGCACAATGGGCTGGAACGGCGGCAGCTTTGAAGCTAGGGGAAATTCCGTTTGGTCCGTGCTTTCAATTTCTTCCGAATTCACTGCTTCAGAAGCGGCCGGCATCGCCAGGATCAGTTGCGGCGCTGTCCGTGTTGGGCGCGTTACGAGATAAAGTGTGCCCACCGTCATCGCATGCGCCGAGACCGATGCGACGAATGCAAAACTGAACACCTTCCTTTGCAGACGGCGGCTGGCCGTCCGACGCACATCGGACTCGCCGCCCGTGCTCTCTGCTTCCCAATCCACCAGTTGTTCAGCGGGCGACATTTGTTCCGGCTCTTTCCCCTCGGCCTCATTGGTAAGCCGACCGTCGAGATCGCATTGCTCGCGCGTCTCGGCTTCGTTGGCTTGATCGAATTCGGTTACGCTCTGGATCATCGCATTTCTGCTCGTCAGAATCGTATATTGGCTGCAGCTTGCATACGTTAGAATCTGTAGACCAGGGTGAAACGCGCTTCGAACGGTTCGGCCGGATGGAGGACGACGCCGGCGACTCCAGCCGCCGGCTCGCCGGGAAGCCGAGAAACGTAGTAGTATTGAATATCATCCGTCTTGACGTTGCCGAGGTTCAAAAAGTCGGCTTTCAATGTCAGTTGCGGAGTGAAGTTATAGCCCAATTCAGCGTTAATGAGGGTCGAGGAATTCGACGTGACGCTGTCGTCCTGGGTTAGCGCCCGAGGCCCAAAGTAGCGCACACGAATCGCACCATATAGCTTTTTAAGTTTCGGAAAATCGTGGAAGGTGATGCCGGCCTGCACCACTTCCCCAATGGATTCGGGCACGTAGTCACCGGCGGCTTCGTGATCCGTGAACCTGGCCTGGGAAATCGAGTAGTCGGCGTCCACCGTGAGCCATTTTGTCACGTCGTAATAATTCCCGAACTCAATGCCGATCCGTCGGCTTGGTCCGCTGGGAACGGTCTCGGCGGTATCCCCGTCGAAAACCTCTTCAGATTTCAGGTCGAGCAGCCAGAGCGAAAGGGTGCTCTGGAGACCGTGAATGATCTCGGTGCGCACCCCGACTTCACCGCCCAGCGCCTGTGTCAATGGAGTCACGCGTGCCGCCGGCAGCAAGCTGTCTGGAACAACCGTGCTTACGATCCCGCGTGCGTCGTTGCTGTGAAACCCGTAGCCGCCGCTGGCATAAAACTCCGTCTCATCCCAGGGACCAAAAACAAGGTTGAGTTTTGGGCTGAACTGGGCGGCGTTTGCGTTCCCGGAATTCCCATCGATGTCGCTGTTCACGCGGAAATTGAAGTAGTCTTCGCGAAGGCTGCCCTCGGTGCGGAATTTGTCGGCCCATTGGGTGCGGTTCTCCACATACACGCCCGCCGTGCTTTCGATGACGTGGTCGGTCTCCACGGTCGAAAGTTGCACACGGTCTTCCGTGTTGAATAGGCCGGTATGGATATCGTCGCTTCGGATTTGAAGTCCAACCGTCGTGTCGGAACTTCGCCCGAATAGGCTGCCAAAAAAGGTGTGCGATCCCTCCACGCCTCCATAAAACCGCTGGTCGTTCTGTTCAAACTGATCGCCATCCACCGGGTTATTGAGGTAGTAAGTGAAATCATTCCACAAGGTCATGTCATACCAGGCGCCATAGGCTTGGAGTTTGGTCTCACCGTCGGCGTCTCTTTGATGACCTTCAGCGGTGAGCGTGTAACGCTCGGTATTGCCGCCGTCGGTGGGATTGAGCGACCCGTAGGTATCGATGATTCCTTCATCAATGGCGCGCTGGGGAACCTGATTGGTCGCGTTCCAGTCGCCGTGCATGTCCAGCGAGGTTACGCTCCAGCCCTGATCCGCGTTGCCGTCGCTGTATTTGAGGATTCCGTTGAGCCGCAGATACGCTTCCGGGACGTCCCAAGGGCCATCCTCGTGGAATGCTTCAAATGCGTAAAGCAAATTGCCATCGCCGAGTTGAAATGAATCCGCGACGAGAGCGCGTCCGTATCCATACATGCCGCCGGTCAATGAAACAATTCCTTGCGGTAAAGTATCCACATATTTGATGTCGGCTGAGCCCGCGGCGGAAAAGTCACCGACCTCACCGTAATAGGGTCCCTTGCGAAAATCGATGTTGTCGATCAGTTCAGGAATGAGGTCGTTCAGGTCTAAATATCCTTGTCCGTGGGCGTGCGTGGGAAGGTTTTGAGGGACGCCGTCCAGGGACACCGCGAAATCGGTCCCGTGGTCGAGCTGGAAGCCCCGCAAAAAATATTGGTTCGCTTTTCCATCACCGCTGTGTTGGGTAATCACCAGTCCCGGGATCGCTTCCAACACTTCCGCCGGCCTGAGTAGCGGTCGGCTTTCGATTTCATCATGGCCGATATATCCCTGATTGGAGGTATCGGCCACTCCGACGAGATCCTCATCGCGTCCCCGGACGACGATTTCGGGCGCAACGGCAGTGGGACCGTTTTGGGCCTTGGGCAATTCCATCGATGGGCCTGTTGTCGGTCGGGTTGAGGCAGCACGCGCCGGCTGCGTGGTTGGCGTTGATGGGTTCATCGCACTCGGATTGGCTGGTTTGGTCTGCGCATGGCCAATCTCTGCCATCACCCCAATCAGCATCAACGCCAATAAGTTGCGGAACCCGAGATTGATCCAATGCCGCCTGAGAAGCGCGATAACAGAACGTGCTTCCCAGTTCATTCGGTTCCCATTCCCTTTACCTGGCGGCCTAGACCATTTGAATTGAGACCGTTACATGACTACGTGGAACGGGCCGCGACTTCCGAGTTCATCTCAAGCTTGTGGTATCCCATGAATCGATAGAGCAGAGCCGACGCGGTCCAGCTCGCGACGAAGATGACAATGATCAGGACGCCCACCCAGACAAAGTTCTTGTCGTCGGACAGGGAATTGATGCGTTCCCAAAACGAGCCATGGAGATTGAACCGGTCGCTCAGCAGCGGAAGCACCTCGATGCCGCCCACCACGACGGCAATAAACACGGACACGGCGGTAATCGTGATGTTGTAATAGAGCTTCCGGACCGGGCGGACGAACGCCCATCCGTAGGCTCCCAGCATGAGAACGCCGTCGGCGGTATCTACGATGCACATGCCGGCCGTAAACAGCAGCGGGAAAAGCAGGATCGACCAAATGGGTATCCCCTGCGTGCCGGCGGCGGCGGCGATCCCCAGCAATCCCACCTGCGTTGCCGTGTCGAATCCTAGTCCAAAAAGAAATCCGACGAAATACATCTTCCAACTGCTGTCCACCAGGCGGAGCATGGGGCGGACCATTCGCCCGATCGCGCCCATTCGGGAAAGCATCCCATCGAGGTCCAGATCGACGTAGGGCTCGCCCAGCCTGACGCGCCTAAAGGTCTGCACGACGCCACGGAGCACCAGCAGGTTGATCAGCGCGATGCCGAACAGGAACAGCGCGCTGATGGCCGTTCCCAGCACGTTGCCCATGCGCTCCAGCCCGTCAAAGCGAGACTGAATGCGAGCGGCGGTCATGGCGATGGCCAGTGAAAGCAGGATGACGATTGTCGAATGGCCGACGGAAAAGAAGAAGCCGACCAACATCGGGCGCTTCCCTTCCTGCATGAGCTTTCGGGTGACGTTGTCGATCGCCGAAATATGATCCGCATCCAGCGCATGCGCCAAGCCAAGCGAGAAAGCCTCGGCCCCGAAACCCAGCAGCAGCGGATAATGGTGAAAGGCCAGCAACGCCGCCGCCCAGATGATGAGATTGATCCCCAGCAGCAACAGAGCCACCAAAGTGAGTCTCAGATGAGATTTCTTCACGTGAATCTCCGCCGACGATGGTCGTCGGCCTCTTTCGGCGGGATATCGGGCTGTGGAGTTGTCATCCGATCAAATCCTTTCCCGTGCTCGTCAACGTTAGTTTCCCGTGCTTGACGCCTTTGGTCGCGATCAGTTCATCCGCGAGCTTTTTCACCGCGGCCGCTTTCCCGCGCACCACGATCACCTCCAGGCAATTGTCATGGTCTAAATGCACATGAAGGGTTGAAATAATGGCGTGGTGATGGTCATGCTGGAGGTCCGTCAAAACCGCCTGAACGTGGCTCCGGTGATGGTCGTACACCAGCGTAATCGTGCCCGCGATCTCTCGGTCGCCATGCTGCGTGCGGTGTTCCACCAGCCAGTCGCGGGTCATGTCGCCGATCATGAGCGAACGGTTGGCGTACCCTTTTTCACCGACCATTTGGTCCAGGTCCTTCAACAATCCCCGCGGAAGAGAAATGCTGAGACGGCCGACGCCCTGTGAATTCTTCTTTTTCCTCGTATTACGATCCATCGCATTCATAATACGCGGCACTATCGGCATTTCACGGGGACGGAGGAATCAGGTTTTCCCCTGCAATTGGCGTAGGGGAATTTGCTTACAACAGGCGTTCGACAAAACTCGCGCAAGCACTGGATCTCGCCGGCCCATCCCAGGAAAGCGACTTTTCGCACGGCTTACCGAGCCGCTTCGGTCTTTCCCGTCGGCAGGACGACGCGGATATTTGCTTCACGCAGTTGCTTCTCGTCCACCGGGCTGGGCGAGCCGCACATCAGGTCGGCGCCGCTCTGGGTTTTTGGGAACGCGATCACGTCGCGGATGTTGGTGATGCCGCGAAGGATCATGGTCAATCGATCCAGCCCCAGCGCGATCCCGCCGTGCGGCGGGGCCCCGAAATTCAGGGCGTCGAGCAGAAAACTGAACTTCGCCTTCTGCGCCGTCTCGTCGATGCCCAGCAGCGAAAAAACCTTCCGCTGAATGTCCATGCGATGAATGCGGATCGATCCGCCGCCGACTTCGCTTCCGTTGCACACGATGTCGTACGCCTTGCTTTTGATCGATTCGATCGTCGAGCGGTCGCGGCTGTCGAGCTTGGCCAGATCGCCGTCCAGCGGACTCGTAAAAGGATGGTGCGTGGCGGCAAACCGCTTTTCCTCCTCATCGAACTCGAAGGCGGGAAAATCGACCACCCATACCCAGGCGAATTCGCAGGACGCCGGCAATTTCATGTCGCGGGCCATCTTCAGCCGAAGCTCGCCGAGGACCTTGTGAACGATTTTCGGCTTGTCCGCGGCGAAGCAGAGCAGATCGCCGTCTTTGGCCCCCGTTCGCTCGATGAGCTTCGCGGCAATCGGAGCCAGGAACTTGGCCACGCCCGTATCCAAGGCGCCGGCGGTCACCTTCGTGACAGCCAATCCCTTGGCCCCGAACCCCTTGGCCCATTCCGCCAGGGCGTCGGTTTCCTTTCGGCTCAGTTTCCCGCCGCCGGGGACGACAATTGCCTTGACCATCGCCGCGCTTTTGAAAACGCCGAAATCGGTCTGTTGTCCGAGATCCGTGATGTCGTGCAATCGCATTCCGAATCGCAGGTCCGGCCGGTCCGAGCCGTATTCGTTCATCGCCTGGTCATATTGCATGTGGGGGATCGGATCGGGAATTTCCTTGCCGAGAATTTCCTTCCAGATTTGCCGGAGCAATCCCTCAATTGTTGCGATGATGTTCTCGCGGTCGATGAACGACATTTCCACGTCGAGCTGGGTGAACTCGGCCTGGCGATCGGCCCGCGGGTCTTCGTCGCGAAAACAGCGGACGATCTGCATGTACTTGTCGCACCCGCTGACCATCAAAAGCTGCTTGAAAAGCTGCGGCGACTGCGGCAGCGCGTAAAAGCTCCCCGGCATCAGCCGCGATGGAACGATGAAATCCCGCGCCCCTTCCGGCGTGGATTTGGTAAGGATCGGCGTCTCGATCTCCCAAAATCCCAGTTCGCCGAGATAATCCCGCATGATCTTCGTCACATGATGGCGCGTGCGCAGGTTGGTCTGCATATCAGCCCGGCGAAGGTCCAGATACCGAAATGCCAGCCGCTTCTCCTCGCTGACGGTTTCGTGTTCATCCGGCGTAAACGGCGGCGTGGGCGAAATGCTGAGGACCTCTAGTTCCTTCACGCGGATTTCGATTTCGCCGGTGGGAAGTTTGGGGTTGACCATCGCCTCCCCGCGGGCCGCGACGACGCCGGTGACGCTTATGACCCATTCCGAGCGAAGTTTGCGCGATTCCTCGTGATGGGCTTTGCCGCATGCGTCGGGGTCAAACACAAGCTGCGTGAGCCCGTCGCGGTCGCGCAGGTCGATGAAAAGCAGCCCGCCGTGATCGCGGTAGGAATGCACCCACCCGGCGAGTTTGACGGTCCTGCCGACGTCGGCTTTGCGAAGCTGCCCGCAGGTATGCGTGCGGTAGCGCGTTTCGATGGCTTGCATGGATTGGTTCCTCAAAAGTCCAGCTAAATTAGAGGGTAAACAGCGAGAGTCAAACGGATGGACCGGCGCGGCGGCGGAAGTCCCGATCAATCGGGACCGGCGCCGGAACGCGCCTAGCGGTTTATTTCGGCCAGACTTTCGGGAGAGGTGTGCATGACGATATTCAGTATAGCCAATTCGGCGATTATTTGAAGAAGCTTTAAACACTGCTGTGTTGCGGTTTCATACGATCGGTCGTCGTTCGACAAACAAGCCCCGGGATGGCCATCCCGGGGCTTCGAAAAAGTCACATCCTATCTCAGAATATCCCATTTCGGGGGGGGAGGGAGGGTACGCTTCGCGAGAGAGTAGAACAGTAGACAGTTGAACAGCGGAAGGAGGAAGGCCTTGGGGCCGTGGAATCGGCGGACATGGGGAGTCTCCGTTTGGGTTGAACGAAATTGCGAACCCGACGCAATGCGAACATTACCCTAACATTGGTCTTATTTCAAGGAGAAAACTTGGAGTTTTTTTGGAGCGGGAGGTTTGGACCGATTGCTGTGGCGGACATAAATCAGGATGACCTAATGCCACGAAGTTAGCTCATATCTTTGTATTTGGCGTAGAGTTGTGATTTGAGTTCGGTCCGGGGTGAGGTCATATAGGGAAAATGTTTCTTCCGGCCTTTAAGCGCCCGGGGTTCGAGGCGGCC
>JBEKHH010000075.1:0-17504 GCA_050012375.1 Tepidisphaeraceae bacterium
AAAATCGCCGGCCTTGAAGCCGACATAAACGCCGTGAACTCGCACGCGCGTGCTGATATGCTCACATATCTTGTTAAAAAAACAAGATGTCACACCTTTGCAATGCGGAGGCCGCAGAGACAGACGCGGAGAAGAAATACAAAAACGAATTCTTCTCAGCGATCTCTGCGTGCTCTGCGGTTAAAGATTGGATTGAAAGGCTGGTGAATCATGGGATTACGATGATCGCGAAAAATGTTGGTACATGGGGCGAGGGGAAGATGCGATCGCCCCGCCTATCGCCCCTGGCCCGTCACGTCCGTCATCTTCCTCAACTCATTGGTCTTCAGATTGAAAATCGCCTCGGCGCACGTGCCGCCGTCGAGATTCTTGTCGTCAACTACGGTGACTTTTCCTAACTGTCCGCCGCGGCAGGTCAGGAGCTGTTGACCCGGGTCGAAGTCGAATTCTCCGCAATAAATGGTCTTGTCGGTCGTGCGAACGGTCATCGCGCCCGTGGCGGTCAGCCACTTGACCCGGCGGTCGGGCGCCTCGTCGATGTCGGCGACATTCGGGCGCGCAGCCGACGGCCCTTCAAATTCCACCTGCACGATGTCGGCATGATCCAATCGGACTTGCTGGGGCTTCGCCGCGTCGGTCCAGTGCACGATGGTGACGCCCCCGTCGATCACGGCACTGTGGCCGGCGTCGTCGTAGATGAATCGTTTCTGCCATTGGATGGACGTCATTCCGCGTCCGCCGATGCTCGAGCCGGTTTCGACTGAGGGTGCGGTGGTCGGCGGAGATTGTTCCTTGGCGAATATTTCTCCCGGTCCGGGAACGGTCAGACGCTTGGAAGGCACGTCGTAATCGATTCGACGGCTCAGCAAATCGTATTGATGCAACAAATATCCGCCGGCATCTGTCACATAGGATTGCACCTGGGCCTCGCGACCGGCGGTGGGCGAAGAATCGGCATCCTCCGCCCGCAACGAAAGCGTCTGGATCTGCTTGTTCTTGAGAAAATCGGCGTCGGCGCCGTAGGCGCTGGCGTCGGGTTGCGTGGCCGCCGGTGAATGGGCGGAATGCGCCGCCGGCGGGACATCCACCAGCGTCGCCAGAATGTGGTCGCACCTGGCCGAATCGTGGCTTGAGCCGGGGGCATCCGATGCGGCGCTGACGCCGCCGATCACCAGCACCTGGTTCGCCTTGCCATCCAGCGTCGCCTTTTGCAGCCAGCTCAGCTTGAGCGGGCAGGGTTTCTGCCTGGGGTCCTTCGGTTGGGCAAGGCCTTGGAATGTGCCGGGTCCATCGATTGACGCCGTTTGATCGTGCGGAGAAAGATGGATCAGCGGCCCCGTCATGCTGGAGGTTTTGTTCTTCACCAACGCATCCTGCGATGGCGAACCCACGAGCGTCACATGGGGGTGACCGTCCGCCATTTCCACGTACAACTCATCCGCCGATGCCGAAGAAGAATCTTTCCCCGTTATCACCACGTTCGTGCTGGCGATCAGCTTGTCGAGCGCCACCTCCTCTTCAGATTTGGCCTTGGATTTAGCCGGCGCCGGCAACAACCCGATTTGAAGATGCTCGGCCGTCAGCGCCTGATCGTCCTGAACCGCCTGGACCGATCCGTCGCAAACGATGGTCTTGGCATAAAGCGTTCCATCCGGGCCGGGGTCTCGGAACAATTGCAGTTGCCGCCCGGCGATTCGGCGGTCGCGCTGATTGGCCTCGTGGACGATGCAGTCGGCATTGCCGATGGCGGTAATCCGCCGCAATGGGGGCGAGGAGGATTTGTGGGCATCCGCGCCGCGCATCGCGTCGAACTGCAAGGCCACATCGTCACGGGCCGTCAGATGAAATCGCGGGTGATCGACCACGACGTTTCCCGCGAGATCGGCCCGCTCGATCTGCATCTGGCTGTTGTCGATGTCGTAGAAATGCACGCGGCAGCTTCGGCCATAGGCGGCGGTCAGAACGCTCTTGGGATCATTGGGATCGGGAAGCTTGACCTGGCCCGGGCCGTCGAACGTCGCGAGGTGATTGAGCTTGGAAAAATTCATGCTCTGGCCGGTGATGGCCGAGACCACGCCCGCCTTGGTCTGCTTCAGCACAACGTCGCCGGTGAGAAGCGCACTGGAATCGGCGGTGTGGAATTTGAGATCGGCGCATCGCGCGTCAACCCACTGCTGGGGATCGGCGCCGGCCTGATGCAGCAAAACGGGAGCGCCGGCGAAGTGGATGATGGCCTTCCCATCGGCCAGCGGGGGGGCGCCGGCTTGATCGTTGGGAACCATGAGCATCTTCCCGGCCCAATGAATGTGCATGGGCTGGGCGGAAGGCGCAGTCGCGGGGGAGGCGGCGGGATTCGTAGCCGGCGTGGCTGAGGAGGCGGCAGTCGCCGGGGCCGTTGCTGGAGGCGGCGAATTCTCCGCGGCGGAACTGCGTCCGCTCTTGGTGATGAAATCCGCGTCCATCCGATCCGCGTGGATCAATTCTTCCCCCGCTTGTATGACGCGGACGCGATCGAAGAACGTCGCGAGGTAGCGGTGCCGGGTCACCTCGGCCTGCGGCGGGGCGGCAGAACCGACCACCGGCGTGGCAGGCGTTGGCGCGACCGTTGCCGGGGCCGTTGCCGGGGCGGCCGGCCCAACCGTTGGACTCGCCGCCGCTGCCGGCGCGGATTGGGTCGAGAACGCGCCGGAGTTGTAAACCGTCAGGTCCGTTGCGTGCGCGATCTCCAGGGATTTCAATTGTTTGTCCACGTCGTTCCAATACATCAGCAGGCCGGACCCGTTGAAAGAAAAATCCTTGGCCCGCACGGTCACGGGAACCTCGTCGGCATGAACGACCTTGCCGTCGGCCAGCGGGTATTCCTGTGTGAAGAGGCTGTAGGTGTCGTTGTCAAACTGGGCGTTGGTCAGGGTCATCGTCATATCGGCGGCGTTTTGCGCCTGCTGGGCGGGCGACGGAAAAATCTTCACATCGACGTTGCGAAGATTGCCGTAGCGCGGCGGATCGGTGGGGGAGTTGGACATCACGCCTTTGTCCGTGCCGGGGGCAAAGCGGATGTTGCCATCCTCGCCTTCGATCTGAAGCACCTGCGAGTCGCTCAGAAAGAACTGGATCACGGGATGCGTGACTTTCACCGTGCCGTCGGGCTGGGGATCGTAGTAGTCGGATTTGAACTGGTAATAAAGCTGCCCCTTCTGGTCGAATTGCTTCACCCACGCGCCCGTGCCGGCTTTGATAAGCGCATTTTGGTCGCCGCTGACCGGCGCGAAATAGTCGGGCGATTTGTTTTCGCCGATCAAGCCGCCGAACTTCGGCTGCGAGCGGAAATACGCGATGAACGCTCCCACCAGCAGGATCAGCGAGAGAAAAATTGGAAGGAACTTTCGCATCGAATAAATCGTGCTAACCGCCGCCATCGACGTCGAGCATGCGCAAAACCACCAGGTCCTGAACGTCGATCAGTCCGACGGGCCGGTCCTGATCGTCCACCACCGGCAATTCGTCGATGCGATATTGGCGCAGGAGGGCCATGGCTTCGCTTGCCAGGGCCGATTCGTTTACCCGCTTCGGCGAATGGGTCATGACCGACTTGATGGGCCGATCGAGCGCTGAACGATCATTATCGGTAACCAGCCGGCGAAGATCGCCATCTGAAAAAATGCCGGACAGCTTGCCGAGGCCATCGGTCAGGATGACGGCTCCGCTACGGCGTTTGATGGTGCTGACCTCGTGGAGGACCTGGCCCACGGTCAAATGATCCGAGGCGACGGGAAGATTTTCGCCCCGCCGGAATGTCATCGCTTCTTTGACGCGAATGAGTTTTCGGCCGATCTGTCCGGCCGGATGGAAGACCGCAAAATCCTCGGCGCTGAAATTGCGCAGCTTCATCACCGAAAGCGCCAAGGCGTCCCCCAGGGCCATCATGGCGGTGGTCGATGCGCTGGGTGCCAGGCCCAGGGGACAGGGTTCTTCAATTCTGCCCATGGCCAGCACGATGTCGGCGCCTCGCGCCAGGCCGTTCGACGCCGACGCCGTCACCGCAATGACCGGATGACCGAGCTTTTTTACCAGGCTGAGGAGGCGAAGAATCTCATCGCTCTCGCCGCTGGCCGAGAGGATCAGCACGATATCGCCTTTGCGGATGGAGCCCAGATCGCCGTGAACGGCATCGGCCGCGGAAAGGAAGTGGCTGGGGGTTCCGGTGCTGGCGAATGTGGCGGAGAGTTTGCGGGCGACGTGGCCCGCTTTGCCGACGCCGCTGGTCAGGACCGATCCCCGGCAGGCGAGGACCAGCCGCACCGCACGCTCGAAAGAGTCGTTGATCGCCCCGGCCATGGCCCCAACGGCCGCGGCTTCGGCTTCGATCACCTGGCGGGCAAATTGGAGAAGGTCGTCAGGCATTGGTGAGGCAAAAATCCGAACTCTGGATTATCGGCTGCCGCGCACTAAAATCAATCAATCGCCAATCAAGGATGAGCTTGGAATATCGCGTTGAACTGGATGTGTATCACGGCCCGCTGGATTTGCTGCTGTACCTGATCAAGCGGGACGAACTGGATATTTACGACATCCCGATTACGCGCATCCTCGACAGCTACATGACGTACGTCGAGATGCTCAAGGGCCTGCGGCGGGAGCAGGGGCTGGACATCAACGTGGCGGGTGATTTCCTGGTGATGGCGGCGACGCTGATGGAAATCAAAAGCGCGATGCTGCTGCCCAAGCCGCCGCCGGTGGCGGGGGAGGAATCGGCCGCGGCCGAGCTGGTCGATCCGCGCTACGAACTGGTTCAACAGCTCCTGGAATATAAAAAGATCAAGGATGCGGCGGTCTTGCTGGAGCAGCGGCAGCGGGAGCAGGAGCAGCGCTTCCCGCGCGTCCCGGCTTCGCCCCAGGGAGAGGCCGATAAGCCCCCGCCCATCGATTTGGACGAGGTGCAGATCTGGGACCTGCTCTCCGCGTTCAGCCGGTTGATGAAGGAAGTCGGCACGCGCGGGCCGAGCATTCATGAGATCACCTACGATGATACGCCGATCGATCTTCACGCGGCGGATATCGAGGATCGGCTGATGCGCGAGGGCAAATTGACGTTGCGGGCGCTGGTCGTCGGCCGCCAAAGCCGCAGCGAAATGATCGGCGTCTTCCTGGCGCTGCTGGAGCTGATTCGCCAGAAGAAGATTCTGGTCGTGCAGGGCGATGATCAGGCGGACATGGAAATCAGCCCCGCGCCCCAGGAGCACCGCAATACGTATGTTGAAGCGAGCCCACCCGATTCGGCCTCCCCGGAAACGGAGAACGTGTAGGGACAATGATCCGACCTGCCGCCATTCATGATGTTCCGCGAATTCAGGAGATCATCAACAGCCATGCCGAGATGGGGAAGATGCTCTTCAAGAGCGCGGCCCAGCTTTACGAATCGCTGCGCGATTTCGCGGTATACGAGATCGGCGACGAAACAACCGACGGCGAATTGTCGCCGGGTCGGGTCGTCGGATGCACGGCGCTGTCGATCATCTGGGCCGATCTGGCGGAAGTTCGCTCGCTGGCGGTGGACGAGGAATATCGGGGGCGGGGAATCGGGCGAAGACTGGTCGAGTGGGCCGCCGACGAAGCCCGCCGATTGCACATCCGCCGGCTCATGTCGTTGACCTACGAGCAGGCGTTTTTCGAGAAGCTGGGGTTTGAAGCTGTTTCCAAGGACAGCCTGCCGCTGAAGGTGTGGAGCGATTGCGTTCGCTGTCCGAAGCGCGACGGCTGCGACGAGATCGCGATGGTGAGAGTGTTGCAGGACGTTCCCGTCATCACGATGCAGCAGGCTCCGCCCACGCCGCGGGGGGTGAGCATTCCGGTGCTGGAGGAAACGGTCGAAGACTGACAGGCGGAAACCCGAAGTCCGAAACCAGAATGCCGAAGGTCCCGGCGCGCCGGGGACGAATCAAATCCGAATGAAGCTATGAAAGCGCGGCTCCCTGGCGTCAGGTTACACTGACGTTAGGTGAACTCAAACAAGGAGCCGCGAATGAAAGAGTATATCGCATTTGACAGCCACAAGCGTTACACGTTGGCTGAGCGAGAAGAAGTGGATTCCGGTCGGATCGTGCAGCGGCGGATCGAGCATCGTCGCGGAGCGATTCGGGAGTATCTGAAGGAGGGGGAACCCGGAACGGCCGTGGCGGTGGAGGCGACCGGCAACTGGTACTGGATCGTCAGCGAGATCGAACAGGCCGGCAAGACGCCCAGGCTGGTTCATCCTCGGAAAGCGAAGTTGATGATGGGCATGATCAACAAGACCGACAAGTTGGACGTCCACGGGCTGAATCGCTTGCAGCGGAACCAGACGTTGCCGACGGTGTGGATTCCCCCGGCAAAGTTGCGTGATCTTCGGGAGCTGACGCGGGTGCGGATGGTCTTCAGCCAACAGCGCGCGAGATTGAAGAACCGATTGCAGGCGACGCTGGCCAAGTATGGCCTGATGGTCGAGGAGGAGGTGAGCGACGTATTCGGGCAGAAGGGCCGCGAGGTGGTTGAAAAACTGATCGACCAGCTGCCGGAGCAGACGGCCTGGGCGAGCGGGATGTTGCTGGAGCAGTTGGATCTTGTGACCCGGCATCTGGAGGAGCAGGAGCGGCGACTGCTGAAGTTGCTGGAGGCGACGGAGGAAAGGAAACTGCTGCGAAGCCTGCCGGGAGTGGGGTTGATTCTGGCCGGGGTGATGGCGTTGGAGATCGGGGAGGTGGATCGGTTCGCCGACGCCGAGCGGCTGGCGAGCTACGCCGGGACGACGCCGCGGGTGATCAGCAGCGGGGGCAAGACGCGATACGGGCCCTTGCGTCCGGACGTGAACCGATATTTGAAATGGGCGTACATGGAGGCGGCGAACGTGGTGGCGATGAATCGGCGCCGCTGGAGCAAGAGCTCGGGAACCTGTCGGCACGCGAGCCAGTTGTACGAACGGATCAAAAAAGGACACGCCAAGGCGATCGGCGCGGTGGCGCGTCACCTGGCGGAGTCGAGTTGGCACGTTCTGAGCCGCAAAGAAAGTTACCGACCGCCGGGCGTAGCGGCGGAACGGGTTGAGCCAGCAGGGTGTAAGCGCCGTACGGTCATGAGCGCCCGTTGAGGCTCGTCGAATGAATGCGACACACCCTTGCGAACAGCTTCATGCCCCATTGAGGGCGAAGAGATGACTGGGCAAAACCCGAAAGGGCAGACCCGTGGAAGCAAAAGAACAGGGTGTTGACAAGCCGCGTTTCAGAGATGACTGAAACCAGAAACGAAGGCCGTTTCGTCATTCTGGTTTCGGATTTCGGGTTTCCGCGAAGTTTGGTTTCCTTCATTGGCAAAAGCCGCCCGTCGCTGCTACAGTTCCGGCATGATTCACGAAAACCTCTCGCAAGCGATCGAAAACCTTTCATCCCGGATGATTGCCATCCGGGACTCTCTTTGACTTACCCACTAAACAATCGCGAAAAACAGAGCTTGAGGGCAAGATGGGTGAGGAAGGCTTCTGGAACAACCAGGATGCCGCCAAAACCGTCGTTGCCGAGGTGAAATCGCTCAAGGCGGCGATCGAGCCGGTGGAGGCGATGCGCCGCGCCGTGGACGACGTGCGCGCCCTGTATGAACTGGCCGAGGAGGCGGGCGACGCGGAGTCGATGGACGAGGCCGACCGCACGCTGGCCGATCTGGAAAAGCGGGCCGAGAAGGTCGAGCTTCAATCGCTGCTGGACGGCAAGAACGATCCGAAAAGCTGTTTCGTGCAGATTCACGCCGGCGCCGGCGGCACGGAGGCGCAGGATTGGGCGGAGATGCTGCTGCGGATGTATCTCTACTACTTCGAGCGGCGCGGTTGGGACGTTTCGGAGGTGGATCGAAACCAGGGCGAGCAGGCTGGGATCAAAAACGTCACGCTGCTGGTGAAAGGTGAATACGCCTATGGCTACATGCGCGCCGAGGCGGGCGTTCATCGGCTGGTTCGCCCCAGCCCGTTCAACGCGCAGAACAAGCGTCAGACCAGCTTCGCATCGGTCGATGTCGTCCCGGATTTTGAGGATACGGACACCGGCATCGTGATTCCCGAATCGGACATGGAAATCGTCGCCTTCGTGCGCGCCAGCGGACCGGGCGGGCAAAACGTCAACAAGGTGGCCTCGGCCGTCCGCATCACCCACAAGCCGACCGGCATCCAGGTCACTTGCTCCGTCGAGCGCAGCCAGCAGCAGAACAAGCGCCTGGCGATCGCGCTGATCCGCGGGCGTATCGAGCAGATCGAGCAGGCGAAGCGCGATGATGAGTTGAAAGCCTTGTACGGTGAAAAGGGCGCCATCGCCTGGGGCAATCAGATTCGCAGCTACGTTCTGGACGATCGTCGGGTGAAGGACCACCGCACGAGCGTCGAAACGTCGAACGTGGAAAGCGTATTGAATCGCGGCGAGCTGGACGCATTCATCGACGCGGAATTGCGGCGGAAGAAAAGGGCCCGCGACAAGAAATAAAGATCATGGCCCGAGCAGATTGATCGTGCTGACGGGCTCCCAGCGACCTACGCCAATTCCAGTTGTAATCGCTTCAAATCGGCGTCGGGAAGATGGCGGCGAACATTCAGGATTTCGATTCCAACGACCCTCTGGTTGGCGTCGTAATCGAGCACGATGCCTGGCTTGACCTCTTCGGAATCGGCAACAGGTGAATCAACCAGCGTCAGATAGGCAGCATCCACCTCGGGGTCGTATTCGAGTTTCATAGTGCGCCTTTCAATCTTCGGTCAAAATGCACCGAAACGATTCGCGGCGGTACAACCGTACTATTATACACCACACGAAGGACGCGATTGTCCATCTCCTGAATCTTTTTTAGGGCATGGCGAAGTGCCGGATCCTGATGGTCCGGGTCGGTACGATCTGGATTTGCCAAGGTCGCAGATATCCATTCGAGGCGAATCTGGCGGCGCTCGATTCGCCGCTTGGCGTGCTGGCTCAACTGGTAATTCGGTTCCGGCATGGATTATTACGCCTTTGCAGCCCTATTCGCTACGGTGCCACCAGATTGATCGTGCTCACGCTGTACGCCGGCATCGTGTACGTAAAGTGAGTCGGATCATTTACCGGCATTGATCCGGCACTCACGGGGCTGGGGTTGTTGCTGGTGAGTTGATAGACCACCGCGGAACTCAAGGGCTTGCTGCCTTTCAATCGCACGTCGGCCGTGATGGCGTGGCCGGTTTTGTTGATCGCGACCAGGACCATCCGATTGGGATTGGCCGAGTCGAGGCTGGCGTAGATCGAGGTGTCGGGCACGTTATCCGTGATTGCGGAAATGGATGTGTCGCCGAACGAGCCGTCTTTGCCGTCGAAATCGCGGAACATGGCGAATCCGACGTCGATGAAGATGAACGGTTCCGGGGCCGCATTGGTCCATTCGTTGGCGGAAAACACGCCGGTCCGGCCGAAGATGCCCAGAACGTCGGCCTCGGCGATGCCGCCGGAAATGTCACCTCCGCCCCCAAAGTTGTATTCGCTGATGGCGATCTTGGTGCCGGGAAAATTCACGGTGATTTTGTCCTGCAATTCGGGAATCACTTCGATGGGGCGGTGAATCTTTTTGGTGATCCAACTGGTTTCCATGTAGTCGGGGTCCCAGAGCGAGCGGGGCGCTTGCAGTCGGGCGGCCACGACGGCCGGAGCGGAGTCCGGGGTGATGACCCGCACGCCGCCGCCGGTGGCTTCCGGATAATAATGGATGTCCACCGCGTCGATCAGCCGCTTCCCCGCCGCCGCGCTCGCCTTGGCCATTTCCTGCAAGTAAAAAATGTGGAAATCCCGTCCCTGGCGGTCGAGCGCGTCTTGCAGACTGACATATCCGTTCCAACCGTAATTCGCCGGGCCAAACACCAGCGCGTTCGGTTCCACATTCTTTATCGCGGTGGCGTACGCAATCGTTCTTTCGATCAACTCCGCGTAAGTAGTCTTCTTGGGATGCACTTCCCGGTGGTTTTCCGCCCAGATATCCGGCTCATTATCCAACGTGAACCAGATCGGCCGATTCGCATCCGTCTGGCCGTAGGGATAATTCACCTTGACCCAATTGACGAACTCATCCTGATAAACAACCGGGGCGTTGGGATCGGGCGTCGGGGTGAAGGGCGCTCCCTTGACGGGGGCCGACTGATGAAAACGCGTCTGGAGATAATTCGGCCCGCTGGTGCGGACGTCGTCGCCGTTCTCGTCGGCCGCGACGTAGCCGATAATGGGGACGGTAATCAGCGCGCCGGCGTTGTGATCGGAAGCGTTCTTGAGCAGCGATGCAATCGCTGCGCCCGGCGTCTTGCCGGGATAATAATCGTCGCTGATGCAATGCCAATCGGTGCCGGCGTTGGAAGCGTTGGTGATCCAGTTGTACTCCGTGGTGCGATTTCCGCCGAACCGCTCAAACGTCGCGTGGGTCCACTGCTGGCCGATCGGCTGGTTCACGCCATAGATAAGTCGAGAAATCGGATGGACATCCCGTTGCGCGTCGATGGTGAAATGCACGATGTTTTGCGCCAAGGCGGCTTGGCCGATGAATCCCAGCAGAATCGACAAAAAAATCACTCGACGCATGTTTGGCTCCTTGACGGACGAGGACTCATAAAACCGCCGCTATTAATATATATGAAGTCGGGGCCAAGGGACACATCTCCGTCACCGCCCAACTCGGCGTCCTTGACGGCCATTTGCTGCTGTTTGCAGATCAAATCGCCTTCGGATCGCAGTCGGTCAACATCGATCGACCAGGAAAAAGCGAGGCAAAATAAAGCCGATTGGGGGGACATCACTGAGTTAATTTCAGTGATGTCCGTTTACTCGCACCCACTCCCGTATCTGCACTCTAATTCGAGCGCAGCCTTCGGCCCGGACGGAGATAGAGGCATGGTATGCTGACGATGAGTAAGAGGAGAAAGCCGGAGGGTTCAGGAACGGACAGTTGATACGCGCCAATGTCAATGCTGGACGGAGGGCGTGGGGTGCCATCAAAGTCTACGGCCGGCGCGAGCAATGGTGAGCCGGCAGCCAAGGCAGCGGCGCCAGGCGTCAGATGGAAATCGGTCGCACCAGCGAAGCGGGGATCACCTTCCAAGTTACCCATTGTGCCGGTCAGGCTGATGTCGGTGTATTGGGTCGTGTTGTCGAAAAGGAGATTGTTCTGCCAGGTGAGCCCAATGTGACCGGACGCGAGGCCGGTACCATTGTCGGCGATGATGTTGTTTCGAAAGATGTTCCCCGGGGCGAAGACTTGCACGGCAATGCCGACGGTGTTCCCGACGACGGTGTTGTTGATCACTTCCGGTGTCGCGCCTTGAGGAAGGATGAAGTTCATCGCCCGCGTCGGATTATTGTAAAAGACATTATTCACGATTACTGGAGAAGAGCTATTGACGAAGCAGACCACACCCGAAAGAGACTGACTATCGGCGGAATTGTTCCGAAAGATGTTGTCCTCGACAGTGGGTGAGGCGTTATTCCCGCCGATGGCGGCCCCGAAGCCGCCCGCGGTTTCCGTATCGTTTTGGAAGATGTTGCCCTTGATGAGTTGGCCCACGCCGGAGATCGCGACGCCGGCCCCAAAGTCCGCCGCAGCGCCGCTTACCGTGAAGCCGGTAAGCTCCGAATTGCTCTCCATGTTGACGGCCGTCCCACCGTTCACGTTGATTGTTGTAACAGCAGGTCCGGAGACGCTACGTACGGCGATGGCTTTACCGAGATAATCGAGGTTCTGCGGGTATTGTCCCGGGGAAACGAGAACGACATCACCAGGCGATGCCGCGTTGATGGCAGCCTGGATGTTGGGGTAGCTTCCGGGGACTAGCAGCGTAGAGGCTCGAAGGACAGCAGCTTGTATGAACAGAAACGAGAGCGTCAGGCTGACAAAAAACATTCCCCGCACCGCAGTCTCCTTCCGGCAAGTTTAGTTCGCGAAAACAAATATTTTGCGGAAGGTATTGTAGCATGAACGTGCCCTCATTCCGCGCAAAAAACGCCGCAAAGCTCAACTAATTTCCCGTCACTCGGTCGTGGAATGTTCACATTGACCCGCTATTTCGCCAATTTCGCCACCAGCCGCCAGACCAGATGTGGCGACAGCGGCCGATCCTGCGTCTTGTTGAAATCGTCCACGAGCTTGTCGAATCGATCGGTATACGGCAGCCGATCGCGCTTGCCGATGTCGCGGCCGAGCAGTTCCTTCACGATCCGCTCGGCTTCCGGTGAAACATCCGGTGATGGGCTGCGGGCTTCGCCGAGCTTGGGGAGCTTGCCGCCTTTGCGGAGATTCAGAAGATGACGCCAAACTTCCCGGCGCGTCGGCTTGGGCTCGGGATGCTGAGCGGCGTAGAGATTGAACAGTTCCTCGAATTGCGGCGTGTAGGGGAGATCGTCGGCGGTGCGGCCGATTTGTTCGTACACCTCAGCCAGCAGCCGGCGCTTGGCCGGGATGGTTGGCTCGATTCCGGAAAAGAGCATGGTTGGCGTGGCGGCGTCTTCGGTGGCATTGGCGCCGGCCGGGGCGGTGGTGCGATCCAGGAGCATCAGCACGTTTCCGAACGGGTCTTTCACGGCCGCTCGATATCCACGGGCCGCCTGACGAGGCGGGTGCACGAATTTCAGTTGCAGTTGCTCTCGCCGGGCGTAAAGGTCTCGAACGTCATCGACGAGGTAATAGATTTCCTCGGCCGGTTGGTCGGGATCGGCCCGCAGGACGATTTCGGTGATGCCATCGGCCATGAGCAGGGCCGCGGCGCGAGTGTCCTGCCGCAGGAGCTTCATGCCCAGGACGTCGCGGTAGTACCCGACGGCGCTGGGAAGCGTCGGCACGCGAAGGATGATTCGGTCGATGCGGCGAAGCACGGGGCATTCACAAGCTGGCCTGGCCCGGATTATTTACCGCCCGCTTCGCTAGAGACGCAGAGTAGGCGGAGGAAAATCCGAAAGTGCGAAACCAGAATGACGAATCAAATCCGAAACCAGAATGACGGAAGCGACCTCTGTTTCGGATTTCGGTCATTCGGATTTGATTCGTCATTCTGGTTTCGGATTTCTGGTTTGATCCTCATTCTGGTTTCTGATTTCGTCACGGGCTTTGGTCCTCATCTTCCTCTTCAGAGAGTTTCTGTTCGGTCTGCGTTGGAGCATGATATCCGCCGCGGAGCACGAAAAATCCACCGGTCAGGTTCCAGAGAATCTGCACGAGGCGGATCGACATGGTCAGGGCGAACGCCTGCGCGACGGTTACGCCCTGCGGCTGCAACAACTTGATCGCGAAATACTCCATGACCCCCGCGCCCTGGGGGCTGATGGGAATGGCGCTGGCCAGCACGATGACCGGGACGGCCATCCAGTAATAGAAGAGGTTGAGGTGCAACCCGAATGCGATTCCGCACAACTGGGCCGCGGTGATGACGATCATGTGGACCGGGAAGCTGACGAAAAGGGCCACCAGCACAAGCAGCGGCCGATGGCCGTAAATGTGCAGGGTCTCGACGGCGCCGCGGACTTGTTTTTGCATCGGCAATTTTTTAATGATGAAATCGAGTCCGGACAATTCCCGAAGCGACGGCACGTAAAACACCAGGATTGCAAGGGTGGCGACGATCAGGATTCCCGCCGACGCCAGGGCGACTTGCCTGCACCTGGGGATGTGCTGCTGAAGCGCCGCCATGGCTCCGCCGAGGATGATCAGGGCCGCCAGGCCGATGACGCGGTCCACGGCCACGGACATCACCGCCCGGGTGCGGTGGTGGGTTTGCCTGGCGACGTAATAGGCCTTGAACACGTCTCCGCCGGTCGAGCCCGTCGGCATGATGGTGTTGTAAAACATTCCCACCATGTTCAGCACAAACGTGCGTCCAAGCCGGAGGCGGATGTCCAGGGCCCTCAGCAATTCATGCCAGCGAAGGCTGGTGATGAGGATCGTCACCGGAAAGATCGCCAGGGCGGCGATGATGAAACGGATGTCCGCATGGCGAACCATCCTCAGCACGCCGATCTGCAGCCGCGGATGCGGGACGGTGATCTGGTATGCGGGATACTCCGATGGCAGCGCCCAGGCGGCGGTGGGGCCGTTGGGTTGGTCGGCCACCCACAGCCCTCGGACCTGCTTCAAATCCGCGGACAGGTCCACCGCAACAACATATTTTACGTGCCCGTTTCCGAAGACCTTCAGGTTCGGGCGGTCCGGCTCATTGACGACATCGCCGGCGGATATGGAAACCGTCTTGCCTGTTTGCGGGTCGATGACGTGGTAGATCGCGCTATCCTCCGGCGCGTTTTCGTCGGTCACCGTCAGGTTCTTTTGCGGCATGCTCCGACCGGGCAAAAAAGCCCAGACGTGGTCGTGCCAGGACATTTGGCTGATCACCCACCAGATGCCGACGACGGCGATTCCCCAGCGAACGAACTGCTTGACGATCTTCAGGGCGAGCTTCTTTTCCATTTGCGGGGCCGCATTCTTATTATCGGCAAGAGCTTGGCAACTGCCACATTCCCCCTATATTGATGGCCCAACAAGGATTCCGGCATGTTTGGTCGAAAAATTGTGATCGTCGCCGTCGTGTTATATGCCGCCGTCATCGGCTGCGTGATGTCGTCGTCGGAGTCCTCCACGGGGAGTACCGCCGGCAGTACGGCGCCGGACCAACCCGTCAGCGGGTTGGTGCACATAGCGGGCCAGCGGCCATTCTGCGGCGTGGCGGTTCAGCTTCAACGCGTGGATTGGATGGAGGAGTACAAGAAAACCATCGACGATATCGCCGCCGACGGCGCCGACACCGTTTCCCTGGTCGTGGACGCCCGCCAGGAAAACGGCGAAAGCACCTATATGTACGTCGATATGCGCAAGACCATGACGGTCCCGCAGTTATCCGACATCATCTCTCACGCCAAGAGCAAACATCTGCGCGTCATCCTGATGCCGATCGTGCTATTGGACGCCCCGGCCGACAGCAATGAATGGCGCGGCACGCTCAAGCCGCGCGACTGGCACGAATGGTTCGACAACTATCGCGAAATGATCGAGCACTACGCCCGCATCGCCCGGGACAACTCCGTGGACGTGCTGGTCGTCGGGTCCGAACTGGTCAGCTCCGAAAACCAGGATCATCTGGATGAATGGGTTCACACCATTAAGGATGTCCGTTCGATCTACAAGGGACAACTCACCTATTCCTCCAATTGGGACCGGTATTGGAAAGTGCCGTTCTGGAAATATTTGGATTTCATCGGAATGAACAGCTACTGGACGCTCGGCCAAAACCGGGATGTGACGGTCGCACAGATCGATGACAAATGGAAGGAAATTCAGGATCGCATGTTCAAGTTCACGGCCGAAGTTCACAAGCCGGTGATTCTGCTGGAGGCCGGCTGGTGCAGCCTGGCCAACGCGGCCAAGGACCCGTGGGATTACACGCAGGAGCAGCTCAATGCCGACAACGATTTGCAGAAAAAGCTGTTCGAGGGGTTCTTCGAAAGCTGCTACGGCAAGCCGCAGTTGGCGGGTTTGATCGTTTGGGAAATGCATCCCGGCGGCGATTCAATCGGCAAGGGCTATACGCCGCAGGGCAAGCCGGCCGAGCAAGTCATGCGCGATTGGTTCGCCAAGCCGCGGTGGGAGATCATGGGCGGGGAGTGAACCGCGACATATCGGAGACGATCAAGTTGCTCCACGCGACAGCCTCCGCGCCGCCTCTTGCTGAATGCGCCGTTCATCCCACTCGGCGTGCTCGGCGCGCAGATGGCTCAACAGCATCTGCCGGGCACTGGCATACATCCCGCTGGCAATGCGCAGGCGCTCGACCCCCGTTTTTCCGCGGATGATCCGCGCCATGTCGTCCTCGATGATTTCGATGCTCGCCGGCCATCGGCCGTTGCGCGATTTCACGCCAATACTGTATCCGTCGTCAGCGGATTGTGGCAAACGATTCGTGCGGCCGGCGGCTGCAACTGGTTTCGCGGGGTGGCACGGGATATCATTGAGAACCGATGAAATTGAAAGTGATCGTTGAACCTGGAGAAGATCGTGGCTTCATCGCCCACTTTCCCACATTAAAGGGCTGTTGGTCGCAGGGCAATACACGGGCCGAAGCAGTAACCCATATCCGTGAGGCGATCGAAGCGTGGCTGGAAGCGGAGCAAGACAAATCCGAGCAGACAAGGGGATCATAAAACCTGACGGCTCTGAATTTCCACGATTCCCGAAAATTCAGAGTCGTCCCGTTTTTGTGTTCGTGATGAACCAGATGGGCCACCAGTTTCCCAACATGATCGGGGTCAAGGGAGGGGACTTGGATGAAAAGGTCCAGCAACTTTTGCCGGCCTACATGACCATGGGCGACACGGGGATGGCGCACATGCCTGCCATGGGCATGCCGATGCCGCCCAACAGCATTCCGATGATCGGCGGACAGGGCCCGCACGACTACATCACGATGGGTGGCATGTTCACGATTCTGAAAGTGCGCGAGGGAATCAGCAGCTACGGCGACCCGGGCTGGTTTCAGAAACCGCCCGGAACCCTGGCGGACCTAGCCACGGCGTCGAACCTTCGCCGGGACGGGATTGATCCCAACCAGGCACCCCCCGTGGAACCCGGGCCGATTGCTCCCGCGACCAGCGGGAATTATGTTGGGCCAATCACACAATCACCCGCTTCGCAGCCCGCAACCATGTACACGTGTGTAATGCACCCGCAGGTCATATCAGACAAGCCGGGTAAGTGCCCGATTTGCGGAATGAGGCTGGTGAAGAAGGTCGGCGGCGAATGAACCGGCAATCCGCGTCATCCATGGCGAGGGTACTATTCATTGGCTTGCTGGCCGCGCCGATCACCGGATGCGCCTCCTTGCTGGATGTCGATCTTGTAGCCAGCGGTGCGGTCAGAGTCGACCGCGTGGAGTCAAAGCTGATTGATCTCTCGCTACCAAGCGTTCATCGGGATGGCAACGTCCTCGTCGTGTCGGGAACGGTGATACGAAAGCCCGGTGTTGATGGTCCAATTCCAGAACCATTGCAAATTCTATTTCTGTCGAAGAACGGCGAGGTCTTGGATGAATTATGCCTGACGTGGGAGCCGAGCGAAATTCCGATCGCAGGGAATAGGCAATCCACTTACGAGGTGCGATACGCGTGGCTCCCGCCTGACGGAACCATCGTCCGCGCGGTTTATGGCAGTGGGCCTGCTGCGTTTCCGTCGGATGGCACTTTGAGTTCGGGCGGGCGCGGCTCGTCGCATACACCAACGCATAGTACGCCGAGCCAGCAACACCACAGCGGACGATCAGGGACTTCGCATGGTGGAGGTCGACGATGACTGGATATCGAGCGTGAACAGGGTGGACGCCTTCACGCGATGTCACAAATTATCAGGCGGACATAAAGGGGTCATCCTGTAATGCCACGAAGTTAGTTCATAAGTCCGCGCCACTGCGCGCCTTGTGATCGCTCGCGCCAGCCATGGCCTTCTGCGAGAATGGTGTT
>JBEKHH010000076.1:0-17163 GCA_050012375.1 Tepidisphaeraceae bacterium
GCCGCGTTGATTCTTCGCGAGGCCGACGTAACCAAACTTGCCGCATGACCACTGAACCTTGCCAAAAAAACAAGATGCCACAGCTTTGCAATGCAGAGATCGCTGAGAAGAACCAAGAAAGAAGTCATTTCCTTCTACTCCGCCTCTGTCTCCGCGACCTCCGCGGTTAAATTGGACTTTGAGATATATCGCCCCTCGTCGAATTGCCCGGCCAAATGCAAACTGAATATGTTCCTGCGTGAATGCGTTTTTCGGACAACGAAACAAGGGCGGCTACGCGCCGCCCCTGATTCGGTGTGGGAAAATGAAAACGTCGCTCAAGCCGCTCGCGCGCGCCGCCGCCGGATCATGAACAAGCCGCCCAATCCCAGCGCGATCGCGCCGCCTGCCGGCTCGGGGACCGGCGCCGCCGGGCCCACATAATAGATGTCCTTATCGATGCAGATCACATACGACGATTTGCAGCCGATGTTGATATCCCACTCAAAGGCCCATTCCCCATCGCCCGACGCGGCCGATCCCACGTCCTTCAACGTGTACGCCTTGCTCGCGTTTGAAATCTTGCTGAGCAGGTCCGGCGACGCCGCGGTGTTGGACGCCTCGTACTCCGATGGTTTCGGACTGACGACGGTCTGCGCCTCCAGTTCCTCGCCAATATCCGTCGCCGTGTTCCCGCCGGTGATCGTCACGGTCTGGCCGGTCGTCGAGCTGCCAAGATTGAAGTTGGTGTACTCGAACAGATGAAAAGTCTGTGACGACATCCCGTCGTTGCTGACCTCGACGGATTCGCTCAGGTCAGAGCTTTGCGACCCCGTTGAACCGCCGACCAGGCTATACTTGACGACGACTTGAAATCCCGACGTCGACCCGTAGGTGAACTCCGCAACGTCGCTCAACCCGGTATTGTTCTGGACGACCGGGGTCAGCGCACTGATCGGCGACTGCCCTCCCGAACTCCCGATCCGGTACCAGAACGATTCCTGATCGAGTTGGTTTGTCGTGCCGATCGTCCAGTTCGTAACGGCCGCCGTGTTCAGCGTGACGGACGAATTGCCGTCCTTCAGCAGCACACTGGCGTTGCTTGAAGCTGCCGATAGTCCCAGCAGCGTCGCCACCGCCGTTGCGCATGAACACGATGCCGATTTGCGCTTGCTCAGCGCGCAGGAAATCCGATTGGTATACATGCTCTTCACAATTTGCTCCCTCATCCGTTTTGCTTTCCCCGGTTTACCGCCGCTTTGGCCGGGTCCTGCGTTGCAGTGCGGTGCAACACTTCAACGGCGTTACTTCTGCGTCCCGCTGCGAATCTGCGGCTTCTGGCCGGCAGTTGAGCGGTCGAATTTTCCCGCCAGCGCCTTGGCCACCGCCTGCTCGCGCATCCGCGCCGTCAGGCTCAACATCTCGCTGCTGGTCGGCGTCGCTTCAAAAATCGTCGTGCAGCCGAACGTACGCGCGGTCACCTCTTCCTGCTCGGTGATCGGACCTCCGACCAGAGCCCACTTCTGATGCGGAAATGCCGTCTTCAGATGACGCAGAAAATCCCACGGAGACATGTCAGGCACCTGCAATCCCAGCAGAAGAATGTCGAAACTGACCATCCTCAGCATGTCGATTGCCCGGCGCCCGTTGTGAACGGCGTGGTAGTTCAGTTCCACTGAACGACCCACCATCGTGGGAGGCTCTACGCATATGCCCAAGACGGCGACTTGATCTTCTTGGCACTTGAACATAAGGAACCTCTTTGGCCTGCGGTTGAGATATGAACCGCCAACGCAGCGGCTTGATCACCACCTCCTGAATGCCATGACGTAGAGCGAGAAGTGTGCCGAAACCCTCACAACCCAAAAAGATTTCGCGCAATCGATGACGAGCAATCGCCTTAAATGATTTCACCCAAGCGCCGACTCTCGAATCCAAAAAGTTGTCAACAGGTTATTTTGAACATGCCCCCGGACCGACTTTTTCTCCTAACCTTTGCCCCCCAAA
This sequence comes from Tepidisphaeraceae bacterium, assembly GCA_050012375.1. GTDB lineage: Bacteria > Planctomycetota > Phycisphaerae > Tepidisphaerales > Tepidisphaeraceae > PALSA-1353. Next base: position 1,987 of record JBEKHH010000076.1, read on the forward strand.
AGACGCATCAACGTTCTGGTTGTTTTGACCATGGGGCGTGTTTTAACCATGCTGCCCGCTCACGCCGTAATTCGGCCGCGGCCCGAAAGTGTAAGTCCCGGTAAGCCGATATCTTGTGGATGAAGCCGCCGTCGCCTTTTGTCGTCCGGGACTCTTTGCCCATGATCGCAATTCGGGATATTCCCGATAATCGGAATCTTGATGATCCCCTGTCGGCGCGGGGCTCTGAAGTCAACCGATCCAAGCTCGGACACATTCCCGCTCTCGACGGCGTTCGCGGCGTCGCCATCCTGCTGGTTCTCATCAACCACTTCTCACCCGAAGGCGCCTACGACAATCGCCTCGCCAAATTCTTCCAGCCCATCACCGGCAAAATGACGGTCGGCGTGGATCTGTTTTTCGTCCTCTCCGGTTATCTGATCACCGGAATCCTCCTGCGGTCCAAAACCTCCAAGCGATACTTCCGCAATTTCTACTTTCGCCGCGCCCTGCGGATTTTCCCCCTCTACTATTTCGTCCTGATCCTGCTCGCCGTCGGCCTTGCGACCATCCCGTCCTGGAAGAACCTTGACTCCCTGCGCCACGCCTGGCCCTGGTATTGGTTCTACGGCACCAACTATCTCATCTGCCGCAGCGGCTTCTCGGTTCTCGATCACAAACACATCTCGCTCGGACATTTCTGGTCGCTTGCCGTCGAAGAGCACTTTTATCTCTTCTGGCCGATGGTCGTCTGGCTCTGCTCTGATCGCCGCCTGGTGCGCGTCTGCATCGCGCTGATCGTCATCGCTCCTCTGTGCCGCGCTTGCGCCGTTGTTACAGGCCAATCGCTCCTCATCCCTTACGTCGCCACCCAATGCCGCATGGACGCCCTGGCCCTGGGCGCGCTCCTGGCCGTCCTCCTTCAATCCAGCACTCCAGCCGATCTCCTTCGCCGATTCAGAATATTCGGCCTGCTCTGCGCCGTCGCGGCCGTGGTCTGCCTTGCCCTCGATAACCGTGTCATTCACTTCCACGGCGAGGCGATTCATCTCAGCCGGCCGATGGCGATCGCCAGCTATTCATTCATCGCCTTCGCCTGGGCCGCTTTCATTCTGCTCGCCCTGAAAGGCGCCGGCCTCACCAGCCGGATCCTCTCCCAGCGCTGGCTCCGCTTCTTCGGCGTTTACAGCTACGGCATGTACATCTATCACCGCTTGATTCTCAATGCCCTCACCACCCAACTCTCCATACGCCGCCTCTCCTACCACGGCCAACTCTGGACCGGCATCCTCCCCCACTACGCGCTATGCCTGGGCGCAACGGTGCTGATCGCACTGGCGAGCTATCACCTGTACGAAAAACACTTCCTAAAACTGAAGCGTTCTTTCGAGCAACAAACGCTCCCCAAAGCCCGCGGCCCCACCGCCGGGGGTTCCACCCTATTTAATCTCCTCCAGCGACCCCACCTTCGGTAACTCGCCCACCAGCGGCTTCACATACTGCACGAACGCCTCGGTAATATTATTCCCGTCCGCGATATACGAAGCCTCCAAATGCTTCGTCTCCTTCGCCACCGACGCCAGCGGCGTGAGAAAGATATCGATGCTGTACGCGTGTCCCGGCAAGCGCTTCATCGCCACGCTTCCCTCCACCTCGCCCTGCGAACTGTATTTCACGGCCATCCGCCCGACGCGCCGCGCCTCCGTCGCATCCACCGAACTGACAAACCCCGGGAAACTCCGCTGCAAATATCCAAACGTGTCCGCCCGCACGCGCAGCCTTCTCCCCCCGGTCCCCAGCCTGCGCTTGATCAAATCCGCCAGAAAATCCCCCAGCGCCCCCGAGCCGGAAAGTTGCGCATTGCCATGACTGTCGCGCTCGACGTGTTCCGCCATCGCCTCCGCCCAGGTCACGCCGCCCGGCCGGCTAATCCCCTCGCTGGCCGCGATCAAACATCGTCCCTGCTTGGTATAAACCCGATCCACGTCCGCCAGAAATTTCTCCTCGCTCAGCGGCGCTTCCGGCACGTAAATCAAATGCGGCCCATCAGCGGCGTTCTGCCTCGCCAAAACCGATGCCGCCGTCAAAAATCCCGCGTTCCGGCCCATCACAATGTCCACCTTGATCCCCGGCAGCGATTTGTTGTCGAAGTTATCACCCATCATCGCCGCCGCCACGAACTTCGCCGCCGATCCATATCCCGGCGTGTGATCGTGAACCCGCAGATCGTTGTCGATGGTCTTGGGAACGTGAAACACCCGCAGCTCGTACTTCTCCTTCTTGGCCAATTCCGAAACGATCCGCGCCGTATCCGCCGAGTCGTTCCCGCCGATGTAGAAGAAATATCGAACGTTGTTTTTGGCGAACGATTTGAAGATTTTCTCGCAATAACTCGCGTCCGGCTTATCGCGCGTCGATCCCAGCGCCGCCGCCGGCGTCTGCGCCACCCGCTCCAGCAATTCCCCGCTCGCCTTTTTCAGATCGATAAACTTCTCGTCAACGATCCCGCGCACGCCGTGCCTCGCCCCCAGGAGTTGCTCGATATGTCCGCATTCCTTGACGCCCTGAATGACGCCGACGAGAGATTGATTGATCACCGCCGTCGGCCCGCCCGATTGTCCAACCACCGCATTGCCCTTCAATTGGCTGCTCATAAAGTCTCCGAAAGATTTTTGAGGATTGCTATCCGAAGCGATGATATGGGAATGAGCACGCCGATCAAGCCACCGCGCGGCTCGCAAAGGAGCCCCGGAGGATCCTACACCACCGGGACGATCGTATAAGTGCTGGCCAGGATGCCTGTGCTGTATCGCAGATTGTCGGGCTCGTATCCCCTTTCATATTGGACACGGATGGCGACGCTGTTGCCGAGCGATGAATCGGGGTCAATCGTTCGGCTTCTTGGAAACAACCATAGCGGGTTCCACGACTCGTGAATCGGACCCAACGAGGTCTGGGCGTTGATCGAGGGATAACCGGGGCCGCTCGTGTCGATAGCCAAACCCAACGCCGCGGCCTTACCAATCATCCAATCCAGTGTGATGTCGGACAGGCCTGGCGCCGTTTCGGGATATCCGCCACCGACGTCGCTGTGGACTCCGGAGAACCAGACTTGCTCGATCGTCTGGCCGGCTATGGGCGCGGACGTCCAGAGTGTCGGTGGAAATTCCTGGCGACGTTCGTCGATCGCCAGCGCCTGGTACGCATTTAGAACGTCTGGATGAAGGGCGGTGTCGAGAAAACCGTATTCAGCCGGGTCAACATTACCGAAGACAGCCGGAATGCCCAGAGCGCCGACGGTGTCCCAGACGCCGACCATTTTGATTTTCGCATCGAAGAAACCTGCCGCGTTCAGGGTCGCCAGCAAACCCGGCCGATTCGCCCTGTTTCGGTAGGCCTGAAACGCCGTGTCGAGCAACGCATCCGTTGGCGAGCCGGACGGCAGCCCGCTGACCGCGATCATTCCAGCAATGCTCCGGGCCGTATAGGCGCCGCGGCTGAAGCCAAAGACAAACACGTCGTCGCCCGGATCGTAGATATGTGCGATCTTGGCATATCCGTCCTTGACCTTTTGGAGAATGCCGTCACCCAGTGCGCCGCCGGTCAGCTTTTGAAGAGGCGTGCCATCGGTCCCGACACCGGGGTCATAATAGGGAACCTGCACGGCCGAGGTAGCGATGGCCTGATACAGCTTGACGACGTTCGTACCGGATTGGGGGTCGTCCCAAGTCCCATCGGCGCAGAAGACGATCCGCTTGCCCATCTGATATCTCCCACAATTAAGGCAACTCGGTTCCCGCGCGCCATAGAGCCTACATCCGTTAGCCGAAGAAATGCAAAAACTACGGATCCAATCAACCAGTGAGGCCGATTGGCTTATCGCATCCTTTCCCCATAAGCCAACCGCGGTCTAAGACGCTGCCTGCCGGTTCACAAACCGCCGCACGGCCGCCCCGAACGCTTCGGTCGCACGCCAAACGCCCTCATGGCATTTCAACGCCCGAAAAAAATATCGTAGAAAAATCCCCGGTTTTCTCCAAAACACGTCCAAAACCTTCACCTCCTGGACCCTTTAATAGAGGGGAGCGCTTTTCCCCTCTCCAATAGGCAATTGGAAATAGGCAATCGGCAATTCACTTTCCGGGAGCATCCATGTCCACCCAACTCATTTCTCACGCGTCCGGCGAACTGTCCATTCACGATGAGGATCCCGTGGCCGAAATCGAAAACACTGGGACATCTGAGACAATTTGGGACATCGAACTCCCCCTGAACCTCAGCGACATCCAATTCCGAGCCATCGAACTCACCATCCAGGGAATGCGCGATACCCAAATCGCCCAAACCCTCTCCGTCGATCGCAAAACCCTCTGGAGATGGAAAACCCACGACGAGGATTACCGCCAGGCTCTGACCAGCGCCCGAATTTATCTTCACGGCACGACCGCCGACCGCTGTCAGACCATCGCCCAGAAAGCCGCCGGCGTTCTGGCCAAGTTCCTCGACGACACGGACGACAAAATCCGCCTCAAGGCTGCTCACATTCTGATGACCGCAGCCAGCCGTTTCAAACCGGTAACTCCCACAATTCGCCCGCAAGCCAACGCGTCAGAGGACTATTACCCTCCGCCAATCCTGGAACCCAAGGTGGGATAGCGCGGATTATTTACCGCCCGCTTCGCTCGAGAGCGCGGAGATCGCCGAGAAATGCGACATTTGCCACAGATGAAAATCAGATGCACACAGATGAAAAAGCGCTTCGCAGTGATTTTTATCTGCGTGCATCTCTCCGTCATCTGCGGCTAAAAAATCTTCTCAGCGATCTCCGCGCTCTCGAGCGAAGCGGGCGGTGAAAAATGATGTGGGATATACCGAACTTCCCCCAGCCCTCATCGCCCCAGCAGCACGCGCTCCACGAATCCCGTGTCCACGTCCCCGCGAGCAAAGTTCTGATCGTTCATGATCTGCAATTGCAGCGGGATCGTCGTCTTGATCGGCCGGACGTGAAATTCCCCGAGCGCCCGCTTCATCGTCGCGATGGCCTGCGCCCGCGTTGGCCGATGGACGATCAGCTTGCCGATCATGCTGTCGTAATTCGGCGGAATCCGATAGCCCGCGTACACGTGGCTGTCCCATCGCACCCCCGGACCGCCCGGCACGCGAAGCTCCTCGATCAATCCCGGCGACGGCGCGAAATTCCGCTGCGGGTCCTCCGCGTTGATCCGGCACTCAATGGCATGACCACTGGGCTGCACGTCCTTCTGCTTGAAACTCATCGGAAAGCCCGAGGCGATGCGGATCTGCTCCTTGATCAGATCGATTCCGGTCACCTGCTCGGTCACCGGATGTTCCACCTGAATGCGGGCGTTGACTTCCAGAAGATAAAAACGCCCGTCGCCATCAACCAGAAACTCGACGGTTCCGGCGCTGACGTACCCGGCCGCCTTCGCCAGCCGCACCGCCGCCTCGCACAGCTTCTCCCGCGTTTCCTGCTTGAGGAATTGGCTGGGCGATTCCTCCAGAAGTTTCTGGTGCCGCCGCTGCATCGAGCAGTCCCGCTCCCACAAGTGGACCGTGTTGCCGTGATGGTCCGCCAGGATCTGCACCTCAACATGCCGGCCGAATTCCAGGAACTTCTCGATGTAAACGGTGGAATCCTTGAAAGCGTTTTCGGCCTCGGCCTGGGCCTGTTTGAGTCCGGCGCGAAGCGAGACATCGTTGTGGGCCACGCGCATTCCGCGCCCGCCGCCGCCCGCCGCCGCCTTGATGATCACCGGATACCCGATCTGGGACGCGACCTTCATCGCCAATTTTTCATCGTCGATCGCTCCATCGCTGCCCGGCACGACGGGGACTTTCGCCTTCTTCGCCAGCTTCTTGCACGCCACCTTGTTTCCCACCGCCGCCATCGCCGACGCCGGCGGGCCGATGAATTCGATCTTGCAGCTTCGGCACACCTCGGCGAAGTGATCGTTCTCGGCCAGAAATCCGTACCCCGGATGGATCGCCTGCACATCGGCGATTTCCGCCGCCGAAATGATCCGCGGAATGTTCAGATAGCTCTCCGCCGGCGGCGCATCGCCGATGCAGATCGCCTGATCCGCCAGCTTCAGATACGCCGCTTCGCGATCGGCCGTGGAATAGACCACCGCCGACTGCACCCCCAGTTCCCGGCAGGCGCGGATGATCCGCAAGGCGACTTCGCCGCGATTGGCTATCAATATTTTCGAGAACATCGCCATTTATGCCTGTCGCCCGGTTGTCGGCGTGAGGAAACCGAGATGATGCGCGCAGTGAATCAAGTGCAATTTGAAGTAACCGCCGCGCTTCAAAGTCCCAAGCCTCGGATGCGGCGCGAATTCACCTTTATAATCCTTCAATTCTTCAAGAGCGGTCAGAAACTCGTCAATCGCCGCTTCGCCCACGTCCTTTGCCGGTGTGATGCGCTCCGGAGCATAGGCGCCCGCGGGGATTCGTCCCGTGATCAGGATCGCCCGGACCATCAGCCATCGCATCAGGCCGCCGCGCACGGGTTCGTACGGCCCCAGCCGCATCGAAAAACGGATGGCCTCGGTCAAATGCCAGCAAACCTGCGGCAACGACCAGTTGCCCGCTTGCGAGTAACCCGCGCGAAGCCGGCCAACCTCCGCCGCGACCGCATCCGTGTCGGCGAAATGTAGCCTCCGGCGCTCGCTCACGGCTTGACAAGGAAAAGGACCTGCCCAAATTCCACCACCTGCCCGTTGTTCACCAGAATCTTTGCGATCGTCCCCTTACATTCCGCCTTGACGTTGTTGAACACCTTCATCGCCTCGATCACGCACACGTCCGTCTCATCCGAAACCTCCGAACGCAACGTCACGAACGGCTTGGCGTCGGGACTGGCCGCCGCATAGAACGTTCCCACCATCGGGCTCTTGATTTCGATCAGCTTGGCCGATTCTTCCGCGGTTCCGTTGGCCGCCGCCGGCGGGGGGGGCGATCCACCCACCGCAGCCGGATACTGCATCGGCATGGCGACGGGCATCACCGTCTCCGCCGCCCCGCGCTTCAGCATCACCCGCTTTTCTCCGTCGCGCAGTTCCACCGTGTTGAGGTCATTGTCCTGCATCAGCTTCACGATGCTCGCCAGCAGCGCGACATCCATCGGCCCGCTGTTCTTGGGCAACGCCGCCTTCTTCGATTGCTTCTTTTCGCTCAAGTTGGCCATCCTCAAAGGGTTCTATCCAATGTCGTCAGCACTTCGCACCCGCTGTGCGTAATCAGCACGTCGTCCTCAATGCGCACGCCTCCCTCGCCCGGCAGATAAATTCCCGGCTCGACCGTCACGATCATACCCGGGCGAAGCTCCTCCTCGGCGCCGGTGCGCCGCATGGCCGGCAGTTCGTGGATTTCCCGTCCGATCCCATGTCCCAGGCCATGCCCGAAATGATCCTTGTACCCCGCCTTGTCGATGACATCGCGAGCCACCCGATCCGCCTGTCGCGTCGTCACGCCGGGGCGCATGAAGCGGATCGCCGCCTGCTGCGCCTCCAGAACGATCTTGTAAATTTCCCTGATCTTGGCGCTGACGCGTCCGATTTGCAGCGTTCGGGTGATATCGCTGCAATAACCGTCGAAAATCGCGCCCCAGTCGATCAGCAGCGGCTGATCCTTTCGCACCAGCGCATCGGTCGGCCGATAGTGCGGCAAGCTGCTGTTGGCGCCCGCCGCGACGATCACCGGAAAGCTCGCGTCGCTCGCCCCGCGGCTCCGAAGCTCCAACACCAAAAGACCCGCCAGATAATTCTCCGTCTGTCCGACCTTGATCTCGTCCCGGAGGGCGGTGAAAGCTTCCTCGGCAATCGCGGCCGACTTGCGGATCAGGTCAATCTCGTGATCGTCCTTCACCTTGCGGATATTGACCAGCACGTCCTCGATGGGAACGAGTTCCACGGCCTTCTTACCCGCCTTTTCCCCGATCGCCTTATCCAGTGCGTGAATCTGCCCGAACGTCGCCCGGTTGCTTTCGAATCCCACTCGTTTTGCCTTGGCGGCGAGGAGGGTCTCGGCCAAGGCCGTATCCATCTTCCCCTCGCGCATGACGACGTTCAACCAACCGGCTTCGATCTGCGCCTGCTCCGTGTAGCGGAAGTCGGTCACCAGAAAAAAGTCATTGCCGGTGATGATCCCGATCGAATCGTCCCCCGAGAAATTGGTAAGATAGGCAAGATCAGCGGGCGCCGTCAGCAGCAGGGCATTGAGGTTGAGCTTCTTCATCGTTTCGCGGACAGTTTTCTGCCGGACTTTCAGATAGGCCTTGGCTTTGCTGACCACTGTGCGCATGCGTCTCCGTATCCCCCGCTGGTTCGGTCCAACAGCGAGCGGAACGGTACTGGACATACGCCCAGGTTGTCAACGGATTAGCCAGGGTTATGATCCAACCGTGACGACCCAGCAGAAGCTGGAATTGGCGATCAGCCACCATCAGGCGGGCCGATTGGACCAGGCCCAGGTCCTTTACCAGCAGATTCTTACCAATAATCCCCGGGATACCGATGTGCTGCATCTCCTGGGAGTCCTTGCGTTCCAGGCCGGACGTTTTGACGAAGCCATTGCCGCCGCCCAAAACACGCTGGCATTACGCCCGGACTTTGCCGAGGCCTACTTTGATCTGGGAAACGCCTTGAGCGGCAAGCGTCAGTTTGACGCCGCGATCACCGCCTATCGCCGCGCCGCCGAGCTTCGTCCTGGTTTCGTCGATGCCCTGATCAATCTGGGCGCCGCCTGTCACCAATCGCGCCGTTTCGAAGAAGGCATCGCCGCATTGTCCAGCGCGATCCGCCTGAAGCCCGATTCCGCCTTGGCGCACGACAATCTGGGCGTCTCCCTGCAAACGCGCGGACAACTCGATGAAGCCATCGCCGCATACACCGAGGCCGTGCGGCTGAATCCGAACGATCCACGCCTCCACAACCATCTCGGTTATGCCCTGGAAGTGAAGGGCCAATTCGACCAGGCCATCGCCGCAAGCGCCGCCGCCATCCGCTTGAAACCCGATTACGCCGAAGCACACGCCACGATGGCGTTGGCGCTTAAGCGGAAGGGATTGCTTGACGACGCCTTGAACTCCTGCTCTGGCGCCATGGCCTTGGCCCCCGATCTGGCCGAGCCCCACAACACCATGGGCAACATCCTCAAGGACATGGGCCGGATTCGGCAGGCCATTGCGTCATACCGCCACGCCGTCGAGCTGGCTCCGAACGAGCCTGCCATTCATAGCAACCTGCTCTACACGCTCTATTTCGATGCCCGTTGCAGCCGGGCCGAATTGCTCGCACAGCACCGAGCCTGGGCCGAGCGTCACGCACACCCGCTCAGGGGGCTGATCCGCCCGCATGACAACGACCGGGATCCCAATCGCCGGCTTCGGATCGGTTACGTTTCGCCTGACTTCAGCGCCCATTCCGTCGGTCGATTCATGCTGCCGCTCCTGGCCTCCCATGACCACCAGCAGTTTGAAATCTTCTGCTACGCCTCGGTTGATTCGCCTGACAGCTTCACCCTCCGCATTCAGCGTCACGCCGATGTCTGGCGGGATATCCGCGCTCTCTCCGACGAGGAAGCCGCCCAACTCATCCGCAAGGATCGCATCGATATTCTGGTCGATCTCTCCATGCACATGGCCAAGAACCGGATGCAGCTGTTTGCCCGCAAGCCCGCGCCGGTGCAGGCCAGCTATCTGGCCTATCCCGGCACCACCGGCCTGGACACGATCGACTATCGCATCACCGATCCCCATCTCGATCCCCCCGGCTCATCCGATGAGTATTACACCGAGCGATCGATTCGCCTGCCCCACAGCTATTGGTGCTACCAGCCGCCGATTGAGTCGCTGGAGATGACTCCGCTCCCCGCCGCCGCAAAGGGGTTTCTCACCTTCGGCTGCCTCAACAATTTCTGCAAGATCAGCGCGGCAACCCTTCAAACCTGGTGTCGCATCCTCACCGCCGTACCCAATTCCCGGCTCGTGCTGCACGCTTTCCCCGGCAGCCATCGCGATACTGTGCGCCAAAAGCTTTCCGATTCGGGAATCGACCCAAACCGCCTGAGCTTTAAGGGCGAGCTTCCCTTGCCGCAATACATGCAGCAATACCACAACCTCGATATCGGCCTCGATCCCTTCCCCTACGTCGGCGGCACCACAACGTGCGACGCACTTTGGATGGGCGTTCCCGTCGTCACGCTGCGCGGCCAAACCGCGATCTCCCGCGGCGGGGCGAGCATCTTGACCAACATAGGCATTCCCGAATTGATCGCCGAATCGCCGGAGCAGTATGTTCAGATCGCCACCAATCTGGCCGCGGACCTGCCGCGCTTGACTCATCTGCGAGGTAATTTGCGGGGAAAAATGCGTACGTCGCCCCTGATGGATGCCCCTCGGTTCGCCCGCGATATGGAAGCGGCTTATCGAAAGATGTGGCAGGGATGGTGTCCGGGCCTCTAACGGCAAAACTCCTGTTCCAAACCAAAGTAGCCACCCGCCGGATGACGATGATAGAATATAGTTGCGACAAGAACGGAAAGTCCGCACGAGGTGAGCTATCGCAAACGGCGCCAACATTCTCAAGGGAACGGTACACGGCAAAACGATCGAATTGGAAAGGGAGCCCGGGCTTCCCGACGGTCAAGCGGTATCCGTAACCCTGGTTGCCGCATCGCCCTCGGGCGACGGTTTGCGCCGTTCGTTCGGCTCATGGGCTGACGACGCCGCGGATTTGGATCCGTTCCTGGAACAAATCCGGAGCGATCGGAAGCGGCAGCGAGACAAGCCTCCCTCTTGAATTTCCTCCTGGACACCAACATCTGTTCGGCTTACCTGAAAGGCGATGGCCGCGTATTCAATCGCTTTATCCAGCATGCCGGCGGTTTGAGCGTCTCGGCGATTGTCGTTGCCGAGTTGTATTCCTGGGTCTATCGTGCCAAGACCCGCCCCGATCGATTGCAAGGATTGGCATCGCTCTTGTCAGAACTCCAACTGATTCCCGTTGATCACGATGTCGCTCGAAGATTTGGCGAACTACGTGCCGCCCTTTTGGATCAAGGCCGGCCGACTCCGGAGATCGACCTGCTTATCGCAAGCACCGCGCTCTCTTACGACCTCACCTTGGTCACGCACAATGTGCAGGATTTCTCCCACCTGCCCGGGCTGAGGATCGAGGACTGGTTGTCGGCATAAGGCCAATCCTGGTCCCCAATCGAAGCGACAGGATTTGAAAGCGTGGCCTATGGCCCCAGATCGAGCGCTCCACCGACCAGAGTGATACCCCGGCTATCTGATGTGCCAACCCGAATACTGGAAGATATTGGCGTGGAGTAAGCGGTTGCGAGACGATAACACTTGCTCATCTCCCCTTCCCCAAATTCCGTGAAAGCCCCGGATTCAGCGATCGTCGATGCTTCCTGATCGCCAGATCGATCGCCAATGCAATCGCCGCCCGCATGCTCCCTGGATTCGCCCGGTTGCGACCGACGATGTCGAAAGCCGTCCCGTGATCCGGACTGGTCCGGATGATCGGCAGCCCCAGCGTCACATTCACCGCCTGATCGAACGCCAGCAGCTTCACCGGAATCAGACCCTGATCGTGATACATCGCCACCACCGCGTCGAAATACCCGTCCCGCGCCCTCATGAAGATCGTGTCCGCCGGATACGGCCCGGTCACGTCCGCCCCCTGGTCCTTGGCCATCAATATCGCCGGGGCAATGATCCGCTCTTCTTCATCCCCGAACTGGCCGTTTTCGCTGGCGTGTGGATTCAGCCCGCAGACCGCGATCCGCGGCTTGGGAATGTCAAACCACTCCACCAGGGCCTGATGAACCAGCTCAATCGGCTGAAAAACCGCCCCGATATTCAGCCGGCCCCACAGCCCCATCAGCGGAACATGCACCGTCGCCAGCACGACCTTGAGCGGGCCGCCCGCGAACATCATCGCGAATCGCCTCGTCCCCGTCCGCTGGGCGAACAATTCCGTATGGCCGGGAAAATGAAATCCCGCCAGCTTCCAGCTCTCCTTGGAAATCGGACCCGTCACCACCGCATCGACCAGCTTGTTGTTGGCGGCATCGATGGCATCGAGGCAAAACCGCATCGACGCCTCGCCCCCCATTTTGCTCGGCGCGCGAATCGCCGTCCCCAGCATCGAATACTGATCGTAATCCACCACCACCACGTCGTGCGGATAATTCCTCAGCCGCCCGTTGAACTGGTCCCGCCACCAGAAAACATCGAACTCGGCAAGGTCCGCCGCATAGTGCAACAATTCATTCATCCCATAGATAATGAAATGCGCCTGGTGCCGCAGCACCGGATCGGCCAGCGCCTTGACGATCACCTCCGGACCGATCCCAGCCGGCTCTCCCATCGTGATCGCTATGGTAGGACGATATTCCATACTATTTGGCGGCGGTGCGCAGCACCGCGGGTTAGGCACGAGACGCCCACACATTTTATCCCGCCACTCCCAACCAAGACAGCTTCTTTATCGGTTCAGTGAATCCAACGCATGTCCCCAAAATCTGGAATGATTGACAAATGATCGTAGGCCCTGAACCCCGCCGGCCAATACACGAACACCGCCTTGCCCAGCAAAAACTGTTCCGGAACCCGTCCCTCGGCCATCTCCAGCCCCTCGTGCGGCAAATCGATCGGCGCATCCCAATATCGCGCATCTTTGCTGATGGCCGAATTGTCCCCCATCACAAAATATTCCCGTGCTCCAAGTTCCACCGGATTCCCCGGCCCCGCCGTATGCAGGTCCTCTCGCCCATAAGACCGATTCGTGTAGTACACATCCCGCCAAAGGCTCAGGTGCTCGATTTTGCACGTCTGATTCTCAGCCTCAATTTCCGCCTCACCCGACTTTCCCCGGGAATGGCCGCGCCATTGATCCAGCAGCCAGGGGAGGTTCGGATCATAATCCATAGGTTCAAACGCGTCCCGGCCGTTGAGCCGGAGCATCACCCGGTAATCCACGTTCATGAATTCGACGAAAATCGGCTTGTCCCCGCTGACGCCCAATTCCGACAGCGGCTTCTGCCAACTCGTGATCGCCCCGGAACTCGTGCGATGAATCAGCCGCACCGCATCCGGCGTGATCTCCGCGGTGAACAAGTGATCCACATCCGCGAAGCGCGAAAGCATCATCCTTAACGCACCGCTCCCGTTCATCCGAGTATAATTCACCACCAGCTTCAGATCCGATACCGCGTTGCTGGTTTCATCGTCGAGCGCGACCGACCCCGGCCGGCGGATCATGCCCGGCTGCGGGCTGGTGTCGTACGCCAGAAAATCCGTCAGCGTCTGCGTCGTGCCGTTGGCGGCGGGATCAAAGTGCAGCGTCCCGCTCCCGCTCGCGTTGTCGAAATCAAATATTCGCGGATTGGCCCTGTCCTCATCCCATCCCCTGCCCCAAGCCTTCCAAGGCTGCTCCCACTGCGGAGGCGCCGGCCGATGCTCCATCCGCGGATAATAGTCGTTGTCGTTCACCAGCCGCCAGAGCGCCTCCTGCGCCGATCGCGGTTTCCTCGCAATTTCCCAGCGGCTCGCGGGCGCGTTCCACACGTAAATGTCCCCATCCAGCACCATCAGCCTTTCCCCCGGCAATCCCACCAGCCGCTTGATGAAATTCTGTTGGTAGTGGTATTGCTGCGGCAAGTCGGGGGCCTTGAACACGACCACGTCCCACCGCCGCGGCGGATGCAGAAGATAGACGTATTTCAGCACCAGGATCCGGTCCCCGTAATTCACCGGGATCGGCGTGGCCGATTGCCCCTGCGGGCTGGCGACGTGATACCCGCAGTTGGGGCAATAAACGTCCGCCATTGGAAAAGCATCCGGCGGCGTTCGCATCTCCGCGTCCTCGGTCTCGTTCCTCGCCGAGTAATTTACGTCGAACGTCCAGCCGCAATCCGGACATTGAAACCGCATGTGCGCCCCGAGCAGCGTCGGGGCCATCGATCCCGTCGGAATGACAAACGCCTCCACCACGAACGCCCGAAAAATGAACGCCAGGATGAACGCCACCAGAATCGACTCGATCGTCTCTTTGATGTTCGTTCCGTCTTCCGGCCGGGCACGACTTTCCTCGCCCGCCGTCGAATCGGTTTGCAGCGCAGCGCCGTCTTCACTCATAGCTTTTTCATGGTACGCGATACCCCCAGGCTCTGGAAGGAGCAATGCGGCTGAGAGGAGTTGAACCTCCACGTCTTTTGGACACAAGAACCTGAATCTTGCGCGTCTGCCAATTTCGCCACAGCCGCAACGTTCGTTCAAATCTTAAATGCCCCCTGGTGCGAGTCAATAGATTGCCTATTTCCTATTTCCTATTTCCTATTGCCTATTGAAATGCGCCGCATCCGTTCTTCAATAGGAAATAGGAAATAGGCAATCGGAAATTCCCATTTATGCTAAACTGACCCCATCTCCATGCCAGACCGCGCCGGCAACAACTTCGCCCCACGCATCACCAATCGCCGCGCGTTCCATCAATATTTCATCACCGCCAAGCTGGAATGCGGCCTGGTCCTGCTCGGCAGCGAGGTCAAATCCCTCCGCTGGGGCCGATGCCAGCTCGCCGAATCCTACGCCCGAATCGAAAACGGCGAGTTGATCCTTCACGGTTGCCACATCGACCCCTACGAGAAGGCCGCCATCGGCCACGAACCGCTCCGCGAAAAGAAGCTGCTCGTCCACAAGCGCGAGTTGCGACGCCTCGAATCCGAAACCGCGCAGGGTGGCTTGACCCTCATTCCGCTGGCCATCTATTTCAAGGACGGCCGCGCCAAGGTCGAGTTGGGCGTCGCCCGCGGCAAGAAAAGCCACGACAAGCGCGAAGCCATCAAACGCAAAGAGCAGGATCGCGAAGTCCGCCGCGCCATGACCCATCGCCGCTAAGCGGCCTGCCGACGTCCGCAACAGTTTTCACGATTATCAGGACCCGATGATTCGTCAACCGTTCAATCCAATATTTAACCGCAGAGTACGCGGAGATCGCTGAGAAGAACCGAGAAAAATTCGCTTTTTTGTGCTGCTTCTCCGCGTCTGTCTCTGCATTGCAAAGCTGTGGCATCTTGTTTTTTTGGCAAGGTTCAGTGGTCATGCGGCAAGTTTGGTTACGTCGGCCTCGCGAAGAATCAACGCGGCGCTCATCGTCTTGT
>JBEKHH010000077.1:0-17139 GCA_050012375.1 Tepidisphaeraceae bacterium
GTGTGCCGACGGTTGGACCGCATCGACCGCAGATACCTGGCTTGGGTTCAATTGGCCAGCTGTATAATCTTCATGCGGCAGGGTTTTTTCCCTTAGCCCTAAACGAGCAAGCGAGCCGAATAACCACGATGCGTATTACAAGCAACGACAGGCCGCGCGGGTCACCGAATTCGTTGCTTCCAATTTCTCACGGGGCTATACTCGGCGAGCGGCGGAGCCGGGGCCGCCGCTTCCTCTTTTTTTCCCGGCATGATTCATGACCGACACGCCCAAGACTTGTTTTTTGATCGTCGGGCTGGCTCGCAGCGGCACCTCCTCCATAGCGCAGTTCCTCGAAAATCTGGGCGTTTATTTCGGCGATCACGCTCATTTTCTGGATACGAAGACGCACCCGCACAATCCCATCTTCTACGAATTGCAATGGATCAATGACTTCAACGGTCAGGTGATCCGGGCTTCGAATCGCTTCGAGTTTGACTGCGATTATTTGCCGATCGAAGAGGATTTTCATCGTCCCGGGATCGCGGAACTCGGGGCATCGCTGCGAAAGCAATTTCTCGAGGAATTCGGGGATCGCCCACTGGTGGGAGTGAAATCTCCGCCCCTTTGTTTTACGTTTCCACTGTGGCGGGCCGTGCTCACGGAGATGGGGTATGCGATCAAGACCGTGCTCACGCTGCGCAGCGCCTCGGCGATCGTCAAGTCAAATTTCGCGATCACGGCGCACCCCTACCACTGGCGGCGATCTTTTGCGAGCCATCTTCTGGCCATCTGGTATTTTTTTCGCGACGTGCCGGTGTGCCAGTTCGATTATGACCTGTTCATGCGGGAACCGCTGAGCTACGGACAGGCAAAGGCGGCGGAGCTGGGGCTGGCGATCCCCGACGCAGCCCAGGCGACGGGTCATCTGTCTCGCGCACATTATCATCACCAGGCGGACGATGCGGGGACGGGAGACCCCTGGCTGGACCGGATCGATCGGGATTTGCGAGCCGGGCGGCTGGATCCGAACGAATATCTTGACTTCCGATGGGTGGCGATGCTTTTCATTGAGGAGTTGGAGTCGCTGGTGAAAAACCTGGAGCCGCGAAGAGAAGGCAACGTGCCCGGCACGGAGCCTACGGCCCAGCAGTGGTTCCAGGAGCATCAGCAACTGAGGGCCCTTTTGCAGCAAGGAGGGCGGTTCAACGTGAAGCCTCGGCCCGACGGCACAATAGACATCAGGCGAATCTCGAAATCATGAGCGACACGCCCAAGACTTGTTTTTTGATCGTCGGACTGCCTCGCAGCGGCACTTCCGCCGTTGCGCAGTTCCTCGAACATCTGGGCGTTTATTTCGGCGATCCTTCTCATTTTCTCGATACGAAGAAGCACATCCACAATCCCATCTTCTACGAATTGCAATGGATCAATGACTTCAACGATCGCGTGATCCGGGCTTCGAATCGCTTCGAGCTTGACTGCGATTTTTTGCCGATCGAAGAGGATTTTCATCGACCCGGGATCGCGGAACTCGGGGAATCGCTCCGAAAACAGCTTCTGGAGGAATTCGGCGATCGCCCCATCGTGGGAGTGAAAGATCCGCGCATTTGCTTTACGTATCCGCTGTGGCGGGCCGCGCTCACGGAGTTGGGGTATGCGATCAAGACCGTGTTCACGGTGCGCAGCGCCTCGGCGATTCTCAAGTCAAATCTCGCGATCACGGGGGCGCGGCCATGCTACTGGCGGCGATCTTTTGCGAGCCATCTTCTGGCCCTCCGCTATTTTTCCCGCGACGTGCCGGTGTGCCAGTTCGATTATGACCTGCTCATGCGGGAACCGCTGAACTATGGACAGGCAAAGGCGGCGGAGCTGGGGCTGGCGATCCCCGACGCAGCCCAGGCGACGCGTCATTTGTCTCGCGCACATTATCATCACCAGGCGGACGATGCGGGGACGGGAGATTCCTGGTTGGACCGGATCGATCGGGATTTGCGAGCCGGGCGGCTGGATGCGAACGAATATCTTGCCTTCCGAGCGACTGCGCTGCTTTTCATCGAGGAGTTGGAGGCGATGGAGAAAAATGAGAGGCTGCGAAGAGAGGGCAACGTGCCCGGTACGGAGCCTGCGGCGGAACAGTGGTTCCAGGAGCATCAGCGGCTTCGGGCTTTGCTGCAGCAAGGGGGGCGCTTTAACGTGAAGCCTCGGCCCGACGGCACAATAGACATCAGGCGAATCTCGAAATCATGATCGGCCGCTGAAACGCGTCGCCCTTCTTTGGCTCCTCCGTAGACGGGGCAAATCAAAGTCAGGGAAAAAATAAAAGATGCCACGACGGGTTCGTCGTGGCATCGGCTAACTTCGAGTTACGCAAAACCGCGGAAACTACTGTTACGCATGTTTGCGCCTGCGGGCCAGCAATGCCGGCACAGCCAAACCGAGCAGACCGAGACAAGCCGGTTCCGGCACCGGTACCGGAGTAAGCGTCAGGTCATCGATGTACCAGGTAACCGTTCCGGCAATCTTCCGGCCGGTGGAGGAATCGTCATCGTAGTCCTGGAACGTCAGGGCGCGGACCTGATTATCAGGCCCACCGCTCGCGTTGTAAGTGGCAGCCAGCGGGATAGTGACGTATTCCCAAGTGCCCTGGTCCGAACTGCCGGTATAGTTTGGATCACCGAAGTTCCAACCATTGCCGTTTTGCAAAACGCCGTTAACGGTCGGATCGCCGACTCCACCGGGATACCCCGGTCCGGTGTTGTTGAAACCATAGCTGCCATCGCGGACCGCGACCTGGAAATAGCCGCTGCTCGCCCCTGGGCTACCGGCCTGCGTGCTGTAGGCCGAACCCGGAGCTAACATGATGTAGAATGAAAGGTTCGTCGCCACTTGCGCGGACCAGTACATATCCACCGTGAAGGCGCCGTTCTGGGCAGTCGGCGAATTCTTGAACGTGATGGACTGCATGAGCGATCCACCGCCATTGCCAGTGTGATCCGGTGCGGCGGCCCACCCAGTCGAGTTGGTCGAAGCAGGACCGCCGCTGCCGTAGTCAAATCGCGAGTTGAGGTATGCGGGAGGTGGCCCGTTCGGATTGATGCCATAGTCACCACCGGGATTGGTTTCCACCGAAGCGGCGGTGTCGAAAGTATAAACATTGTTATACGCTTTGGCAGCCGATGCAGCCATCAAACTGAGTGCCGCCGGCGGCACAGCCAATATGCCGAGCCGACGCAACTTTTTGCCTAACATAATTACTCTCCTCCGAAACGTACGTTACGTTTCGATATTTGGAAACTTAGCGGCACCCAGGCAGAAGAGGGAACATCCCTCGGTAGATGTGGGCCTAGGCGGCGCCGACCTTTCAATCAAACCCACTCGCTCGTACAAATGAACTTTGTGAGTTTCATTTTCTCCGAAGCTGACAGTTGACTGATCTGGCACCTCCTCACGAGGTTGCTCCAGGGGTTAGCCAGAGGGCCCTCGTCTCATCTATCAGCGAACCACCGATCCATTTTTTCCGCCGGACTTCAGTGAAGCGGGCCCATTCGCTGGCTGGACTCCCGCACTATCAGACTTACCGGCAATTCCTCGTGCCGACCGCGATCGCGGATTCGGCCCATTGATCTACCCAAGACCACTTCCGCGGCCCGTCGCCCGATTTGATAGGCCGGCTGACGCACGCTCGTCAGCGGGGGCGACATTTCGCAGGCAAAATCATCATCAGAGAACCCAACAACGTTCAGGTCATCTGGAATTCTCAAATTCAGTTCCTTGGCCGCCTGATAAACCTGCTTGGCGAATAAGTCGCTCGCCGCGAAAATCGCGGTTGGCCGCTCCGACAGGGCCAACATCGCTCGGGCCGGCTCGATGGCGAGCCCCGTTTCGCCCGGGGGGACCTCCATGGTGATGCAACTGGCGCCCGGCATCTCTTGCACCGCGTTCTCGAAGGCACTGCGGCGAGCCAGCGCCCAAGACGCCACCGAGGCCGCCGCCACATGACCCATCCGCCTGTGCCCTTGTGCGTACAAATGTTCCGCTACCATTCGTCCGCCTTCTGCTTCATCACTGCCCACGTAGTCCGCGTTGTATTCCGGGGGTAGCTGATGATCGATCGTCACCACCGGAAGATTTCGGGACGAAAATTCATGTATGTGCTCCCGGAACAACTCCGCAAACGCCGGCCAAAGAATCACGCCATCAACCCTTCGATCGAGCAGGCGACGAATCTGTTGCAACTCCTCGCCGGGACCCTCGCGCCTTCGCGGTTTTGCGCCTGTGTGCACCGTCCAAAGCGTGATCGGCACATGGTCTGCAGCCGTCAGCGTATCGTGAATTCCATACAGGACTTCCGACCAGTAAAAATCGAATGGCGGCATCATCACGCCGATCGTCCGAGTCTTTCCGGTCTGAATGCCTCTTACCAGCAGATTTGGGCGGTATCGAAGACGCTCCGCCGCCTCCAAGACCCGCTGGCTGGTCTCATCTGAATTCACCCGACGGCCCGACAAGACCAAGGAAACCGTCGATTGAGAAACGCCTGCCTGCTCCGCAATACTTTTTTGACTAACTTGAAAGCGAAGGCGGTTCATGGCATCCGAGATTAATATATATGAAGCAGGCGAATAGTCAACATTATTCTGACTACTTTATTGCCTTTGGTTCATTGGCCGGATATAAGCACTTAGCCAATGCATCATCGCGTGAAAGTATGATGCGGGCGATTTGGCGGATGGAATATAACATATTGTTAAATAACGAGTTAATTCACATAAATGCGATTGGGGCGAGCCGCGTTCGCCGCGCTATTTCAAGGGCGGGCGTTGCGATTTTGGCATTTTTTCCAGTCGCATACGACGATACACCTTGGCGGAAATTGTCCTCAAAGGGTTGGAATGATGCCGAAGGGCCTCGATTTGGCCTTTTTTGCTGTCGATCATTACGATTCTCTTGCCGCCGAGCGTGACCCTTCCGGCCGCCGCCAAGTCCGCGACGATGCCTCGAACAAGGCCTGCGGCAAATCCTGTTAGACCTTGGCACAAATGGTGAGACGGCTCCTCTCCAAAGCTCTGATCGCAGTAATGATCGCCAGCGCCGTGGCCATGTTGGCGTTCGGCCCCAGACCCAAAATGAGCGCGCCCCAGGGGCGGGTTCGAATCCAATATTGGGATAAATGGACCGGCCTCGAAGCCGAACAGGCACAGGAAATCGTCGATGCGTTCAATAAAACCGTCGGCAAGGAAAAAGGCATCTGGGTCGATTTCACCTCCATGAGCCAGATCGATCGCAAAACGCTCATCGCCACCGCGGCGGGCGTTCCGCCGGATGTGGCGGGTCTGTGGGATGTTCAGGTTTTGCAGTTCGCAGCGATGGGGGCGCTGGAGCCGCTGGATAGTTATGCCCGGGAGTATGGCCTGACCCGCGATCATTACAAGCGCGTGTTCTACGACGGCTGCGAGTATCACGGAACGCTGTACGGCATACCGAGCACGGTCTACAGCACGGCGCTAATATGGAACAAGGAGCTTTTTCGGCAGAAGGCCGCTCAGCTTCAAGCCGCCGGGCTGGATCCAAACCGTGCTCCTCGAACCCTCGAAGAGCTGGACAAATACGCCGCGGCCATCGACACGTGGGTCACGCGGGACGGAAGAAAACATCTCGCCGTCGCCGGCTATATTCCATTGCTCCCGGACATGGCCAATGTCAACAATCTGACGGCCTATTGGTTCAACGCTCAAATCGCCAATGCCGACGGCACGAAAGTATTGCTCACCGAGCCGGAGATGTTCGCGGCGTACAACTGGGTTCGCGGGTTCAGCGAGCGGTTGGGCAAGCCGGCCCTGGCCGAATTCCGCAGTGGATTCAGCAGCGGCGACACCGGTCTGTTCGACACGCCGCAGAATCCTTTTCTGGTTGGTTGGATTGCGATGGAGCCGCAGGGCGCGTGGGTCTCGGCGTTCATTGAAAAGTACAAGCCGTCCATGGACCGCGCCCACCTCCCGCCGGATCAGCTTCAGCGTGAAAAAGATTTCGACAAGATCGAACTGGGGATGGGCCTGGAAGAGGTCCAACAATTGCTCGGACCCGGCGATTCTCCGAGCGGCGGCTACACCGTCCCACCGCAAGTTGCCAGCGGCGCGCGGATGTTGCGCTGGCCGGCGGGCGTCAAAGAAATCTATGTGACGTTTGTTGACGGGAAAGTCTCGGCCAAACAGTGGAAATGGCTGCCGGCGAAAATGCGCCAGCAATACTGCCAATGGGGGGCGGCGCCTTTCCCCTCGGGCGTGCCGGGCCTGGAAAACGTCACGGCGGCCGGCATGGACGTATGGGTCATCCCCAGCACCTCCCAACACAAAAACGAAGCGATGGAATTCATCGCCTTTGCCAGCCGGCAGGACCAGATCGAAAAGCTCAGCTCCGATCACTGCAATCTATCGCCCCTGGCCGTTGAAAGTCCGGAGTACTTTCAGAATCATCCCAATCCGTACGTGGACGTCTTCGAAGCCTTGGCGGCAAGTCCCAACGCGCGTGGGCTGCCGCAACTGATCGATTGGCCGCAGATCGCCGATGAGCTGAAACAGGTGGGGGAACGCTCTTATTTATTGGAGGGGACGACGGCGCAAATCCTTTCCGATGCCCAGCGGCGGTGCCAGCGGGAGTTGAACAAGGCGATCAATTTGCCGGCGGATACGAATCTCGATCTACACGAAATGGCACAGTGAACAGCGAAATCCGTCAATTCGGCAAGGGTATGGCGTTCATTTCGCCGTGGTTGATTGGATTTGTGGTCTTCACCTTCCTGCCGGTCGTGGTGTCGTTTTATTTCAGCTTGTGCAAATTCGATCTCCTCCAGCGGTCCCATTTCATTGGAGCGCGCAACTACCTGGACCTGCTGCACGACAGAGTTTTCTGGCAGGCGACGAGCAACACGTTCTATTACACGGCGATGGTGCTTCCGGCGGGGCTGTTGGTGTCCCTGGGTCTGGCGCTGCTTCTGAATGTGGAGATCCCCGGGCGAGCGATCTGGCGAACGGTCATCTTTATGCCGTCGCTGGTTCCCATCGTCTCCTCGGCGATGATTTGGATGTGGCTCCTGAATCCGCGCCTGGGCTTGCTCAACGTTCTGCTGCTCAAGATGCATATCCCCGGTCCGCCGTGGCTGACCGACCCGCGCTGGGCCATGCCGGCCCTGGCGCTGATGAGTCTCTGGGGCGTGGGCAATGCGGTGGTGATTTACCTGGCCGGTTTGCAGGACGTGCCGCTGGAACTCTACGAGGCGGCCGAACTCGACGGCGCGGGGGTCCTGGGCCGAATCTGGCATGTCACGCTTCCCATGCTCTCGCCGGTCATCTTTTTCAATCTCATCATGGCCATCATCGGGACCCTTCAGGTCTTTGACATTCCGTACATCATGACCAACGGCGGTCCGGCGCGCTCGACTTATTTCCTCTCGATGTATCTCTACGACAACGCGTTCGTCTATTTGCAGATGGGCTACGCAGGCGCCATGGCCTGGATTATGCTGCTCATCGTGCTGGCCCTGACGGGGCTGGCGTTCTGGACCAGCAGGCGGTGGGTCCACTATCAGGGTCGATGAATGAGGATACTTTTGAACCAATGAATCGCGATAGGAGTTTATGAACGGCGAAGTCCAGAAATTGCGATTGGGCGAAAAAATCGGATACGGCTTCGGCGATTTGGCGTCCTGCCTGTTCTGGAGCACGATCTCGACGTATCTGCTCTACTTCTATACGGATGTATTCGGCCTGACCGCCAAGGCGGCGGGGATCATGTTTTTCGTTTCCCGGTTCTCTGACGCGATATTCGATGTGGTCATGGGGATGCTGGCGGACCGGACCAAGACCCGGTGGGGGAGATTCAGGCCTTATCTGCTCTGGCTCGCGGTCCCCATGGGCGTTGGAGCCATATTGGCATTCACCACGCCAAGTTTTGGCGGACCGGCCAAGCTCGTTTACGCATACATCACCTACATCCTCTTCATGTTCCTTTACTCGGCGATCAACATTCCATACACGGCGCTGCTGGGCGTCATCAGCGGCGATCCTGCCGAGCGCTCCGACGCGGCGACGTCCAAATTCATCGGGGCCTATTTGGGAGGCATCATTGTTTCGGCCACGGCATTGCCACTGGCGACACACTACCTCGGACACGGAAACGAGGCCCGGGGATGGCAGTTGACGTTGACCGTATACGCTATGGCCGCGACGGTGTTTTTCCTGATTACGTTCATCTCCACGCGCGAGCGGATCCAGCCGATCGCCACGCAAAAAATCTCCGTGAAAGACGATCTGAAGGACCTTTCAAAGAACGGGCCCTGGATGGCGTTGTTTCTCGTCACCATCCTGCTCATCCTGTTTGTTTGCATCCGCTCAAGCATCACGACCCACTATTTCAAATATTACGTGCGAACTCAGGAAGTGAGTCTCTTCGGAAAGACTCATCATTTTGGTTTTGAGTATCTGGCATCGGCATTTAACACGGTGGGCCAGGTGGCGTCGCTGGTGGGGACTGCCCTGGTTCCTTTGTTCACCCGTCTCATCGGCAGGAAGCGCGCGACGCTCTTGTTGTTCATCACGGCGCTGATCTGCACCGGATCGTACTATTTCCTCAAACCTCAGGACCTCGTTCTGATTTTCGGGCTTAACATCGTCGGCTCTTTGGTCGGCGGGCCGATTTCCGCTCTTCTTTGGATCATGTACGCCGATACCGCCGATTACTCCGAATGGAAAACCGGGCGGCGTGCCACGGGGCTGGTGTTTTCCGCGTCGATCATGTCCAACAAAATGGGCTGGGCCGTGGGCAGCATGATCGCCGGTTGGATCCTCGGCACGACCGGCTTCGTGCCCAATGTCGTGCAGAAGGCCGAAACCCTCGAAGGCCTCAGGGCGATGATGAGCATCATCCCCGTCGTAGCGGGAGTGGCGGCGGTGATTGTCCTGGCGTTCTGTTATCGCTTGGATGAAGAAACGATGGCGAATGTAAAAGCGGAGCTGGATGAACGGCGCAAGGCCGGCGAAGCGGCGATTGCGACCGCCAAGTAAACTCACGGAAACAGGAAGGATTTTGGCCGCATCCGAGCGAAGCGGTCGATCGTGTTCTAACAAGGAGCGAAGATGGCGCAGGCACTGGCGGCGACGAATCCCATTCCGGTAGAGCGTGACCGCATCCCGATCCTTACCAAAATCTGCTACGGTCTTGGAACCGCGCTTGATATGTGGGGGCTGTGGCTTTACCCCGGCGTCGCGTGGGGAGTCTTTAATATATACCTGGGGGTTGATCCGCGGCAGGTGGGGTTGGCCATTACGCTCATCCGCATATACGACGCGATCTCCGACCCGCTGGCGGGGTGGATTTCCGATAACTTCCGCTCGAAATATGGGCGCCGGAGACCCTTTATTCTCGTTTCCGGCATTTTAGTCGGGCTGGGGCTTCCAGCGCTGTTTCTCGTCTCGCCTCACTGGGCGGACATCACATTCTTCCACGCGTCGGCCGTGTTCTGGTACATGTTGCTGTCGTCGGCGATCTACATTCCTATCTTCAGCATGTATACCGTTCCTTACAACAGCCTGGCCAATGAATTGACCCCCGACTATGACGAGCGCACCTCGCTGATGACGTACAAGAGCGCGATGCAGAAGGTTTTCGAGGTTGCGATGTTCTGCGCGCTCCAATTCACCACGCTGAACTGGTTCCTGATTCCCGGCACGACCAAGCACAACACGCTTTTCGGCATGCAGGTGTACACGTCGGCTTTGGGGGTGATCATGGCGATCTTCGCGATCATCATGTTTATCCGGCTCAGAGAACCGTACTACGGAAGCATCGTGCTGAAGACGACGAAGCACGTGCCGCTGAAGGATTCGTTCTACGAGACGCTGAGATGCCAGCCGTTCCGCATGTTGCTGTTCATGGGCGCATCGTTCAACCTGGGAACGAGCATGGTCGGCACGCTGGGCCTCTATGCGACGATCTACTATGTGTGCAGGGGCGACACGGCCCTTGGGTATAAGTGGAATACCGCCATGGGCCTGGGATACATGATCGGGGGCTTTTTCGGCGCCCCGGCCCTCAATCGCGTGGCGCATTTCCTGGGCAAACGCAATGGCTTGATCGTGGCCGCTTTGATCGGCATTCTTGGCTATGGCGGATCGTGGTGGCTGTATAATCCGCTGCATCCCTGGCTGCAACCATTCGCATCTGGAACAATGGCGTTCGCCGCCTCTGGCCTGTGGATGCTGTCGGGCTCCCTTGGGGCCGACGTCATTGACTTCGATGAACTGCACACGGGAAAGCGTCGAGAGGGTTCCTTCACGGCCTGCTCCCAATACATCAGCAAGCTCGGGAACTCGCTGGGAAACTACCTGGCCGGTCTTATCCTTTGGGTCATTGGCTTCGAAGCGGCGCGCGGAGCGCAAACGGCGCATACCGTTCTCGGGATCCGACTGATGCTGGCGGCCATCCCCATTTTTGGATTGGTTCTGGCCATTATCTTCGTTCTGCGCGTTCCGCTCACGAAGAAAATATCTCAGGAAATTCGAACGACCCTCGAGTCACGGCGAGGCAAGCCGGCGACCATTTCCGAGACGGCGTGAACGGCATTGGACATGACGACTCGCGAGATTCCCACGGAAACCCTGACATTGACGGCGGCTGCCCCCGCCGCGCCGCGGCGCCGCCGCCGTCATCCGCATCGCTGGCTGGCGCTGGCGGCGATCGCACTCATCTGCTGCGGATTCCTCCTCCCCTTCTTTTGGATGTTTTCCACCAGCCTAAAAACGGTCGATCAAACCATGGTCGATCCCCCCCGGCTCATTCCCCATCCCGCCGCGCCGGAGAATTTTTGGAAAGTCATCACTTCCAACCGGGCTGATTTCCCCCTCTACACCCGCAACACCCTCCTGATCGCGGCCCTCTCGGTTCTCGGCACGACGCTCTCCAGCGCGGTCGTCGCTTATGGATTCGCCAAAATCCGCTTCAAAGGCCGAGGATTCCTCTTCGTCCTGATGCTCTCGACGATGATGATCCCCTTCCCGGTGATGATGTTGCCGCTGTTCATCGTCTTCCGCTTCATCGGCGATCACACCCCTCTCCAGATGCTCGGCACGTTCAGGCCGCTGTGGCTGCCGACCTGGTTCGGCAGCGCCTTCAGCATTTTCCTTCTGCGCCAGTTCTTCCTGACCATTCCCGACGACCTCAGCGAAGCGGCCCGCATCGATGGCTGCACCGAATGGGGCATCTTCTGGCGGATCGTGCTCCCCCTCAGCCGCCCGGCCCTCGCCGTCGTGGCGCTCTTCTCCTTCATGTGGGCCTGGAACAATTTCCTGGGCCCGCTGCTCTATCTTCAGCGCCCGCAACAATACACGCTCGCCCTCGGCCTACAGGCCTTTCAAAGCGCGCAAGGCGGCACCGATTGGAACCTGCTCATGGCCGCTTCAATGCTGGTGATGCTCCCCGTGATCCTGCTCTTTTTCGTCGCCCAGAAAACATTCATTCAAGGCATCGCGACAACGGGCCTGAAATAGCGGCAATTCAAGGTGTGACGTACCGATCCGGCAAACTTCCGTCCGGAGCTTTCACTTCCATTTTCCTAAGCTCCGAGCGCGGCACCCATTCGTGCCCGCTGCCCGGCAGTTTTATTTCCATCCCTTCCACGCTGATTGCCGGATTGCCCATGAAATCCAAAACGGTTTGCTGCACCGACAGGTTATTCTTCACCGCGTAGTCGTATTTCTCTTGCAGTTGCTTCTGCGCCTCGGGGGTAAATCGCATGAGATAAGCGACAAAATAGCGGCCCCCGGACTCGGCGACCATCGCCCCAACGGCCGTTCTGCCCTCATGATCGAACGGCGCGAATTTATAGACGCTGTCCTTGAAATAGGTCTGACCATCGTCGTCGGAATAAAAGTCTACGGTGGGATCGACTCTTACGCCGCGGGGCCACAGATAATATGACGAGATTCCCGCCGCACAGAGGAAAAGGATCGCGGCAAGTGTTAAACCCAGCTTGCGGTTATTTTGCAGCGATTCTCGAACCGAAAAATCGTAGGCGCTTGGGGGCATGAGGGTGATCGGCACAGGCTGTAAGAACGATCCCGCAACGTTTCAAGGCCCAAACCTATAGTTTCGCCCGCGCCGCCAGTGGGAAAGCACGATTAAGGCTGGGTGATGTACCGATCCGGCATATCCCCGCTCGGGGATTTTACGTTCAGCGTTCCAACCTGCGACGCTGGGAGCCACGGGTGGCCGCTTCCCGGCAATTTCACTTCCATTTGACCCGACACCGTGCTCATGAAATCCAACACACTCGCCTTCTCCTGCGCGGATAATCCATTTTTTACCGCGTCATCGTACTTTTTTTGGAGCCGCTTCTGCGCTTCAGGAATATACCGCATCAAATAACCGACAAAATCGTGGCCCCCGGACTCGGCAAGGACCGCCTGAACAGCAGTCTTCCCATCGTGATCGAACGGCGCGAATTTGTAAATGCTATCCGTAAAATAGCTCTGGCCATCGTCGTCGGAATAGTACGCACTGCTCACATTGACGTGTACGCCTGAATGGGAGAGAAAATAATATGTAAAAATAGTGCAAGCCACCAGCAGCAGCGCCACAGCCACCCCCATCCCCACTTTCTTGTCGTTCAGCTTTTCTCTGAGGCTCATTGTCAACTTGGCCAACTCTCTTTTTGCCTTATTCCAAAATCACCGGGTCGTTCTTGAAATCGTGATCGCCTCACGATGGCTTCAATGAGCTCCAGGCCCCGGTCCCCAACCAAGCGTGGTGTTAATTGAAATATCCTTGGCCACGACTTGCAGCAGCGTCCTTGATTCCACATGGCCATCGACGAAGAGAGCGTTCACGACCGTGTTGTTCATGTGCCGAAATCGCATGTTGCACAGCGAATCGTAACCGTCGGCGGATCTCACGTTATCCTTATTCAGAAAGGTAACCGTATATAGGGTGACCTGTGCATTTACCGCGTTCTTTCCGGTCACGCCCTTAATCGGCGGATAAAATCTTGCGGGACAGCCGATCGAGACGGGATTGTTAGGCCAGTTGGAATCCAGATACGAAGCAGTTCCAGTACCCGCGCTGGCCGGCACCGGATAATATTGGCCGTAGCCACCGCTATTCCATTGAATTTGCGACTCATCCATCTGCTCCGCCAGGAAGCCGTAATAAGCGCCAATAGTCGAGACGGTAAGTCCGTTGCTAAGGTTCTGCGGCCCGCACCACACCATCATAGTCTCGCTGGGCCTCTTGACGCTTCCCATTTGCCGTAGAACCATATAGCCGCCCGCCGCGTTCCCAGTGGTTGGCGTGTAGAGTTTTGCTGGTTGAGTTTCCAACGCCCTGGGATCGACCATATTAACGTCAATCAACACAGCGGGGTTTGCCTGGTAGTCCGAAACCCTCTTGTCATAGCCCCATCCGATCGTGTCATAATCGTGAAACACGGGCTGGAAATCGATCGCCATGTTCCCTTCATTCACAGCCGGAAAGCCCAGCCATGAGGGTGTTCCCCCATCGCCGGGAGCCTTACTATTTGTCTCGCGCGACAAGCTGTCGGGCCAATTCCAACAGGGTACGTCCGCCAGATCGTTTGTCGCGTTATACTCGGTAGAGTTGAGAGGATACCCACCGTACCCGGGCTGCGGAACCGTGGCGTATCCATACGGCAAATAGCCGCGGTTATCCGCGGTATACTCCAGTATGAACTGCCCAATAGTGCGCAGATTCGATTGACAGCCGACAAGGTTCGCCTGCTCCCTGGCCCGGTTCAGCGCCGGCAGCAAAATCGAAATCAACAGGGCGATGATCCCGATCACCACCAACAATTCCACCAAGGTAAAGCCTCGTTTGACGCTCCGAATAGACATGGGCGCTCCTCGTGAAAATCCACAGCCAAGATTAATCATATATATGAAATGAGGCAAGTCAACGAATTTCTTTATCGATTCAAGGGGAACAACCCGCCCACTTTGGCCGCTATTGGGCTGGGGCCTTCCTTATTCTTCGGTCTAGTCGGCCGAATTGGCTTTAACAAAATCGATGATTTCGTGGATGTACCCGAAG
The DNA here is from genome assembly GCA_050012375.1 of Tepidisphaeraceae bacterium. Taxonomy (GTDB): domain Bacteria; phylum Planctomycetota; class Phycisphaerae; order Tepidisphaerales; family Tepidisphaeraceae; genus PALSA-1353. Next base: position 14,077 of record JBEKHH010000077.1, read on the forward strand.
GCCAATCCCGTCACCGTATCGGCGCAACCGTAGTAAATGGCCAGTCTTCCGGTGGGGGCATCCAAAAGCGTCGCACAGGGGAAAATCACGTTCGGCACGTCCCCAACGCATTCATAAGGCATCTGCGGCGACATTAGGTAGGGGGCGGCTCGATAAATCACCTTCCACGGCTTCTCCAGATCCAAAAGGCAGGCCGAAAAGCTGTACACAAACCCGTTGCAGCTCGTCAGCACTCCGTGATAGATCAGCAGCCACCCTTCGCTGGTTTCGATGGGGATGGGGCCGGCCCCGACCTTGGTCGATTCCCACGGTTGCTTGGGAGCCATCACGAAGCGGTGTTTGCCCCAATAGGTCAGGTCGGGACTTTGGCTCAGGAACATGTCGCCAAAAGGCGTATGTCCGCGGTCGCTCGGCCGGCTCAGCATCATGAAGTTCCCATTGATTTTCCGCGGAAACATCACGCCGTTGCGGTTATACGGCAAATAGGCGTTTTCAAGCTGGTGATAGGTTTTGAAGTCCTTGGTCCAGCCGATGCCGATCGTCGGGCCGTGATATCCGTTGCACCACGTGACGTAGTATCGGTCCTCAATCCAGCCGACGCGCGGATCGTAGCCGTATTGCCATGCCGCCACCTCCGGCTCCTGGCATTGGAAGCGGATCGGCTCGGCGCTGATTTGCCAATTGATCGCATCGTCGCTTCGCCCGGAATAAAGGCCCATTCTGCGTTGCTTGTCGTCGCAGCGGAACACGCCGGCAAACGCCCCCTGGAAAGGGACCGCGGCACTGTTGAAAATGCTGTTGGAAGTGGCCGTGAGATTGCGAGGAATAATCGGGTTACGGCTATAGCGCCAGACGGTGTCCGCGCAGCCCTTGGGCCGATCTTCCCACGGAATCTTGGGCAAAGGTTGCCCCCCGACGATCTTATACTTGGAGTCCGCCATCGATGTATTTCCTGTTTAAGCGATGTTTCTTGAAGATTCGCAATATAGCACTGGGCCAATCCAATCACAAGCCGCCCAAACGGTAAACAAACCCCGGCCTTAACCGGCAATTCTTGGCTCTTTTAACATGACCCGCGCCGGCGACCAGCCATGACGCCGGGAACCCTCCCCGAACAGCCTTTTGCGTCTTTCCAAGCAGAATTCCTTTGACAGACAGCATAAAGCCCTTATACTAGATTCATATATATTTTCTAGCAAAAAATCACACTGCGAGGTGCATTTCGATCAGTCCAAACGTCTTGCAATCATCTTTTTGAAAGGAGCATGGAAATGCGGAAGAGGAAAGCCTTGGCTCTAGTTGCTGTCAGCGCGTTGGCTGCCAGCGCGAAGATCGGTCTCGCCGATACATCGTTGTTTACCACTCAGGGAGACTTCGGCGGAAGCGCCGCTGTTGGTCCGGCAATTGATCATGGCTATTACGGTTTCGTGGGTGGAAACAGTACCGACCCGAACTTAGGGGGTACAAGTCCCGGCAGCTCAAACGCGATCCCCACGGCTGCGTCGATCGCTGCCGGCCAGGAAACCGGCTATGAAGGATGGGGCTATTATGATGGTGCGGGGAACATCATACACACCGATCCCTCCTTTAACGGGATGGGCTATGACTCTCAGGGCAACACTATAACCTTCAACGCGACCCCCCTCGGTGGCACCGGAAGCACCGTCAACGGGCTCGGGCATTTCTCAAACGATTTTGCGGCGACCCTCTATCCGACCACCCCGAACGCGACGACCAGTCCGACCGGTCCCTTCAACACGGCCGGGTCCGACCCGAATTTCGGCAAATCATACGCGGGAAATACCGGAGTAGCAGGATCGATGACCATCCAAGGCTATCAGGGCAAGACCGAAGGCGAAGGCTACGACCTCCTCGACTCCGGTGAAATGATTTCCGATGAAAGTCATCCACTCAGCCCCAATTACCCAGCCAGCACCGCGTTCATCAACGCGCTGGGAAACGGCGTCACGATGGCCATCGATTTCACGGCCCCGGGTGGCGGCACCACGCTGACCTCGGACGGAAAAAACACCAGCCCCTATTATCTCCTCAGCTTTGGGACTTTTGACTCGCAGGGCGGCTTTGATGCCAACGGTGCTGGAGCGGGCTGGGCCAATTGGAGCGCCACACTCGCGTCCAAGGATGTGGGCAGCTTTTTTGATGACCCGGGCTCTTTTGTCGTGCAGCATGGCACCGGCGCCAGCAGCTATTGGACGGCTTATATCCCCTATTCATATACCGCGGCTCTTTCAGCCACGTATTTGCAGATGACCTTGATCGTTAACTCCGATGGCTACAAGTCAGGCAATGTCACCATCGGCAACATCCGCACGGTTTCGCCGACTTGGGCTGCCAGCGGCAGTGGTCTGAGCTGGAATCAGGGCGCTGTGCTCACGGCCGGCATTGAGACCACCCAGGGCAATTGGGTCGGTGCCGGGTCCAATGGCCTGGGCGTACCCAGCGGTTCAGGGGTCAGCGTTACTTTCGGCGATCTTGAAACCGGTAATGCCACCGTGGGTCTGGACACGAATCAGACCGTCGGCACCCTGATCTTCAACACCACCGGCGACAACAGCTCCGGCTCTCCCATCCAATACAATTTGGCGGCTGCCGACTCAGGCACGGGCGCGGGCGGCTCGCTCATCATGGACAATACCGCCAAGTCGGCTCCGGCCGCAATTAATGACATTTCCGGTAGCGCGATCGAATACATCACCGCTCCGGTTGTTTTAAATTCCAGTGCAGTAGTCACCGTCACCAAATCCACCAACACCGTCTTCTTCGGCTCCGATACCTCCGGAGCCGTTGGCGGTATTAGCGGAGCCGGCAGCCTCACGGTGGCCGGCGCCGGAACGGTTCAGTTGGCCTTCGCCAACACCTATACCGGCGGGACCACCGTCAACGCCGGTGCAACGCTGACGGCTTCCACCGACAATGCTTTGCCCAGTGGCCATGCCTTGGTGAACAATGGCATTACCAACGTCCAGGGCAGCGCGACCTTGTCATCCCTCACCGGAACCGGCACGCTGAACATCAGCCCCGGCTCGGATGCCACTTCAACCG
>JBEKHH010000078.1:0-16866 GCA_050012375.1 Tepidisphaeraceae bacterium
TGCGTTGCTCAATCAGTTTGGCCGAGTGTGCCGACGGTTGGACCGCATCGACCGCAGATACCTGGCTTGGGTTCAATTGGCCAGCTGTATAATCTTCATGCGGCAGGGTTTTTTCCCTTAGCCCTTAACGCACTCGACCAGCAGTATTACGTTAGCCGGCACTTGGGTTTGCCTGGGATAGGTCGCGACGACGAAGTTTATGCCAGTGCCGGAGGCGTATTTGATTTCCCCCATAAAGGCGTTGTAAATGTAATCCCCAAAATAGGCTCCGGCCCAATTCCCATTGGCCATGTAACCTGATTGCGATGGGTCCAAGCTGTGGTCGGCAGAAGGACACCTCAGGATGCTCGAACAGATTGTATAGTTGCCGGCGTTGTAGCCGTTAAGTCCTGACGCGCCGTTTCCCATGTAACTGCCGGCCCGGCCCAGTTCAGCGCCAATGAACTGGTATTGCCACCAATCGACTTCGCCCCCGGAGTTTTGAAAGACGGCGGGCACGGCGTATTGGTGATAGTCGTCCGCATATAGAGTCCAGACCTGATAGAACTGCCGCATGTTCGATGCGCACGCCACGGTGTTGGCCTGATCGCGGGCCTTGTTCAATGCCGGCAGAAGAATACCGACCAGGAGCGCGATGATGCCGATCACCACCAGCAACTCCACCAAGGTGAAACCTCTCGTCTTTTTCATACTGCCTCCGTGAAAGCGCTTCAGGCCGGATCGGACACGTTTCAAATCATTCGGACAACCGACATGCACGTGATACAATCGCCAGAGTTGCGGGGCACACAGACCTGGTCCGGCCGCACCGACTTTCATCTGTTCATATTATTAACTCGTCACCCCTGGCGATGCTATTGAGTTTCGTGACAACTTTTTATGAAAGAATTGCACTTTTTGACGGTGGAACAGGGCCTTTTGCTCGATCGTATTCCCCGACGCTTCCATCGTCTCGTGCATCTCGCTGCATCGTTCTCAGCCGGGCGAAGAACCGACGCAGGTCAACTATTCCGCCGATGCCGAACCAGACAAGCGTGACTGCCGCGACGATGAGCGGCAGGATAATCCCCACGATAAGCCAGTACGTTGCCCAGACGTGGTTGGGCCAGGGGCGGATGAGATTCCAAATCGTTCCGACGGCGACCACCGCCAGCCAAAACAAGGACCAGAAGAAGATTCCGCCGGAGACGATCTTGTCGGAGAGGGTGAAGTCGGCATCGATGCCGAGGAGGCGGGACCAATGGAGGCTTTTGCGCCGCTGGGCAACGACGCCAGCCGGGGCGGCAACGTCGTCGGCCAGGGCGTAGGGCCCGCGGTGCAGCATGCGGTCCATGTCGAAATCCGCCCGGCAGGTCAGAAGCGAGACCAGGATGTAGACGCCCGCCGCCGCTCCCGCCGCGATGAAGCGGGTCTCATTCCCGTTGAAGTTGAAATAGCGGGTCATGGACGGGAAGGCGTGGACGATCAGAATGCCGCCCAGGGTGATGCCCGAGCCGGTGAGCAGGGCGGCCCAGGCGGCGGGTGTGGTCCCCTTTTTCCAATAGAGTCCGCCGAGGATCGCCGCTCCGCCCCCGCACAGGAATATCCCCTCGGTGACCAGCCACCACATCGGGATGTCCATCTTCTGATGAAAAAAGATGCTGAAGCAGAACGCGAAGGTGGCCACCCCGATCACAGCCAGACGCAACATCATCACGTGTTGCCGCGGCGACATCGGCGTTTTGCGCAGCGGCAGCACGATGTCTTGAATGAAGATTCCTCCCCAGGTGAGGATATGGCTGGAATCCCCCGAGAGCAGCGTGAGCACCATGATCAGGCAAAACAATCCCTTCACGCCCACCGGCAGCAAATAGCGCAGCGCAATCGGCACCTGCATCTGCGAGCGGATTTCCGGATCGGCGATGGCGTGCAACTCCGCCCGCCCCGGGAAATCAGGCGTTCTCATGAACGTCATCGCTCCCAGCGCCAGCACCACCAGCATCACGTTCCGCGCCATCGTGCGCCAGTTGCCCAGCACCACGCCCATCCGCGATTCATGAGGATTCCTCGCCGCGGAGTTAAACGAGTTGTCCTTCTGCACCGCGTTCGTGCCGTAGACCGTCGTCGCCAGAATCATCATCGCGTACCAGACGTTGTAGTCCTTGGTCTTGTTCTGATCGAAGGGGTTCACCAGCGAATTGCCCGGCGGAGCGCTGGTGATCACCGAGCGCATCTGCGCCCAACTGATCGCGCTGAAGATGGCGGCGATCACGACCACCCACACGAGATGCGAAAGGATTCCCTCCAGGCAATCCGTCACCATGAGCGTAATCTGCCCGCCGACCAGCATCATAATCAGAGCGCAGCTCAGATACCCCGCCATGATCAGCACGTCCGTTCCCACCGAAGAGCCCAGCAGATGAACGCGCTGCGGCAAGCCGAGGAAGTAAACGAAGAACGTCGAGGAAACGGCCGGGAAGATGCCATAATTCAAAATACCGGAAAGAAACCCCAGGACGCCGGCGAAGAGTCGAAATCGGCGGGAATAGCGCATCTCGAAAAACTGCCCCAGCGTCATGGCGCGGGTCTGGCGATAGCGGTAAACGACGAACCCGAAGATCGCCACGAGCATGAGCACCGGCAGGGACAGGGAATCCCACCAGGAGAGGCAGAACCCCGCGGTCAAAAGCGGCTGAAATTTGGAGAGCGTATTGGCCACCCCCGTCGAGGCCTGCCCCTTGGCGTTGCAGATGATATATCGCCCGGCGGCGCGTCCACCGGCCATGAAATCGGCGACGCTTTTGACGTATCGCCGGGTGTACACCGCGCAAGCGATGACCAGCAGGATCGGGAATGCAGTCAGAATCCAATCGATCGCTTGCATCGCGGGGTCGCCAGGTCCTTTGAACGAAGGCCGCTGTTGATTGTGCGGCAATTATCGCCTTTGCAGGCAATTAACGCGATGCCTTTCAGAATATGCAAAGGATTTATGAGGTATTGTCAGCCCGCAAAGGAATTTACAGGGTTACAATCATATCTGAGAAAATGACCGGCGGATCATTGTCGGCTTCCAGGCTCGGCCAGCGTTGTACCGGGAGCTTAAGCTCCTGCGAGGGAACCTGGTTATGTGGTGGAGAAACGCGCGGCGTCAGCGGTGTTGTGGTCGCGGTCCCTCCGCTCGCCAGAGGAAAAGATGCAGCGCGGCGCTTAGCGCGGCGATCGAGCAATGCGAGCCTCGATACCTCCTCAGCGTCGTCCAGCCCACGATCGTTCCCACCACCGTTTTTAACATCACCAGCTACGGCGCCGTCGATACCGCGGCGAATAATGCTTCGTCCATCCAGGGGGCGATCGCCGCCGCCAACGCCAACCGCGTTGTGATCGGCGGCGTGACATATTCCGGCGGGATCGTTGAGATCCCGGCGGCCGCGCAAGACTGGCTCACCGGCCCCATCACGCTGGCCAGCAACGTCGATCTGCAAATCGACGCCGGCGCGACCCTGCAAGCGCTGGCCATGGCGAATTATCCGGGCGAAGGCGGGTCTTCGGTCACCAATTTCATCACCTCCTCCAGCAGCACCAGCAATCTGGAAATCACCGGCTCGGGAACCATCGACGGCAACGGCGCGGCATGGTGGGCCGCTTACAACGCCAACAAGAACATCGGACGGCCGTATCTCATCAAGATCAGCAGCAGCTCCACGTTCCTCATCCAGGGCGTTACGCTGCAGAATTCCCCGATGTTTGATCTCGCCTTCGGCAACGCCAACAACGTTACCGTCAACGGAATCACCATCTCCAATCCGTCCACCGCTCCCAATACTGACGGCATCGATCCGGCGGGCAGCCACTATCTCATCGAGAATTGCAACATTTCCACCGGCGACGACGACATCGCCGTCAAGCCGCAGGACGTCTTCTGCAGCGATATCACCATCGAGAACTGCACTATCGGCACGGGCCACGGCATCTCCGTCGGCGGGGAAACCAACGACGGACTCAATGGAATGACGGTCACCAATATCACGTTCACCAACACCACCGACGGCCTGCGCCTCAAGGCCGGGCGCGGGGCCGGCAGCGGCTCGGTTCATCCCGTTGAAAACATCACCTATTCCAACATCGTCATGAACGGCGTGCAGTACCCGATCTACATCACCAGCTACTATCTCAACGGCGGCGATACCCAGCCGTCCAATCCCGCGTCCGATCCCGGTCAAACTGTCACCAGCACCACTCCCTTCTGGGAAAACATCACCTTCAGCAATATCACCTCCACCGATAACAGCAGCAGCGCTTATGACGGCATCCTTTACGGTCTTCCCGAAGCTCCCATTTCCAACGTTGTCTTCGATAACGTCAAACTCAGCACCGGCACCAAGGGACGTGGGTTGGAAGTGAACAACACGCGAAACGTGACTTTCGGCGACGGCTCGACCCTCACGGACGGCAACGGCGGCGATCTGATTGCAACCTCGAGCGTTGCTACACCCTACAACGATACGGTCCTGGGCGAGGGATATTCCGATCAGGACCTCGGCGCTCCCGCCACGGCCGGCACCACGCTCTTCGATCCCGACACGAGCCTCTGGTCCATCATCGCCGGAGGCGCGGGCATCGGCGGGGCTTCCGATCAGTTCAATTTTGCGTCCACCAGCGTCACCGGCAACGCAACGTACTTTGCGAAGGTGACATCGCTATCCACCGCCAATGCCAACGCCGTTGCGGGGGTCATGTTCCGCGATTCTTCCGACACCACGACGGCAGCCTTCGCCGATGCCGTCGTCACGCCGACCGGAGGCGTCATGTTCCAATGGAGAAACGCCAACGGTGGCGCCACCGGCTCCACCACCGTCGCCGGCATCGCCGCCCCCGTCTGGCTGGAAGTCGTTCGCAGCGGCAGCAGCTTCTCCGCTTTTTACAGCTCCAACGGAACCACCTGGACCCAGATCGGAACCGCCCAAACCATCACCATGTCTTCCAACGCCCTGGTGGGCCTGGCCGTTTCGGCAACCAACAACAGTTCCACCAGCACGGCGGGATTTTCAAACGTGTCAGGACCCACCACCTCCACGCCCGCTGCCGCCAGTTCCACGTCCGTCAATGGAAACTCCACCGCTCTAAGCGTCGTCGGCGCTGATTCCACCGGCGCCAGCGGCCTAACCTACACCTGGTCGGCCGCCGGCCCCGCCGCCGTCACCTACACCGGCAACACCAACGGCACCAATGCCGCGAAAAACATCACCGCCAATTTCACCGCTGCCGGGTTATATGATTTCACCGTCACCATCACCGACTCCGATGGCTTGAGCACCAACGCCCTGATCAACGTGTTGGTCAATCAGACTCCGACGGCCATTACCGTCAGCCCATCCACGGCCTCTCTCGCGGCAAACGCCACCAAGGTCTTTACCGCGACGGCCACCGATCAGTTCGGCGCCGCTATGGCTCCCGAGCCGGTTTTTGCCTGGTCGCTGGCCAGCGGCGTCGGGAGCATCAACAGCTCATTCGGCCTATACACGGCTGGGGCGAGCGCCGGCACGGCGACCGTCAAGGCGACCGCCGGCTCCGCCAGTGGAACCGCCACCGTTACCATCGGCCCCACGGTCGCGACGCCCGCCGCCGCCACTCCGAATCCCGTCACCGGAACTTCCACGGCCCTCAGCGCGCTCGGTTCGGAAAACGGCAGCGACGCAGGCCTGAGTTACACCTGGGCTGCCACCGGCCCGGCCTCCGTCAGCTACTCCGGCAACACCAACGGCACCAACGCCGCCAAGAACATCACCGCGAATTTCACGCAGGCCGGCAGCTACAACTTCACCGTCACCATCACCGATTCCGGCGGATTGTTCACCACGAGTTCCGTGGCCGTCACCGTGCAACAGACGCCCACCGGCGTGATCGTCACGCCGTCATCCGCCACCGTTGCCACCGGCGGAACGAAGCAGTTCTCCGCCAGTGCCACCGATCAATTCGGCAATGCCATCAGTCCCGGCGCGCCGGGATTCAACTGGTCGATCACCGGCACGAGCAACGGCAACTCGATTAACGCCGCGGGCCTGGCCACGCTCGGCTCGACGCCCGGCACGTACACCGTCACTGCAACGTTGGGCAGCGCCAGCAACAACGCCAGCGTCACCGCCGCGACGGCCCCGATCGTTTCGGCCTTCCAAGTCAACGATGGCAACGTCCAGCGCGCGATGGTCGATTCGCTCACCGTGACCTTCAACGAACCGGTGACGCTCAGCGGCGGCGCCATCACGCTCAACTTGCTTTCGCAAACGGGCGGATCACCGACGCCCATCACAAACTTCAACCTCAATTCTCCCGACGGCGGCACAACCTGGGTGCTGACCTTCACCGATCCCAGCTACATCGGCGGGTCATTGCCGGATGGGGCGTATGAATTGATCGTCTCGGCCGGCGGCGTCACCAGCGGCCAGGGCTTGAATATGTCAGCCGATCAGAACTTCACGTTCTGGCGTTTGTACGGTGATTTCCAGGGCAACGGTACGGTCAACGGCAGCGACTTTACGCTGCTGGTCACAGAGCTGGGGACGCAAACGAATTCGAGCGATTGGTATCTGGACTACGAAGGCCAGGGCACGGTCAGCGGCTCGGATTTCACCGAGTTTGTGACTCGCCTCGGCGACTCGATTTCGATTCCCGCGCTGCCGAGCGTGGAACTCTTGGCGGCCGCGCCGGCGGTGACAACAAGGTCTTCGATAGACACCGCCAATGCCGACATGACAATCCTAACCGCCAAGACCTCCAAGCCAGCGCCTCAAAAAGATCATTTCCGCCATCGGCACTAAGGGTCCAGCCTGGCCGAAACGACTCATCGGCAGAACCCGCGGCGGCGTCAGAAGCTCGCAAATTTCACACCTAATCATGATTTGCGATGGGATACGTCAAATTTGCGTCACACAGCCTTCCGTCAGGAACCGCGTCGAGGTGTCTTATCTCTGGGTCCTTCTTACTGTTATGTCGTGGATCATGGACATGCGGCCATCGACTGACTGCCCATATATGATTGTGCAAAACAACCATGCCAAAACTGCAATAGTATTCAATAGCCATTCCCAAACCCATGGGTTAAAGTCACCTTGGCTAATCAAATTCTTAGCGAGAGGAGCGGGTAGATGAGCATTTCAAAGAGTTCCAAGCGTAATGTTATTTTGGCTGGAGCCTGTTTGGCGGGGGGCATCGCGATTGCGTTCCCTCAGGCATCTCAAGGCGCGCTGCTGACCAATGTCGTCTTCAATGATACGCTCGCCACCAGTACCCTGGGAACCGGCAATGCTCCGACGTCAAGCTCGACAAGCTATGACGTTGCATCGTCGAAGCAGGCCACAGCATCCAGTATCACCGGCGGCGGTCCCCTGAGCCTGATCATGGTGTCCACCACTTCGGGAATTAATGAAGCTCAGGCATTGTTCACCAGCAGCCCGGTGACGTTAACAAACGTTGGCGATGCCGTTGAGCTGACCATGACATTTACGGACACCAGCGACGTGCTTACCAGCACTCTCAGCAAAAGTTCCGCTGTCTATATAGGTCTGTATAGTTCGGGCGGCAGTTCACCTTATACCAATCTTGAAAACGGCAGCAGTAGCGTTAACACGATGAGCGGCCTGGCCAATTCGGAAATTAACGACAATACCGGCGGCACGCAGAATTGGCAGGGTTATGTTGGGCAGGACTTTGGGACCGGCAACAGCAACAAGATTCTGACTCGCGGAGCCCAAACGGTGACAACCAACAATGCCGATGAAGACTTGGTGTCTTCCGGCAATACCGGAGGCTACAACAATGCGCCCGGTACTGGAGCTACTTACACCCAACAAAATGCGGGCACGTTCCTGACGCAGGGCAACCAGTACACCGATGAACTGTTGATTCAGTTGACGTCGGCGGGTACGTACACCATCACCCAGGCGCTCTATAACGGGGCTACGGACACGGGGTTGATCGTCGGAACCGAAACCACCATTGGCACACTTCCGTCCCTGTCCAGCGGTGGCTTCGACGGTATGGCTTTTGGGTATCGTGAATCCGTCGCGACTGCACTTGGTTCGAACTCGCAGATGAACGTAACCTCGGTGGAGGTCACCACAACCGTTCCGGAGCCGGCCACCCTGGGCCTGCTCAGCCTCGCCGGGCTCGGTTTGCTGCGTCGCCGACGGCGAGCTTGAGCAAAGGGTTGTTTTCCATCGTTTACAAGCCGGCTTTTGGGCCGGCTTTCTTGTTTTCGTCCTAGTGGTTCTGCGGGTTGGGGCCATTGAATACCGGCGGGTCTGTACCACATCCTCAGGCGTCTTCGCATAGAATGATTGCGGCGGCAAATCGCATGGCTGAACCACCCATCGAACAGCTACTCGACTCCGCTGTGCGGCATCACCAAGCCGGAAGGCTCGCCGAGGCGGAGCGATTCTATCGCCAAATCATCACCCGGCAGTCCCGTCACGACCGGGCACTTCACCTGCTCGGGGTCATCGCCGTGCAAACCGGCCATTTAGACGCCGGCGTCGAGTTGATCCAGCGGGCCATCGCGGTCGATCCCACGGTCGCCGTTTATCACCTCGATTTGGGAAACGCCCTGAGCAAAAAGGGACAGTTGGACCAAGCCATCGCGGCTCTTCAACAAGCCGTTCGGATCGCGCCGGCTGCCGCCTTAAGTTACAATAACCTGGGCATCGCCCTTGGCGTCCGGGGACGACTCGACGAGGCGGTGACCGCCTACCGCCAAGCCGTCCGGCTCAAGCCCGACTATGCCGAAGCGCACAATAACCTTGGCAATGCGCTGCGAGAAAAAGGGCAGTTGGACGAGGCCATCGCCGCTTGTCGCCAAGCCCTTGTGATCAAGCCGGACTACGCCGAGGCTTATTGCAACTTGGGCAATGCCCTGCGCGAGCAAAGACGGCTGGACGAGGCCATCGCCGCTTATCGCCAAGCCCTTCTGATCAGGCCGGACTTTGCCGAGATCCTCAACAACCTGGGCAACGCGTTAAGAGAGAAAGGTAAGCTCCAGGAATCCATCGTCGCCTACCGCCGAGCCATCCGGTTAAAGTCCGACTTTGCCCTAGCGCATTATCATCTTGCCCTGGCTCTGCTGCTCAGAGGCGATTTCGAGGAGGGCTGGCCGGAGTATGAATGGCGCTTTAAGAACGACGGCCAACAGCAGACGATTCCCTTTACCCAGCCCCGATGGGACGGGAAGGAAATGGGCGGTCAAACCATCCTGCTCTGGGGCGAGCAGGGATTGGGGGATGTCATTCAGTTCGTTCGCTACGCACCGCTGGTAGCGCGGCGTGGCGGAAGGGTGATTATTCGGTGCCGCCCGGAACTCCTCCGCCTTCTGCAATCCAGCCCCGACCTGGGCCAAATCCTCCCGCTCGGCGCGGACCTGCCGCCGTTTGATGTCCAATGTCCGCTGCTGAGCCTTCCCCTGGCGTTCGGCGCTGATTTGGAATCGATCCCCGCTTCGGTTCCTTACCTGAGTCCCGAGCCGGCGATGGTTGACGCCTGGAGGCAGAAGCTGGGCGCTGGCGAGCGGAGATTGAAGGTGGGTTTGGTATGGGCCGGCAATGCACGGTTCAGGGATGACCGGACGAGATCGCTGACATTGGATCAGTTGGCTCCGTTGGGGGCCGTGCGGGGCGTCAGGTTTTACAGCTTCCAGAAAAGTCCGGCCGCCGAGGAAGCCAAGAATCCGCCGCCGAACCTGGAATTGATCGACCTCGGAAGCGAGTTAAACGACTTTGCCGACACTGCGGCGGCGATGTCGCTGATGGACCTGATTATTACCACCGACACTTCCGCAGCTCATTTGGCCGGCGCGTTGGCGACGCCGGTGTGGTTGATGCTGCAATTCATGCCGGATTTTCGCTGGCTATTGGACCGAGAGGATAGTCCCTGGTATCCCACCATGCGGCTGTTTCGGCAGCAATCGATCGGCGATTGGGCCGATGTGATTGACCGCGTAACTAAAGCGCTTCTTGCTCGGCGATGATCCTCTCCAATAACTTCGCCAACTCCGGATCAGGCAAAAACCTCTTCAGCCTCTCCTTCACGTGCGGCGCCGACATCGCCAGAGTTTCTGGCAGATCGTACCGGCATTCCCACCCGCCGACGGCCGATTTCACCTTGCTGTTGTCGTAGATGATCGTCCAGGTCTTGTCTGCGTGCAGGCTGCTGGCCCACTTGGCGTCGTATCGAACGAGCGTGTCGCTGGCCACGTGCACCAGCCGCGGAGCCGGCGCTCCCAGCGCCGCCGCCCAGGCGCGGTAGATCGCATCCCAGGGATGCAGCCGATCGGTCGTGATATGAAATGCTTCGCCCATCGCCTTGGGATTGCCCAGCAATTTGGCGAACGCCCGCCCGAAATCCTCCGTCCGCGTCAGGGCCCACAGGCATGAGCCGTCGCCGTGGCAGATGATCGGCTTGCCCTGAACCAGCCGCCAGCTCACTTCGTCATCATTGACGAAGGTTCCCGGCATTCGGGTGCGAATCGTGTGGCTGGGGCGGACGATCGTCAGCGGCATCTTGCCCGAGCCGTGCAGTTCCATGAGCCGGTCTTCGATGGCGATTTTTCTTTGCGCATATTCCGGCGAATGAGGGTTGCCGCGGGGCGATGATTCGGTGACCGGCTGTTTCAGCGGCGGCCGCTGGTACACCATGGCCGTGGAAATAAAGACGAATTGCCCGACATTGCCGGCGAACGCGCGGATGTCCCGCTCGCACTGTTGCAAGTCGAAGCTGCGGAACTGGCAGACCGCGTCCCATTTCTGCTTGCCGACGGATTGGTAGACCGATTCATCCGTCACATCGCCGGGAATGTGACGAGTGCCCTTGGGCAGCGTCACGCCGCTGGTGCCGCGGTTATAGACGCTGATTTGCTGTCCGGCATCCAATCCGGCCTGGATGCAGCCGTAGGAAACCTCGCCCGTGCCGCCAATGTAAAGAACCTTCATTGCCATGGCCCATTTATAGCCGAATTCGCTCGACATTCCGCGCTGGACTGTTCTCTCGCGAGAAAAAAATGCAGCCGCGGAGACGCGGAAACCAGAAATCCGAAACCAGAATGACGAATCAAGCCCGAAAGTGAGAAACCCGAAACGAAGACCGTTTCGTCATTCGGATTTCGGATTTGATTCGTCATTCTGGTTTCGGATTTCTGGTTTTTTTCCGTGTCTCCGTGGTTGTATTTTTGATTGCGGCCAGGCCTCCGTGGCCGCATAGACGCATTTCGCCCTTGGCAAATCGCCAAAAACAGTGAAAATGCGAACTTGGTGAGCGTTTCAACGATCCAAATGGCCGGCGCCTCCGCTTCAGACGCCCGGGCGGCGCAGCTTCAGACTCGACGCCTGGCCGGCGCTCATTACGAGAACTTCTCGGTTGTTTCGCTGCTGCTTCCGCGGCGTCTGCGGCAGGATTTCTGCAACGTCTACGCCTTTTGCCGCGTCGCCGACGATCTGAGCGATGAAACCGGCGACCGCGAAGAATCCCTCCGGCTGCTGGCGGATTTTCGCAGGCAGACGCTCGATTGCTTCGCCGGCCGCGCCGCCACTCCCGTTTTTGTCGCATTGACCCGGACCATTGAGTCCCACCAGTTGCCAGCCCAGCCATTTCTTGACCTGATCGACGCGTTTGAACAGGATCAGCGCATCTTGCGCTACCAGACCTACGAGCAGGTGCTGGACTATTGCCGCCGAAGCGCCAATCCCGTCGGCCGGCTCGTTCTCTATTTGTGCGGTTATCGCGACGAGCCGCGCCAGCTTTTGTCCGACGACATCTGCACGGCGCTGCAACTGGCGAATTTCTGGCAGGACGTGCGGCGAGACATTCTGGAGCGCGACCGCATCTACCTGCCGCAAGATTCGATGGATCGCTTCGGCGTGAGCGAGCGGCAGATCGTCCAGGGACAATGCGACGAGAATTTCCGCTCCCTCATTCGCTTCGAGGTGAACCGCACGGCCGGCCTGTTCGATCGCGGGTCGGCGCTGTTGCCGCTGCTGCGGCCGTCGGTGCGGATGCAGGTTTCCCTGTTCGGGCGAGGGGGCAGGGCGGTCCTCTCGGCGATTCGCCGGCAGAACTACGACACCCTTTCCCGTCGCCCGGCGCTATCGAAATGGCAAAAGGGCGGGTTGATCTGCTCGACGCTGGCGGCATTTGCCGGCCGGCTGGTGGGGGGGGGGCGCCGATGAGCGTCGCTCCCACCGCTTCCGGAACTTTCGGAGCGTCGCTCGCCGAATCACGCGAATATTGCGCCGCCCTTACCAAGCGGCAGGCTCGCAATTTTTATTACGGGCTGAAACTCCTTCCCCAGCCCAAGCGCCAGGCGATGTTCGCGCTGTATGCGTATATGCGCCTCGTGGATGACATTGCCGACGGCGAAGACGGTCAAAGCGCCCCCCATCGCCGCGACGCGCTGGATGCCTGGGCCGAGGCCACCGGGGCGGCCCTTTCCGGACATCCGCCGCGGGACGGACAACTCATCTGGCCGGCGTTTTGGGAAATGGTGCAGGAGCACAACGTGCCCCATCGCGTCTTTTACGACGTGATCGCCGGGCAACGCCAGGACCTCGATTTGCCCGGCTTCGAAACATTCCAGGAACTCCGGGAATACTGCTATCGCGTCGCCGGCGTGGTCGGCATCGCCAGCATTTACATCTGGGGATTCACAGGCGGGAAAGAGACCGAGTCCCTGGCGGTCGACCGCGGCATCGCCTTTCAGTTGACCAACATCCTGCGCGATCTTCGCGAGGATGCCGCCCGCGGACGCATCTATCTGCCGCGCTCCGAGCTGAAGGCGGCCGGCGTTGACGAATCACAGTTCCACCGCAGCGAGGCCACCGAGGAATTCCGCCGCCTGATGCACGAGCAGATCGTTCGGGCGCACGGCTTTTACCAGCGATCGGCTTCGCTGGAATCATTCATCAGCAGCGACAGCCGGCCGACATTGATCGCCATGACGCAGATTTATCACGGCCTGCTGGAGAAGATGCGCGCCGATTCGGGCCGCGTGCTGCGGGGGCGCGTGAGGCTTTCGCATTTGACCAAGTTCCGCATCGCCTGGCGTGCGACGCGATCGAGGTAGCCTCGATGTCGCTCCGCGTGGTCGTGGTCGGCGGGGGGCTGGCGGGCATGGCCGCCGCCGTCGCTCTCGAATCCGCAGGCGCACAAGTCACTCTGGTCGAAGTCCGCAAAACTCTCGGCGGCCGTGCCGGATCGTTTGAAGACCCCCAGACCGGCGAAATTCTCGATAATTGCCAGCACGTCCTGCTCGGTTGCTGCACGAACCTGATCGATTTCTATCGCCGGACGGGCGCACTCGATCGCATCCACTGGGGAAACACAATTCATTTCGTTGATTCGCATGGACGGCCGCATCGGCTCTGGGGGCTGAACGGCTTGCCGGCGCCGCTGCATTTGGCGGCGGCGGGGGGGATGTTCGGGGCGCTGAGCATCCTGGAACGACTGGCCCTGGCGCGGGCGATGCTTGCGATGTTGCGGCTCGGCGCCTCAGGCCGTGAAAAACTCGCCGACGTTTCCTTCGGCCGATGGCTCGCCGACCACGCTCAGCCCGCCGGTCTCATCGATAAGTTCTACGAACTGATTCTGGTCAGCGCCCTCAACGAGCGGTGCCGCGACGCTTCCGCCGCTTACGCGATCCAGGTCTTCCAGGAAGGGATGCTGGCCCACGCGTCGGCCTACCGCATGGGCACCCCGGCGTGTCCGCTAGGGAAACTGTACGAAACCCTCCCCTGCCGCGACGTCCGCCTCGGTGCTCGCATGACAGCGATCCAATTCGACGGCTCGCGCGCCGCCGGCGTGGAATTGGGCGGCGAAGCCCTCAAGGCCGACGCCATTATCCTGGCCGTCAATTACCCAGCCCTGGAAAAATGGATTCCACCGGAGTTATCGCAACACGATGGGCGGTTTGGCGGATTGGATCGATTGCAGAGCGTGCCGATTCTCGGCGCGCATTTGTGGTTTGACCGCCCGGTGATCTCCACGGCGCACGCTGCAATCATGGGCGGGCCCTTGCAGTGGCTCTTCCGCAAACCGGAAAGCGACGGCCGCGCGGTGCATGGCGTGATCAGCGCGGCCCGCGATTGGGTCCAGCGGCCGAAGGACGAATGCCTGGAGCTTTTCACCCGGCAGATCAAGGGCACATTCCCCAGCGCGCACAGCGCCAGGCTCGATCGCGGTGTGGTCGTCGTTGAAAAGCGGGCGACCTTCTCGCCGGCGCCAGGCGTCGATCGCTTTCGTCCCACGCAAGCTCCGCCGCCCGGCGGCATCGCGGGGCTGTTCCTGGCCGGTGATTACACCCGCACCAACTGGCCGGCCACGATGGAAGGCGCCGTCCGCAGCGGCTACCTGGCGGCCGAAGCCGTCTTGGGCCGGCCCGGAAGCTTCCTGGTTGCAGATTTGCCGCCCCAATGGCCCGCTCGCTTTTTGGGCGGACATGGATAAGAGCACTTTTCGGATGTGACGAAACGGCTATAATCTCCCCTTCCTTACAACGAAAGCGAGGTCATTCGTGGCATTTACTCTACAGATCGGTCGGCAGGCGCCGAACTTCAAACTGCCCGGCACGGACGGCAAGGAATATTCTCTGGCAGACTTCAAGGACGCCAAAGTGCTCGTGGTCGTCTTTTCCTGCAACCACTGCCCGTACGTCGTCGGAAACGAAAACCGCATGATTCGTTTTGCCAACGATTTTGCCGCCCGCGGCGTGAAGATGATCGCGATCAACTCCAACGAGACCGAGCAACATCCAACGGATTCCTTCGACCACATGGTCACGCGCGCCAAGGAGAAGAAATTTCCCTTCGCCTATGTCCGGGACGAGTCGCAGGACGTGGCATTGGCGTATGGCGCATTGCGCACGCCGCATTTTTACGTCTTCGATGACCAGCGAAAGCTGCGCTACACGGGGCGGATGGACGACAATCCCAGGACCGAAGCCCTGGCCAGGACCCACGAGCTGCGGGACGCGGTCGAGGCTGTCCTGGCCGGCCGCAAGCCGGCAGTGGAGCAGACCAACCCGATCGGCTGCAACGTGAAATGGATCGGCAAGGATAGCCACTGGATGCCGCCGGAGGCGTGCGATCTGGTTTGACGAGCTACCCCCAAATGTAGCGGTTTAATTCGACAACCTGGGCCGATCAGCTTTTAGCTTGCTGCGCGATCGCTGATGGGCTTTTCGTCGATTCATGGCGATGCGGTTGTATAATCGTCCTTCTGTGGCCGCAGAAATCTCCGGGGCTATTTTACGCCTGATTGACGCAGGTACAAATCTTGTCTTTCCGTTGTTACGGGACACAATTGAACCGCTAATTGGCTGGATCATTGGCCTGAATGCTATGGCCCCAGACAACCGTTTATCGGTGCATGATCCGCGACCAGTACATTCATTTGCCGCCGGTTGGCCAATTAAATGGATTGAGAGCTCCGTCATCCGGCAACTGGCACAATTCCGTCCCATTGTATTCGTATGCGACAAAGGGATATTTCGCCTCAAACGACCTACATCGAGGCCCAAACACAAAAAGCCATTTGCTGGGATAACGTCGAACTTGACTTTCAACTTTGTTTAGACAGCCCTTCAAGTACAAATCAAGGTCCTGGGTCCTGAAGTCCCAATAGGATGTTAGGACTCGCAAATCCGCCACAACGTGACACAGTTTGCAGAGTTCGTCGGTCCAATGGTCGCGATTCTCATGCTCAAATGCCACGCGGAGCGTCCAGTTGTGGATCCCATGACTTTCGTACCCGATAAGGTCTAACCGAAAATATTCGCTCTGGGGCTTAAGGCCCAGCTTGGCAATTGCTCTTTTAGCGCTGCCGATTGCAAGTGGAGTCCACTCGAAATCGGAACGGTAGGCTTGCTTCGCCTCTGCGGATGCAATTCCCATTAGCTCGGCCTTATATGCTTTCCAAAACTCCTCTGGCTGAATTCCCATTTGAGATTTCCCTTCCCGGCAATGGCAACCGTAACAAAGGATGCCGGAGCCGCTTTTCCTCTCTGCTGTAGGCCGCTGGTCGTCTCCAAAGCGATTGAGCGACTTCTGAGCCAGGGATTACGAGATTACGCCCGTAGCCACTCACGGCACGGGGATATATTTGACGCGGTACAGCGAGCCTTCTTTCACCGCTAGATATTCCAGAACGCCGTCGGGGCTGAAGATCAGTGTACCGTTACCATGAGCGCAATCAATGATCTCGTCGTAGTCCGCGCCCGCCTGGCCGTCCAAGACCACCAACCACTTCTGACCATTCGCGGCCACATACGCCACCTGTTTGCCGTTGGGGCTAAAGATCGGGGAGCCGTTACCGATTATGGCGTACTCCGTGCTCTCCTGGCCGTCCACCACCACCGACCAATTCTTGTCGCCTTTCTGGGCCACATACGCCACCCGTTTGCCGTTGGGGCTGAAGATCGGCCTGTTGCGGATTCCGTCGTACTCCGCGCCCTCCCGGCCGTCCACCACCACCAAATACTTCTCGCCCTTCTTGGCCGTATACGCCACGCGTTTGCCGTCGGGGCTGAAGATCGGGGAGCCCTTTCCGATGTCGTGGTACTCCGCGCCCGCGTGGCCGTCCACCACCACCAGGGATTTCTTGCCCTTATCGGCCGCATACGCCACGCGTTTGCCATCGGGGCTGAAGATCGGGGAGCCTTCAAGAATTCCGTCGAACTGTGCGCCCGCGCGGCCGTCCACCACGACCAAACACTTCTCGCCCGTCTTAGCTGCATACGCCACGCGTCTGCCGTCTGGGCTAAAGATCGGGGTGTCGACTCCGTCGTAGTCCGCGCCCGCCTGGCCGTCCACCACCACTAACTGCTTCTGGCCCTTACCGGCCCCGTATGTTACGCGT
>JBEKHH010000079.1:0-16716 GCA_050012375.1 Tepidisphaeraceae bacterium
ATTGCTCCTGTAGGACGGTAAGTGCTTCGCAACACGCACCGTACCTTAACGAGCAATGCCTAATTATTTGGGTTGCGGGCGAAGCCCGCGCCAGGCACTCTGCGGTTCAATTAGACTTTGAATCTAAGGAGCTTGCGCGATTGATGAAAAATGCTGCCGGATTACCGGGGAGAGGGGATAAGCAAGTCAACCTGCGACTGCGCCGGCCGAGCACCCCTCACGCCGCCGCGTGTTCGCTGATCCGCCCCTGCGCGTCGATCTGATCGAACTTCACCGAAACCCGCTTGCTCACCCCTTGCTCCTGCATTGTCACGCCGTACATCAGGTCCGCGATCTGCATCGTCCGCTTGCTGTGGGTGATGATGATGAACTGGCTCTGCTCGAGGAATTCCTGCACGATCATGTTGAACCGCTGATTGTTCGCCTCATCCAGGGCCGCGTCCACTTCGTCCAGGATGCAGAACGGAGTGGGCTTGGATTTGAATATGCTCATCAGTAGCGCCACGCACGCCATCGTCTTTTCGCCGCCGGAGAGCTGGCTGATGCTCACCGGCTGCTTGCCCGGCGGCCGAGCGATGATCTCGATCCCGGCATCCAGAATGTCCACCTTGATCTTCCGCGGCGGAATCGGCTGGCCGGAATCGTCAAGCTGCACCGGCGCATTTTTCGGCGGATCGAGTTCGGTCTCCAGATAAATGTCGGCCCTCCCGCCGCCGAATAGCTTGCGGAACATCCCCTGGAAATGCTCGCGCACGGCGTTGAACGTCTGCTCGAAGCGAACGCCGCTCTCCACATTGATCTCGTTGATGAGCTGCTCGAGCTGCGCCTTCGACGAAGTGAGGTCGGACACCTGTGTCGCCAGGAAATCCCGCCGCTTCTCCAATTCATCCTGCTCGCCGATGGACTCGACGTTCACATTCCCCATCCGCTCGATTTTCTCGCGAAGCTGGACAATTTCCTCCGCGACCGCTTCCCAATCCACCTCACCCGGATCGTATCGCTTGCCGTCGGCGGTCAATTGGGCGTAACGGGCCGGCAAATCGAGGCGCGATTCTTCAAGCGTTCGCTGCACCAGGGCCTCGATGCGCACGCGCACCTCGCCGGATTTCAGCTCCAGATCGTGCAGCTCGCGCTCGATCTCCTCGCGTCGCTCGCGCGACTGTTGGACCTTGGCCGACAGCTCGCTCAGGAGCTTGGCCGCCTCGGCGATTTGCTCGGCGAGGCCCGCCGATTTCTTTTCATCCGCCGCCACGCTGCCGATGAGCGTTTCCTCCTCGTGGGCGGCCGCCTGCCGCTCGCGCTGCACTTCGGCCCGGCGCGTCGTTGCCGCTGATGCCGCCCGCGCCACCCGCTCGATTTGCTGTCCCAATTCAGCCTGCGCGGCGGTTTGCCGCTGCACCGCCTGCTCCCGCGCCAGCTGCTGCTCCTGAACCTGCCCCAGGCGCACGCGCAGGCCGGTCAACTGCTCGCCAAACTCGCGAACCTGCGCGGCGATTCTCGTTTGCTCCCCGGTGAGCGCCTCCACCGCCGCGATCGCCGTCGCCTGCTCCGCCTCCATTTGCCCTTGTTGTTCCGCCAGCGAATCTCGTTCTGATTCCAATCGGTGCATCTGCCCCGCCAGCGCCGCCAATTCGCGATCCAGCACCGATTCCTCTCGCCGCAGCGCGTTCTGCCGATCCGCGTTCTGGGCGGCAGCGCTGTTCAGCTCCACCTTCACGGTGTTCGACTGATAGACGGCGTTCCGCAGCGACGCAATATCCTCCTCCAGCGACCGGGCTTGCGTGCTTCCCTCGGCAAGCTCGCGCCCAAGCCGCTCGATGCGCTGGTCCACCTCCGCGATCTGCTGGCCGATCACTTCAAGTTCCGACCGGCGCGACAGCAAGCCCATCGCCGCCGTCAGCGGCCCGGCGCGCAGCACTCCATCCGCTTCCAGAACCTCCCCGGCCGTCGTCACGTACCGATAGCCCCGTGGACCATTCGCCAGCAGATCCCGCGCGTTCAATAGATCATCCACCACGACGGTTCGCCCCAGCAGATGCCTGGCAATGACCGCGTCGGACGGGTCGAATCGAACCAGATCGATCGCCAGGCGGATTCGCTGCCGATGCGCATTCCAATCGTACGCTTCATCCGGCGCCGTTAACCGGTCGGCGCACAGGATATTCACGCGGCCTTCCAAATCATCCAATGCCTCGCTCGCCGCAAGCGCCGCCGCCGAGTCATGCGTCACCAAAAACTGGTCCTTCCCATCCAGCGCCGCTTCGATGATGTGTGCATGCTCGACATCTACGCGCAGCACATCCGCCACCAGCCCGCGAATGAACGGGAAATTCGTTTCGCGCTGCCGAAGGACCGATTGCACGCCTTCGCTGACGCCTTCGCGATTCGCCTCCAGGTCCGCCAGCAATTTCTGCCGCGAAATAAGTCCCGAGCGATGCTCCTTCGCCGAACCCAGCCGCTCCCCGATCTCCGAGATCTGCTTGCCCAGCGCCGCCGCCGCGGCGCGCTGGCGTTCCATTTCCGCCTGCTGCTCGGCGATCCTGGCGGTGACCTCCTCCAATTTTCCAGCCAGTTCCGCCCGGGCCGATTCCAGCGTTTGCAGTTCCCGCTCGAGCTGCATGCGCCGCTTGTCCAGCCGGTCCTGCTGGGAGGCGACGTTTTTTCGCTCGATGTCGATTGCCCCCAGCCGGCTCCCGACCGCCGCCAGCTTCCTCATCAAATCCAGGATCGCGGATTTCCGCTTCTCGATCTCCGCGCCGACTGAGTTCAGTTGCAGTTGCCCCTCGGCAAACGCCTTTTGCCGCTGCTCGATCGACTGCCGCTGCGCCTCCAGCTCCGCCGTCAGGGCCGCCAGCGCCTGCCGGTCCACGCACAGCCCTTGTCGCACCTCCTGCAATTTCGCCTCGATTTGCGACTTGTCCTGCTCGAACCCCGTGAGTTGCTCGGCAAGTTGCTGAAGTTGCTGAGCGGCATAGTGCTGCCGCTGCTTTGCCGACTGAATCTGCGATCGCGCCTGAACCAGCTCAACCTCCATTCGCTGCCGGCTTTGCGTGAGCGATTCAAATAATTCCTTCTTCGCGGCCGCCGCGTTTTGCGCCGCGGCCAGATCGCCCGTCACATCATCCAAACGGAAGCGCGCCTCCTCCAGCGACGCTTCCAATTCCTTTTGCGCCTGAGAGTGCGTGTGATATTCCTGGAGGCTGTGGCCCGAGCGCAATTCGGCCAGCTTCGTCGAATATTCCTGGAACGTGCGAGCTTTTGTCGCCTGGATTTTGACGCTCCGGAGGCGCCTGTCCACTTCCTCGACGATATCGTTGACGCGCAGGAGGTTCTGATCCACTTTTTCGAGCTTGCGCTGGGATTCCTTTTTTCGCGCCTTGAACTTGGAAATTCCCGCCGCCTCCTCGAAGATCAACCGCCGTTCCTCAGGGTTCGCATCCAGCATCGCCACGACGCGACCCTGCTCGATGACGCTGTAGGCGTCCACGCCGATGCCCGTGTCCAGGAACAGTTCCCGAACGTCCTTAAGCCGCGCCGTCGTGTTGTTGATCTGGTATTCGCTGGTCCCGTCTCGAAACAGGCGACGGCCGACGGAAATCTCATCGGCATCGAGGTTGATCGCCCGCTTTCCATCCGGCCCTCGCGGGTTCTCGAAGACGAGCGTCACTTCGGCCATCCCCGACGGCTTGCGAGCGGCCGATCCGTTGAACAGCACGTCCATCATCGCATCGCCGCGCAGGCTTTTGGCGGATTGTTCGCCGAGGACCCATTTGAATCCGTCCACGACGTTGGATTTCCCGCAGCCGTTGGGACCGACGATGCCGGTGATCGGCGTGTCGAATACGAATTCGGTGCGATCGGCGAAGCTCTTGAACCCGTGCAGGATCAGTTTTTTCAGACGCATGGCGTGCGATCCTCCATGATCGAAGCGGCGGCCAAATCCCTGGCCCGGATTCCATTCCAGCCCCACGGCGACGCGGTGGGCTTTTGAAATCCTTTGGTAAACTTACCCGATCCAATTCCGATTTTCCAATTCATCTACTCCCCCGCCCTTGCCGACGGGCCGCGGCCCGTCACCACGCCGCTGTCACCCTGCGGCCGGCCTTCGGTGTTCTCTTTCGGAATGCTGGTCCAGTCGTCGGCCTCCAGCGTCGGACGCTCGAGTTGAAAAATGCCTTCCACCCTGGAGTTGTCGGCCAGATTCACGCCGTATACTTCGTGCGAGGCCACCAACTGCTGCGCGACCGCGACGACGTCGGCGAAGCTCAAATTAAACCGCTGGTCATCGCTGGGGCCTTCCCCGCCCAGCCGCGCCAGGATTTCCGGCAAATCATTGTGCGTATCCACCTTCACCGGATCGGGAGAAAGGGGATCGCGGTAGAACATCGTCAATAGCCTCGTTCCGTCGCTGGATGAAATGCTCAATCGCATATCCATCGCGGTAAACGTCAGAGGAGTGCGCAGCCCAAGTTGATGCCCGATGATCGCGATCCGCGGCACGCCGGTGCTGGTCGCATAAACCATCGGCGGCCCCTCGCTGGGTACGATATCCAGCAGGAAGCGATGGGCGATGTTGTACGTCACGATCCCGTAATGGTGGCGCATCTCCCCGTCGGCGTTCTCGTCGCGCCCTTCCGCTTGCATGTCGGGGCTGCCGACCAGCAGCCGATAGGCCTCGACCCGCACGTCGGCGCGGTCCGAATCCAGAAGCTGCGCGATCATGTGATCGATCTCCGGTGAATCCGGCAATTCACCAAGGACCCGAACGGCCTGGAGTTGATTGTGCTGGGCCGGGTCCAGTGCCATTTGCGTCAGCGCCCTGCGGGCGGGGGCATCGCCCAAAAACGCCGCCGCCCGGGCCGCCGCGAACGCCACGTCTGGATTCGGATCGGAAATGAGCGGCTCGAAACTGGGCAGCGCTTCGGGCCCCATCGCCTCCCAACAAAGCGAAATGTCCGCCAGCGGGGCGCCGGGCTCCTGCGCCTTCTGCACAAGCTGACGCAATCGGGCCGCCAAAAACTCCGGCGACTGATTCAAATAGAGGTGCGACACCACCCCGAGAAAATGCTTCCAATCCCCCTTGTATTGCGGGGGAACAAACACGAGGACCAGCCCCTCGTTCTCGGCCTTGGCGACCAGATCGCTTTTGTCGCCGTGCACCATCCCCAGTTGCGTCGGCGCCTGCCAGCGCTGTGAAATGACCTGCTCGATCAACCGGGCGGTGCTGACCTGGGGGCGGCGAATCTGCAGATTGATCGGCCGATCGAATCGCACCACGCCGCCGTTCAAAACCGTTCCCACCCGCAAAGCCGCCGGAGTTCCGGGCTGCGTGGTTGCCCCTTCGCTCAGGGCGTACGCCGGGTTCACGAAAATCGGCCCGCCCGGCACATACGCCTGCAAGCGCGACTCGATTCCCTGCGGCTCCATCCGTCCGATGTCGCTCAGGTCACATTGGTACAGATCGCCGTGCGCCAGGCTCTTGGTGCTGTTGCGGGGCAGCGCCCGCACGATCACATCGAAGCTCTGTCCGGCCCGCGCGCCCACGGGCAACCGGCCTTCCACTTCCACGATCGCAACCCGCTTGTCTCGCAGCATCTGTTCCGGAGAGACGTTCTGATACGTCCCCATCACATAGCTGTCGAAGCCGCGCAGCAGCATCTGCTTGATGATGTAGTCGCGCACCGCGCTGGGGGCGTTGCTGTCGCCCGTGTCGTGTAGGTTCACCGCCAGGCTGTAGCCGTAAACCGGCATTTCTTCCAGGGCGGAAAACCGCACGCGCTCGAAGAGCGTCCCCTGCATGAAATCGGGCACCTGCTGCAACGGCAATGTGGGCCAAAGCGGTTCCTTCGGCGGTGGAGGCGCGCTCTTGCTGGCGCAGCTTGCCAAGCCCAATAGGACCGCTCCCAGCGCGGCGCATGCGATCCCGCGCCCTCCGCCGAAGATCGCGCACCCTATCCATCGCCGCATAAAAGGCCTCCAGTAATTATCGGACCGGCCAATGGTTTGTCATGAGTTACTGTCACTGTCGAACAACCAATGACGCTGCTTACGCCTGGGAGGGAACCGCCGGCGAATGCTGGGGCGTCTTCCTGCCCCGGCCGGGACGGCCTTTGGCCGCGACACTCTTGGCCGGGGAGGCGCTTCCATTTTCGCCATCGGCCAGCGGAGGCGCGGACGCATCCACGAACAGCCGGCCCTGGCTTGGATCTTCATATCGCCGCGAATCGATCACCGCCTTGGCCTCGTCCACCAACTCTTCCAGCGTCTTAAACTGCTTGTAAACGCTGGCAAAACGAACATACGCCACCTGATCGATGCGGCGCAATCGCTCGGTCACCAATCGCCCGATGGTCTCCGAGGGGACTTCCCGGTCGTAGGTCTTGAACACTTCTTCTTCCACCTCGTCAACGAGGCGTTGCAACTCGGCGTCGGGCACGGGCCTCTTAAAACACGCCCGCTCCAGTCCGCTGAAGATTCTCTTTTGGTCCCAGGGAACCCGCCGGCCGTCCTTCTTCACCACGTTCAGACGGATGTTTTGTTCGATCTTTTCGTAGGTCGTAAATCGCTTACGGCATTTGAGGCATTGCCTTCGTCTGCGGATCGCCTTTCCACTCTCGCAGGTCCGTGAATCAATGACCTTCAGGCTATCCTTCTCGGCCTCGCAAAATGGGCAGCGCATGAACCACCAAATTTACCAGAATCTCCACCAAAGCACAAAATTGAATTTAGTCGCTGATAGGTAATTCCGTCCGGATCGCCCTCGGTTTGCGAATCCCGCGGAAGGCACCTTGGCGAGGCGACCTGGGCGGCATAAACTGCCTCGTAAAGCGGCTCTTTTGAAGGCAATTGACATGACTACGACCGAAACACCCCCTGGCGCCATTAACTTCGACGATTTTGCCAAGCTTGATTTGCGCGTTGCGACCGTGCTGGATTGCAAGCCTCACCCCAACGCCGACAAGCTGCTCGTCCTCCAGATCGACCTCGGCACGGAACGCAGGCAGATTTGTGCCGGGCTTCGCCAGCACATCGCCGATCCACAATCGCTCGTCGGCAAACAGATTATCGTCGTGGCGAACCTGGCCGCGCGACAGATGCGCGGCGAAATCAGCCGGGGAATGCTCCTGGCCGCCACCGACCCCCTCACGGGACGCGTGATCGTGATAACCCCGTCGGAGCCGGCCGCCCCGGGTTCAAAGGTGAGCTGAGGATGAAGAAATCGCCTTAGGTTTCGCGTTTTTCCGGCGATAACTCAGGTATCGCCTGCAACTGCCCATCTCTTCCCACGCAGGCGATGGTGGTCGATCCCTCCGCCAACAGCGTTTGTCCCCTTCGCAATTCATACGCATGGTCAATCCGCACCGCCGTTTGGCGAACAATCCGTGTGGTCAGCATTAATTCATCGTCGTATCGTGCCGGGGCTTTGTAGTTCACCGCCGCCTTCACCACGACGAAGAAAACCCCTTGTTTCTCCAGATCGGCATAGCTCACCCCGGCCGCTCGCAGCAGCTCTATCCGCCCCATCTCGAAATACTGCAAATGCCGGCTATGATGCAGATAACCCATGGCATCCACTTCCGTGTAGCGGACGCGGATGGGAATTGTGTGCGCATTGAACATTTGGTTGATTCCGTTAAACTACCGGCTTTGGCGGATAGTGGAAAGGATTGTATTCGATGATCAGAGTCAAGTCGCGCGGCAACGAAACCGCCGAGCAGATGTTGCGACGCTTCAAGAAGATGTGTGAGAAAGAGGGTCTCACCAAGGACATCAAGCGGATCGCCTATTATGAAAAGCCCAGCGAGAAGCGCCGCCGGCAAGCGCGCACTTCCCGCAAGCCTCCCATGGGGCCGCCCCGTCGCTAACTTCTTTTGATCATGCAACTTCCAGCATGCCAGCGCATTCCTTTTATCGCCGGGGCATAGTTGTCCCGGGCCACGCGAGCGGACGCGACTTTTCGACACCATGATCGCAACCAACGACGAAGCGGTTCATACCGAACATTTGACCAAAATCTACAAGGATTTCTGGGGCCGGGACAAAGTCCGCGCCTTGGATGATCTGAACCTTACCATCCATCGCGGCGAGGTCTTCGGACTGCTCGGACCCAACGGATCGGGCAAGAGCACCACCATCAAGCTTTTGCTGGGTTTGATCTTCGCCTCACGCGGCAGCGCAACGGTCCTGGGACATCCCGCCGGCAATACCGCCATCAATGAACGCATCGGATTTCTTCCGGAAGAATCCTATCTTTATCGCTTTCTCAACGGCGAAGAGACGCTGCGCTTTTACGGCCGGCTTTTCAAAATCCCCCGCGCGGAATTGAAACGCCGCGTTCCCGCCCTGCTCGACACCGTCGGCCTCGACGCCAAGGCCCGCAAGCGAAAGCTTCGCGAATATTCCAAGGGCATGGCCCGGCGCATCGGCCTGGCGCAGGCCCTGATCAACAATCCCGATCTCATCCTGCTTGACGAGCCGACCACCGGCCTCGACCCCATCGGCACGCGCGAGATGAAGGACCTGATCCTGTCCCTCAAGCAGCAGGGAAAAACCGTCCTGCTGTGCAGCCACCTTCTGGCCGACGTGCAGGATGTCTGTGATCGGATCACCATTCTATTTCGCGGGGCGATGCAGACGATTGGCCAGGTGCGCGATCTGCTTCAAGTGAAGGATGTCACGCAGATTCAGACCGCCAGCTTGAACGATCAGCAGATTTCCGAGATCAAGACGTTTCTTTCGCGCATGGGAATAAACGACACGGTCGTGACGCATCCGACCACGACGCTGGAAGAGCTGTTCATCCGCGTCGTCCGCGAACACACCACCGCCGGGCAATCGTCGGTTGGATCGAGCTAGATTTTCCGCCGTGGGGCCGCGCCCCACCCTTTTTATTCGAGGACCCCAGGTTGTACCCGCTCCATCACATCCTCTGGCCACTGGCGGCCGGCTACTGGCTCGCCGCGAACGTGGGCTGGCTGGTTGTCGCCCTCATCGTGATTTTCGGTCTGCTGGTCGTCGGCGCCAGCGATGTCAGCCGTTTCAGCTTCAAGCGCGTCTGGGCCCTCTCCGGCGTTTGCTTTGACGAATCCATCCGAAAACGCGTCCTCTGGATCACGCCGCTGGCCATCGTCGGAGTCATCGGCATCACCGAGTTCCAGCGCGCCCTCGACGAGCAGGACGCCGTTCGCCAATCCCTGAAAATCTGCCTCTTCGCCACGGCCCTGGTCGTCATGCTCTCCAGCGTCATCCTCGCCTGCACCAACCTCCCCAAGGAAATTGAAAGCCGCGTCATCCACACCATCGTCACCAAGCCCATCACGCGTCTGGAGTTGATCCTCGGCAAAGTGATCGGATTTTCGCGCGTCGCCCTGGCGATCATCCTGATCATGGGGCTGTTCACCTGGGCTTACATGCGGGTGACCGCGCATCAAAAGCGGCAGCAGATTGACTACCGCCTCCAGGAAGGAGATGTCAGCGATACCGAGCGCAGTCGGCTGGCCGGTTACGAACAAACCGGGCTTCTCACCGCCCGCAGTTTTTGGGCGCCCGACCAACTGGGCATCTACGGCGCTCCCCCCGACCCTCACTCGTCCCTGCGCGTTATCAGCAACGAAGGCGATCAGGATTTCCTCGTCGGATATTCAGCAGACCGCACCGTGCTCTTCGGACCCCCCAGCGAGGTCCCGGAGGATTGGGCACACCTGGGCATCGGTCAAAATGGCCTCGCCATCCGCGTCGTTCTCAACACCCAGCGCACGGGCCCGGCCAACGACCAGCCCCAGGTCGTCCAGCCGTTTGGACCGGTATTCGGAGAAGCCCCCGTGCCGACGCACCTGGTTCCGCCCCGAATCTCCATCGAGATTTTTGACGAGAACTTCAATAGTCTCTTTACGCCCGCCGCCTTGGTCGGCGGCTCCAGCGCCGGCGAATTGGTCCAGAACATCGCGCAGTATTCCAAGACGATGAAGGTCGATCCCGCCCATAGCGGCAACGTCCGCTTGAGCGATGCGGTCCAGCTCCCTGACGGAACCACCGCACAATATGCTTACGCCTGGCTTCCGCCGCAAACCGCCCTGAGCCTGTTTAACCATGCCGCCTTCCAGGTCCGCGTCACCGGCGGCAGCGGAAATGTCGACTTCCTCGTCGCAGCCCACCCCGTCGATTGTTTCATTCCCGAGATCAAGCCGGGCGAGATCGACATTGACGGTCCACACGCCACCAGGATCGACCCGCGTCCCGGAAATGGCGGCGCCGATGAATTGCTTGCTTTCCGCGGCCGGCTGGGCATTCACCTGGATCAGGAAATGAGCGGCGGCAGCGACGCGCCTCACGCTACCGCGTTGTACAGTTTTCGTAACGCTCCGCCGCCGTTCGCTGAGGCGGGGATTCCCTTCCAGATCAACGCCCAGGTTGATCGATCCAATTCGGAAGTTGAGGCCGGGCATGAAGATGCCACCAAGTTGGATGTGCAAGTCATCGATGACGCCACCCAAAAAGTCACTCGCCTGGCTCGGCCGGTGCTGATCGAAAGCCGCCTGCCCGCTTTCTTCCGCATCCCGGCCGACGCGATTACCAGCGGCGATTACGACATCGCCCTCCATTGCGAAAACAGCGACGAAACCATCGGGCTTCTGCCCACTTCCCTTCTGCTGGTCACCTCCCATCAGTATTTCGAGGTGAACTTGATCAAGAGCCTTTCGATCATCTGGATGATGAGCATCCTTGTGATCATTATCGCGGTGCTGTGCAGCACGTTCCTGTCCTGGCCGATCGCGGTCGTGCTGACCGTCCTGCTGCTCTTGGGGCATTGGGGCGTCGATCAACTCGCCGATGTTTCCGGGCCCGGCCTCGGTCGCCAAATCGTCAATGATTTCAAATTCACCGATGTTGCCCTCTCCGGCATCGTCAGCAAGGGCGTGGACACGCTTTCCCGGGTGCTCAATTATGTCGCAGATGGATTGCCGGATACTTCCAAATTCGACGCCATCGAGGATATTGAGCAAGGCGTGAGCATTTCCGGCGATAAACTCCTCCAGGCGATGACGGTATTGGTCGGTTTCGGCGTTCCCGGCATCGTCATCGCGTACATCGTGCTTCGCAACAAGGAGGTCGCTCCATGAGCGCCCTTCATCCGCCCCAGTCCAAAGTCCGCCGAAATACCGCGGGGCGACTGATCGTCGCCGTGATCCTGGCCCTGGCGGCGACCCTCTATACCCGCGATTGGGCCATCTCCGACCACGACGCCATCCGCAGCAACGGACGCCTTCCCCGCCCCGCCGCTTCCACCCAATCCCCTCTCAGCACCATGCCCAGCTTTGCCACCGCCCTATTGCTGGGCGGCCTGCGCGGGCCGCTGGTCATGATCCTCTGGACCAGCAGCGAATCTCAGAAACAGCAGCACGAACTCCAGGATTTTGACACCAAGGTCGAATGGATCCGCCTCCTTCAGCCCGAATTCGACACCGTCCACCTTTTTCAGATCTGGAACAAGGCCTACAACATCTCCGTCCAGATGGCCAGCCTCCGTAATAAGTACACCACCATTCTCGACGCCATCGATTACGGGCAGAAAGTTGAACGGGAGCGGCCCGACGACATCAACATCATCTCGGCCGTCGCGGCGCTCTATGGCGACAAGCTGGGCACCAGCGCGGAACACGTTTATTACCGCAGCCGCATCCGCCGCGAATCTCAAACCCTCACCCGCGTCACTTTCCCCTCACCACGCGCCGGCGAATTCCGCTCGCTCGCCACTAAAGCCGGCTGGATCGAGGACCAATCCCCGATTGCGGTCGATGAGAAAGCCCAAACCGATTCGGTCGTCCTGGAGCCCATTTTCGCCAAGCAGCTCGTCAAGGAATTCACCGGCGCCGGCGTCACGTTCGTCTCCGAGAATCGCCCCCATTCTGAGCAGAACCAACCCAGTTGGCGCCGCGTTCGCCTTGATCCCATGCTCGACGAGAACGGCTACATCCTGCCGGACCTGTTGGACCCCCCCTATCCGCGCCCGCTTGATTTGGCCGCCTCCCAGCCCTGGTATGACGGCTCGAGCCTGCAATTCCTGAAGCAATACGAGCCCTTTCCTTACGGCATTTCCACCTTGGCGCTATCCTACAACGATTACAAGCGCTCTCAGCTCCTGCAAAACCTGTGGAATCAGCACCACATTCAGTCCGGCGACACGGTTATCGACGCCCGACCCGCCCTCACGCTCAAGGACTGGGCCAAGGACGAATGGGAGCGCGGCCGACGATTCGAATTGCGCATGTGGGGACTTAACGTTCCGCAAAGCGCCGATCCCATCGAACTGGAGCGACCCACAGCCGAAAACGCCTTCGATCAAGCCACGGCCGACAAGACCGACTACGAGGCCGCCCTCTACAGCTACGCCCTGTCGTCGCGTCTTTTCCAGGACGCCCGAGAGGAATTCCAGCAGCACATGGGAAGATACAAGGCCAACGCTTCGATCTATTTCGTTCACGTTGACGACGCAATGAGCGGCGAGCAATTGATGCGGGCCGACCACGATTATCTCGCCGCCGCCGCCGCGGAAGGATCACGGCGCCGTCAGCTTCTCCTGTCGGCCGCCGAGGCGTACCAGAATGCCATGCTTCATTTCGCCCTCACCATCCTCAAGTTTTACATCGACGAGCCGGTCGCGATCCAGACATACCCCAAAGACCCCCGCACGGGACGGCAATACAATCGAGCCACCATCGAGTCGGCCGACCCCAGCACCTATTTGCCCACCCTAAGCGCCGCAAAGGAAGCCACAACTCGCTATCTGACCGACCCGGCGACTCACCAATACATCGCCGCGAGGGATGACTACCGCGACGACCGTGAAACATACCTGATATACGTCAGCCGCTGCGCCACCCGCCTACAGGCCCTCCAACAGGCCCTCCATTCCGCCGGCGCGACCGCCGGCCCCTGAATCGGCGACTTTTTTACCCGCATTCCCTATACTCCCCCGGTAACGCCAAACCATTGACTGGACCTGCAATTGAGTATTTCCGGCATCCGGCCGATAAGAGGGATAAACTCGTGCCTCAACTGCGACTTTGAACGGGTGGCTATAATCCATTACACTGGGACTTCCGCCGCTCCAGAGGAACTCTTTTGGCCTGCCGGCTTCGACCGCTGAAAAAACCATGACCATGCAAGCGATGAATCGAGCTGTTGAAATGCCTGTAGCCGATCAAGTGGACCGGCGTCCCGCGGCCAAAAAATCTGATGGTCGTTTGGAACGCGAGCGACTCCGGATGATGTTGCTCATCCGCCGCTTCGAGGAGCGAACCTATCAGGAGTACACCCGCCCGGGCCAGAAAATCGGCGGATTCTGCCATCTCTACAGCGGCCAGGAAGCCATTGCCGTCGGCACCGCGGCCATCTTCGATTCAGCCAAGGATTATCTCGTCAACGGCTACCGCTGCCACGGCCACAGCCTCGCCCTGGGAATGTCCCCGCGCGCCGCCATGGCCGAGTTGTTCGGAAAGGCCACCGGCTGTTCCAAGGGAAAGGGCGGTTCGATGCACCTGTTCCAGGCCGCCGTCGGCAACAACGGCGGCCACGGAATCGTCGGCGGCCACCTCCCCCTGGCGGGGGGAATGGCATTTGCCCAATGGTACAAAAAGACCGGCGGTGTCACCTTCTGCTTTATGGGCGACGGCGCCGTCAACCAGGGGACCTTCAACGAATCACTCAACCTCGCCAGCCTCTACAAGCTCCCCTGCATCTACGTCGTCGAAAACAACGGCATTGCCATGGGGACCCAGGTCGAACGCTCCAGCGCTGAAAAGGACCTCGTCGAGCGCGGCAGTGGATTTGCCATGCCTCACTACGCCGTGGACGGCAATGATGTCGATCTCGTCATCGCTGGATTCTCCACGGCCAAGCAGCGCGCCGAGCGCGGCGACGGCCCCAGCTATATCGTTGCCAACACCTATCGCTTCCGCGGCCATTCCATGTCGGATCCATTGAAATACCGCACCAAAGAAGAGGCCGAACGCGCCAAGCTCCGAGACCCGATTACCTTGTACACCGACCGCCTGAAAATCGCCGGCCTGTTGGCCGATCCGCAGCTCCAGGAGATGGAGCAGGCGGTAGCGGCCGAGATCAACGAAGCCGCCAGCCAGGCCGATGCCGATCCCTTCCCCGCCCTCCAAGACCGATTCAACGACATCCTGGCTGAAAAGTACCCCTTTGAGCCCAAATGACCAGAGGCCCCAAAGCCCACGGCGTCGCCGTGGGGGACAAACCCATGCCACAGATCCAATTCCGAGAAGCCCTCCGAGCCGCGATGACGGAGGAAATGGAACGCGACGAAAACGTCTTCCTCATGGGCGAGGAAGTCGCTCAGTACCACGGGGCCTATAAAGTCTCCGAGGGAATGCTCGAAAAATTCGGCCCCCGCCGCGTCATTGACACACCCATCAGCGAAGCCGGATTTTCCGGACTTGGCGTCGGGGCGGCCTGTTGCGGCCTGCGACCCATTATTGAGTTTATGAGCTGGTCCTTTACCCTCGTCTGCCTCGACCAGATCGTCAACAACGCCGCCAACATCCGTTACATGTCCGGCGGACAGTTCAAGGTTCCCATCGTCTTCCGCGGCGGCAATGGCATTGCCCACCAGCTTGCCGCCACCCATAGCCATCGCCTCGAATCGGTTTGCGCCCGAATCCCCGGCTTGATCGTCGTGGCCCCCAGCACGCCATACGAAGCCAAGGGGCTCCTTAAATCCTCCATCCGATGCGACGATCCCGTCATCTTTCTCGAATCGGAAAAAATGCTTGCCGAAAAAGGCGAGGTCCCCGATGAGGAATATCTCCTGCCCATCGGCAAGGCCAACATCGAGCGCCAGGGCGCCGACGCCACCGTCGTGAGTTACGGCCGGCCTCTCCAGCGCGTCGTCCGCCAGGCGGTGGCCGCTTTGGAACAGGACCACGGCATCGATGTCGAACTCATCGACGTGCGCACCCTCCGCCCGCTCGATGTCGATACCATCGCCAAGTCCGTGAAAAAAACCAATCGCTGCGTCATCGTCGACGAGGACTGGGGCTATTGCGGCATGGGATCGGGCATTCTTTTCAAACTCCAAAAGCGATGCTTCGACGATCTCGACGCCCCAATCGAATACGTTCACAGCGACGAAATCCCCGTCCCCTTCTCCCATCCCTTGGAGGAGGCCATGATGCCCAGCGTCGATCGCATCGTCACCGCCGTCAAGGAAGCCTGCTACAGGTAAAACCATGCCCGCCGACATCACCATGCCCCAGCTCAGCGACACCATGACCGAAGGCGCCGTCGTCAAATGGCTCAAGAAAGAGGGCGAAAAAATCGCATCCGGCGAAAAAATCGCCGAGGTCGAGACCGACAAGGCGGTCATGGAGATGGAATCCTTCGACGCCGGCGTGGTCGCGGCATTGGTCGCCGCCGAAGGCCAGAAGGTTCCCGTCGGATCGCTTCTGGCCGTCATCGCCACCGGTTCCGAAAATCCAGCGGAAGTGAAAAAGAAGATCGCCTCGCGTACGCCGCCAGCGGCGTCCCCGCCGGCCTCCCGCCAGGAAGTCGCCGCCCTGCGCAAGCCCGCCCTCGTCGCGGCAGCCAGTTCCAGTTTTGCAAAGGCCAGCACCGGCGAGGTTCGCGAACCCGACGACGTCGGCCACGGCGCCACCCGCCAGCCCGCCACTTCCGTTCCGCCCGTCCATCACCAGGACAATGGCGGCGAGCACCGCGCCGTTTCGCCCCTGGCCCGGCGAATCGCCGCGGAAAAGAATATCGATCTTCACGCCCTTCGCGGCTCCGGTCCCGGCGGCCGAATCGTAAAGCAGGATGTCTTGTCCCAAACACCCGCCACCGCCGCCGCGCCCCCGCAGCTTGGCAATGCCCAAACTCAGGTGATCCCCCTGACCAAGATGCGCTCGGCGATCGCCCGCAGCCTCCTTGCTTCCAAGCAGAATATCCCGCACTTTTACGAATCGATCGACGTGGACGTGGAAGACCTGGTCAAGCTTCGCGTCGAACTCAACGATCTTCTGGAGCCCGAAAAAATCCGCCTCAGCCTCGGCGATTTTCTCGCCAAGGGCGTCGCTGCCGCCCTGCTCCGCCATCCCGCCCTCAACGCCACCTTCAACGGCACGGAAATCACCCGTTACACAGACGTTCATCTCGGCATGGCGGTTGCCATCCCCGACGGCCTGATCGTTCCCGTGCTGCGAAACATTCACCTCATGGGCCTGAAAGAAATCCGCCAGCGAAGCGTCGACCTGGTCGATCGCGCCCGCGCCCAGCGGCTCACGCAAGATGAATTGACCGGCGGCACATTCACCGTCAGCAATCTCGGCACCTTCGGCATCCATGAATTCGTAGCCATCATCAATCCCCCGCAGGTGGGCATCCTCGCCATCGCGGCCGCCGAAAAACGACCCGTCGTTCGCAACGACCAGATCGTCGCACGCACGATGATGACGCTGACGCTGTCGGCCGACCACCGCGTCGTGGACGGCGCCACCGCCGCCGAATTCCTCAAAACCCTCAAAACCCTCCTCGAACAGCCCGGAATGATGCTCGTCTGACCGCCGAAGCATTCGTTTAGGGCTAAGGGAAAAAACCCTGCCGCATGAAGATTATACAGCTGGCCAATTGAACCCAAGCCAGGTATCTGCGGTCGATGCGGTCCAACCGTCGGCACACTCGGCCAAACTGATTGAGCAA
>JBEKHH010000080.1:0-16522 GCA_050012375.1 Tepidisphaeraceae bacterium
GATGAGTGATGTCGTTGAACAACACCATTCTCGCAGAAGGCCATGGCTGGCGCGAGCGATCACAAGGCGCGCAGTGGCGCGGACTTATGAACTAACTTCGTGGCATTATGTCACGCACCCTTTTATTCCCACGATATTTCAGGGAATTCATTGCCCGGCAAAAGACGTGGCCGGAATCTCAAAATCCACAACCCTCGGCTCGATGGTGCAGATCAAACGTTCCGGCACATTCAGGTGCGCGAGCCTCCAAAGCAGTTGCTCAACGCCCCGGCGGCCGATGGATTCGACGCGAATGTCGATCGCCGCCGGCTGGGGGGACAGTCCAACCCGGAAAGCGCCTTCGTTGTTGCACGAAATGATTTCAGTTTGACCGGGGCCGAGCTGAACGCCGTGCGCCTGAAGCGCCGGCTGAATGACCGCCACCTGCATGTCGTCGGCCACGAAAATGCCCGTCGGCCGCGGCGAAAGGGCCAAGAATCTCTCCACCAATTCGGTTACCACTTTCGGGCTGTGGCGATGCCAATAGTCCGGCGGATGATCCTCCAGCGTCTGTTCCACGGCGATAACCGACATCCCCCGGTCGGTCGCGGCGGCTGTAAAGCTTTGGCAATAAAGCCGGAACGGCCAGAACTCTGCGTCCAGATTGAGAAACGCCAACTGCCGATGACCACGGGAAATAAGATAGTCGGCGGCGAGGTGGCCGATTTCATAACTGTCAGGCATCACCTGGTCGCCCCAGTCGGGGCGGCGTCGATTGCCCATGAGCCAGACCGCGGGGACTTTCCTGAGCCGCGATTCAATTTCGCTATTGGGTCTGGCCCCGTGCAAGAGCAATCCGTCGATGGGCTGATCCAGAATCGCCGTGGCGATATCGTTCGGATTGGGCACGAAATGAATTGCGATATCCATCGCATTGTCCGCCCCGCCCATCGATACCCCGCGCAGCAAATCCGCGAACGCCGGCGTGGCTTGCTGGCCGGACGCCCCCAGCACGAGGAACGCGGCCTTCTTCTTCTCCGTCTTCAGTCGCCCAGCCGATTTCGGACCCGGACGCCGCTCCGATGGCGTGTAACCCAGTTCCTGCATGGCCTTTCGTACCGATCGTTCCGTCTCAGGCGCCACACGCGGATGGTTGTTGATTACCCGTGAAACCGTGGATGTTGAAACCCCCGCTCGCTTGGCAACCGTGGTAATTGACATGCTTCATCCCTCGTGGCCCATCATGCCCGCAGGCGACCGCCACCGCTGATTATGCGCGGTAATGATAGCATCATCAAACGTGATTTTCATCAATTGCCATCTTACCATGGTTGTCCCATGCCAAGCAACCGAACTCATCCCATGAGCGCCAAGTCGGGTGTAACGCCCATTTTTGGCCACATTGGAATAATGCCGAATGCCGATTGCCAAATGCCGAATGAAAGGGCCCAAGTGTTTGCCTTTGCATTAGGCATTTGGCAATCGGCATTCGGCATTCGCAAAGGCGACCGGCCAAGGATGAGCGCTACGCCCGCCAACTCATTCTGTAGTGCGGCGATGTTGCTGGCTTTTATCCTCTTGGCGCGCCCCGCAATCGCGGCAACTTCCGCGGACATCGCAGTGAGCGCCAACGGTGACGGCAAGACAAACGTTACCGCAGGTTTTCAGAAAGCGCTCGACGCATGTGCAGCCGTCGGCGGCACGGTGGTGGTTCCCCCGGGGCATTACCTCATCGGCAGCGTTCGACTCGGCGGCAACACCACGCTCTATCTGCAAAAGGGCGCTGTCCTCATCCAAAGCCCCGACCCCGACGATTATCCGCTGATCCCGGTGCGCTACGAGGGCGCGACCGTCCAGGGCCATCGCTCGCTGATCTATGCCCAGAATGCGGACAACGTTTCGATTGACGGTCCTGGAACTCTCGCCGGCGACGCCGAAATCGGCAGGCTCCGTAATCCGCGCGGGCCGCTGATGGTGGAGTTGGTCAATTGCAGGAACATCCGCTTGGAGGATTTCACCGACCGTTATCGATCGCTCTGGTCCATTCACCTGCTCGATTGCCGGAACGTACTGGTGAGGAATTTGACCATCCGCACCACGATGGGCAACGGCGACGGCATCGACGTCGACTCGACGGCGGACGTTCGCATTGCCAATTGCGACATTGACAGCGGCGACGATTGCGTCGCGCTCAAATCCGGCCGGGGCGCCGCCGCCGCCAGGCTCGACCGGCCGACCGAAGATGTCGCCATCAGCAACTGTTTGCTCGCCAGCGGCTTCGCCGGCGTGGGTATCGGATCGGAAATGTCCGGCGGAATCCGCGATATCCGCATTGAAAATTGCAACTTCACCCGGGGCGCCAATGCGATCTACATCAAAGGCCGCACCGGCCGCGGCGGATTTTTCCAGAACATCTCCGCCAACTATCTCAAGGCGTCCACCCGCGTTTTCCTCGGCATCAATCCGCGCGATTCCGGCATCGTGGGCGTTGATCCTTTGGCCGGCGACGATTCGGTCCCCCGCGTCCGCCACATCTCCATTTCCAACGCGGTCGTGAATTGCGGGACCCTTCTCGACGCCTCGCACACCCTGCCGCTGAAACCCATCGAGGGTCTATCGCTGTCCAACATCACCGGCGTCTGCCGGCGCGGGATTCTTCTGACCAACGCCGTCAACGTGGACCTTGACAACCTCAATTTGACCGGGTTTTCCGGGGCGTTCTTGCGCACTCGCAACGTGAGCGGCGCCGGCCTGGAAGCCGCTGCTGAACTGCCGCTGGAATTGATGGAGGACCCGGATCGATTGCGCCAAGCCTTCGCTCAGCCGCCGGATGAGGCGCGCCCGATGGTTCGATGGTGGTGGTTCGGCCCGGCCGTCACGCCTGCGCAGCTTGAGTATGAAATGCAGATGATGAAAGAGGCCGGCTTCGGCGGATTCGAGGTCCAGCCGACCTATCCCCTGGCGACGGACGGTCAGATTCCCGGCCTGGTCAACCTGAAATTCCTCTCCGGGGAATTCCTCGATGCGCTGAAGTTCACGGCGGCCAAGGCGAAGGAGTTGCACTTGCGCATGGACCTGACGATCGGCAGCGGCTGGCCGTACGGCGGGGCGACGGTGTCGCTCGCGGATGCCGCCGGCTGCCTGCGCGTCCTGCGGGCCGGCGATGCGGCGAGCCAGCCGTCGGCGCCGCAGCTTCGAGAAGGCGAAACAGTTCTGGCCGAGTTCCCCGCCACACAGCCGTCATCGAAGCAAGTCACCCTCTTCCTCTCCAGTCACACGGGAATGAAGGTGAAACGCCCGGCCTTCGGGGCTGAGGGGTATGTCATCGATCACCAATCCGCCGCGGCTGTGCGAAAGTTCATTGAATCCGTGGCCGAGCCTGAAGTCGCCGCCTGCGCACCCAACATCCCCTATGCGATATTCTGCGACAGCCTTGAAAGCCGCGGCGAAGATTGGACGGATCATTTTCTCGATGAATTCCAAAAACGCCGGGGCTACGACCTTCGCCCGCTGCTTCCGGCCCTCGCCGGCGAATTCGGGCCTAAAACTTTGGAAATCCGCCACGATTGGGGCAAAACGCTCACGGAACTCTGCAATGATTATTTCGTCGGGCAAATGCGGAGTTTCGCGCTAAAACACCACACGCGCTTCCGCATTCAGGCTTACGGAACGCCGTCAGTGGGGCTTTACAGCTACGCCTATGCCGATCTCCCCGAAGGCGAGGGATTCCAATGGCACAATTACCGCGCCACACGATACGCGACTTCGGCCTGCCATCTGCTCGGC
This sequence comes from Tepidisphaeraceae bacterium, assembly GCA_050012375.1. Lineage (GTDB taxonomy): Bacteria > Planctomycetota > Phycisphaerae > Tepidisphaerales > Tepidisphaeraceae > PALSA-1353. The sequence goes on from JBEKHH010000080.1 coordinate 3,766, forward strand.
GTCCCGGTTTGTTCTTCCGAAACATTCACCTGGATTCATTCCCCGGTCTTTCGCGCCACGCCGCTGGACATCAAGGCCGAAGCCGATCTGCATTTCCTCCAGGGCGTGAATCAGATCATCTGCCACGGCTGGCCGTACACTCCGCCGGGCGTTGGATTTCCGGGCTGGAGTTTTTACGCAGCGGGCGTTTTCGACGAACAGAACCCCTGGTCCATCGTCATGCCCGATCTTAATCGTTATTTGCAGCGAGTCAGTTTTATGATGCGGCAGGGAACGCCCGCCAACGACATCGCGCTTTATCTGGCCAACGACGATGCCTGGGCGAATTTCACCCCGGGCCACGTCAGCCTTTCCGACGGCATCGGTCGATGCCTGGGGGACAAAATCGTCGGCGCGATTCTGGACGCCGGCTACAGTTTCGACTTCTTCGATGACGGCATGCTTGATGCCCGCGGGCGCGTCGAAGAGGGAACGCTGAGTTTCGGACAGACCGCGCGATATCGCACCGTGATTCTTGCCGGCGTCGAACGAATCCCACTTTCAACCCTGCGGAAGCTCGAAGATTTCGTGAAACACAACGGCCTGCTCGTCGCCACGCGCCGCCTGCCATCGCTCGTGCCCGGCTACAAAGCGACGGAGGAGAATCAAACCGCGCTTCATGCGATCGTGAAACGCCTGTTCGACGACCCCGGCGCCCCCGGTCTCTTCGTCAAGGATGAAAGCCGGCTCGCCCAGGCCCTGGCCGAAAAAAGGTCTCGTCCCGACGTCAAATTCGCTCCGGCCTCTCCCGAGATTGGCTTCGTCCGCCGCCATATCGATGGCGGAGAGATTTACTTCCTCGCCAACACCGCCAATCAACCAAAGTCCGTCACCGCCGATTTCCGCCAGGAATCCGTCTGCGCCGAGCGCCTGGACCCGATGACCGGCCGGATCACTCCCCTGCACATTCTTGGACATCCCGAGGGTTACACCCGCGTCGGCCTTGATCTGCCGCCCTACGGCTCGATGATTCTGCTGTTCAGCAATCGAGTGAGCCCTCCTTCAGCCGCAACACCGCCCAGCGCCCGCGCATCAGTCGTCGAACTCCGTTCCGGCTGGAGCGTTCAATTCGGCTCGGACGACAAACCCACGCCGGTTGGAAATCTCCATTCCTGGACCGATGATCCGGCGACGAAATACTGCTCCGGCATCGCCAGTTATACAAATCATTTCACCGCCTCCGCCGAGGCGCTCAGCGGAGGGTCACGTTTGACATTGGATTTAGGCGATGCCACCCCATCAGCGCCCGCAAATACGGATTCGCGGAGCTTCCTGGCCGAATTGGACGCGCCGGTGCGCGATGCCGCTGTTGTCTATATCAATGACAAACCCGCCGGATCGGTTTGGTGCGCCCCCTATCGCCTCGATATCACGGAGCTTCTCAGGCCCGGCGACAACGACATACGCATTGATGTCGCAAATACCGCGGTGAACTATTTGGCCGGCCACGGGTTTCCCAATTACGACTACCCCGCCGTTGTGAAGCGATTCGGCGAGCGCTTTGTGCCGCAAGCCGCTGCGCAATTCCAACCGGCTCCCAGCGGTTTGCTGGGGCCGATCCGGCTGGTCGCGGATCCCCGCTAATCGTAGGAGGGCGGCTCACCAATGACGATGAACTCCCTGTCTTTCACACACGCCTGGAATAGCCGAATCGACATCAATCTCGCCGATGGTTCGCTCGCCGCCAGCTATCTCTTTGACGAAACGCTCCCCAAGCCCTGTTTCCATCCTCTTTGCACACCCGCCGGCCATCAGATCACCGGATTCCAAATGCCCGACCACGTCTGGCATCGGGGCCTCTGGTTCGCCATCAAATTCGTCAATCAATCCAATTTCTGGGAAGAGCGTCCGCCGTTTGGGATCCAAAAGACCGAAAGCCAGCCGCGATGTGAATTGTCCGCGCCCAACAGCCTGCGAATCGTTCACCCACTTCAATGGACGTCGCAAGCGACCGGCCCGGTCATTCACGAGCGCCGCACCATCGCCTTCACCGCCCTGCCCGACGGAATTCGCCAGATCGACTGGACATCAACGCTCGAAGCGCTTCACGACCTTTTGCTCGATCGGACGCCGTACACCACCTGGGGCGGCTATGGCGGTCTCGCGTTTCGCGCCTCGCGGCTAGTTCAGGCAGCCCACTATCTTCTGCCCGACGGGCAAACGGCCCCAAACATCATCGGCCGGCCGCATCCCTGGGCCCTCTTGCGCGGCCTGGTTGACGGACACCCCGACGCCAGGATTTCCGTCGGCATGATCGATCATCCCGACAATCCTCGTAGCCCCATGCCTTGGTACTGTCGATCGGGCGAAGGCTACGACCTGATGTGTGCGGCCTTTCTCTTTCACGAGCCGATGACGCTCGCCAAGGGCCGGCAAATCGTCTTGCGTCACCGCGTCCTTTATCGCGACGGGTGGTGGGAAGCCCAAGAGTTCGCCAAGCTCGCCGGTGCGTTCCGCGACGCGGCAGGTTAAATTCTTTCCCGAACAAATGCCGGGCGCTAACGACCTGTTTCTCGGATTGGACATCGGCGGCACAAAATGCGCCGCTGTCCTCGGCCGCCGCGAGGGTCAAATCATCAACCGCCAGCAATGGTCAAGCCAATCCCGGCGCGGCCCCGAACCCATGATCCAAGACTTGTGCGACCACGCCCGCACGCTCATGCAAAGTCATGCCGGGATCGTTGCACTCGGCGCAACCATCGGCGGCCCGCTGGACGCCGATCGCGGCATCATCCAATCCCCGCCCAATCTCCCCGGGTGGGATGACATCCCCCTCAAATCCATCCTTGAGCAGCAACTTCGGTTGCCGACCAGGATCGAACATGACGCAGCCGCCTGCTGCCTCGCTGAATTTCATTGGGGCGCCGGCCGCGGCACATCCAGGCTCATTTACCTCACCTGCGGCACCGGCTTCGGCGCCGGCCTGGTCCTGGGCGGCAAGATCTACCGCGGCTCCGGCGGCAAGAGCGTTGAAATCGGCCACGCCCGCTACCGCGAAGACGGCCCGGAAGCCTTCGGCAAACGAGGCAGCGTCGAATCATTCTGTGCCGGCGCATCCCTCGGCAAAATCGCCGCCTGGCGATTCCCTCATCGTTGGTCCGCTCCACCGGCCGCGGAGGAACTTGCCGAGCTTTGGCGGAGCGGCGACCGCGAGGCCGCCGAAGTGATCGCGATCAACGCCCGCGCCGTCGGCGAGGTTTGCGCCAACCTCGCGGATCTGCTCCGGCCCGACGCCATCCTGCTCGGCAGCCTTGCCGTGCATCTCGGCCAGCCGTGGGTCGAAATCGTCCGCGACCGATTCCGCACCGAATCCTTGCCGGACTCAGCATCCTGCCGGATCGAGCCGGCAGGCCTGGGCCCTCGCCTGCAAGATTGCGCCGCGCTGGTGGTCGCGGTTTCCCAATCAGACGTTTAGCCGCGACCCGAAGGGGAGCGCGTTCTCCCGAAGGGGAGCGCGTTCTTTGGATGTTCGATAATCGCGGCCTCAGCTTTTGAGCACCTGCCCCTGAACCAGATCGCGGAACATTCCCGGCTGCCCCACCAGCCCATCGTAACTCCCATCCTGCACGATCTGTCCGTCGGCGATCACCAGAATCCGATCGCAATTCTTCACCGTCGCCAGGCGGTGCGCAATGATCAGCGCCGTCTTGCCGGCGATGGCGTTTTCCATGGCCTGTTGAACCTGCCCTTCGCTCACGGTGTCCAGCGCGCTGGTGGCTTCGTCAAAGATGAAGAAATCCGGCTCGGCCAGAAGGGCGCGGGCGATCGCCAGGCGTTGCCGCTGGCCGCCGGATAATGTCGAGCCCCCCTCCCCCACCGGCGTGTCCAGGCCATCGGGCAATCGGGAAATGAATTCCCACGCGTTCGCCAGATCGCAGGCCCGGCGGATTTGCTGCTCCGTCGCCTCCGGCCTGGCGACGCAAAGGTTGTCCCGGATATTGCTGCGGAAGATGAACGGGTCCTGCGGAACGACCCCGAACCGATGGCGCAATTCCGGCCCCTGGCAATGCCGGATGTTCAGCCCGCCGATCAGGATCGCGCCCTGTTCGGGATCATAAAGGCGAAGAAGAAGCTGGGTGATCGTGCTTTTGCCGGCTCCCGATGGCCCGACCAAAGCGACGCGCTGTCCATAGGGGATCGTGAGATTGACGCCTTTCAGCACCGGCCGATCCGGTTCGTAGCCGAACGTCACGTTGAAGAGGTTGATGTCCCCTTTTTGCGGGGGAGCGGCTTCGTAGCCGATCGGATCGGGGGTGGTCGTGGCGGTTTTGAGAACGGCGCTGATTCGCTCGACGCCGGCTTGCGCGCCCGCCTTGAACGTGGACATCTGGAACAGGACCGTCAGCGACGCCTGCAACGACGTGAAAGCCGCGATATACGCCTGTATCTGGCCGATCGTGACCTGTTGATCCGGCGGCTTGTGCGAGCGATCGTAGAAATATCGCCAGACCAGCGCCACGCACAACATCGCGAAACTGACGTAGCCCAGCGTCTCGTGCTTCATCCACTGGATATGCGACTGCACGTCGCGGATATAGCTTTTGCGGCCGATCTCCCAGACCCGATCCTCAAAATCGGCGGCGACTTTGTCCTCCATGGCGTAGAGCTTCACGTCGCGCGTTCCACGCAGCAGGTCGGCCACGAATCCGGTGACCTTGGTTTCCGTCTTTTGATATTCGCTGTGCAGCTTCTGAATCCGCCGCCGCGTCCGGTGCATGAGCCACGCCGTGCTCACCACCGCCGCGATCAGCACCAGCGTGAGCAGCCAATCCCACATTCCCACCCAGATGATGGTGCTGATGACGATGAACAGGGCGCCGGGGGCGGCGAACGTGAATTGCTGGAAATAGTTTTGAACCTGAAGCAGCGGGCTGCCGAAGAGGTAGCTGAACAATTCACCGCTGTGATGCGTCCGATGGAACCGCAGGCACAGATGATTCACGTGCCTGAAAAAATTGGCCCGGACGTTGAAGAGGACTTTTTCACGAACGTACGTGAAGATGCGATAGCCCGCGTGCCAGACCAGCATTCGCCCAAAAACAGACGCCAGCAGATAGACGCCCAGCAGGATCCCCAATCGCTGCCAGCGCTGGCGGTGGGTAATTCCCGTGGCCAGGATCACCTGGTCGATGAGGTATTTCGGCGCCAGCGTTTGGAAGGTGACCGAAACGCCGTGCAAGGCGTTGAGCGCCAAGGCGGCAAGGACGAGCCAGCGATAGCGTTCAATGCTCGGCCACAAAAACCGCCAGAAGGATACCTGGGCGGGATCCTGCTCCTCCAACAGATCAATTGGATTTCCAAGTGACTGGCGGGGCTTGAGATTCTTCTCGCCAAGCCTGGATTCAGTAGCGGGCGATGACACTGGAATGTCTTTTTAAGCATTTGCGAGGACTTCGCCAGCCCGCATTGCAAAGCTGGTTTATCCTGGTTTTCCGACAAGATAATGTTCCCAACTATTGCCGCCAAATGAAATGCGACCGCGGAGACGCGGTCCAGGTTTCCGCGTGCGCTAGGTTTTTTGCTTCGCATCCGCTTCGAGATCGAGAACAGCCGAATTCATGCAATAGCGTTTGCCGGTTGGCCGGGGGCCGTCGTCGAAAACATGGCCGAGATGGGACTGGCACCGCGAGCAAAGCGCTTCCGTGCGAACCATGCCGTGCGTGCCGTCCTCCCGCTCGATCACCGCCTCCGGGTTGATCGGCGAGAAGAAGCTCGGCCAACCGGTGCCGGAATCAAACTTTGTCCTGGCATCAAACAGCTCCTGCCCGCAGACCGCGCAGCGATAGGTCCCGGGCCGATGGTCGTTCCAGTATTTTCCGCTGAACGCACGCTCCGTGCCCGCCTGCCGCGCGATGGCGTATTGCTCCGGCGTCAACCGGCCGCGAAGTTCCTCGTCGCTGACTTGCCAATGACCCACCCCGCACGCCGCGTCAGGCTTGTCCGCGGCGCAACTCGCCGGTTGGGTTGCCGCCGCTTGACGCTTGGCCGCGGCATCGGCGGCGAGCTTCGTATGAACCGTCGCCACCCCCACGTGGCATGACTCGGCGCTCCCCTGCTTTTCGAAATACTGCTGGTGGTAATCCTCCGCCGGATAGAATTCGTCCGCGGGTTCGATCCGGGTGACAATCTTGCGTTTGAACACGCGCGAACCGTCCACCTCCATTACCGACGCACGCGCCAGCCGCTCCTGCTCGGCATCGTGGAAAAAAATCGCCGAGCGATACTGCGATCCCACATCAGGCCCCTGGCGATCGACGGTGGTTGGATCGTGACAACTCCAGAAGACATCCAGCAATTCGGGATAGCCGACCCTCGCCGGGTCGTAGGTAACCCGCACCGCTTCGGCGTGTCCGGTGCGACCGCTGCATACCTGCTTGTAGGTTGGACGGGCGGTTTGCCCACCGGCGTAGCCCACCTGGGTCGCCACGACCCCGGCTACTTTTTGGAACATCGCCTCGACGCCCCAGAAGCAGCCCGCGGCGAATGTCGCCTGCTCAGTTTTCTTCTTGCTTTCCATATTGGAGTATAGGCGGACGACTTTCATCCGGCGATCCATCCGCGTTTCGTTGAAAAATGGCAAGCGGTGAAAGAATTATTTGCATCAAATTGCGCTTCCCGGTATTGTCCGGGCCACTTACCGCCGCGCCAACCGCGGGCTTGGAGTTTAGGGTGGGTTTGTGCCACTTTGCACCCCTAAGGAAGGAACGGTTCATGCGGCCACTTTGGGCAGGAGTCGTTTTTGCGGCACTGGCGCTATTCTGCGGCGTGGCGTCCGCGCAGAGCAACGAGGCGGCACGGGCGGCCCAGCAACAAAACCGCATCGAGCAACTCCAACAATTTGAGATCGACACCCGTCTACTCGTCAACCCCGACATTCCTCCCGGCCAACGCGCGCTGATTGATTACGGCGGCTATTTCTCCCCGCAGTATTACTCGATCGACGATTCCAACCACGACAACCACGGATTGCGCGAGTACGACCTGGTCGGCTACCTCCACATCAATTTCGACGGCGCCAACGAGGTGTTTTTCCTCGGACGCCTTCAATACAATGACTTTAACGCCGGCGACAGCTTTGACGGATTCGGCAGCCGGCTCATCGACCCCAACGGCGACTACGATCGGGCTTTCTACAAGTTTGACTTGCAGAAATACGAGGCCGCCTATAACGGCAAGCACATCGATGAGGACATCGCTTTTGAGGGCGGCCGAGACCTTGTCTATTGGGCCAACGGCTTGGTGATGGCGCAGGTCGTCGACGGCGTGATGCCGTCCGTCAGCTTCGGGTCCGCCGCCATCACCGGCGTCGCCGGCGTAACCCCGACGCGCACCGTTGACTTCGAGCCGGATCGCCCCGATTTTGATTACAACACCCGCAGAGGATTCTTCGGCGCCATGCTGAGCGTCGCCGTCGGTCAGCAGCATCCCTACATCTACGGACTTGTCCAGCGCGATTTCAACGATCGCAATTTGTCCATCATCGGTCCCATCGCCACCCGCTATAGCTATAACAGCGACTACTTTGGCGTCGGCTCCACCGGCCCGCTGTCCGATCATGTCCGATATGGAATCGAGGCCGTGGTCGAGGGGGGCAACGACCTGTCCGACAGCTCGCAAGTCAGCGGCTTTACGCTCGTTCCGGTCCCGCAGACGCGCGACAATATCTTGGCCTATGCCGGCGACGCGAAGATCGATTACGTGCCCCAGGACGTGAATAACAGCCGGGTGACCATCGAGGGCATCGTCGCCAGCGGGGATACCGACCGCGGGCTCACCAATACCACGTTCAACGGCAACGCGCCCGGAACAACCGATCGGGCCTTTAACGCATTCGGGCTTTTGAGCACGGGCCTGGCGTTCGGCTCGGCGGTATCCAATCTGATGGTCCTCAGGGTCGGTCCCTCGACGTTCCCATTTCCCACCAGCGATATATTCCGCCGTTTTCAGGTCGGCGCCGACGTGTACGTCTTTGCAAAGGAAAATTCCCAGGCCCCGATTGACCAGCCCACAACGCCGGGCGTAAAGTTCCTTGGCTGGGAGCCGGACGCTTACGTCAACTGGGAAATTACCAGCGACGTCACGCTGACCGCTCGTTACGGAGCATTCTTCGGAAATCCGGCGGCATTTTTGCAACCCAGGGCCCGACAATTCCTGTATACCGGAGCCACATTTGCCTTCTAATACGCCCTTCGCCGAAAGAGCCTTGTTACGAATCCGCAAGCACACCGTCGCGGCGTTCGTCGCCGGCGCCTGCGCGCTGGCGGCACTCTCGGCGGGCTGTCAATCCGCTCACGTCGCTCACTCGGTCGTGGCCAAATTTCCCGGCGACGATGCCGACGCGCAGCTCAGTTTCTGGCACGAGTTGGCCAATCACCATCTGACCAGCAACGACGACGCGTTCCATGGCATCCTGCTCGACGTGGACGGCCACGACAGGTCCGCCAACTACGCCCAACGCGTCGCGACATTAAAGTCGCGCGGCATGCTTAATGCCTCCTTCGACGAACCCGCCGACACCGCCATCGAGCGCGGGACCCTGGCGACGGTCGTGGTAAAAGTCCTCGGAATTCGCGGCGGCTGGGCGATGCTCGTTTTCGGCGACACGCCCCGTTACGCCCTGCGCGAATTGGTTTATCTTGGGATCTTTCCACCCAGCAGCCCCCAACAGACGTTTAGCGGCGCTGAATTTGTCGGCGTGATCGGTAAAATCGATGACTCTCAAATATCCGTCGCCGCCAATGTTCCCAGCCGATGAAAGGTGAGGTCTATATGCGGTATCTGCCTCTTGCCATCAGTTTCGTTTTCGTGGCATGCCTTTGCCTGACCACCGCGTATGCCGCCGACGCTCCCCTTGCCGCCCCGGCAGTTGCAGCGCCGTCGGGGCCCACTTCTCAGCCGCAGTCCAATGGCTCCATGAAAATCTACATCACCTCGGTGAATGGACTCGTGCAGGTCCGCGACGGCGAGGGCCAGCCCTGGCGCGCCGCCGCCGTGCAAATGCTCATCTCCCAAGGCGCTGAGCTGCGCACCGGGCCTCATAGCTCCGTCACTTGCGTCATCCCGCCCGATCAGACCTTCACCCTGGATCGCCTCGGCACCGTGCGCGTCGAACAAGCCGCTCGCAACGGCAACAAGATCACCACCGATCTGATTATGAAGTATGGCCGCACCCACTACGACATCCAGGCGGCCGGCCTGGAGCATGAAGCCAGCATCATCAGCCCCAGCAGCACGCTCGCCGTCAGGGGCACGACCGTCAGCCTTTTTGACCAGCCGCCGTTTATGCCCGAGGCGATCAGTTTCACCGGCCGGGCTGCCTTTACCTACAACCGCGCGACCGTTTCCGTCGGCAGAAAAAATGGCGCTTTTGCCAAGGCGCTCGCCGGCACCAGCGGCGCGGCGGAAACCGCCCTCAATCAAACCGTGGTTGACCCGCGTTATGCCCCGTCCCTTTCCTCGGCGGATCAGGCCCTTCTCGCCTCTGAAGTCGCTCGCGGGGCCGTTCTATCCTATGACCCTGTGGCCAACATTCCGGTCGTCTCCGGAGGCAGGCCCCAATTCGATTCCGAATTGCCCGCCGGACTTCCCGGCTCGCTCGATCTGGTCCTGCGATGGACCGGCAACGCCGATCTGGCCCTCGAGGTTGGTCTGGACAAGGGCGACCCGCTCACAAACATCCTCAACGGCTTCCAGCAAGGCGAATTCCTCTATCCGGGCTATGGCTATCAAAATTCCCCCAGCGGCGGCCATATCCCCTATGCCGATGTTGGCGGCCCCACCGGTGGTGAGGAAATCGCCTATTGGAGCGGCGCGTTCCCGACTGGGCTTTATGGCATAGCCGCGCAAAGTATTTCCGGCGCGGCCACGTCATTCACATTCGACGTCTACGCCAACGGCTCGCTGGTAAATGAATACTACTTCGCCAGCGACGGCGTCACGCTCATCAAGAGCACCCAGGTGACGCGCACGTTGCAGCCCGGGCAAAACTTTGCCGCTCTGGTCCCAGTTCCGGCGGTTCCGCTGCTCGAAGGCGTTGTAGGCGACGATCCGGCCGGCAATCCGAACCCGGGAATCAATGCCGGAAGCTTCAACGCCAACATACAAACCGCCCTCGCCAGCATTGCCGGGTCGAGCCAGACTTCCGCGCGCCCCGCGGCGCAAACGGTCACTGCCGCGCCGCCGGTCATCCATCCGATTGCGGCGGCTCCCGTTGCGCATTTTCTGCCGACGAAAAACGGAATTAGAGTCAACAGATGAGCAACCTCCGGCGCGCGCAAGACCGTCGGCGCTTGAGAATCACCAACATGCCAGGGGCGCTGGAGCCAGGGAGGCTTGGCGCGCATCCGCATGACCCTCGCCCGGATTGAGCGAGTGCTTGGTTGACGGGTGATTGTCCTTGCATGGGATTGGTTTGGTCCTGAGAATCGAATAATTCCGGCCCCCATCGTTTAATGGCCCAGAACATCTTGTTCTCACCCAGAGAACAGGGGTTCGACTCCCCTTGGGGGTATTCACGGTGACTTGCACCGTTTCGCAAGTAGGGGAATCCCTCGGCACGGCCGGGCGATTCTGTTTTTGAGCGCCGGACGATTGCGAGTCGCTGGCAGGCAATTCCAGCCCATGCTGCGCCGCTTTTTGCGCCGCATTCTCTGGTTCTCCAACAGCACGAGCAAAATCCGCGTCGGCGTGTTCATTCTAGCTCGGCGTCGGCGGCGCTCGGTGGTCGCCCCTCAATGCGCATTCGAACCATTCATCCAAATCCTTTTTGGATTTCATGCCGTTGAATATCTCGTCAGCCAGGAGCCGATCGAAGCAGTGAAACAAATAGGCTCTAAGTCTGGACTGATCCACGGGGTCCACTTCGTATTTGCCATCATGCACAATGCTCGATCGAATTCTGTATAACTTCTTTATTTGAGACTCACACATTTTTCTGTCCCTGAGCCTATCACCTAGGAGATGCGTGACAGAAAGAGAAAGGCGAAGCGTTAACTCTTGCCCATATCCTCCTAGGATCAGGCTTTCGAGAGCAATCGCGCGGTACAAAAAGGATTCCTCGGGCCTCCGCTGATTTGTCGCGCGCCCGGCCCAATGAATCGCGTTAAGAAGCCTCTCTTCATGTTCCGTATTATGGGATGCAGACAGTATTTCAATAAGGCGTCCGATTGAAGGGTGCGATGAAAGCTCGGTCCTGAACAGGTCGGCGTCAGCTAATAGCGGACCGACCAATTCACTTGGTACATTGAGCCTTGAGTGATCTGTGATATTGACAACAAGGCCCACGCGGTAGTGCCGGCGCGGCTGGTCATCGCTCAACTCGTAATGATCGTATTGTGGACCATGAGTCGCGTTAAAAGCATAGGTTAGGCAATCCAGCACGAAGCGAATCCGGCGCTTCGCCAAATCCCATGCGGCGTCGTTATCTAGCGCCTGGACGGTGGTGAGCGCAATCACCTGCGGTTTGCCAGGAACCGCGATGATCTGTTCTCGGTGTTGGCGCTTCATCTCTTCCTTGAATTCCGCCGGGTGCAGCGTCTGATCCGTGATAGCCTCGGCCTGCCCGAAAAAATCAATCCCGTCCGCCCTATCGGTATGCGTAATGGCAATGTTTCCGATATTCCAAGTTTCATTGGGTGGTTTGATACCGATGATTGGGACGCAACAGCGCCAATTGATCGGTTTTGCGGTTAAAGCGAGGCGAACTTCATCAACGGCTTCCGTAGCCCGCGATTCAACCGACTTGTCGGGGGCGTTATGCCGTATGTCAACCGTCTTCAAGATCGCGCGCTCAACGAGGTGAGCTATTGTTCTCTTGCTCGCAAGCCCGGTGAGATTGCCATATAGGCTTTCGACAATCTCCTGAAACGTGCGGGCCTCGTCTCCGGACAAAGACGCTGAACCATAATCCTCGTGCGAAAACATGAGATCAGGCATGAATCTGGTATCTTTCGTCGCTTTACCGGTCTCGGCATCTCTTGCCAGGCTCGTGCTAAACGATTTAAGTTTGTCGAGCGGTTGCTTGATGCTCATTCAAACATCATACATACCCTTGGTCATCATCGCCTAGATGGATGCCTCGTGCCTGACAATAGGGACAGCCGCCCATTTCATCGATCCCTTTATTTTGGTAGTCCGGGACCGCCTGGTGCGCGTCGGGTCGGGGACATGACTGGATCATCCGGATTTATGTCCAGCTCCCACATTGTCTCAAAAGTCCCTGAGAAGTTTTGAACGGGCCGGGGATCTCCATCGGGAATCGATGGGTCGGAGACGGCATGAGAGTCGAAGTCGCTGGACACAGATGCACCTTGGCCGATGGTTAACGCGATCGGTGATGGGAAATTGCACGTCCCTCTATTAAAGGGGCCAGGAGATGAAAGGTTTGGACGCGTTTTGGACAAATCCGGGGATTTTCTTAAACATTTTTTCGGATCCCGAAATACTCTGAAGGTTTTTTCCATCCACCCGCGGCGTCCCAACATTTCTAACGATCATTGCAACGCCATGATTCATTACCCTTTCAATCCAATCTTTAACCGCAGAGCACACGGAGATCGCGGAGAAGAACCGAGAAGAGTTCGTCTTTATACGTCTTCTCCGCGTCTGTCTCTGCATTGCAAAGCTGTGGCATCTTGTTTTTTTGGCAAGGTTCAGTGGTCATGCGGCAAGTTTGGTTACGTCGGCCTCGCGAAGAATCAACGCGGCGCTCATCGTCTTG
>JBEKHH010000081.1:0-16509 GCA_050012375.1 Tepidisphaeraceae bacterium
CGAGCGGCCAACGTCGCCAAGCTCGCCGCCGCGTGATAAAATCTTCGCGGAAATACAAGAAATGCACGGTTAGCATTGCGAAGACAGACGCGAAGAAATGCGGTCGGGTTCAATTCCGGTGTTTCTTCGTGGCTGTCTTCGCGCTCTTCGCGTCTTCGCGGTTCGATTTTTTTGAAATTCATACCGCCGGCTGCATCGCCGCTTCCGCCTTCGGCGCCAGGATCGCCCGCGGCCGGATCGAGCGAATCCGATCCGCCAGCGCCATCTGCTGCGCGAAAAGCTCCCGATTCACCGACGCCACCGCCCGATCGTCCGCCCGAAAAATATCCCCCGTCAGCGTCCGCGCGATCGCCGATTCCACGAATTCCGATCGCGCCGATTCCTGCCACAGCGGCTTGGCCACCACGCTCACGCCCATTTCCCCGTAGCTCAGCAACCCCCACCGCGGCGACAAATCCTTCTTCTGCACCACCCCGGCCGGCGCAAGCACATAATGCAAATTCGCCATCGGCTGCATGAGGCAGGAATCGAATTTTCCCAGCCCGACGCATTGCCGGAGCCGTCGCTTGCGCCGCCGATTGCCCTGCCGCTCCATTCGGCTGAATTCCAATTGTCCCTCGTTGGTGCAATCGCGCAGGAAATCTCCGCGCGTGGCTTTGCATTCGACGAAGCAAACCTGCGGGAGCTGACGCGGAATCGCCAGGTAATTCTGATACGGCCTGAAGACCCCCGTCCCCACCGCGTCGATGATCCCCAGCGGCGGAAGCCGAACCTCCGCCGCGATGCAGCGGTATCCCATCCGCAGCAGCCAGCGGCACGCTTCCTTCTTCAACTTTTTGTGAAGGTCTGTTTCTCCAGCCATGGGCACTCCCTTGCCTGAAAAATGGTGAGATTTCTTTCGCCATCTTTTTCGCATTTCGATGGCGGGAAATCAAGATGTTGGTAAGCAGTCATTTTGAACAGAGCCGGGGCGTGTCGCGCCGGTCCGATCCCGACACGGGTGCGGCTCTGTTCAAACGTGCTGGGCGGATTTGCAATAGCTCTTCCACATCTCCCGATACGCCGATTCCACGCTTCGCGCAAATCTCGGCGCGTCCATCAGCGGCGAGCGCTGCATCCTCCCCCGCAAAGACTTTCGCAATTCCTTCAATCGCTGCAGATCGCTGGCCAGGTCCACCGCGATCTTCACAAATTCCTCGTCCCCTTGCGCCGCCAATTCTTTCAAATCGAGATTGCACAACTGGCTCCATCCCGCTCGCCCCACCACCGTGTTCCCAACCCGGCTGACCACCGGCACGCCCATCCACATCGAATCCAGGCTCGTCGTGTGCCCGTTGTACGGCAGCGTATCCAGCCCGATGTCGATCCGCCGATAAACCTTCAGATATTCCTGCCGCGCCTGAAATTCAACGAATTCCAGCCGATCGCCTTCGATTCCCCTGCTCTGAAAAAAATCCACCACGGTTTGACGATGCCCCCCCGGCGCCGCCAGCAGAATAAACCTTGAACCCTCCACCGCCCGTAAAACCCGCGCCCACAACTCCAGCGCGAGCGGCGACGCTTTGCAGAAATTGTTCAGGCATCCGAATGTAACGCGGCCGTCGCGCAGGGCCGGCAATTCGCCGATCTCGATTTCCTCGCTCAGCGGATCGTAACACCAGAACGTGTCCGGCAATCGGATCGACTTTTCGCAGTAGTCATGATCGTGCATCCCCGGCGGATCGAGATACGGGTCGGTCAGCCGGTAATCCATCGCCGACAGCCCGGTCGTTCCCGGATACGCCAGCCATGCCACCTGCACCGGCGCGGGCTTGCGGGCGAAAACCAGCAAGCGCCCCAGCGACATGTGCATCGTCAAATCCACCAGGATGTCGATCCGATCCTCGCGGATTTTCTGGGCAACTTCCGCGTCGGTCATTCCCACAATCGATTGCCAGCCGTCGCACAAACCGCGAATTCGCTCGGTCCTGGCGTCCGGCCGGCTCACGTGCGCGTAGCAGAAAACCTCGAACTCTTTTCGGTCGTGATTCGACAGCAGCGGGATTGTGAAGAGCGATTGGCAATGCTCGCGGAAATCCGCGCCGACGTAGCCGACGCGCAGACGACGATCCCGTCCCGGCGCGCCGGGATTCTCATGCGCCTTGATCTCATGTCTCAGCGGCTGCGCGTGCAGCACGTTCCAGCGCAGGGCTTCGCGCAGGATGGCGGCCGAGTCGTAATCCGGGTGATATTGCACCGCGAACACCAAGTTGCTGTGCGAGGCATGATCGCTCGCCTTCAATTCCACCGCCCGCCGATAACATTCGATCGCATCATCCAACCGGCCGGCATCCTTCAGGCTGTTGCCCAGGTTGCAATGCGCTTGATGAAACTCGCCCTGCATCTTGATGGCCTGCCGCAAGGCGGCGATCGACTCGTCCAACTTCCCCACCCGCCGCAGCACGCTGCCGAGGTTGTTGTACGCCACGACGAAATCCGGCTTGCAATTCAGTGCCGCGACATACGCCTCGGCGGCCGCTTTGTAATCGCCAAGCATTTGCAGCGCGTTGCCCAGGTTGTTGTGGGCATCGACCATCGCCGGGTCGAGCGCGATCGCCCGGCGAAACTGTTCCACGGCCTCGGCATATTTTCCCCGGCCATTCAGCGCGTTGCCGAGGTTGAACGCGGCCTGGGCAAAATCCGGTTTCAGTTCCAGCGCGCGCCGCAACAACTCGATCGCTTCGTCGTAACGCTTCAGCCCGCACAGCGCGTTGCCGAGATTATTGCAAATCAGCGGCGCATCCGGCTGGAGCAAAAGCCCCCGCCGGAACATGGCCACGGCCTCCTCAGTCCGTTTCAGCGCCGCAAGAGCGCTGCCGAGATTTCCGATTGATTCGACATAATCCGCCTGAAGATCGACGGCCCGGCGATACGCAGCCACGGCCTCCTCGACGCGGCCGAGGGCGAACAGGACATTTCCGAGATTGTTGTGTCCCCCCACGAAATCCGGATGAAGCTCCAGCAATCTCTGATATGCCAAAGCGGCCTCCTCCCGCCGCCCCACAGCCTGAAGCGCCAGGCCCAATCCAAAGAGGGCGTCCAACAAATCCGGCCGCAACTCCAGCGACCGCTGGAACGCGACGATTGCCTCGCCACTCCGCCCCGCGGCCGAGAGCGCCTGCCCCAGGCTCGCATGAACAATCGCGCTCGCCGGCCGAATCTCCGCCGCCCGGCCGATCAATTCAATCGCGGCTTGATGGTTTTGCGTTTGAATCGCCAGCACCCCGAGCCGATGCAGCGCCTCGGCATTTTCCGGCTCGGCTTGCAGGATGTGTCGATACAACCCCTCGGCTTCCCCCAGCCGCCCCGCCCGATGGTGCTCCGTCGCCAGTTCCAGAATCCGTTCCGTCGGCATGACGTAAGGTTACAAGTTGTATGCGGCAAGCTGCAAGCGAAGGCGTCAAAACGCCTCGGGCATTCACATCCTGCGCATGTCCATCTAGGCAAATGTTCCGTCCCGTCATTAGGTGTTTTCACCGATTGATTCTGGCTGCCTCCGCGCGTCATATTTAAGCACGTCAGTATCGCGTCCCAGAAGCGTGCATTCGTTTTCGTCGTTTTTTGGGAAGATATTGTCGCATTCCTCTGGGGCGTGTGTCGGTCGGCCGGAAAGGAGACTGAACCATCTCAGGTGCATTCGCATTTCACATTCATCCAAATATATCTTCCAACCGCGAAGGGAAAGGGAGAATCATGAATCCTAAATTCGCCCTGCTACTCGCCGCCGGTATGTTCGCCGCCGCGCCAATGTCCAACGGACAGACCTACACCGGCTCAGTCCTCTATCCGCTGACAATGCCGGGGTCCCTCTTCAGCCCAACAATTTTGGGCGAATCTGCCGATCAAACCGTTGGCTACGGTAACACAAGCCAAACTGGCGGTTATAGCCACGCCCTGCTTTGGACCGCCGCCGGAGCGGTTGATTTGAACCCCACCAACCTGGCTGGAATCAACGCCTCGATTGCCAGGGGCACTAACGGGACTCAGCAAGTGGGCTATGGCGTCGGCAGCGAGACAGGCGGTAACGAGCACGCCATGCTCTGGACCGGCACGGCCGACAGTGCGGTGGACCTGAACCCGACCAACCTTGGAATCACCAGTTCGACTGCCTATGCGACCGACGGCGCCGACCAAGTGGGCGAGGGCTTGGGCGACAACACACTGGATTACGACCATGCCCTGCTCTGGACCGGCACGGCCGACAGTGCGGTGGACCTGAATCCCACGAACCTTAACTTCATCGATTCGGCTGCCTGGGGCATCAATGGCAACCAGCAAGTGGGTTGGGGCACCGAGAACGTGAAGGGCTTTCCCACACACGCCCTGCTTTGGAACGGCACGTCCGACAGTGCCGTGGATCTGAACCCGACCCAACTTGGAATCGTCTGGTCGGGTGCCTACGGCACCGATGGCGACCAGCAAGTGGGTTGGGGCTGGGAGAGCCCGAATGGCTTTCCCGAACACGCTTTGCTTTGGAATGGTACGGCCGCCAGCGCCGTGGACCTAAACCCGAGCGGAAGTTCTTATTCCACTGCCAACGCCACCAACGGCACTTATCAAGTGGGCTGGGATACCAGCAGCGGGAGCAGTTACGAACTTGCTGCGCTCTGGAGCGGCACAGCCGGGTCCGCCGTCGATCTCCAAACGCTGCTTCCATCCACGGGCAACTGGGTCAGCTCCGGAGCCTACGACATCGACTCTTCCGGAAATGTGTACGGAGTTGCCGGTGGCACATATGACGGGTTCACCGGCGGATTCGCAGTCGAATGGTCGCCCGTGCCCGAGCCGGCGACCGGGTCCCTGTTGCTGATCACCGGCGCCGGGATCTTGATGCGGCGACGCCGACAGCAATCGGCGTAACTCAAGAGAGTCGTAGGCATTCGAGAGCGTCAAAAAGGCTTCGGGCAGAAGAGTTTTGCATTTCCCCATCTGGTGGTTCGCCCGCCATCAACTGATGGATGCACGGGCGCTCAACCGCCATTTCGACGCCCGAAAAAAATATTTTTACAAAATCCCCGGATTTCTCCAAAACAGGTCCAAAACGTTCACCCCATGGACCCTTTAATAGAGGGGAGCGCTTTTCCCCCTTCAATAGGCAATTGGAAATAGGCAATCGGCAATGAGTAATTCACTTTCCGGCAGTCCCCCATGTCCACCAACTTCGACTCTCACGCCGCCTGCCAGCGATCGAATCCCGATAGAAGTCCCACGGCCGAAATAAAATATTCGTGGCATTCTGGGAACATTCTGAGACATGCGAGCTTCCCCTTCCCCTCACCAACGTCCAGCCCTTCGCGGCTGTCTTCGCGCTCTTCGTTGATATCCTGCAATTTCTTGTTTTTACGACAAGATTTTCATTTCAGTTGTGCAGGATGTGCCAATGAGTTCTTCGCGTTTGTCTTCGCGTCCTTCGCGTCATCGCGGTTGCATTTCTTCTTTGGTTGCGGCCAATGGCCGCGCTGTGCGTCTTCGTGGTTGCATTGCATTCAACTGAGATTTGGAAGGCCCTGGTTTGGCGTATAATGGCAGGCGATGACGCGGGAGCATTGCAGCCTGTGTGGAAAGCCGATCGCGCCGCACGCATATTACGTCGTGCGGATTGAGGTATTCGCCGAGCCGTCGATGCCGCCCACGACCTCGGCGGAGTTGGAAGCGGTGGATTTCGACGCGGTCATCGACAGGCTGCTGGAACAGATGAAGGACATGACGGCCGAGGAACTTCAGGACCAGGTCCATCGCCATTTTGAATTCAAGATTTGCCCGTCCTGCCAGCCGCGATTTTTGGCCAATCCGCTCGGCAAGCCGCGGGTGGCGGGGATTGCGGATAATTAGGCCAGGCCTCCCCGTGTGCCCAAATCCATCGGTGACAATGACAATAAAGCCCCCAGGAACGCGGCTCGGATACCGGACCAACCCGCTCCCGCGTTCTCTCTTCCGATGGTCGAACACAGCCAGCAAGCGGCTTCTGCGCCTAGGCGCCGCTGCGACGAACCCGCATCATTAATCCCAACGCACCAACCGCCACCAACGCCAGGGAGGTGGGTTCGGGCACCATCAGCTCAAACGCGAAATCCGTCTGCGTGCCCAACTGCACCCACGGCCCGTTGTGGCTAGCGCCGACGGCGGCGTAATCCAAAATCGGGTGCGGCCCAGGCGTTTCGTGCCAGCCCCACAGCGGCACCGATGCGGGCTTGTCGATCGCCATGAAATATTCCGTCCCCGCGGTTTCAGGAAATGGCGTCGGTAGATAGGCGTCGTAGCGGTACACCGGCTCGGGCGACGTGTCGAGGCCAACGTAAACCTGTTGCGCGTTTACAACATACGTGGCCAGTGGCGCGTTGACGGGCAGGCTGTTGGGGTGGGGCGTGCCATCAGAAAGATGAAAGCTGATATCGAACGGGCCGACAAACCCGTCGGCCTGTTGAGCAGTATTCCCGTACGAGCCCCACCACCGCACGGCGACGACGGGGTCGTTGTAGTTGTCGGTGAAGTCATCGGCCTTGACGGTATTGAGGGTTTGGTCGGAGGAGAAATCGCCCCCGATGATCTGGCCGTTGGCGTTGAAGCCGATGGGCTGGGAATACTTCACGGGAAGATTGATGAAGTCGGCGCGAGCGGTCGCAAAAAACGCGGCGCTAAGTGCCAACCCACCGATAAAGAAAAGCCTTGACGATGCGAATGCTTGCATAAGCTCCTCCTCTGCCTGTGTTCGGCAGATAAGCTCAACCGGCGCGAATGCGCCTCTTGATACGAAATGGTTTGACCAGGACGTTTGCCTCCAGCCGTTGCTTTCTGTCACCGCCCGCAGCCAGAATTTCCCTCTGCCGAGCGAACACCCTCCTTTCAAAAATGACCGGCGAAATGCGGCTTGAAACAAGCAAAAAACGTCTGATGTGGCCCTATAACGCGCGGCGAGGGATCGCGTCAATCGGCTTTTGAGCCGACAGCTATTCAGCCGACAGCTATTCAGCCGACGCCGCCCAAGGAATATACGCGGTCGCTTCTGATTTCCTTTCTTGGGTCTGCTTACGGTGTGGATGTCGCCAACGCGGGTTCTTCCTTAGCCCGAAAAATTCAAGATTTACCGAATTCAATCGTGAGCGAAGCGGGCGGTGAGTAATCTGGATAAAAATAGGCCGCACGGCGGAGGGTTTGTGCCGTGCGGCCTGGCGGAGGAGGAAACGAGGCTTGTCGGCGAGGCCTATTGTCCCAACAGACCACGCCCATGTATTGTCAACCGTCCCGAACATCCCGGATGATTATTTTCATAAGTTTCATCCTTACGCCCGGAGTAGAACAAAAGTTGTGCCGCGGCTGATTTTTGGAGACAATTGCTTTCGCTCGCTAGAGGCTTTTTATCGTGAAATGGCGGTTTTCGTGTGGTTTTCAGGGGTTTGGGGCCGATCATTTTTTGATTTTCTTTTGTGCCGGGATGCCTCGATGAATCAAAGTATGTCGATGCGAAATCGGCGAAACATGCGGCAAACGCGCCGGGGATGCACATCAACTGCGCATGGACGCCCGGGGTCCTTTGCCAGAGCGGCGGCACTTAGCGCAATTTTCATTATTCTTGCCTTGGCGGGCGGATGCCAGACGCCCAGGGAGTCCAATCCGGCAAAAATTGCCGGTGCGGCCACTGTCGAAGCGGTCGATATGGACTCTGCGCTGGAGCCAACAGCGATTGAAGGGCCATTAGCGCTCTCGGCGGCGAAGAATGAGTGGGTCAGCTTCGCCGTGCGGATCGGCAATTTGACGCAGATGGGGGCGACGCCGGCTCTACGGCTTCGCATCTCGCCGGCGAATGGGCCGAAGAGTTTCTCGGCTTACCAGGTCTTGCCGATGCCGGTGGATACCAACCGCGCCGGCTATGTTCGACAAACCGGTCTGGCCGCGGGAACGAGGCAGTTGCCGCGGGCGCTGTTGCCGATGAACTGCCAGGACGGCGTCGTCGATCTTTCGAGCTTGCGCGATCCGGCACATCCGTTTGATTCGCAAAGCCATGCCGGCGACGGCGCCGAGGCGCCTATCGTCTGGATCGATCTTCTGGTTCCGAATGATGCCCAGCCGGCGGACTACACGATCACGTGCGAACTGAGCGCAGGCGGGCAGACCCGCGCGACATCGAACGTGCGGGTTTGGCTGCACGTTTTCGATTTTGCGATTCCACGGCAGCGTCACCTGCTGATGGTGAGCGAGATCAACTGGGACCGGCTGCGGCAACTCTATCCGGATGCCTTCGAGGCCATCACGCCCAGGCTGATGAACCGGGACAATCCAATCTACGCCGCGGCGATCAAAACGCTCGATCAATTGGCTCTGCTGGCGGAGGAGAATCGGACCGAAGTGGTCGTGCCGCGTTTGCAGCCGACGGTCAAATGGCTCATCGCACAAACCCCGCGGGTGGACTGGTCGGATTTTGACACGGTTGTTTCTCCATGGCTAAGCGGCGAGGCGTTCGCGGACAAAGAGCCGCTGGGTTATTGGCCGCTGCCCAGCGCGGATTATCTGGACAATTACGACGCGGCCAGCCGGCGGGAGTATTGGTCGAACGCCTCGACGCACTTCAATCGGCAGGATTGGCTGAGCCCGACGTCGGTTTTCTTGCGGAGGAATTCGCCGGGCCGGGCGACGGCGCTGCAAAGCATTCAGTTTTCGATGAAGGCCAGGGCAATCCTCGATGCGCATCCGCTGGTTCGCGTGGCGATACCCCTGGAGGACGATCAAATCCAATTCGCGTCGTCGGACAATCCGATGCTGCTGAATCCGTCGCTGGTCGGGCGCATGATCACCTTGGCGCCGGGGCCGGTGTTTGCAGCGCCGACGCAATCCTGGCCGATGGAACTGCGCCGGCCGGAGCATTGGCTGCGGACCGAGGCGCCGGGGCTGGCGCCCTATGCCGGCGCCGGCGCCAGCGGGCCCGACGTGCGGCTGTGGGCGTGGCTGGCGTATCTGCGGCACGCGGATTTGATCTTCTGGTCCGAGGCGCTGCCGGAACAAAACGATCCGACCCAACAGGCCGACCCCGCCGCGCTTACCTGGTTCTATCCGGGAAGCTGGTTCGGCGTGGACTCGCCGGTGCAGAGCATTCAACTGAAATGGCTTCGCCGCGCTCAGCAGGACTACGAATACCTTTTGCTGGCGGAGCAGCGCGGGATGCGGACGGATGCGCTGCTGTTGGGGCGGCTGATTACCCGGCAGGTGGAGCTTCAGCCGGCGCAGTCGCCCGATCCCGAATATGGGCTGCTCAGCGGAACGGTCGATCAAAAGACCTGGGACGAGGCGCAGGCGCTGCTGGCGCGTGCGATCCTGTTGCGTGCGCCGGGGGCGTCGCCGGACGATCCCGCCGTCAAAACTCAGGAGCGCGACCTGGATCTGGACATGGTCCGCTGGCAGGAGCCGAAGGAAAGACCGTACGTTCTGCCGCGGACGGCGCAGTGGCTTTGGGACGACCCCGGCCGCTCCAACGGAGACACCTGGGCGTCCTTGCGATTGGGGGTGGACATTTACAACGCCGGCGACAATCGGCCGGACCAGAATCAACTGCTGTGGAGCCGCGGCGGCGACGCGTGGGAATATAACCCGGCGCCGGTCCTGATCGGGGCCCTGCGGACGTACTGGGTGCAGCGATTTTCGATGGATGCGCGCGTGGATCTGGATCGGATCACGCCGGATTCGCGAAAACCCATCGAGATCACGTTTGTCGATGGTTACACGCGCGGCCAGTACGCGACGGAGGCGGCGCTTCCCGTCGCCGCCAGCATGCGCCGCGAGGGAAACATTCACATCGACGGCAAGCTGAATGAGTGGAGCGGGGACGATCTGATTCACGACGGGAGCCTGACGAAAATGGTCGATCGGCCGTCGATTCAGCATTGGCGAATCGAGCCGTCATCGTCGCCCTCTCAAGTTTACACGGCCTGGAGCGAGGACGATTTTTACGCCGCGTTCTGCGTGAACGGCGTATCTTCACATCAGGAGCTTCACCGGAATTTCGTGGATTACGACTTTCGCCGGGCCTGGGGCGAGGACCTTTGCGAAATCCTGGTGCAGCCGATCTACGATGACAACTCCCTGGGGCCGCTGACGTATCTGAGCTGCAAACCGAACGGCGTTTGCGTGGTGAAGAGGCGGCTGGATCCGCGAACCCATGCCGATCCATGGCGCGAAATCGACGGCACAATGGTGCGCTACGCCGCCGAGTTCCACCAAGGCGCATGGACCGGCGAAACCGCCATTCCCTGGCAATTATTGCTCAACGGCAATTCCGTGCGGCCACGGCTCTTGCGGTTCAATTTTATTCGGCATTTCCAGAGCACCGGCGAGTCAGCCAGTTGGGCCGGGCCGATCGATTTCGACCAGGATGATTCGTTTATGGGACTCTTGTTCTTAAAGGACTTAAGTGCGCCGGGACTGCACCAATAGCCGCGAATCCGGTATGGACCGGACATCGTTCCTGATTTAACGGAAAGAGGTTCACGCCGAGGCGCACGGCACAGATTTGCTTTGCTTGGACGGCCGGGCTGGTGGTACACTAAGGGGCAGTTTCGTCTCAGTGGGATAAAGCGGGCGCTCTATCTGTCCGCCACGTGTCTGGCGTCTGTCGCAATTCAGGGAGAATCAAATGCTGCGTAACTTCAAGACCAAAAATCTGCACAGGATGGTGGTGGTGGCGGCGGCTTTGGCGGCGGGGACAGTTCTCGCGGCGGGGGCTCGTGCTGCAAGCATCACGAGCAACAATTCGTCGTTGACGATCAACCCGAGCGGTTCGTCCTTGCCATTCATCAGCAATTGGGTTGTGGACGGCGTGGACCAATACGGCGGCTCGCCGGCGGGAGGCGAAGATTTGTTGGTCTCCATCGGTTCCTCGTCGGGACTCGTCGCGCTCAGTTCGCTGCCATTGATGAGTAGTCCGTCGTTCAGCGATGGAATCGCGTCCGTAACCTATAAGGTGAGCGGAAGCGGGTTCGCTTTCACCGTTGCGGTGACGGAAATGCTGACCGGCGAGAATCCCGGCAGCGGAGGGTCCGGGATCAATGAAACGATTAAGGTGACGAATACGGAATCATCGACCGTGGCGGATAGCCCTCTACTGGAGTTCAATCTGGTGGACGGTCTCGATTTGAACGTCAACGGGACGCCGAACAAAAACACGCTGACGCTCAGTCCCAGCATCGGGACAAACACGGCGAACCAAACGGTTCCCTCCGGGGCGCAGGTGAATTACGTCGCGGCGCCGACACCGAATCTTTTCGATACCATTGACCGGACAACGAGCACTTCCAGCCCTTCGCTCGGCCCGGTGACCGGGGTCGAGGGATTTGAAGCCAGATGGGATCTGTCCATCCCTGCCGGCGATTCGAAGATCATTAGCATCGATGAAACACTGACCGGCGGCCGCACCTCCCCGGTGGTGCCTCTGCCGAATTCCGCCGTCGCCTCCCTGGCGACGCTGACGGGTTTGGGCATGATCCGGATCGTTCGCCGGATGCGAAGGACGGCCATCTAACGCCATCGTTTTTCAATCCCGCGCAAAAAGCCCGGAGGCGAGCTTCCGGGCTCTTTTTTTGCATTTTTCCATCCCGCGTTTTGCGGGAGATGAACGCTCGCCGGAATTCGGTTAGAAATGCTCTTTAATGGCCGGCACTGCCCCGCGGCGTACGAGCGCTCTCAGAACAGCATTCCTGTTGATGAGCTGCGTTGCGCTGCTGACGCTGTCGTTTGCGCCCGTGGGACAATTCTATCTGGCGTGGATCGGGCTTGCGCCGTGGCTGGTTTTCCTGACGAGCGCGAAGTCGCGGAAATCGGCTTTTTTCTACAGCTGGATCGCCGGGACCATCTTTTTCAGCGCCAATATGTGGTGGATGTCGTACATCAGTTGGCCCGGGATGGTGGCGCTGATGATTTTCTGCGGAGTGTACTGGGGGCTGGCGGCATTGGTGATTCGGGGAGCGGGGTTGATTGATGAGGTTCCGGTCATCGCGGGGGTGCTAGGCATTGCCGCGGTCTGGGTGGCCTTTGAATGGCTGCGAGGCATCGTATTCACCGGGTTGCCGTGGCTGTTTCTCGGCGATACGCAGACGCCGAATTTGGGCATGTGCCAGATCGCGGATATCACCGGGGCGTATGGAGTGAGCTTTTGGATTGTGACGCTCAACGCGCTGGCGGCGATGGCGTGGGTGCGACGCGATCAGACAAAGCGGCTGATTCAGGCGGCCGGGGTCGTGGCCGGAATCGTTGTGGCGGTCCTGGCGTATGGGACCTATCGCCTGTGGCAGACGCCGCAATCGCTTTCGCCGGGACCGGTGGTCGCGGTGGTCCAGGCTGATTATCCGCAGAGCAATTCCGGGGAAAAGGGAGCGACGATCCAGGAGCGTCTGGCTTTTCATGAGAAGCAGACCCTCGCCGCGCTGGATAAGCAGCCGGGAAGGATCGATCTCGTCGTCTGGTCGGAGACGATGATGTATCCGCTGAATCATGAGGCGCGCGAGCTGCTTCCCATTTGCCGGGATTTGTACGACCGTCTGAGCGAGCTGACGGCGAAATACCATGTGGGGCTGTTGACGGGGGGAGATTACGCGGCGGATTGGAAGCCCCAGGACCGCGACGGGCAGTCGGAACTCGCCCCTCGCGACAAGCGGAATTCGGCCTACTTTTTTGACCGCGACGGCCGAATGAACGATTCATTGGGGCATCGATACGACAAGATACACCTGGTCCCCTGGGGGGAATACATTCCCGGCAAGGGCTGGGCGAATTGGCTCTATCAACTGTCGGTCACGCTCGGACCCAGGTATTACTTCGATTACGTCATGCAGCCGGGCCAGAGCGATGCCCTGACCGTGTTTCATTTGACCGACGAGGGACGGGATTGGCGATTCGTCACCCCAATCTGTTTTGAGGACATCGATGCGCGGATTTGTTCGGCGATGTTCCGTCCGACCGATGGCGGCGGGAAACGGGCCGATTTCCTCGTCAATTTGACCAATGACGGCTGGTTCAAGGCCAACGAAAACACGCAGCACCTTCAGGCGGCGACTTTCCGAAGCATCGAGAACCGCGTCTGGACGGCGCGCAGCGTCAACACGGGAATCAGCGGGTTTATTGATTCAAACGGGCTGACAGGGGAACTTTTAAGCCCCCGCGAGGCGGGGACGTGTGTCGAGCGGATCATGATCGACAGGCGATTGACATTCTACACACGATTCGGCGATATTTTTGCCGAAACCTGCGCCGGCGCATCGGCGATCATCGCGGCGTGGGCATGGTCCAAACGCCGGCGGAGCAGCTTATGAAAAAGGCGGTTGGCATCTTCTTGGTGTTTGTTCTCGGTGGATGCGGCCCGCATACCGATCCTTCCGCAAAGCTTCCGCCTCCCCCTCCGCCGGTGGCGCCGGCGCCAAAATATTCGCCCACGCCCATTGATGCCGGACTGCGGGCCCAGGCCGTTCGGGAGCTGATTTCCCAAACCGCTTCGCCCGACCCGTTCATGCGGTGCAACGCCATCGAGGGCTTGAGCGATGTCGATCCGCCGGATGCGGCCGATGTGGTTTTGAAGGGCCTGGGCGATCCGGACGCTCCGGTGCGCTTCGTGGCGGCGATGGCGGCCGGGCAACTGAAGCTCGTGGATGCCTACGACATTCTCAGGACGATGGCCGACGATCGAGACTTGCGGGTCCAGGCGGGTGTGCGTTTCGCGTTGCACCGCTTGGGGGATACCCGATTGAGCCATGATCTGGAAAAACTCGCGGGGAGCCCCGATCCGCATCTTCGCGGGACGGTGGCGATGGTGTTGGGCCTGCTGAATGAACCGAGCGCGACGAAGATGCTCACCACTCTGTTATCGGACCGTGTTCCGTCGGTGAGGCTCCAGGCGGCCGAGGCGTTGTGGCGCCTGGGCGACCAGCGCGGTCTGACGGATTTGGTCGCCTTTTCGATCAGCACTTATCCGGACGATCAGATGATCGCGCTGCAAGCTCTTGCCGAGACGGGAGATCAACGTGTCATTCAGCATTTGAGGGGCGAATTGACGAATGATTACGTGGAAGTTTCGCTCGCCGCGGCCAGGGGGCTGGGAATGCTTGGATCGGATGAGGGATGGAACGTGGCGGTTCCGGCGGCCCAAAGCAAAGACCCGCGGCAGCGGGCGTTGGCGGCATTGGCGATGGGCTCCATCGGGCGGGCGGATTTGCAGCCGTATTTGGCCGATTTGCTCAAGGACCCGGAGGCTTCCGTGCGCATCTCGGCTGCGACGGGCATTTTGCAGTTGCGAGCGCCGGGCGTGTCCAATTCCAATTGACGGCAACTCGATTGAGCGGCGGCAATTGGGTACGATTGGCCGAAGCCGGGTCTACACCGGAAAAAAGTTGACAGAAGTGAGGCCATCATTAGGATAATCAGGCCCCACCGAGGCGGATTTTTCGCGGGGGTTGGTGGGAGTCGTTCAAGGAGTCGCATTTGAGTCCCCTTACCAAATTGTTTGTCGTGCTGCTGGTGATCGTCTCGATGCTCAACGCGGCGGCGATCGTTGTCTTCGTCAACAAGGCCCAGCCGTTGCAACCGCAGTTGGATGCCGCCAATCAGCAGTTGGCGGCGGAGCGCATGCAATCGGCGGCGAACCTGGCGGCCAAGCAGAAGGCCGAGGACGATTACAACGCCGAAGGCCAGCAGCATCAGAAGGACAACAGCGACAACGCCGCCGCCGTCGGCGCGGTGCAATCTCAACTGAATGAATCGCGCGTCACCATCGCGCGTTTGCAGGCGGACTACACGAACATGCAGGCGGCGTTGACTACCGCCAACAACAACGTGCAGTTGACCACCTCCACGGCCAACAAACTTCAGGATCAGGTCACGCAGCTTCGCACGTCCAATGACGCCTTGGTGAAACAAAACGAGGAATTTGGCCGCCGAAACGCGGAATTGACCAGCACGCTGGAAAGCCTTCAGGCCCGGCAGGAGGAAACGCAGGAGCAGCTCGCCGAGTCGAAGGTGAACATGCAAAAGCTCTCGGGGGCGCTGAAGGAGAGGGGATATGATCCGGAGCAAATCCTGTCGGCGCCGGTGGCCAACGGGCTGGGCGCGCCGTCCATCGAAGGCGTCGTTCGCGAGAAGAGCGTCATCAACGGAAACACATTCGTGACGATCTCGGTGGGCAGCGCCGACGGCGTGTCCAAGGGAATGAGGTTTTACGTGGTGGATGGACCGGAGTTTCTGGGAATCGTAACCATCGACACGGTGGACACGGACAATTCCATCGGCCGGCTCGAGGGCAAGCCGGACAAGGTCTCCCAGGTGCAAAAGGGCAACGAGGTCAAGACCCAGCTTCGTGGATCGTAAGGCGCTTGTGATTGGAGCACGCCATGAGTCGTATCGCAACCAGTGAACGCCCGCTTGTCATGAAGCCGAGCAACAATGTCTACACCGTTCTGGCGGTCGTGGCGACGCTGGTGAACATCATTTGCTTTTTGGTGCTGCTGATGCGGTTCACCGCGGTGTTCGGTGACAAGGCGAATTTGTTTTCGACGCATTGATTGGACAGAAAGCCGGGCCGTGCCGGCCCGGTTCCCGCGCGCCTCCGCCATACGCACAAGATCATCCGATGCCGTTTCGCCTGCGTGATTGCCTGCCTTTTTCCCGCTTTTCGACCCCGCCGTTCACGTTTTTGGATCCCGGTCCCCTCATCGACGCGGAATTGGAGCTGGTCGCTCCGTCGGAAGAGTGGGTGGATGCGGTGCTGGCGGCATGCCGGCACCCGTTGTCGATCCAGGAAGCGCCGGCGCTGGCGGACACGTCGCAGAAGCAGTTGTTGGATTTTCTTGGGGCGTGTCCGGGCGGCAGGCAGCCGGAGAATCCCGCCAAGGGCCTTGTGCCGGAGTGTCACTTCTGGATGCGGGTGACGGACCGTCCCGAATTTCCGATCGCCGGCGGAATCGGGCTGAGGATTGCCAGCACGTATGACACGGTGATGTACAGCGGTCACGTTGGATATCACGTTTACCCGCCGGCGCGCGGGCGTCATTACGCGGAGCGGGCGTGTCGGATGCTCCTTCCCCTGGCGCGCCGGTACGGGATCAATCCGCTGTGGATCACGTGCAATCCGGACAACTATGCATCGCGACGGACCTGCGAGCGCTTGGGAGGCAAGCTGGTGGAAATCGTTCCGGTTCCGGTGCAGCACGCACTCTATCAACGCGGGGAGACGAAGAAATGCAGGTACCGTATCGATCTTGCCTGAAGCGTGCCGGCGAGCCACGATCATCGTAACCCCATGATTCGTCACCCTTTCAATCCAATCTTTAACCGCAGAGCACGCGGAGATCGCTGAGAAAAGCTGAGAAAGAACTCGTTTCTTGTGTTTCTTCTCCGCGTCTGTCTCTGCATTGCAAAGCTGTGGCATCTTGTTTTTTTGGCAAGGTTCAGTGGTCATGCGGCAAGTTTGGTTACGTCGGCCTCGCGAAGAATCAACGCGGC
>JBEKHH010000082.1:0-15853 GCA_050012375.1 Tepidisphaeraceae bacterium
CGACTCGAACGCTGCCCAAACCTCGTCCGGCAGCCGACGGGCCAAACTCTCTAACGTCATCCAGACCTCCTTGTCCGAACGCCACAAGTTTACCAACGTCCAGGGGTTTTTTCCCCTAGCCCTTAGCGGCCCCGCTTGCGGGGCGCGCCGCCGCGGTCTATGGCGCGCGACCATCATTCACGAACCGTATCAGCCGCCGAATGACGAGCATCGCCCAGCAATGCGCCATCAGCGGCACGATCCTGAGCCTCGCGGGCATGGCCTTCACCGCCGCCGGGCACTCGGTTCCCGTGGCCGGCCCCCTGATTCAGGAAGCCATTGACGTTGCCGCCGTGTTAAATGCCCTCCGCGCCGCCGTGCCCCCCGCGCATCCTGCGCGACTTCCGCTGATCGTCGGTCATGAGCGGATTCCCCCACATCGTTTGGCGGGCGAATCCCGGTGTTTTTGACTGTGCCGCCGCCACTGAAGCCTACTGACGCCCAATCGCCCGCAACAGACGCACAGGCCTTCGACGCGCCAAGGGGCGATAGAATCGTTGCCCAGGTCGTTGGGAAACAGGGGTGGCGGGGCTCCTCAAATCTCATTTTGAGAAATCTCCCTTTTTTCCACACCTCCCTTGATCGCAGGTCGATACCCCTTTCGTGGAACCAGCCCGGAACCCTCAAGGTACTTTTAGGAGCAGTCATGGTTGATATGCAGAAGAAAATCGAGTCCAGGATCGAAGAACTCCGCAAGGAATTCTCGGAACTGTCGGTTGCGCTGAAGGTGTGCCAGAGATTTAACAATGCGGAGGGTGACTCCCAAAAAGGTCCGGCACAAAGCGATGACGGTTCCAAGCCATTTCTCAAGGGCGTTGCGGACGGGAATATCAATCCAGAGGCTGTCAGGGTAGCGGCCTGATTTGAGATTCTGGCCTCCTTCGGCACGTTTCGGCACGCGCGCAGGACATCGCTCATGCGTCCCGTCACACCGGGTCGATTTCAATCATTTCAGCTTTGGACAGCCGGAACTTGCGGCGGCGATTCAGATGGCCCGGGCCTCGACGTGAAGGCCTGAGATTTCGAAAAAGCAAAAAGACTCTCCAAGCCACCCGTAGCCGGTGGCTTCTTTTTTGCTTCGGCGGGTGGCCATGAATTGAGACCCGCAATAGATTCTTTCGAGCGATCAAACGCCGCCCCGGAGATGCAAGTCCGCCGGGGCGGGGGTGCGTTGGTAGCGAGCCAACGCGAGGTGTAGAATTCCGGTCGTTCGCGTGTCTCTTGGGCGTGGCCTCAACTGCCGAACTTTGCGCGCCATTCCAATAAGGAGATGCGTGACGCGCTCGGCGTGCATATGCCATGCAAGGGAGCCTAAAAATGAGTGAGAAAAGCGATGAGGCGGAGTACAGAATCGAGTTGGACGGCGAAAGAAGATTATCCACTATCCATCTAAATCGGGATGATCGCGAAATCCCAATCGATCCGACCAACCCCGACTATTGCAAATTCCTCACTTGGGCCGCCAAGCAAAGCGCTCCGGTCGCCGCGACCTTTGAACGCTTGGAAAAAGACAGCGTTTATTATGGGCAGGAAGCCGATGTCATCGCCTACTGCAAACAAAAGGGGATCGTACTCCTCTGCGTTGACAATCTCGGTAATGGCAAGCATCAATTGGCATCCGGTATGCGGGAAGGCTTGGCTTTTCTCCGACCCATCCCACTCAATCATGACCCCAAAAAGGCGACCAACTCAGCCAGCACGCCCGGCCAGTTTCTCTTTTATTGCTTGTACAAAGCGGCGGTTGGACCGGCTACGGAATCCGGCAACTCACTGGTTGGCGAACGCCTCCCTGTCTTCGTCAGCCATATCCTGGACAGCCGCCTAAATGAGCTCCTCGCCGACGAAAACTCAGAAATCCGGTCGCTTTCCTCTTGGCCCGTTGAGAAGACGTTCGTCTACGTCGATGTCTCGGGGTTCTCACAGCATCCAGTCGTAGATCAGCTGCTCATTATAAACTCTCTTATCCAGATCACGACTGACGACAGATTCTGGCGTCTCGCGACGGAAGCGGCCATGACGGCGCGGAAGGATCAGGAGGCCAACCTGTGCATTGGTGACGGCTACATATTCGTATTCCGAAAACCATGGTCTGCGGTCTACTTCGCTGCGCACCTTGCAGCACTCATCGAAAGCATGGTCGCACACGGCCTGCTTGTCGACTTTCATTTCAGAATGAGCGTGAACACCGGGCCGGTATACCGATTCTGGGACAAATGGGGAGCGGGCCCGACCGACGGCCGCTGGAATTACGTGGGTCGAGGCATAACCGACGGCGAACGTGTGCTCAGCGCCATAGGAAAAGAAAAGGACGATGTGGTTTTCCTGTCGGCAGACACGCGAACGCGGATTATGGGCGCGCAATCCCCCGACTTCCCCATGTACGCTCGCGATATCCCCTCGTACCTGCAAAACCGAGGTAGACAGGAGGACAAACACAAGACGTTCAGACGCCTCTACGAGTTAAATCACACGGACTGGCTCGGCGATTGGGTCGGGAGACTGGTTAATAGTCTGCACGCTGAAATGGCTCGTCCTTCGGGAATATGAAAGATCGGTGCCGCGGGCATTATTTATGCAACTCCTCTGAGGGGGAGTCGAAATCGGGGTGCGCCCTGCCTGCATGAAATGACAATTGACCAATCACCCTCGCAAGCCCATACCGCTCCACCCCACTTTCATGCCCAGGCTTTGCGCGGCTCCCCTTCATCGCCAGTTGCCTGCCGAACGCACGGCGGTAATCAAGGCAAGCTAGGGCAGGCAGGTTGATGAATATAAAACTTAGTAAACACTAACAAATATTCGAAAAAGTGTTCAGAAGTGTTCAGTTCTGTTCAGTCGCCCCCAGGCCGCCCATCGGGTTCTTTAGCGTTCCAAAAAATCGCTACTCAAGGCTGCGACGCCGCTTGCGAATTGGCTCACCCGGCACTGGCATCAGCCAGCGGAGCCTTCTCATCTCGCCCCTCGTCAATTCTGCCGATCAGCCGCAGTAATCCGTCCAGGATGGTAAGCGGATGCGGCGGGCAACCCGGGATGTACAGATCGACCGGCACAACCGCGCCGGCGCCATTGTGAATCTCGGGATGATCGATATACGGACCGCCCGAGATCGCGCACGCCCCCACCGCGATGACGATCTTCGGCGACGGAACAGCGTCATAGGTCTTCTTCAGCGCCAGCCTCATGTTTTCCGAAACGGCGCCGGTGATCAGCAAGCCATCCGCGTGACGGGGTGATGCGACCAACTGGATGCCAAAGCGGCCCAGATCCCAGCCTACCGCGCCAAGTGCGTTCACGTCCATTTCACAGCCATTGCAACCGCCCGCGCTGACTTGCCGAAGCTTCAAAGATCGACCAAAGAGCTTCTTGAGTTTTTGGTCCAATTCCGCCGCGAGTTTCATCTCGCGGTTGGAATCGACGATCAGGTCTTCCCGCTGCCGAACCGAAAGTCGATACTCGCGGGTGTAACGGATCGCATCGGCCGGACAGGCGTTCGTGCAGTCCGTGCAGAACAGACAGCGGCCGAGATCGATCCGCGGCTTGTCGGAAATGGTGATCGCCTGGGTGGGACATGCCTCGGCGCACCGGGCGCAACCCTCGGGACATTTCGACGCGTCGATGATTGGGCGGCCCCGGAAACGCTCGGGCATGGGCGGCGGCGAACCGCCGGGGTACTCGATCGTTCGGTGGCCTTGGTGAAGCCGAGCTAACAGGAGTTTGAACATGGAATACTTCCTCTAACTGCCCCGGCGATTATCACAAGTCATGCCCGCAGTACGACAGGTTGAAGCTCTTATTGCACAACGGGAAATCCGATATCTGCTGGTTGCGCAGTGCATACGCCAGGCCTGTCCAGTTGTGGAACGAGGGATCGACGACTTTGTATCGTTCAAATCTTCCGTTGCCGTCCGTCAGGGCAACGTGACATAGCTCCCCACGCCAACCCTCAATCAGGGAGACCGCAATCTGACCGGGCGCCAGCGGGTTGACAGCCGTGCGCACCTCTCCCGTGGGCAGGGCGCGGAGTTGTTCGCGGATGAAGTTGGTGGAATGTTGCATTTCCAACCATCGCACGTAGGCACGGGCGAACACGTCGCCGCTGTCCCAGGTGGAAACAGGAATGTGGGCGAAACGGAAGATCCCCGACGGGTGGTCGCGACGAGCATCCCGTTCCAGACCACAAGCTCGCGCAGCCGGACCCACCAAACCCAGTTCCCGCGCCGTCTCTTGTCCAACCCGGCCGGTGTCCTCCAGACGCGCCATCACCGACGGCGAGTCCCACAGCAGTTCAATGGCGCTCTTGCAGTCCTTCTCGGCTGCGCCGAGGCGTTTGAGCAGATCGTCGATGATCGCCGCATCCACGTCAAACCCGACGCTGCCGGGACGGATCATTCCCCGGCCAAAGCGGCTGCCGCACAGCATCGCGGTCATGTTCGCGAAATCACCGCGGATTCTGCCGCAATACGAGGCGGTAGGCAGGAAACCGACATCGTTGGCCAGCGCGCCCAAATCACCAACATGGTTCGCCAGCCGCTCCAGTTCCAATGCAATGCCCCGCAGCGCCTGCGCCCGTGGTGTTTTCTGGCAACCTGCCAAAGCTTCGAAGACCTGGCAATAGGCGGTGGCGTGGCCCACCGTTGTGTCTCCCGCCAAAGTCTCCGCGTAATGGATAGAGCGCGGATGGGGTCCGCCGATCATCCCCCGTTCCACGCCTCGGTGTTGATAGCCCAGCGAGATTTCCAGATGGAACACATTTTCCCCGTGACACTGAAAGCGAAAATGTCCGGGTTCGATTACGCCGGCGTGGACCGGTCCGACTGCCACCTCGTGAACCTCCGCCCCTTCGACGCGGTAGAAGTCGGTCACGCCGACAATCAGAGGCTCGTTTTCGGGCCGGTCCCAGGCGTCGTGACCGCCCCGGTAGGAGCGGTGGTATCGGACGGGCTTGAACCAGGGATGGCCTTCAGCGCGAAGTCCGAATTGTTCCCCAATCTCGCGCTCGAACAGATGGGCCTGCGGACATCGGGGAGTCAGCGACGCGAAGCTGTCGCCGCGCACGCGGGTTCGAGCCAGCCGCAGCAACGACTGTTGATCGTCGGCCAGGACGAGGTGAAACTGCACCGCCGCCGGGTCGGGATCGGCCATTGCGAATAGCGACACAACGCGCTGGTTGTGTTCGACGGCGGCGAGGATGGCTTTCTGGAACTCCTCGAAAGGCAATTCCGGCACTTCGGCGCGGTCGATGGCCCGACCGTTGGCGACCGTCGCCAAATGGTTGGTGGAGGTTGCCGGCGTCCCCAAGGAACTCATGGCCGAACCTCCGGATAATGGACCGCATCCCGCTGCATCACAGATCTCCCAACAAGTGGGCCGTCTCCCGGAGCAGATGCGTCAATTGGCCTGGAAGATATATCCCCAGCACCAGCACCACCGTCGCCAAAGCGGCTGGCGGCACAACGGCCGTCCAGGATTCACGTCGCGGCGCAATGCGCAACGATACGCCCTGGGCCATGCGCAGCATGATCGTTGCCATGCCGACGAAAATCACCGCCAGCAGCGCCAGGTACGTTACGGCCACGCCGATGCGCCCCGCATCCAACGCCGCCTTCAATATCGTGAACTCGCTCAGGAACAGCCCGAACGGCGGCGAGCCGGTGATCGCCAGCAGCCCCGCCACCCAGAGCACGCCCGATACCGGCAGCACCCGCAAGGCGCCCTGCACATCCGCCGCGGATTTCGTGCCGTAGGCGCCGAGAATGTTTCCGGCCACGAGGAACAGCATCGCCTTGGTCAGCGAGTGATTCACCGCGTGCAGCATGGCCCCGAACACACCGGCGCCGCCCAACCCGACGCCCAGCGCGAGGATGCCCATGTGCTCGACGCTGGAGTAGGCCAGCAGACGCTTGAAATCCGTCTGCCCCACGATGAACACCGCCGATACCGCCATCGAAATCAGCCCGAAGCCGACCAGCAGCGTGCGGGAAAAGTCGCCCAGCCCCCCGGCGGCGCACACCTGCTGCATACGAATGATTCCAAGAAACGCGCAGTTCAACAGGGCGCCGGACAACAGCGCCGAGATGACAGGCGGTGATTCGCTGTGCGCATCCGGCAGCCACGTGTGCAGCGGCGCAAGCCCCATCTTGGTTCCGTAACCGACCAGCACGAGCAAAAACGCCGCCTTCAGCCAGGGCACGTTGAGTTGGCCCGCCCGGGCGACCAGTTCGCCGAATACCAGCGGCGTCGAACCGGCCGCCACAGCCAGAAAGAAATTGCCCAA
The DNA here is from genome assembly GCA_050012375.1 of Tepidisphaeraceae bacterium. Taxonomy (GTDB): domain Bacteria; phylum Planctomycetota; class Phycisphaerae; order Tepidisphaerales; family Tepidisphaeraceae; genus PALSA-1353. Next base: position 6,314 of record JBEKHH010000082.1, read on the forward strand.
TAGCGCCAGGGCGATTCCGACCGAGCAGATCAGCAGATATTTCCAGGTGGCTTCGAGCGAGCGGTGATGGCGGTGGAAATAAATCAGCGGGGCGCTGGCCAGAGTCGTCGCCTCCACCGCCACCCAGAGCAACCCGACGTGCTGGCTCAGCGTCACCAGCGTCATCGCCGCCAGGAATAGCAGCAGACAACCCGTGAACGTGGCTTCGGGCGCGTTGGAGAACAGGAAACCTTCCACCGCATCGCGCGTCACATGATCGTGCTCCCGTCGCAGATACGCGACCGCGTACACCGCCGCTGCCAGGAACAGTGCGCTGGTGATGCTCAGAAATAGCAGTCCCGCGGCATCCAACACCAACCACCCGCCCGCCGTCGCGGCCGGGCGATGCACCCAGCATGCCGCGGTCAGCCCCGCGTGCGTCACGGCAGTCGCCACGAGCATGGCGCGGCGCAGTGGATCGTTTCGCACCAGGAATGCAACGCCGCCGATCACCGCGGGAATCAAAACCAGAATGAGCACCATGGTCGTCAGTCCTTCAGGGTCGTCAGTTCTTGCGTGTTGATGTGATCGAACTCGCGACTGATGTGAAAGAGCGCGATGCCCATCACGAACACCGCCACGAACACGTCCAGCATCACGCCAAGTTCCACCAGGAGCGGCGACTGGCGCACCAAACCCACGCCGAAGGTGTAGATGCCGTTCTCCATCACCAGGAATCCGAGCACCTGGCTGATCGCCTTCTTGCGCGCCACGATGAGAAACAAACCGACCAGGATGGAGAATAAGGCGACCGCCACCAGCAGCGAGGAATGCGCCGCCTGCGGCAAGGGCAGGCGCCGCGCCAGCGAGAACGAAACGCCCAGCGCCGCCACGCCGAACAGCAGCGAGGCGATCGGTCCGACGAACGGCTCGAATTCGCGCTTCACGTCCGTCGAGCGCACCGCCCGGAGCAGCAGCCATGGAAACACCACGCCTTTCAGCACCGCGCCGCCCACCGCCACCATCCACACGCTCACGGTCAAATCCCCGTAATGCTCCAGCACCGCCAGCAATCCAAGCAGAATTCCCTGTAGCGCCACGATGCGTACGCTGGCCTCGATCCGGCTGGCGCCCAGCACCCGCAGGTTGATCAGCACGACCAGAATCAAAATGACATTCAGCGTCATCGCGTCACCTGAGGGTCAGAATCAGCGCCAATGCCACGAGCGCGGCGGCGCCGACGAGCAATTGCGGCACGCGCACCAGCCGCAGCCGGGCCATGCAGGATTCCACCGCGCCCACAGCCACCGCCACCGCGAATATCCCGCCCAAGGCCGCTCCGACGTCCAGCCACGCGTGGCCCGTTCGCAACGGCAAAACCAGCCCGACCAACAAAGCGGCAAACACCCACAACTTCAGCGCCGAGCCGTAGAATATGAATGCCAGGTCCGGGCCACTGTGGTCCAGCACCATCACCTCGTGGATCATCGTCAATTCCAAATGCGTGTTGGGATCGTCGATGGGCAGGCGCGCGTTCTCCGATAGCAGCACCACCATCAACGCCGCCGCCACCAGCGCGAGCACCGGGCCCGCTTGCCGCCAGGTCTCCAGCGCCATTCCCCCGTACATGCCGGACAGCGAAAACCGCCCCGTCTGCCGCGCCACCACCGCCAGCCCCAGCAACAACGCCGGCTCCGCCAGCGCCGAGAACGTGACCTCGCGGCTGGCTCCCATTGCCTCGAAGCTCGATCCCGTATCCAACGCCGCCGCCACGGTGAAGAACCTCATCAACCCCAGCAGGTACGCCAGCAGGATAAAATCCCCAGCAAACGCCAGCGGCGCCGGCTTGCCGCCCAGCGGCACAAGCGTCATCCCCACCAGCACCGCCGACAGGCCGACCATCGGCCCGGCGCGAAACACCCAGGTCGTCGTGCGGCTATACACCGCGCCCTTTGCCAGCAGTTTGTAGAGATCGTAATACGCCTGCAGCAGCGGCTGTCCACATCGCCCCGCAAACCATGCCTTGGTGCGGTTGATCACGCCAAGCATCAATGGCGACAACACCAGCGCCAATAACGGTTGAATGAAGGAGGTTGCTCGCATCGTTCAGCCCAGCTTCCACACCAGCAAAACCAGCAGCGTCAGCGCGATGTACAGCACGTAGAGCTGAATGCGGCCCTGTTGCAGCCAGCGCACGCGAGCCAGCAGCCAGCCCACACCGGAAAATGCCGGTTCATACAACGCAATCCGCGCCGCGTCGGGCGTCGCGGTGGTGAACGACGAGGCGCGCGGGAAATATCCTTCCGGCGCAGCCAGCGTGCGCCGCGCGCGCAGAAGCGGCGCGAACAATGCCGTCAGCGGCTGCGCGAACGACGAGGCGGTATATTGAATGCGTGCCGTTGGCTGTGCATAGCCGCAATCCCAGGTAACGGTTTGGGTCACAATTCGCCCCGTCAACGATCGGCGGCGTAACCACGCCAGAGCGGCGATGAGCACCACAAACGCGACGCTGCCGGCGATGACGTACCGCAGCGGACCGGCAGCCCCCGCCAACTGCTCGTTGATGGTCCGCGGCGGCAGCCCGCTCACCACGTGGAGCACGCCGCAGAGCGGCCGCAGCGCCAATGGCGCGCAAAAACCGATCAGCACGCAACTGGCGGCGAGCAGGACCATCGGCAAGCGCATCGCCACGCCGGCCTCGTGCGCGTGCGCCGCCTGCTCGCTACGGGGCTGGCCGAGAAAAACGACTCCATATGCTTTCGTGAAACAAGCCGCGGCCAGGCCGCCGATCAGCGCCAGGCCGGCAATCGCCGCCAGCAGCGGCACGGCCACTGCCGCGCGTTGCGTGACGCCGTTGAACGCGCCGAGGTAAATCAGGAACTCGCTGACAAAACCGTTCAGCGGCGGCAGACCTGAAATGGCCACCGCGCCCACCAGAAATGTCGTCGCCGTCCACGGCATCCGTTTAGCCAATCCGCCCAGATGATCGATTTCCCGCGTTGCGGTCCCATGCAGCACGGACCCGGCGCCGAGGAACAGCAGCCCCTTGAACAGCGCGTGGTTCAACACGTGCAGCAACGCGCCGCCGAAGCCGAGCGCCGCCAGCACGGGCGAGCCATTGCTCACGCCGAGAAGTCCGACGCCCAATCCGAGCGCGATGATTCCGATGTTCTCCACGCTGTGGTAGGCGAGCAGGCGCTTCAGATCGTGCTGCGCCAGCGCCAGCAGCACGCCCATCACGCCCGAGGTCAGCCCGATGCCGATGAGCACGCAGCCCCACCATGCCGGCGGCGGACCGAGGAAAGTCAACGTGCGCAGCAGTCCGTAGATCCCCATCTTGATCATCACCCCTGACATCACGGCCGAGACATGACTCGGCGCGGCCGGGTGCGCTTCCGGCAGCCAGACATGCAGCGGCATGAACCCGGCCTTGGTTCCGAATCCCACCAGCGCCAGCAGGAACAGCGCGCTGGCGTTAGCGGAAGAGAAGTGGTCAAAGTCGAGCGAGCCGCTGCCGCGGCCCAGCAGCACGAACAGGGCCAATAGAAACGCCGTGCCCAGATGTGACGCCACCAGGTAGGTCCAACTCGCTTGGCGCACCGCGTCCTGTTCGTCCTCGAATGTCACCAGGAAGTATGAGGACAGCGTCATCGTCTCCCACGCGACCAGGAACAGCACGCCATTGTGGGCCAGCACCACCAGCACCATGCTGGCGAGAAGCAGATTATAAAACAGCCACGCCGCGCCGAGCGATTTGCGTCCGCGCCACTCCAGCAGATACTCCGCGCCATACACCGCCGCCAGCGCGGACAGAGCGAATAGTGGCAAGAGAAAGAATGCCGCCAGCGCGTCCACCTCGACGAAGAAACTGCCGTAGGGCACGTTCCACGCAAGGTGCAACGACTCGGCGGGTGCGCCAAATAGAAAAGGCACGGCGGCGATCAACCCCATGACGCACGCCACCACCGCGCCGCCCGCGCCAAGCGTCGTTGCAGCCCGCGGCGACGCTGTGGCCAACAGTGCTGCCAAACCACTGCACACGAGAATTGCCACCGCCAGCAGCAACACCGTCATCGCTGTGCCTCCCTGGCGGCGGCGATGGCTGGCTTTCCTGGCACGGCCAACAGCTTGGCCACGTTACGAACACGCAATTCCATGGTTGGTAGTTCCCTTCCTTTCAAGACAATTGAATCCGTTGGTCAGTTGGGGTCTTGCCCGGTGCCGGCTGGTTGCGGTCGGGAACCGGACGCGGAACCCATCGCCATCTCCACTCGCTTCAAGGCCTCCAGGATCTGTTCGCGTGAAGCCTGTTGCATCACCGCCGCTTTGAAGTCTGTGTCACGTAAAGCAAAGCCGAGACGCGACAAGAGATGGAGATGTGCCCTAACCGTCGGGCTAATGAGTGTGAAGAGCGTCGAAACAGCCTGGCGGTCCAGTGCACCAAATTCCACCGGTTGTTCCAGGAAGCACAGCGTCACCATTGGCCGAAGAACGTGCAGGACGATGGGATTGCGGACATGGGGAATTGCAATGCCGTCGCCGATTCCCGTGGACCCCAATGCTTCCCTTGCCAGCAGAACTTGGTAGAGAAACTTTCGGTCCACCTCCTCTGGCAGCTTCATCAGGTCCACCACCGCTTGAAGCACGGAAGCTTTGTCAAAACCGCCCAAACGATAATGAATTCCGCCGGCAGCCAGGGCCTCGCTAAGGTTTGGCGAAGGCGTATCGCCACCTTCTGGTTCCGCGAAGATATCTGGTGAAACGTTGATCTTGCGCGACGTTGCCCACTCCAGCAGCTCGGCTCGATTGAACCGATATTGGTCATTTATTTGGTAGGCTGGGATCACGCCTTGTTTTATCCAGCGATAAATGCTTTTCTCTGAGACACTTAACATCTGAGCTGCATCGTGTACCGTAACTTTCATGGCTCCTGTCCTTGTCCGTCGTCCAATTCCATCTATCGGTGGAATGTCCTAAAAAGTCCATGGCAGGTCAATATTGTGCTTTGTGAGCGTCCATGGAGGGCAAGATGACGGAATTGTCATTACGATCTGTCAAGCCCGTTCTCGGGCTCGTCGAGATGCCTGCATTGAGCCCGTCGAAACGCCGAAAGCAGACTCCTCACGCCTGGCTTTAATCATCTCATTCTGATCGCTGGATTTTCCGGAAATGCACGATAATGTGAAATTCGCATGCCCGGGTTTGCCAGGTGTACGTTGCTTCTCGCGGCCATCATGGGAACGATCGTCGCGGGCAGCGGAATATCCGTCGGCGATTCATCGCCTTCAACTCAGCCGGTAGAGAAAACCGGAGCGTTTGAGATCACCTTCAGCCAGCGCAGCCCCCTCTCTGAACGCTCCAAGCTGATGGACCGATTGGCCGAGAAGGACATTGGTCCCGAATTCGACCTCAACAAGCAGCCGTTCGCGATCTACGTTCCCAGCGATTTCGGACAGAATAAACCGCTCGGATTGGTCGTCTACATGAGCAACCAAGCCGCTGCCCAAACGCCCCCCACCCTCCAGCCGATTTTGGAAAAGCGGCGGCTTATTTTCATCGTGGCCGAGAAGCCAAATCTTTCGCTGGGCGAAGAAACAGGCTTGTCCATCGACGCGGTTTACAATTTGAAACGTCGCTATCCCATTAACGACCGGCGCACCTTCCTTATCGGTGCAGGTTGGGCCGAAAATGCCGCTCTGGCGACCCCGGACATTTTCGCCGGCGATGTTTGGATCTGGAATACCGGCTATTGGCGAAATGTTCCGATCAACCGCAACCAATACTATAAGGGCATAGGTCACGCTCCGTCGCCGGAAATGCTGACGCTCGCGAAGCGCCGGCCGCACGTCTTTGGATTTGAGACCGACAATTACAACGACGGCATCCGAAGCCTCCTTCCCGGAGCCATGACCCATGACGGGTTTGAGCACATGCTCACCGCGGTGATCGCCGCCGATGACGTCAGCTATCCCAATTTGAAGCCCCAATGGTTCGAGAAGATGCTGGACATGCTCGAACCCATCTCCTTGGCCGAGGCGAAAGCGGCAACCCGTGCCTCCTCCACAACTAATGCCGCCCAGTCCCTTCTAAACCTGGCCCAGGCGTACATCAACGCCGGCAAGGTGGATATCGCGAGGCAAAAGCTCGAGACATTGCTTCAAGAATACCCGAGCGACCCCGCCGCCGATAAAGCCAAGGCCCTGTTGCAACAACTTCAGGGCCAGTAAGCGGACACAGACCGCACTCTTGACGCCGCCAGCGCAAACATCTCATCGTGAGGGACGAAGGCGGATCGTCGCTCGCGGCGAGATATTCATTTCTCCCTGGTAATCTTCCACAACCCGGCGTCGTCCATTATTCGACGGTCCGAAGACTCGCCTCGCTCCACAAATTCGGCTAGCTTTTGACTTTGAAATGTCACAGGAAACTTCCGGCCAACCTGGCGTGCTGTTTCAGCTTGAAGCGGTCACCAAAACCTACGGCGCCATCCGAGCGCTGGACGACCTTTCCGTCACTGTTCCGCCGGGCGCCGTCGGGCTGCTCGGTCCCAACGGATCGGGCAAAACCACCCTGATCCGCACCCTCCTCGGGCTCATCCCCGTGGATTCAGGCTCCGGCCAAATCCTCGGCATGGATTTCAGGCGCCGTCAATTGGACATCCGGCGAGAAATCGGATTCGCCCCGGAGGATGAATGCCTTTTCCCCCGAACCGATGGGGTCGGATTTGTCGCTTACGCCGGCGAACTCGTCGGCATGAGTTCCAAGTCTGCCATGCAACGGGCCCACGAAGTCCTTGATTATGTCGGTCTCGGTGAAGCGAGATATCGAAAGGTGGAATCCTATTCGACGGGCATGAAGCAGCGGCTCAAACTTGCCTCCACCATCGTACATGACCCAAAGCTGCTTATCCTCGACGAGCCCACCAACGGAATGGACCCCGCCGGCCGCGAGGAAATCCTTCACCTCGCCCACGATCTCGCCCACAACAAGGGGATCAACCTGCTTTTTTCCAGCCATCTTCTTCCCGACGTTGAGGCTGTCTGCGATTACATTGTCGTTTTGGGGGCCGGAAAACTCCTCACGCAGGGCTATATCCAACAGCTCAAGCAGGTTCACAATCGCTGCTTCGAGGTTCGCCTCAAGTCCGATGGCAGCCTGTTTGCCCAGCGCCTCGCCGAATTCGGATATTCCACCCAATGCCACGAGGATTTGCTCCTCGTCCAGATTCCCGAAGGCGGGTCGCAGCAGGTCATCTGGCGAACCGCCGCCGAGCAGAACCTGCAAATCCGCTATCTCCGGCCGCAACGCAGCACTCTCGAACAAGTCTTCTTAAACGCCCTGGAGCACGGATAATGCCCATCTTCGACCAAGGATATCAGCACTGGTCCGGCCGCCTGTCCGGCCATGCGTGGCGCTGGCTCGCCGTAACGCGCCACGGCGTCCGCGCCGGCCTGAAGAACCGTTTCCTCCGCTATCTCATTCTCGCCGCTTGGGTGCCCGCAATCGCGCTCGTCCTCGTCCTCTGCTTCTGGGGATTGATCGAACGCAGATCAAGCTTGGTCTCGACCCTGATTCAGTTCCTCAGCTTTCTCCAGCCGGGAATCATTACCAGCCCACGCGATTTCAGGATCGACATCTGGCGACTGTCCTATTCCTATTTCCTTCGGTCCGAACTCTGGTTTTCGATGATCGTGATATTCCTCCTCGGGCCCGGCCTCATCAGCCAGGACCTGCGCTTTAATGCTTTGCCCTTGTACTTCTCGCGGCCGCTGCGCCGCATCGACTATTTTCTCGGCAAGCTCGGAGTGATCGTGGCGTTTCTCGCAATGATTATGATCGTCCCATCCATCGTGGCATACATCCTGGGGTTGGCCTTCAGCCTTGATATCACCATCATCCGCGATACGTTCGGAATTCTATTGGCCAGCATTGAATATGGCCTCATCGTCTCGCTTTCCGCCGGGCTCCTCATGCTCGCACTATCCGCGCTGTCGCGCAATTCGCGCTACGTCGCTCTGTTGTGGGCCGCCGTCTGGATTGTCGGTGGCGTCGTCTCCCTGGTGCTTCAGTCGGTTGACAGCGAACAGCGCCGCTACGCCTACTACAGCAAAATTACTCCGCCTCCCGTGATGGCGCGCTCCGATTCACCCTCGCGCCAAGAGCGCGCGGCCCAAATGCGCGCCTGGCGCCGAGCCAGGGAACGCGCCAATACCGAATACCGTCTGGGAGAACTCGAATTCTCAAAAAGAGACTGGCGCCCCCTGGTGTCCTACATGGCCGACCTCTCGCGCATCGGCCAGCAGCTTCTCGCCACCAACGAAACCTGGGAAAAATTAAGCCGGTTTGAGCCGGACCCTCAGTCCCGCGATCGGATGTTGGCAAATTACATGGGGCCCGAATTCCCTTGGTACTGGTCCGCGGCCGCATTGATCGGCCTTTTTGGATTGTCCGCATGCATTCTCAACCGCTCAGTCAAGTCCCTGGACAGACTCAAGTGACGCCCATCGTTGCCTTCCATGAGGTCTCCAAGTGGTATGGCAACGTCATCGGCCTCAACAAGCTCACCATCCGAATACTCCCAGGCGTTACCGCTCTGCTCGGTCCCAACGGCGCCGGTAAATCGACCTTTCTTCAGCTTGCCACCGGTCAACTCTTCCCAAGCCAAGGAACCGTTTCGGTCCTGGGGCAATCCGTCTGGAACAATCCTTCCCTCAACCGTTTCATTGGGCTTTGCCCGGAACAGGATGCATTTTATGAGTGGATGACCGGCAGGGATTTCCTCAACACCTGCGCCCGTCTGGGCGGCATGAATCGCGCCGAGGCGCGGGACGCCACCAGCCGCACCCTCCAAGCCGTCGGCATGACCAGGCACCAACACCGACCGATTCGTGGTTATTCCAAGGGGATGCGGCAGCGCACGAAAGTGGCCCAGGCGCTCGTGCATGACCCGGACGTCCTCTTTCTCGATGAGCCGATGGCCGGAACCGATCCCGTCGCCCGACGCGATCTCATGGACATCATCCAGCGCCTCGCCGGCGAAGGAAAAAGCGTTGTCGTTTCCAGCCACGTCCTTCACGAAGTCCAATCCCTGACGCCCAACATCATCCTGCTGAATCACGGCCGCTTGCTCGCCGAAGGACATTTCCGCCAAATCCGCGACCTCATCGACACGCATCCCCACCACATCGTGCTCATCTGCGACCATTGCCGAAACTTGGCCACACGCCTGGTTGCCTGGGAAGACGTGGAAGGAATCAAAGTGCTGCCGGGCGACAAGGGACTCATGGTCGAGACCCGCTCCCCCGACGCGTTTTATGCCCGTTTGCCGCAACTTTCCCTCGAAAACGGCTTGCTCATCAATGAAGTTTATTCCGACGACGACAATCTCGAAGCCGTCTTCAGATACCTGGTGAACAAATGACCCCCGCCTCCGCACCCGCCGCAATCTCTCGATCCCCCGGCCGTCGTCGGACCTATCGCCTTAGCCTTTCCGCGTTTTGGACGCTCTACCAGCTGACATTGCGCGGGCATCAACACGGCAAACGCTGGATCATCATGACA
>JBEKHH010000083.1:0-15636 GCA_050012375.1 Tepidisphaeraceae bacterium
CTTTTTCGCCCGTCTTTCGGCCCTTGGGCGCTTCGAGGATCAACGCATCCACCAGCGTTCCCTCCTTCATCAGCAGGCCGCGTCGCTCGATCGAGCGTTTGACGATGTCGAACAGCTTGCGGTCCAGGTCCGCTTCACGCAGCCGGCCGCGAAACACGACGATCGTCGTTTCATCGGGCGCGGCTTGCTCGCCGCGCAGACCCACGAAGCGGCGGAAGCTAACGCGGTGGTTGAGTTGCTCCTCGGCCTGAGGGTCGGAGAGATTGAACCATTTCTGCAACATGACGATCTTGATCATCATCACCACCGGCTCGGCCGGGGCGCCGCCGTCGGCGTTGTGGTAGACGGCGCGGACGGGCTTGGCCAGCGATTCCCAGTCGATTGACGCGTCGAGTTGATTCAGCAGGGCTTGGGTGCGTTTGCCGCCGAGTTGGCTGACCACCGTGTCCGCGAAAGAAAGTTGAGCCGATTCACGTTCCCGCATGATGACCTCCCTGTCGGCGGGTTATATTATCATGGCTGTCAAGAGGAGTTTTTCAGGGGTTCCTGAAATTGATCTGGAGCGACGGAACGCCTGACCGATGTCTTGCGTGCCGAACCGTGCCGAAGGAGGCGACAATCTCAGATCAGGCCGCTTTCGTGGCGGCCTCTGGATCGATATTCCTGTCCGCGACGTCCTTGAGAAATGGCTTCGAAGACGAGAGATCCTCATTGCTTTGTGCCGGGCCTTTTTGGCGGTCAACTTCGGCATGGGTAAATCTCTGGCACACCTTCAACGCAAACGACAATTCCGAGTATTCCTTACGGATTTCTTCGATCCTGGACTCGATTTGCTTCTGCACATCAACCATAACTGCTCCTATAAATACCTGGACCGTTCTAGGCCGGTTCTATGAAAGAGGTATCGACCGGCGATCAGGGAATGAGTGGAAAAAAGGGAGATTTTTCAAAATGAGTTTTAAGGAGAACCACCACGCTGCTTCCCAACCACCTGCGCAATGATTCTATCGCCCCTTGGAGCGTCAAAGCCCTGTGCTTCTGTTGCCGGCGATTCTGTGTCAGTGCGTGTCGCGATGAATTCCAGTACCTCAACCTGCCGAGCAACTGGGCGTACATGCTGATGGCGTCGCTGGTCTTGAGCCTCAAGGCGTGGTGGGCCTGATGCTGCCGGAGGAACCTGGCCGATGGCATGACCGCCGCCGGCAAGTACGGATCGACCGAGATACAATTTTAAAAGCGATTTTAAAATACAGGCAGAGGCGTCGATCGGAAGTTGATTTGGCCAGCGTGTGAGATTTCAAGGCTGACAGTCATCGCGCGTTGGGTAGCTGCCCGAGCTGGCGGAATTCAGCTATGTTTGACACAATACATTCGCGAAATTTTTTCGGGGGGTTATCGGCACTCGCTTCGGCCCCATCACACCCGACCCGCAATCAAGACACCGACATTCTCCGCCGATATCGAGTTTATGCATGCTTACTTCTTTTTCCGCCGGGGAGCCCTTGGCGCCGGACTGGCTTTCTGCTTGATCGGCTTGCTGCAGGGCTGCGCTGACGATGGCCGCGTCTACGACGGCGGCGATATGCACCTTGAAAACAGTACGCAAGTCGTCGACTCGCGCGTCTCCGAAGACGGGCTATTGATCACCCGCGATTTCAAGACCGAAGGATTGACCGGTCATCTGGTTGAGGTGACGCTCTTTGATGCCAACAACCAATGCCTTGCGGCCACCAACGTCACGCCTAAAGCCGATGACCAGCCGATCTCCGACGCCACGTTGTTTATTCCCGCTTCGAAGCTGGTGAATTCCACCTCCAACTACGTGATGAATTGGTTCAGCACGGCCGACGAGGATCGAGGGCATTTTCTGCTCAAGACGCAATTCACCTGGAACAACTTCCCGTCCAGCAATTACAAGATTATCTGGGAATTCGTTTCCTGCGACGACAACTTCACCACCGCCGACGGCAGCCCCGGTGTGAAGATCGTGCTTCGCCTGAGCTTAAGCGGGTACAAGGGCCATACGTTCACGGAATCGATGTGGGTCACCGATCCCCAAATGCAGAACGTATCCGCCGACCAGGGTGGACCCATCACCGTCGATCAGGGGACGATCACGCCCGGCTACGACGACACCATCTACAGCGACATCGAAATGGTTTTGCCCTACAGCCGCCTCGCCGCTGTGCCAGGCACGAAGGAACTGCAAATCACCCCCTGCCTACGGGAAGACACCACGTGGTACGCGGGGAACATCCACATCCGTATCTGGGCCGGCGGTCAGGAAGATCAGGTCAAGGCGAAGCTTCAAGAACAGATCGACGATTACAACAAGCAAATCGCCGATCTGGATAAGCGAATGAGTGATCTGAAAAAGGAAATCCAGCCATGAGCCGCCGGGTGACGCCATATCTCGGGCGATTGATCCGGGTGTTTGGAATCGCCGGCTGCATCGCCGTCGCCGTCAGTGTCATCCCGGCCCGAGCCGATTCCACGGACATCCCCGTCCCCGGCGCCGCCGACCCCAATCTGACCAGCAACACGTATGAGGGACATCCCATCCACATCTACGTTCGTCCCGACAACGACACCCCGCCGGATCAGCGTGCGGTGCTTCTGCTGGGGATGGTCTCCAACGCCGCCGAGGTGACGAAGGACGCCAACCTGATCAATCCGCGAACGGGAAAACCGTACGATGTGATCGTCGGCGTCGGCGCCGATTCGATCGCCGGCGAATTAAAGCGCGCCGTCGCGGAAGATCATCTTTGCGCCGATCAAAACGCCTTGGCGCTGAAGGAAGCCTTCGCCGCCCAGTTCAACGGGCCTTTGCAGGCGGCTTCGCTGGACATGCACAGCAACGGCAACACAGTGGGTATTGCCGCGATTCAAATGGACGCGTTTTCGGGTGTCAAAGATCTTTCCGCCATGGGCCCGGACATCGGGTACAGCGGACACTATTTCACGCCCGATACGCTGGCGCAACTGAAAGCCCATGGCGTGGACACGATGCACATCTACGTCAATCGCGGCGATTTCGTCCCCACCCTCGGCTGGGTGTCCGCCGAGCTTGTCCATTCCATCACCGACAACACGGTCGGCTCCGCATTGCACCAACTGGCGGATAATGCCCTGGATTATCTCCACGGCCAAACCCAGGCCGCGGCCCCGCCGACTGGTTCGCCCGACGCGATCCCCACCGTTTCCTACCAGGAATTCGCCAGCCTCGGCCAGCCCATTCGTATTCGCGACGGCAAACTGATCTTCCCCAATCATAGCGTCGCCAATTATCTGTCGTTGCGAGCCGGTCAGATTCCCGCCGAGGATCTCGACGCGATGGCCGAGAACGATCCGGAATTGAACGCCGACCTGGAACTGATGGAACGCGCCGTCCGGGATGGGCGCAGCGATCTGCTCGCGGCCTGCATGGAACATTTCGGATCCAAGGCCGATCAGAACACTCTCCTGGCCAGCCGCCAGGATGTCCTCAAATCGATGATGGGCATGCTCCAGGCCGATCGAACCCGCCACTTTGCCATGCAGTTGAAACTCCTCAAACAACTGGATGAGTTCGAGGCCAAACAGCGTGCCATCCGGCTCGCCGCCCAAAAAGCCGCTCAGCGTCAGCAAATTACCGCCGCCTGGAGCCAGCCCAACATGATGCCCCAGCCCTTCCCCCAACCCGAACCCGAACCCGACGGCAACTCCGGTTCAGACAACTACGCACGCGGAAATAACAACAACTCTAACTCGCAAATTCACTCATTCAACTCTCCCACTTACAACCAACTCAGGACCGGGAATTTCTCCTGGTAGTGCCCATCCCGTCGTCTCCACTCCCGTCGCATCGGGCGGGTCGAAACCGCTGCCACGATCGCAAAGCCTTCCGCTTCGATTTCGCGCCCTTCACAGTCGCGCCGAATCCAGGCCAAACGGCGCCCAATAATCGGTCCCCTTTATTTTGCGAACAGAGGTTCTCTCGCAGATGATCCAGCCTTCGGCGCAATGGCATGCAATTCCTCTCTCGCGAGGAGGCGCCTGAAGAGATCCGCGAAGCATTGCCGACCGATGAAACAGAATCCAGAGTGTCTTGCAGAGCGATACGTCGGCTAAGCCCGCACGCAGGGTCATCAAGTGCGTCCGCCGAAGGCCCTGAAGGACTTCGCCAAGTAAACGGCTGGAAAGGGGGCGGTGGGCAACCACCGCTCCCACCGCGACAATCCCGGTTAAACCGGCATTATTGAGCAGCCATCCACAAAAAGTTCAACAGGTGTTGTCACTCCGATTTGAGAGGAGGGCGTTGAATCGCGGCCGATCGAGCGCGGCATTTCAGGATTTTCGCGCGGCGATGATGCAATGCATGGTATCGTCGCGCCGCAGAATCCATAAATCGGCGAAGCCGACCGCGGCCAAATCGTCTCGCAGTTCCTCGAACGTGTAGGTGCCGCCTTTTTCAGTCGCCACGAGCATGTTCACGGCGAACAACGCTCCGCCCACGGGAGCCGTCCGCGAAGGTTCCATGAGGAAGTCGCGGAGGAGGAGCTGACCGCCGCTGAGCAGAGCCTCGAAAATGCGGGCAAACAACTCCCGGTTCTGCTGGCGCGAATTCTGATGCACGATGGCGCTCAGCCACGCCAGGTCTGCACCGCCGGGCAGCCGGTCGGAATAAAAATCTCCGGCGACCAGGTCCACGCGGTCGGACAATCCTTCCTTCTTCAATCGTTCTTGCGCCTGGGGCAAAACCTCAGACAGATCGAAAATCGTTGCCCGTGCCGTGGGATTGGCGCGGAGAAACGCGATCGTGTACGTTCCGGAAGCCCCGCCAACGTCGAGGAGGCGCTGGTATTTGAGCGGCGGAAGCTCGGCGATGAGTTTGGCGGCCGCGGGACGGGCGATGTTGTCCATGGCTTCGATGAAGGAAGCGTAATCGGCGTCGGCGCCGCGGATGCCGGGCTGGCGCGGCGCGGGTCGGCCGGTTTTGACAACCTCCGCCAAGTGCGACCAGCGACGCAGGCACGTGGCCTGGTGCTGCACCATCGCCAAGAGGCTGCGCGAGCCGCCGGCGGTCAAAACGTCCGCCACGTTCGCCGCCGGCTCATACCGCTGGCCCTGTTTGCCTAGCAGTTGCAATGCGGCCAGAGCATCCAGCAGGATCGTTGTTCCCCGCAAATCGGTCTGCAATTTTTCTGCGGCCTGGGCGGCGGTGAATGGACGGCCGCCCATGCGGTCGAACAACTCCAGTTCCGCGGCGGCCATGATGATGCAAGCAGCCTGATATCCCCGCACGAGTTCATTGATTTCCTCGGCACTGGGCTGTCTGTTTTCCATTGCGTCTCGCCTCCACCGGGATTTCCCGTACGGACCTCCGCCGACGAACGTCGTCGGCCATCTTGCGCAGGATACCGAGTTGTGGAGCTTGGACAAACGTCATTCTTGGCTCGCAGCCGTCCACACCTGCCGGGATTATATCTGCTCCGGAGCGTGGAACGGCTCTTGCCCTGCGGCCCACTCCGCGAAAAGTGTTCGCAATCCACTTACCGACCACGCCGCTTTGTCGGACCACTTCGGCAACGGGTGCGGATGCGATTCCAATTTACTGATTCGCCTGGCCAGACGCCTCAGACAATCCGAGTACGCCGCGAGCACCCGATCAACCTCGGCAGCTTGCTGAGCCGTTATCGGCGGCTTGGCCATGAGCCGAGACCAACGGGCGCTGGAGCCGTTGGCATCCTTCCCGACGAAAGATTTGATTGGCGTCAAACGAACTAACGAGCAATCGTCAAAACAACCTGAGCACCAGTTGTTCCAGGAGATTGATCCGGCGAAGGGCGCCCGCTTGCGAGCGTTGCAAAGCAAATCGGCTAGATCGGAGCCTGCGAAATGAGGGCCCGTGCGCACGCGGCGTTTATGGTCTTTTGGGATTATTCCGGGAAGATTGCGAGCCTTCTTCCGCGCTTTTGCCCATTGCCTAAATCCTGCCTTTGCGGACAATCCTTCTGTTTGCCGCGGTCTACTTATAGGAAAGCGAGGCCAGACGACATGATGCGAGCGACATTTTATTCCGCATTGCTGGTGTTCCTCGTCGCCAGCGCCCGTGCCGGCGCGGACCCGGCACCGGCCACTCAGCCGACCGTCGATCCCATCGCCGATCAAATCCTGCGCCAAAGCTGCGATTTTCTGGCGCAGAGCCCCGCGTTTGCCGTTCACGCGGAGATTTGGAAAGACGCGGTGCTTCCCTCCGGCCACAAGATTCAGGTCACGCGGTCCGTGGACTTGGATCTTCGCCGGCCCGATCGACTTCACGTTGACGCCCGCGCTCATAAAAAGGGCCGATCCATCTGGTACGACGGCAAAACCCTGACCGTCCTGGACCGCGAGAAGAATCTCTACAGTGTCGTTGACGCGCCCGCCACCATCGACCAGACCCTTGATCTGGCCGCCCAGACTTACGGCATCACCGTCCCCCTCGAAGACCTCGCCGTATCCGATCCCTACACCAGTTCCATGAAGAATGTCTCCACGGGTGGATATTTCGGCGACGAGCCAGTGCTCGGCGTATCATGCCGGCACGTCGGGTTTTCCACCGATCGGATCGACTGGCAATTGTGGGTCGCCGACGGACCACAGCCCCTGCCCCAGAAACTCGTCATCACTTACAAGAATGAAGACCAGACTCCGCAATACACCGCCATCTTCAGCAAGTGGAACCTGACGGATCGCGCCGCCGACCTGGCGTTCCAGTTCATCCCCCCGCCCGGCAGCGCGCGCATTCCCCTCGTCCCCCAGAACGCGGGAGGAGAGCAGCCATGAAATCGATTTTCAAAGTCTCAAGTAAAGGCGCACAATTTTTGTCCTCCCACCTGCCGGCATACCGCGAGCGCAAGGGGAGCGCATTATTCGGATATTCGAGAATGGCGATCGTGTTTTTAGCCTTTTGTACGCTGATGGCACTAACCCCCGCCGCGGCGCTGGCCGACCGCGGCCAGGGTAGCATCCGCGCCGCCGCCCGCCCCGCCCCCGCGCCGCCGCCGCGCGCCCCGGTTCACGCCGCGCCGCCCCCGCGCGCCCCGGCTCACGCCGAGCCGCCCCCGCGCGCCCCGGCTCACGTCGAGCCGCCCCATGCCCCGCCGGACGTTCACCCCGACGTCCATCCCGGTGTTCCCCTTCAGCCGCCGCCTCACGTCGATGTGCAGGCTCATCGCGACTGGGACGACAACGACGAAGACACTCAACACGCGGGCGGCTTCGCCCACGGAGCGCCCGTGCGTGCCATCCGCGGCCAGCGCGTGCATGACCTCCCCCACCATATCTCCATCATCTTCAATAACCAGAACTACTTTTATGATGACGACGGCAGCTACTACCAGCAGCAAGACGGTGATTATGTGGTCGTGCAGCCGCCTGTGGGCGCAATCGTAGCCGCCCTTCCCCCCGGCGTCGCCACCGTCGTTGCCGGTCCCACCACGTACTATTACCTCGATGGCGTCTTCTACATCGCCCAGGACAATTCCTTTGCCGTGGTGAATCCCCCGGCGGGGATCGTCGTGCCCGATCTACCCTCCGGCGCCAATCAAGTTGTCGTGAATGGAAACGTCTATTACCAATTCAATGGCTTCAACTACCAGCCGTCCATCCAGGATGGCGTGACCGTCTACACCGTTACTCCCATGTAGGTGAGGGGGGATCACGCATTGCGAGTTGAGAACGAAATGCGCCGTCACCGCCGGCAAATCAGATCCAACTGAAGGCCCAGAATTCACCGCACCATATTCCAAAGCATTTTGAGGAGGTCACAAGTTTGAATCTTGTCGAGCCAACTGATGGCGCCCAGGTTTTGACGCCGCTGCATCGGCGCTGGCCGGTACACATAGCACAAGGACGGATGCTGCCGCCAGCGATGCAGCAGCGACGAGCAAGCCGGCAGTCAGGTTGCCGGTCAGGTCCTTGGCCCAACCGATGATGCTGGGCGCGACGAAGCCGCCGAGATTGCCGATACAGTTGATGACGGCGATTCCGCCGGCTGCGGCGGTGTCGCGCAAATATCGCGTCGGAATCGACCAGAATGGTCCGAGCTGGCCAAAAATGCCAACCGCCGCGACGATCAGCCATGTCATAATTGCCAAAGGATGACTCGACTCGGCGACGGCGGCCACGCCGATTGCGCCCACCAAAGCGCACGAAGCCACATGCCATCGACGTTGACCGCAACGGTCGGCATGTGAGCCGATCACTACCATGCCGATGACGGCAAAAACATAGGGCACGCCCGCCCATAAGCCCACTTGCGCGTCGGAGGCGGCGGTCACGGACTTGATGAGTGTCGGCAGAAAGTAGACGAATCCGTAGACTCCGACGACCAGGAGGAAATAAATGAGGCTGAGAAGCAAAAGGCGTCCATCGGCGGCGAGGCGAAGCTCTGATACATGCTTGATGCGTTCGTGACCCGCGTCATCGGCAAGTTCTTCTTCCAGCCATTGTTGCTGTGGCGGGGTCAGCCAAGCAGCATCGGCGGCCCGCTCAGGCAGCAGATTTGCCGTGAGAATCGCGATGCCCAACGCCACAGGCGGGACGCCTTCCACGAGAAACAGCCACTGCCAGCCGTGCAGCGACCCGATGCCGTCGAGTTTCATAATCGCCCCGGCGATGGGGTTGCCGATGGCGCCGGAAACGGCGATGGAAGTGAAAAACAGCGAGAGCGTTCGCGCTCGGCGAGCGGCGGGAATCCAGTGCGTCAGGTACAGGACGACTCCAGGGAAAAAACCGGCCTCGGCGACGCCTAAAAGGAAACGCAACGCGTAAAAGGTCCGCGCGGAGCTGGTCAGCATCATTGCGGCCGAGCAGATGCCCCAGGTGATCATGATCCGGGCGATCCACGGCCGCGCGCCCACGCGATGGAGAATGAGATTGCTGGGCAACTCAAAAATGAAATAGCCGATGAAGAAAAGCCCGGCTCCCAATCCGTAGGCCGCATCGGTTAGACCAACGTCGTGGAGCATCTGTAGCTTGGCCATCGCGACGTTGGTTCGGTCCAGGTAGTTGACGAGGAAAAGCAGGCAAAGAAACGGAATGAGCCGCCGGTGCACACGGCTCATTGTCTGGCGAGCCAATTCAGTAGAGTCGGAGATCTTTGAAGGATCAATCATCTTCAGGCTTCGCCGGGGCCGACCCGCACGATAACCGAATGGGACAACTTCGCCATAGCCTGTCTTGTCGGCTTGCGCTACACTACGGCAACGCCATGAGGAACCCGGAATCCATCCCGCTGGAAGAAATTCTTGGGGCGGCTGTGGACGACATCGACAATATCCAGACGAGCGCCGGTGGCCCTCCCGGCAAGCTGCCATTGACGGGTGAGATGCTGCTGAATTGGGCCAGCGGCGATATTTTCGGCCTGAGCCAGGATGCAGGCATGGGCTGGGCGCCATCGCAACTGGGGCGCAAGGAGTTTCTCATTTTGAGCACTTCCGGCGGCATCCGCGCCGATGACGGTAAACCGATAGCTCTGGGATACCACACCGGTCATTGGGAAGTGGGCCTGCTCATGCAGGCCGCCGCGGCCGAATTCAAAAGTCGCGGCGTGATTCCGTTCGCGGCGTTCTGTACTGATCCGTGCGACGGACGCACGCAAGGCACGGCAGGCATGATGGACAGCCTGGCGTATCGGAACGATGCTGCGATTATTTTTCGCCGGCTGATCCGTTCCCTGCCACGGCGCAGTGGAGTCATGGGTGTGGCGACGTGCGACAAGGGCTTGCCGGCGATGATGATGGCGCTGGCGGCAATGCGGGATTTGCCGTGCATTCTGGTTCCCGGCGGAGTGACGCTGCCGCCGAAGGAAGGGGAAGATGCGGGAAAGATTCAGTCGCTGGGGGCGCGATTCGCTCGCGGGGCGATTGGTTTGGAAGACGCGGCGGAGCTTGCCTGCCACACGTGCGCTTCGCCCGGCGGCGGATGCCAGTTTCTGGGAACCGCGGCGACGGCACAAGTGGTTGGCGAAGCACTCGGCCTTTCACTGCCGCATTCGGCGCTGTCGCCGTCCGGGCAGCCGATTTGGGTTGATATGGCCGTTCGCTCGGCACGCGCGCTGATGAACCTTGAGCAACGGGGAATCACGATGGGGAAGATCGTTACCGATCGCGCGATCGCCAATGCGATGGTGGTTCATGCCGCCTTTGGCGGCTCGACCAACCTGCTTCTGCACGTTCCGGCCGTTGCGCATGCGGCGGGATTGCGCCGGCCAGCCGTGGAGGATTGGATCGCCGTCAATCGCAAGACGCCACGGCTCGTGGATGCGCTGCCTAACGGTCCGGTCGGACATCCGACGGTGCGGGTGTTTCTCGCCGGCGGCGTGCCGGAGGTGATGCTCCATTTGCGAACGCTTGGATTGCTCAACGAAGATTGCCTGACGGTTACGGGCCAATCTCTGGGCAAGATGCTGGACTGGTGGCAAACGTCGGAGCGTCGCCGTCGCATGAGGCAAATCCTGATGGAGCGCGACAGGGTTGACGCGGATGAAGTGATCATGAATCCGACCGCGGCTAAGGCGCGGAAGTTGACGAGCGCCGTGACCTTCCCGCGCGGCAACCTGGCGCCGGAAGGTGCCGTCATCAAGAGCACGGCCATCGACTCCAGCGTAGTCGGCGCCGATGGCGTTTATCGCAAGGTTGGGCCGGCCCGCGTGTTCACCACCGAACGGGCGGCGATCGCGGCGATCAAGGCGGGAACGATTCAATCCGGCGACGTGATCGTGCTGATCTGTCGCGGTCCGTGCGGCGCGGGGATGGAGGAGATTTATCAAGTCACGGGGGCGCTGGCTCATCTTGATTTCGGCAAGCACGTCGCGGTGATTACCGATGCCCGATTCTCAGGCGTTTCCACCGGTGCGTGCATTGGTCACGTGGGCCCGGAGGCGCTTGCCGGCGGGCCGATCGGGAAAGTGCTGGACGGGGACATGATTCAAATCGTCATCAATCGGAATTCGCTCGAAGGAAGCGTGGATTTTGTGGGCTGCGGCGGAAAATCGTTTGAGGCTCAGGAAGGCGCGACAATTCTGGCGAGCCGTCCACCGCGGCCAGATCTGGCGGCCGATCCGCTGCTTCCCGAGGACACGCGGCTGTGGGCCGCGCTTCAGACGGCCAGCGGCGGCGTGTGGGGCGGCTGCGTTTATGATGCCAACGCTATTTCAGGGAAGTTGATGCCACGATGAACCTCTATCGCACGCAATTTGGACCGGTTGTCGGCCAGGGCAACGCTTTTTATCGCGTCTCGGACACGACATGGGATCAGCTTTTGGCCCGAGAAGATATCTCGCAGTACCTCGCCCGCCGCATCGACGCGGGGCAGTTGGCGGGCACTGACGAACCCCAACAACTCCTGGCGCCGATCGAAGGCCAGGAAGTCTGGGCGGCCGGCGTGACTTATCGGCGCAGCCGGGAAGCGCGGATGGAAGAATCCAAGTCCCCCGGCGGCGGCGATTTTTATGATCGGGTTTACTCCGCGCTGCGTCCGGAATTGTTTTTCAAAGCGACAGCGCATCGTGTCGTGGGCCAGGGCGGAAAGGTGCGCATCCGCAAGGATTCCAAGTGGAATGTCCCCGAGCCTGAACTGACGCTGCTGATTTCGCCTGCTGGAAAGATCGCCGGCTACACCATCGGCAACGACATGAGTTCTCGCGACATTGAAGGTGAAAACCCACTGTATCTGCCGCAGGCAAAGGTGTACGACGGATCGTGTGCGCTGGGCCCGCATGTCGTTTTAATGGATCACCCGCTGGCGGGTGAAACGGAAATTCAGATTCAGATTCGGCGAAAGGGAAGGCCGGTGTTCACTGGCAAGACGGCCGTGTCGCAGATTAAGCGCGAGCTACCGTTGCTGGTCGAATATTTATATCGCGAAAGCTCTTTTCCGGTCGGGTGTTTTCTAATGACTGGAACCGGCATCGTGCCGCCGGATTCGTTCACGCTCCAGGGCGGCGATGAGATTGCCATTACCATTGACCCGATTGGGACGCTGGTCAATGTTGTTCAATAGAATGCGGAGTCAGCGATGCCGTTAACGGGTCGGAATTTCATCGGCAGTACAAGGTCGTCTCGCGGCGCGAAGGTTTTTCGCGCCGTCAATCCCAGTCTGAATAAGGAAATCGAGCCGGCATTCCATGAAGCCGTGCCGGACGAAATAGACCGGGCGATGAAATTATCCGAAGCGGCGTTCGTCGAATATCGCGGACGTTTACCGGGCCAGCGGGCGGCGTTTCTTCGCGGAATTGCCTCGGAAATCGAGCGGCTCGGCGACGAGCTTGTTGAACGGGCGGTATCGGAAACGGCGTTGCCCGCCGCGAGAATTACGGGCGAGCGCGGCCGGACGAACGGTCAATTGCGCATGTTCGCCGATCTTGTGGAAGAAGGATCGTGGGTTGACGCCCGAATCGATCATGGAGATGCAAATCGCAAGCCGGCGCCCAAACCGGATATCCGCCGGGCACTTACGGCGATCGGGCCGGTGGTGGTGTTTGGAGCCAGTAATTTTCCGTTGGCGTTTTCCGTGGTTGGAGGAGATACGGCTTCAGCATTGGCGGCGGGGTGCAGCGTGGTGATCAAGGCGCATCCGTCGCATCCGGGGACAAGCGAGTTGGTGATGGGCGCGATGCTCCAGGCGGCAAAATCCAATTCAATGCCCGATGGCGTTGTCTCCTTGCTGCACGGCGTCGATCCAGAAGTGAGCCTGGCGCTGGTCAGCCATGCGCTGGCGAAAGCGGTTGGGTTCACGGGCTCGCATCGTGCGGGCCGGGCGCTGTTTGATCTTGCGGCGGCGCGGGCTGAGCCGATTCCGGTATATGCGGAGATGGGAAGCATCAATCCGGTTTTTGTCCTCCCGCGGGCGGTCAAAGAGAGCGGCGTGCAAATCGCCGAAGGACTCACGAACTCAGTAACGCTCGGCGTCGGCCAATTCTGCACCAAGCCCGGTGTTGTCGTTTGCCTGGATGATGAGGCGACGCGGAGGTTTGTCGAAGAAGTGCTCCGGCGGATGGCCGCCGTCCCCGTGGGGACGATGCTTAATCCAAGAATTGCCAAAGCGTATGCGGATGGTCGCAAACAGTTTGGCGGCGTTCACGCCGCATCGCCGGGTTTGCCGACACAGGCGGTGCCTACCGTCTTTACCGCGACGGGCGAGCAGTTTCTGTCGAACCGCCATTTGCGTGAAGAGTTGTTCGGCCCGGAGACGGTTGTTGTCACCGCCAAGTCGCCGGGGCAGTTTGAGGAAATCGCCAGTTGTCTGGACGGTCAGTTGACGGCGACGATACACGCTGCCGGGGGCGAACTGGCCGAGTATCGTCTCCTGGTGGAAATCCTCCGGCGCAAAGCCGGTCGGCTTATTTTCAACGGCTATCCAACCGGCGTGGAGGTATGCTCCGCGATGCATCACGGCGGCCCGTATCCGGCGACGACCGATTCTCGAAGCACCTCCGTCGGAACCGCGGCCATCGAGCGATTTGCCCGGCCTGTCTGCTATCAGGATTGTCCGGCGGAAATGCTGCCTGCCGAGCTTCTGGAAGGCAACCCGATGAGCATCTGGCGGTTAATTGATGGGCAATGGTCGCAATAATTTCCGCTTCCCGCAGTTCTCCCAGTCGCTACACCGATCACTGCAGCAGCCAATTCAGGCAACCAATAGCCGAGGCAGATTGAAGGCGAGTCTTTTAGGGGCTACTTACTTCGCAACGCCCGCTAGCGGGCATAGACGATTTTGCGGTCACGGTAGGTGAGCGTCAGAAGCCAGCGGGCGAAGTCGATCCGGAATTGAACGCCGACCTGGAACTGATGGAACGCTCCGTCCGGGACGGGCGCAGCGATCTGCTCGTCACCTGCATGGAACATTTCGGACCCAAGGCCGATCAGAAAACTCTCCTGGCCAGCCGCCAGGCTGATATGAGCCGTTGGGTCTCTGCGGCCGCGGCGTCCAGGTTCACCCAACGGACAAGCACGCCATCCGACCAAAGCGCCGTTGCCCTACTTCCGATTTCGAGTTCGGCGAAGGAACTGAGCAGTTGCGAAAGGATTTGCTGGCGTATTGCAGGCGGGATACGTTCGCGATGGTTAAGCTTCATGATTCGCTGCTGGCTATTTGCCAGGGATGAAGCAGAATCCACCATCATGTGCCTGATTGCACGATGCAACCTTGAATCGCTTAAAAATCATGAACAACACGAATGACCTTGCGCGACGATTCCCGGAAAACCCCCTGCTCCGACCGGCTGATATCCAACCGAGCCGGCCTGACTGGCAGGTTGAGTGTCTCTTGAATCCGGGGGTCTTCCGCTTCAACGGCAAGACTTGCCTGCTCGTGCGGGTGGCGGAACGTCCGCCGCAACGTGAAGGATGTGTTTCATTTCCCATTCTCTCCGAGTCTGGTGAAGCGCGGGTGTTGGAGTTTGATCGGAATGATCCGCGACTTGATATTTCCAATCCGCGCGTGCTGCGTTACGACGGGGTGCATTATCTGACCACGCTCTCGCATTTGCGAATGCTCACGAGCGATGATGGAATTCGTTTCCGTGAAGATCCGGCATATCCGCCGCTCTGTGGTCACGGCGCGTTTGAAACTTTCGGCATTGAAGACAGCCGGGTTTCGCGGCAGGCTGGCGTTTTCTATCTGACCTATACTGCCGTTTCGCCGAATGGCGTCGCGGTGGGAATGCGCTCCACGTCGGACTGGAAACAATTTCACGAACACGGCCTCATCTTTCCCCCGCACAACAAAGATTGCGCGCTGTTTGAAGAGAAAATTGGCGGTCGTTATTTTGCCCTGCACCGTCCGTCCAGCCCGGAGATTGGCGGCAACTACATCTGGCTCGCGCAGTCGCCCGACCGGTTGCACTGGGGCAGGCACGCCTGTCTCGCGCGGACCCGACCGGGAATGTGGGACAGCGCCCGCGTGGGTGCTGGTGCCGCGCCAATCAGAAACCCGGCCGGCTGGCTGGAAATTTATCATGGCGCCAACGAGAGGAATCGTTATTGCCTCGGCGCGATGCTGCTGGACTTGGAACAACCGTGGAAGGTGATTGCCCGTTCAAAGGACCCAATTATGGAGCCAAGCGCGCCGTATGAACAAACCGGCTTCTTCGGCAATGTCATCTTCACCAACGGACATCTTGTCGATGACGACATGGTTACGATTTATTATGGCGCCTCAGACAGCGTCATCTGCGGTGCGCAATTTTCCATTGCCGAGATTCTAACATCGCTCGTCTGCTCGTGATGCTGATGTGGAGCCGTCCGCATTCTCGTTGCTCGGCTTTGTATTGTTAGGCGTTCTGGCTTACCAGAGGCGGAAACGTCCAAGATTTGGAATTTGTCATGCCCATTCAGCCCACTGGATGCCTTGGCGTTTTGCTGCGTATTTTCGGGGTCGGAGCAGACGCTCCTGCGTCCACAACATCGCTGCCCAAAGTGCAGATCAACAAATATTTCGTCTCCAACGCCGAAGGGGATTTCTTCCGTGTGCTTCGGAGAGTCGTAGGGGACCGAGGACACCAGACGGAATAGGCAATGCCCTCGGCTACTAAATGTCAGATATCACTTCAAATGCCACCACCGATTATCGAATCAAATGCCACCACGTCCCATATAACTTATTCAGCCG
>JBEKHH010000084.1:0-15617 GCA_050012375.1 Tepidisphaeraceae bacterium
ACTTCCCAGGGGCACAAGACGATGAGCGCCGCGTTGATTCTTCGCGAGGCCGACGTAACCAAACTTGCCGCATGACCACTGAACCTTGCCAAAAAAACAAGATGCCACAGCTTTGCAATGCGGAGAACGAAATACAGTCTCCGCTCTGAGTTCTCCGCGTTCTCTGCGGTAAGAGATTCTTTATCCCAGCCGTCGAATCATTTTGAAATGCGGCCCAGCCGCCGGAATCTCAAATTCCTCCGAGACAATCACCCATCCGCATTTCCGATAGAACTCGGCGGCTGGTTTGCGGACGTTGGCCCACAGCAGGCCCACCCCCTTCTCCGCCGCGATGAGATCGACCTCCGCCAGCATTCGCCGGCCGACGCCGCGCCGCTGCCGCGCCGGATCAATCGCCATCCCCCGCAATTGGCACGCCCGCTCGCCGTTCCATTCATTCACCAAAATCGTCGCGCACCCGACGACCTTCGGTCCATCCTTCGCCGCCAGATGCACGGTCTTCGGATCGTCATCGCCATGGAATCTCGCCGACTCCCTCGGCAATCCCGCGCGCAGCACCGCATGGCGAAGGTCGATGATCTCTTCCAGCGCCACTCGTCTGATTGGTAGCATGTCATTTGTCATTGGTCATTTGTCATAGGCCAGGAGATCGTGTCGTTGCCTCTTACAAATGACAAATGACAAGTGACAACTTCACTTCCACGCCCGCGGATGATCGTCGCGCACCATCGCCAGCATCCCAGCCCGCGCGTTGGATCGCACCTGCGCTTCATCCTTGCAGCCTGGGATCACCGCGGTGACAGCCGGATGCAGCAGGCACCACGCCAGCGCCCACTGGGCCATCTCCACGCCGGCCGGCACTTCCTTCCGGCGAATCTCCTCCACCTCGCGCAGCTTCTGATCCACCGACGCCCGATCCTGCCCGGAGCGAACGTCATTCGTTCCAAACGAACTCCCCGGCTTATATTTCCCGCTCAAAAATCCGCTCGCCAGCGGCACGCGCGCCAGCACCCCGAGGTCCTGTTCCTGACAAAGCCCAAAAACCTGCTCCTCAGGCGTCCGATCCAGCCGATTGTAAATCACCTGGATCGCCTCCACGCCACGCCCCGTCGAGTCCTTCACCTGGTTCACATTTTTCCGAGTTTGGCCGGAAATCGAATTCCCCAAATGACGAATTTTGCCTGATTTCAGCAGCTTCCGCAGCAAAGCCGTCAGCTCGTCGCTTATGAATTCCTCATATCGAATGCTGTGGTACTGAAGCAGATCGATGTAATCCGTCTTCAAGGCCTGGAGCGAATCCTCAATTTGCCGCCCCACCTGCGCCGCCGACCGTTCATCCGTTCGGTTCAGATGGCCATGGAATTTATGCCCGAATTTCGTAGCCACGATCCAGTGATCGCGATCTCGCTCAATGGCTTTGCCGATGAACGCCTCGGATGTGTGGTCTCCATAACACTCGGCCGTGTCGATCAGGTTGATCCCCTGGTCCCTGGCCGCGTCAAACATGCGATCGACTTCATCCTGTTGAAAATCCTTGCCCCATTCCCCGCCGAATTGCCAGGTTCCCATTCCGATCACCGACACGCGAAGATTGGATTTACCAAGCCGGCGATATTTCATCGCGGTATTGTTATGGGTTGTTTGTTATTTGTCACTTGTCATTTGTCACTTGTCATTGGTCAGCGGATGGATTCAATCCATTTACAAATGACCAATGACCAGTGACCAATGACACCAACAAAAAACCCGCCCCGAGCGGCGGGTGTTTCAAATCCGCAAAACGCGGAAACTTAGCTCGCCGACGCCGGAGCGGGCGCAGGTGCAACCACTCGCCGCACCTTCGTGGCCTTCATTCCCTTGGGCCCATCTTCGACCTCGTATTCGACGAGCTCGCCATCCTGGAGCGTTCGGAATCCTTCGGCTTCAATGACCGTGTGATGAACGAAAACATCCTTCCCCTCCTTGTCCGATGCGATAAACCCGAACCCCTTTTGGTCGTTGAACCACTTGACCTTTCCCGTGGCCATACAGCCACTCCTTTCAAGACATGAGCCGAGAACGTCAATCGGCTTTTGCGGCACTCCCTGAATAAGTGTCCGTCGAGCCCTTCTCGAGCGGATCGCGTCCCCCCGGTGCCGACGGGGCCTGTCATGCGCGAGGTCGAAACATACCACGGTCGCGCCCAACGCTCCAAAAAAGCCCTTAGTTTTCCCCAATGCCGAAAAGACTTATCCACAAAGCCCAGCGGCCGTCGGCCATTTTTGCCCAATATTCCAATGATTTCCGCAGCCAACGCGGCATTTGCCTCGAAAAATCCGGCCGCTTTCAATTATTTGGAAATTATGATGAACATAACTATATTATCAAAATAGCGTTATGATCATTCTCCTAATTTATTTCCATTTAAGACCATTTTCAGTCTTTGTTAGGATTCGTACCATTGCCTTCGCGTTCACCAGCGCCAATTGTTCGCTCGTTGAAGTTTCGGGAGATTTATCCACCTGTTATCCACAACCTGCGGTTAGGCTTGATTTTCCCGCCTCTTACGAGACACTACCGGCCCGACTCCTCGGCTCCCCATGAATCTTTTGGAAGTTACCAAGCTCGTCAAATCCTACAGCGGGCGGACGGTCGTTAATGACGTCACATTTTTGCTTCGCCAACGCGAAGTCGTCGGGCTGCTCGGTCGCAATGGGGCCGGCAAAACAACCACCTTCCGCATGATCCTGGGCATGGTGGAACCCGACAGCGGCGCCGTCGCCTTCGATGCCGTCGATATCACCTTCCTTCCCATGTTCAAGCGCGCCCGCCTCGGAATCGGATATCTCTCCCAGGAACGAAGCGACTTCCGCAGGCTTAGCGTCCTGCAAAACCTCCTGGCCATCCTCGAAACCCTCAACCTCTCGCGACGGCAGCGCCTCGGGCGCGCCGAGGCCTTGCTCGACCAATTCGGACTCACCCGCCAGCGGAATCAAAAGTCCGATACGCTCAGCGGCGGCGAGCGTCGCAAGCTCGAAATCGCCCGCGCCCTCGTCACCGACCCCAAGCTCATTCTTCTCGACGAGCCGTTCAGCGGCGTCGATCCCATCGCCGTCGAGGACCTCCAGGCCGAAGTTCGCCGCCTCAAGGATGAATTTGGCAAAAGCGTCCTCATCACCGATCACAACGTCGCACAGACCCTGCGCGTCTGCGACCGCGCGTTGATCATCACCGACGGACAGGTCTTCAAAGACGGAACGCCTAAGCAGATCATCAATGACCCCGAAGTGCGCAGCGCGTACCTGGGCAATACGTTTCGTGGGGATGAGTTTGATTGATGCGGAAGAATGCTGAGTGCGGCTCGACTGCGCTCGCCGAAGTCCGAATGCCGGATTTGAAATCTCAAATTTCAAATTTGAGATTTGGATGGCCTGCCGCCCGCTTTTTCGATGTGCGCTTGGCATTCGCCATTTGGCAATCCTAGAATCCGACTTTGCGGAGTGAAGCCATGACCCGTCGGCGAAAAGCAGCGTTGGGATTTTGCCTCGCGGTTCTCCTGGCCGGCGTGGGCGCCGTGGCCCTGAGGCGTTCAGCCGCCCAATCCGCCGCCACCCATCCCTCCGTCTCGCCAGAGGTGCGTGCGTTGCTCGAACAGGTTCGCCAGGCATACGCCTCGCTTGTCTCCCTTTCGATTTCCGGCACCTTCCAGGGCCATTTGGATATCGACGGAATCCAGCGAAACAACAGTGCGCAATTTGCCGGCCTATATTCCTCGGCCGGCCTGTTTCGCAACGAAACGAGAGAAACCACCGGCGCCGATCCCGCCTCGCCGCAGTCCACAAGCGACGCCCTTCTGGGAAACAACGGCACAAATATCTACCTCTTTTTCCCCGAGCGCAACCGCTATCAGATGATCGACGCTCCCAAGGGCAAAGTGAACCTCGAAACGCTTGGCGAGGATGTCGCCGATATCTTGCGAAATCAAAATCTCGCACTGGCGCTTGCGCTTTCAGGCGATGCCGAGAGCGAGCTTTTGCAGGATGCAACCTCCGCCGTTCGCGTGGACGACGTGACGATCGACGGCCAAACCTATCCCGCGATCCTGATCCTGCACCCGCTGTTCGACCAAACCCTGGTCATCGATCCCCAGACGCATTTGCTGCGCCGAATGACCGCCGACGTGTCAAAAAACGCGCGGATGAAAGGCGCCAAAGAGATCAAATCCGCACTGCTGACGGCGGATTACGTTTACTCAGCGGCGGCGACGCTGCCCGCGGCGCAATTCGCCTGGTCGCCTCCGCCCGGCGCACAGGAAATGATCCCCGCCGACGCCGGTTCCGATCTGGAAGGAAAGCCCGCCCCGCCGTTCTCGCTGACGGACATGGATGGCCATCAGGTTACGAACCAAACCCTCAAGGGTTCAGTCTACGTCTTGGATTTCTGGGCAACATGGTGCGGCCCGTGCGTCGCGTCGCTGCCGCATGTGGACGCACTGTATAAGGACTTCAACGGCAAAGGCGTTAAATTTTTCGCCGTCAACGAGCAGGAAGACAAACCCACCATTCAAAAATTCGTCTCCGATACGAAGCTCAGCATTCCCGTGCTGATGGATTCCGACGCAAAGGTGGGCGCGGCCTTCGACCCGGATGGGATGATTCCCTTAACTGCCGTTGTTGGCAAAGACGGCAAGGTCATCAAGGCCGCACACATGGGCGGCGTCGAGGACCAACTCCGCCCCATTATCACCGAGGCCCTTAAACGATAGGGCAATCAGGATATTTCCGGTAGGATGGAACGATCGCTTTGAGCACTCCGTCTATAGGATGGTGCGCCCAATTCAATTCCCACCAGAAAGGCTTTGAAAATGCTTAGACTGCTCTTGGTCGTCGGCATCTTAGGATTGTGGCAGCAAACGGCTGCCGCCCAGGCGACCCAGCCTGGCGATGACGCGGCCAAGCTTTATCTACAGGCGGAGAAGCTGCTCCGCGACAACGACAACGCAAATATCTGGTCGCCGTCGGCGTCCAATTTCGTGTACGCCGAGTATCCACCCTATCCCGCCGAATGGCAGCGCACGGAAAAGAAGGATTTTCTAGCCAATGCCGCGGCCCGCGCTTTGGCCCATCAGGCACGATCGATCGAGCACGCAAACTGGCCTAAGTTGTTGCCTCCCCCGAATCCGGGCGTCTCCTACCTGAATGAGTGCCGCAACCTGAGCAACGAGTTGGCCGATGCCGCCATCTATCAGCACCTTCAGGGGAACGATGCGGCCGCCATCGAAACGCTCCGCGATCAGTGGCACCTCGCGGACCTGCTGGAGGATCAATCGGAGAAGAAGCTCGTCTGCCTGTTGGTTAGCATCGGCATTCGAGCCCAAATCTGTCAGCGGTTTGAGATCATTACGTCCAACGTCGTTTTGACCAAAGATCCCGGCGACGGCAAGGCGCTTCAGACGAGCGTGGCGCGCGAATTGATCGGACAGTTGCTTATGCATCCGGATGCCAAGACCGAGGTGAACGATGTCCTGCGTGCCTATGGGTCGCAGGTTGGCCTCATCGCCAAGCCGACGATCGATCGCTGCATCGAGACGGACAATCGCGTCAACGCCGAGCGCGGTATGGCGGCGATGTCGATCGCGTGCCATCTTTACCGTTTCGACACCGGCAATTGGCCGAAGTCGCTGGACGACCTGCGCGGTTATCTGTCCGACGTGCCGATCGATCCCTGGGGGGATGGCACGCAAACCCTGGGATATGCGCTGATCAAGGGCGGCTTGCCGGACGGTTCGGATCGGCCGCTGGTTTACTCGCGCTGCGGCATGAAGGACGGCTTGTTCTTCCGAAATGACGAGCCCGCGTACAGCTTTTACACTGGCGCTGGCTCGCACCGACCCGGGCGCGAGCAAAAGCAAGGCGGCCAATTCCGCGACGTGGCAAGCTGGGCGCCGACAGAGGGAAGTCATCCCGCAGCCGCCACGCAGCCGCTGGAGTGAAACTGCGTGAAAACCTCTTCCCTACTTGTCGGCGATCAATTCTTCGATCGTGGCTTTGTCCTTAACCTCGGTTGCCAGCTTCCGAATGGAATCCGCCGCTACGGTTCGCTCGGCAACATTGCTCTTACGGAATTGCACTGAGGCGTCCGAAGGAGCACGCGTTTCGTCCGCGTCCATCGCCGCCATCTCATCGAGATAAGCCTCGACCGAGACATGCCGAGCAGCGGCGGCGGCGCGCAATCGAGCGAGCGTCTGATCAGGGATCTTTAACGTGGCCACCGGTAACTCCTCGGTTTATGCGACACAGCACTGACAGTTTACCATATCTTGCAGGGGTTCGCAGCGGTTTCGTTACGACCCGAATAGACCGCAAAAACGCGGTCGGCGTGAAACGCCGGGTGATTCGTCAATAATCCTCCTCCCCCACCTCCTCCAAATGCATATTCTCCACCCCGCTGACATCCCGCGTCGTGAAATCCTTCACTCCCCGCAAAACAAACGTCGGCACGTGATCCATCACCGTCGCCGTCACGTTCCGTAAATCAAAATGCTCCACATCCTCCACAACAAAAGCCGGCCGAATGTCCGGCTTGACCCAGTTCATGTCCACATTGGTCAGTTCCAATCCGCTGACGTGCCGGATGAAAAACCCGTACGCCGGCATCCCGCCAAACCGCGATGGATCCGGATACGTCTTGATCTCTTCCCAAGGCTCGCGCCTCGTCCACGATCCTTTGCCGCCGCCCGGATAAATCAATCGCACGTTGTGAATATGCAAATCCTCAATCGGATATCCCGGAACTCCGGTGATGATGCACGCATACCTCACCGCCGCGCTTTGCGAAACGACGTCGCTGATGCTCACATGCCGGATCGCCCCCATCGGCGTGCCCTCTGGCCCGCGCAACCGGCTTCCCAATCGGATGAATATCGGCGAGTTCACGATGTCCCGCATCACGAGGTTTGAAATCGACACGTTGTCGATCACGCCCCCGTCCACGCTCTCGATCGCCAGCCCCCCGCAATCGTCGAACACGCAATTCGAGATCGCGATGTTCTTGAATCCCCCGTTCGATTCCGTCCCGAACTTAATCCGGCCCGTTCGGTGCGTGTTGTAATGTTTCTTGTCCTTGCCGATGCTGTTTTGGGGACTGATCTTCTGGAACGTCCCGTCCAGCATCGACCCCTCGACATACCCGCCGCTGACCATGCAATTCGTGATCGTCACATTCTCCGTGTCGCGCGCGTAGCCAAGACCGAACGAACTTTTCAGCACGATCGCATCGTCATGCGGTGAATTCACGCTGCAATTGGACACCCGCACGTTCCGGCAGCAGTCGATGTCCATCCCGTCGCGATTCGTGTCTATCTTCACGTTGTCGATCGTCAATCCATCCACTGCGGTCGCCAGAATCCCGAAATGGCCCCCTTCATAAATCGAAAAATCCCGAAGAATCACGTTGTGCGCATTTTTCAGCGCGATCGCCTTGTTCCCGATCCCGGCCGGCAGCGTTTCCTTGTCATCGGGATATTCCGGCTGAGTGGTCGGCAGCGTCGTGGGCTCGGTGGCCGGCTGCGTGGCCGCATACATCGCCTGGTAATCCTGCGTCGGAATATCCGGCGAAATCTGCGTCGTCGCCCATCGCCAGCGCGCTTTGCTCGCCACTGAAGGCTGCGTCACCGGCCCGGGGCGAATATCCTCTGGTCCAACCTCCACCTCCCACGGCTCGACCGTATCGTCCGACGGCTGCGTCGTGTCCTGCCACGGTTCCGTTGTCGGCTGCGTCGTTGGCTGGGGCTTGGGCGAGCCGCGGTTTAGGGCGTCTTTTCCGTCGATCATGCCCGGCCCCAGAATGGACACATTCCGGATGTTCTCACCCCAAATCAGACTGTTGTGCCAATGCGTATGCCCGAAATCCTGGTATTGATCCGCGAAGGGAAACGGCTCCGGCGGATCGAACTGCCCGTCGTATATCGTCCCCGCCGCCTGAATCACCGCACCGTTTTCAAGGTACAGCGACACATTGCTCTTGAGATGAATGGAATAGCATATGTACGCGCCGGGCGCGAAATACACCGTCCCCCCGCCGGCGCTGGCGGCCGCGTCGATCGCCTTGTTCACCGCCTGCGTGTCGAGATGTTTGCCGTCGCCGCGCGCCCCAAAGTCCCGGACTTCAAAAACCCCATTGGTCGATTGGCATCCGCCCAACATTGCGACGATCAGAAGCAGCCCAAGCCGCCGAAATGTGATGTATTTCATGATGGGTTACCGATTCTGGGCAAATGGCCGCCGGAGTATAAACACAACCATCATTGAAAACCAAATCCGCCGCGACGTGCGTGACGTAATCGGCGGGAATATGGGCAAATCAAGCAAGAAGATGATCGGTTCAATTCTTCGTGACGATCGGCGGCGTTCACTCGTATAGGATGAGGCGCTGCCGCCGCAGACGCCGCTGGCTGCCCTGACGGCCATCGAACAGGCCCTCGGCAATCGAAAGACGTGATTTGCCGCCGGAGGCGGCGGCTCCATGTTTTCGGTTGGCAAAGGCCTGTTGGAACATTTGCAGGCCAGCCAGCGGCGTCGGCAGCGGCAGCGCCTGTCACATTCGAGCTGGCGACTTCGGCCGTCACGAAAAATTCAACCGATCATCATCTTCGTTTATTCGCCCTTGTCCCGGCCGATTCAGTCACGCACCCCCCGCCGCGAACCAATACCCAAAGCCTGCGGCATCGCCGCGGGGACCGGTGTAGAATGCACCTAATGCGCCCGGCCGCCTGGCTCCCCCCCACGCTCATCCTCACCACCGCCCTCTCCCTCAGCTATTGGATCTGGGGTCACACCGGCGAAATCCTCCTGGACTTCGGCAACGAACTGTACACCGCCTGGCAACTCTCACAGGGCAAAACGCTTTATCGCGACGTCGCCTGCCTCTACGGCCCGCTCTCCCCGACCCTCAACGCGGCCATCATGCGACTCTTCGGCCCCGGACTCACCACGATCCTCATCGCCAATCTCATCATCCTGATCCTCACGACGGCGTTGCTCTATCGGCTGCTTTGCATCATGGCCAGCTCCCTCGCCGCGACCACCGCCGCGATTTTCTTTCTCTGCATCTTCGCACTGGGCGCCCCAACCCGATTGACGAACTACAACTTCCTCACCCCCTACGCCCATCAGATCACCCACGGCTTTCTCCTGTGCCTTGCCGTCGTCTGGTGCATCGATTGGTTTTATCGCCGCCGCTCCGCTGGCGCCGTCATCGCCGGCGGCCTGGTCACCGGGTTGGCATTCCTCACCAAACCGGAAATATTTCTCGGCTGCGCCGCCGCCTATTTTCTCGGCCTCATCGCCGCGATCTGGCTCACCCGCCCCAAGCACATCGCCCTGATCGTCGCCGCGGCCATCGCCGCCACGCTTCTTCCCCCGCTAGCCGCCCTTCTGTTTTACGCATCCAAAATGCCGATCCAGACCGCGATAGGCGGCGTGCTGAGCGGCTGGCAATTCGTGAGCAATCCCTACGTCCTGTCCACGCCCTTCTACAAAGGAAGCTTCGGCTCCGACGAGCCAATGACCAATTTTCTTCGCATGCTCCAGTGCGCCGCCATCTATGCCGCCGCCGCGGCAGTTTTGACGCTGCTTGCCCTCGTCGCCGGAAAACTATTGAACGGCCGGCGATCGACCCCATCCGGCGCGGGGCTCGCCGTCGCCGCCGCCGCCTGTTTCTCGCTCCTCCAAATCGGCAATCGCTTCGATTCCTTCTGGTCCAGCGCCGGCCGCGGCCTGCCCGTCTTCGCCGTTTTCGCACTGATTTTCACCTGGCATCGGCTCAGAAAAGCCCGCGCCGATCTCACCCCCGCACGTCCGGCCCTTCTTCAGTGGACGCTGGCGATTCTCTCCCTCGCATTTCTGGCCAAAATCCTTCTCTACGCTCGACTCTACCAATATGGTTTTGTCCTTGCCGTTCCCTGCGGCATGTTGGCCGTCATCGCCCTCATCGACTGGCTCCCCACCTGGATCCGGCAAAGGGCCGGCTCGCCCGCGATTGTCCAATGGGGCGCGATCGGCTTCTTCGCCGCATTCATCATCCAGAACCTCGCCGTGACCCAGCAAGTCCTTCGGGAGCGCACCGTGCCAATCCCTCTCGCCTTCGGCGGCGTCGCCTGGACCCGCCCGACGAATTCCGCAGCCATCGCGGCCATCCACTGGCTCGCCAGCGCCCCCACCGCCACCGCCGCCATCATCCCCGACGCCGCCGGCATCAATTACGCCGCGGGCCGACCCAGTTCCGTCCCCTTTACTGAAATGCACCCCATGGGCCTGAACCTCTACGGCCAATCAGCGGTCACGGCCGCCTTCGACCGCCACCCGCCGGATTTCATCCTGATCATGGATTTCCCCACGACGGCTTTCGGCGCCCGCACGTTCGGCCGCGATTACGGCTTGCAGCTTTCAAGCTGGATCGCCCGGCACTATCGTCCCATCGTCATTTTCTCCGGCGGCGACCACCCCATCGACGTATGGATGCGTCTGCCTCCGCAGCCCGCTGCCATTCGCGTCGCCCCCGCGGATCGCTGACTCGCCCGCTTCCTTTGCATCGGCTAGAATGTCGCGAATAAACTGAGAGGGAGAGAAATCTCACATGCCCGAAGCACTGAAATGTCCGACCTGCGCCGCACCGCTTGATTACCCGGCCGCCGGCGGCGCGTCGATGCGCTGCCCCTACTGCAATAGCACCGTGGTGCTCTCCGAAGCTCAACATCCCAGCGCACCTGGCGACGACCTCGCCGCCACTTTGGGACCGCTTCTCGGCAGCGCGACGGACATTCCCCAGGTTGCCGAACTGCTTCGATCCGGAAAGAAAATTGAGGCAATCAAGATCATTCGCCAAACTTCCGGGGCGAATCTGGCCCAGGCCAAAGAAGCCGTTGAAAATCTGGCGGCGGGACGTCCGGCCATCGGCATCGGCGCCGGCGTGCCATCCTACAATTCAGCCAGCGCGGCGAAGTTGGCCTCGTCCGGCTTAAGATTCGGCTGCGGGCTGGCGATGACAATCATCCTGGTGGTGGGCATCATCATCGTTCTGGCGGTGCGATCGATCCACAATCAGTTGGCCAAGGCAACGCCAGCGTCGACGCCGACCCTTGTTGTTCTTCCGCCGCTGCCAGGGCTGCCGGCCCCTGTCGTCCCGACCTTCGCGCATGTGGCGATGGAATTCGGGGCCGAGGGAATCGGCGCGGGCCTGTTTAAGGATTCCCGCAGCGTCGCCGTGGATGGACAGGGCCATATTTATGTCGGCGAATATTCCGACGGACGCATTCAGGTCTTCGATGCCCAGGGAAAATTCATCGCGGTATGGAGCATCGGCCGAGAGCGGTACATGCAGAACCTCGCCGCCGATCGCCACGGCACGCTCTACGTCTGCTCCAACGGTCACATCTACCGCTTCGAAGGCGCGAGCGGGATGCCCCAGGGCGAAATGGAAACCAACGGCGAGAATGGCGAGGAAACCTACATGGATGCCTACGCGGCCCTCAGCGGCGACATCTACGCCATCGACAGCGGTTCAAACGTCGTCATCCTCGGCCCCGACGGCAAGATCAAAAGCGAATTCAGCGCGCGCGACAAAGTCGGCGAAGACGTCAACTTGGAAAGAATCGCCGCCCTCTCCACCGGCGAGATTTACGCCCTGGATCGAACCAAGGGCGTCTTCAAATTCGCCCCTGACGGCAGATACATCAACCGCTTCGGCGGCGGCGAAGAAGTCGACCCCGCGCATCGCCTGCCCGGACAACTCTTCTCCCCCAACAACATCGCCGTGGATGGGGCCGGACGCGTCTATGTCAGCGATGACGGACCGGCAATCCAGGTCTTTGATGGCAACGGGCATTACCTCGATTCCTTCGGCGGCGAGGACGTCTGCTTCGGCCTGACGATTAACGACAAGAACGAAATCTTCGGCTGCTTCCGCAACCAGCACACGGTCCGAAAATTCGTGTTGGATAAGCCCTGACAGGAGTCAATTGGAACGCGAGCAGCGGCGGCACAGGTGATTGTGTTACACGAAGTTCAAATGGGCAGGGCCGGAATTGAACCGGCGACACATGGATTTTCAGTCCATTGCTCTACCAACTGAGCTACCTGCCCGGATTGTGCCGAATCACTCGGAAATTCAGCGTTAGGCCGCATATTACCGATTGATTCTGAATCTTCAACTGCGCTGGCCAACTGGACGCATCCGGGCGCATCCGGGCGCGAAAAGTCGCCGCGGGGTGACAAGCTGGGTGCAAGGGAATTCCCGTCCGTTCCCGTGGCCATCTTCGGCAACGTGTAGGAAAGATCGGGCAGCGTGTCGATTGCCTTGCTCACGCGCTGCCTGTCGCTGTGCATGTACCGTGCCGTCGTCACACGGCTCGCGTGGTGCATCGACTTGGCAATGTCCTTCTCCGGAACGCCGGCGTCCGCCAGGGCCGTGCCGTGGCCATGGCGCATCGAATAGAACACGGCTCGCTCTCCATCGCGGTTCACGTCGGCCAGGAAATCGTCCTTAGCTCGCTCGATCCGCTCTTGATCGGCTGCCGCTTCGCTTATCCACGCCCGCCGCGCCGCTGCCAGATCATCGCGGAACATTTCGGACAAGCGGTGCTCCTCCGGTAGTTTGAAGGCCGGTGCCGTCGGAAGCTGATCCATAAATCGCTTCGCGGCAAACCGCTTTTGCAGATCCGCAGCAAGATCGGCGCGTAACACCTGCTCATGGTCCTCGCGGCGCTTCACATCCTTGGCTTGCGATCGCACCGTGGGCGGGTTGTCGTCAAGGCGAAAATTGGCGACGGTCAACGCGCGAATCTGCCCGGGCCTCATTCCCGTCTCAAACGCGAAGCGGTACAGGATCGCCCGCTCATCGCCGGTCAAGCCGTGGTGCTTCTCGCCGGCAGCGGCGGCATCCACAAGGCGGTGCATTTCCTTGATCGATAAAGCTCGGCGCCGGTCCACGTCGACATCGGCATTATCGACCGGCTGGAGCTTGTCCAGCGCCATCTTGGGCGCGAAGCCCTCATTAACCATCCACCTGCACAAGCTCCTGATGTCGCTGATGTATTTGTTGACGGTCGATCCGTTGATTTCCCCCTTGGCTCGCATGTCGGCAACCCACGTCTTGATCTTTCCCGACGCGCCCGGTGCGTTCAGATCCTTCCACGTTACCAGCCCGCAGGCCGTTACGATCCGCCGCACTCGACTGACTACTGGTTTGATGGAATCTTCCGCGTTGCCCTTGGCTCGCATTGCGGCTTTCCAACTGGTGATATGCTCGGTCAGGGGTTTGTCGGCGTACACTTCGCCCGCATCCAGGATGTCAAACGCCACAAGCCGGTCGCGGAGCGCCGGCGGCATCTTCTCTACGAACTCGGCAAGCTCCGGCGACATGACGTTGCCGCTGCCCCGGATTTTGTTCAGCTTGTCGATCTTGTTGGCGTACTCGCTGGCCGTGTCCCGATCCTCATCCAATGGCACGCGGCGGAGTATGCCCTTGAAGTCCATGAACACGGCGTACAGCTTGGCGCTTTTCTTGTTTGCCTTGCTGCCGTCCATCTTCACTTCACTGTATCCCATTTTCCGAACTTTCATACGTCACCGTCCTCTTGGATAAAGACATTCAAACTATTCCGCACACAGTACACTTTGTCAAGGGATGATTGAAGTCCTGTTCGCCATTTCGTATAGTTTTCCGCCATGCTCACCTCGCAACAAGCTGCCGCAAGGTTGAAGATTTCCGCGAGGCGCGTATTGGCGCTGATTGCGGCCGGTCGTTTGAAGGCCCAAAAACTCGGCCGGGATTACCTCATCGATCCACGCGATCTTGCGAAGGTCCGGGTCCGCAAGCCGGGCAGGCCGAAGAAGGCAAAGTCCGCCGACAAGGCACGGCGATAACTCTGCCGTATGCAAATCCGTACCCGCCACAACGCCCCAGCTTCCGAGCCGCGCGATCGCCGCCAGCAGGTACAGCTCTGCATGGGCGCGATCTTTTGCCAAGTGCGCGGCGGCGAGGATCGACTCGTTTGAGTTTGTCGTCGTCGAGATGTATAATGTAGTCGTCATCGATTTTTTACCGCCGGTTCGGATCGCGAGTCCTGCCGGCGGTTCTTCGTTCACCCTGTCGCCCTCATCGCCTTTTGCTCGCGGACAAAACTCCACCGCGAGGCCGGCGGCATTCCGGCAGTCACCCATTCCTTCATTTCGTCGCGGGAAAACAGCATCTTCCTGCATAGCCGATGCCGTTTCAGTGGCAACCGCCCGGTGCGGATCAGTGTTTTTAGTGTTGTTGTCCCAACCGACAGTAGGCGGCAAACTTCCGCCGCGTCAACCAGCAGTGGATCCGCGTCGGGTTGAGTCGCGGGATCAGGCATTGACGCTCCCCGGTTCCGCCGACGCGGCTTCACCAGCGCGGTCCAAAAGCACCCGTTCAACAGCCTCTGGATTGACTAATATTTTCTTCCCGACGCGCAACGCAGGAATACGGCCGGCGATCACTTCAGCACGAAGCCAAGAAGGTGGCAGGCCAAGACGCATCGCGGCGCGGCGTAAGGGCTGGAATGTTTTTTGTTTTTCCACGACGCCCTGACAATACCGCGACAAGTATCGGAAAAACCAGCGGAAAACGTCGCTAAAGCCGCCAAGGCGTGAGTTGGAATCAGTAAGCGTGAGTTGGAAGCCAGGGCTTATTTTACCGGCGGCTTGCAAATGCGCGATCGGACTTCCGGCGCAAGGCCATCAAGGCGCATTCTGTGGGTCTGTTGCATATTCAAGTCTTCGAGTATGTACACGCCCTTGTCGATAAGCACATTGAGAATTTTTACCGTGATTCCCAGCCGTTCAGCCATTTCCTTTTTTTGCATCGGCTGTGACCATTTCGGGGACCGCAGAGCGGCCGCGGCTTCGATTTGCTGGGCAAGTATTTTGCACGCCGTGATGGTCGTTATCGCGGGGGCCCACGGATCATTATTACTAATGGGACCGAATTCTACGGGAAAATCTTTGCGCAGGCATTCAATGACGATTTCGGACCAAACCCAAGTCCCTGAGGGAGATGTCGGGCATCGAGTCAGGTAAGTCGTCAGCTCAACGCAAAGTTTTGCCGGCGAAAGGATATAGTTGTTCTTAAATGCTGCAATTGTAACTAAGCCTGCCTTGTCGGCGACCGGTTCAATGCGTCTTGGCGCAATTTGTGAAGCCCACAACTGCGCCGCGCGGAGCGGATTCTTTAACAGTTCCTTGATGTCCGCTTCATCCGCCCGTTGTGCCTTAGCTGACTGCTTTTTCACATCTATGAAACGTCGACCAGGTATCCCCAGAAGCTCTCTCAACATATTAGCCAATCGCTTCCTCGTCATCAGTGGACGTTGACGCCAGTGGACTATGTGTTCCTGAAAAACTTCGACATCCTTCTTCGCCTGCTCCCACAGCTTTTCCGCCTCGTCCGCCAACTGTTTGAAACCTGCGGCATATTGTTTGGCGTCCA
Organism: Tepidisphaeraceae bacterium; assembly: GCA_050012375.1. Taxonomy (GTDB): domain Bacteria; phylum Planctomycetota; class Phycisphaerae; order Tepidisphaerales; family Tepidisphaeraceae; genus PALSA-1353. The sequence continues at coordinate 15,490 of JBEKHH010000084.1, forward strand.
TGGACAAAACTGGACCTCAAATACCTTCCGGCGTCAAGATTATGTCCAGGATCCGTCAGCTTTCACCCCGTTCGCGTTCGGCACGCGCGCTAAATTCCGGCCATTTTCGCGCAAGTATATTTGACGTG
>JBEKHH010000085.1:0-14694 GCA_050012375.1 Tepidisphaeraceae bacterium
CCGAGGGATTGGCGGAAGAGGACACCGCGCTGGTGGTCCCATCCTGATCCACCGTCTGCGTTAGCGCCGAGGACGTGCTGGTCGTGAAGTTCGTGTCGCCGCCGTACACGACCGTGATCGAGTGGCTCCCGACCGACAGGCCGGACGTGCTCAGCGTCGCGACACCCGAGCCGTCCAATGTGCCAGTGCCTAGCGTTGTCGAGCCGTCTTCAAAAGTTACCGTGCCGGTCGGCGTGCCCGAGCCGGGGACGTTGGCCGTGACCGTCGCGGTGGCTGTGAATGTCACCGATTGACCGAAGACCGAGGGATTGGCGGAAGAGGACACCGAACTGCTGGTCCCATCCTGATCCACCGTCTGCGTTAGCGGCGAGGACGTGCTGGTCGTGAAGTTCGTGTCGCCGCCGTAGACGACCGCGATCGAGTGGCTTCCGACCGACAGCGCCGACGTGCTGAGCGTGGTTTGGCCGGAACCGTCCAGCGTGCCGGTGCCTAGCGTTGTCGAGCCGTCTTCAAAAGTTACCGTACCGGTCGGTGTGCCCGCACCTGGGGCCGTGGCTGCCACGGTGGCTGTGAATGTCACCGATTGACCGAAGACCGAGGGATTGGCGGAAGAGGACACCGCGCTGGTGGTCCCATCCTGATCCACCGTCTGCGTTAGCGCCGAGGACGTGCTGGTCGTGAAGTTCGTGTCGCCGCCGTACACGACCGTGATCGAGTGGCTTCCGACCGACAGCACCGACGTGCTGAGCGTGGTTTGGCCAGAACCGTCCAGCGTTCCGGTTCCGAGCGTTGTCGAGCCATCGAAGAAGGTTGCCATCCCGGTCGGTGTGCCGGTGGCGGAGGATGAAATCGTGGCGGTGAACGTCACGGATTGACCGAACAGTGATGGGTTGGCGCCAGAGACAACCGCCGTGGTCGTGGTGGCCGGGTCGGCTGTCAGTACGACGTCGCTGTCTGTTCCGTCTTGATAGCTGATGGTGTAGGTGACGCCGCTGAATATTGTGGTGGCGCCTTGGGCAAGGCCCTGGAATGTGCCGGTGAGCACATCACTCGCATCGTCGTTGATGATTGTCAGGAGGGCGCCGTCGTGGGCGGATCGAGTGCCCGAGAGAGACAGTATGCTGCTCGTGACGGTTACCGAGCCGGTGACGTTGACCTGGTCGTATCCGGAGCCGGCGGTATTTCCGTTGAGGACAATGTCGAGATTGGAATCAGGGTCGAGGATGAGATTGCCGGTATTGAAGATCGAAGTCGCCCCGTTGCCCGGCGCGAGGGCGCCGCCGGAATTGACGGTAACGGCCCCGCTGGCGGTCCCTGTGCCGCCGAGCGTTGCACCATTGTTGACGGCAACGGCGCCGGCGCCGGTTGCAGAACCACCGGCATCGTTCGCCAACAGCGTGCCGGCGTTGATCGTCACTCCGCCGCCAAATGTGTTACTACCCGTTAAGGTCAGTATGCCGGCGCCCGCCTTGGTTATGCTGTAGTTGTTGCCGCTGTCTCCAATGACCCCGCCGACGGTCAGCGTGCTGCCGGAGACGGTCACCGTGCGGCTGGCGCCCAGCGTCACCGCGCCCGTGCCCAAATTCAGGGGATTGCTTCCCACGAAGGTGAAGTCTCCGCCCCAGGTCTGGGCGTTATTGGTGCTGAGCGTGATTGCTGAGCCGCTGGTGTTGTCGATCGTGCCGCCGCTGATCGTGAGTCTCCCCGTACCGAGGGCCGCCGCGTTGTTGATGTTCAGGGTGCTGCCGGCGTCGAGTGTCACTCCACCTGTGAATGCGCTTGCGCTTGCGCCCGAGAGCGTCAGCGCGCCGCTGCCCGCCTCGGTCAGCACGTGGGTACTGGTAATGACGCCACCGACCGTCAATGTATTGGCGGTGACCGTCACCGTTCGGGCGGTGTTTATCGCTACAGCGCCGGTGCCGAGATTCAACGGTTGCGTCCCCGCGAACGTGAAGTCTGCGGTCCAGGATTGCGCGTTGTTATTGAGAGTGATCGATCCGCTCGAGGTGTTGTCGATCGTTCCGCCATGGATCGTAAGCAGGCCCGTGCCAACCGCGGACGCGTTGTCGATGTTGAGCGTGCCGGCGTTGAGAAGTGTGCCGCCGGTATAGGTGTTGGCGCCGGCAAGAGTCAGCCCGCCGTTTCCGGCCTTGGTTGCCTTGTAACCAGTACCTGAAATGACACCGTCGATCTCAAGCGTGCCGGCGTTGACCGTCGCCGTATGGCTCGAACTCATTGGCACCGGGATGGCGCCAAAGCTCAGGTTGTTCGTCCCGGCAAACGTAAAACTGCCATTCCAATGGATCGAGCTGTTACTGGTGAGAGTAATTGGGGCGCCGCTGGTGTTGTCGAGCGTCGTGCCGCTGTTGATCGCGAACTCCCCAAAACCGGTGGCGGTTGCGCTGTTAATGTTCAACTGCCCGCCCGTTGAGCCGGACGTAAACGCCATTTCGCCCGAAAACGTGTTGTTCCCCGAAAGCGTCAGCGTGCCGCTCGACCCGGACTTAGTCAAACCGTAATCATCGCCCCCGTCTCCGATGGCGCCGCCCACCGTCAGATTGCCCGCGCCGGTTGTCAACTGAAGGCTTCCACCCAACGTCACCGCGCCGGTGCCGAGATTAAGATTGTTCGTTCCACCAAATGTAAAATTTGCTCCCCAGGTCTGCGCATTGTTGTTGCTGAGGGTGATCGCCCCGCCGCTCGTATTGTCGATCGTGCCGCCGTTGATCGTGAACGTCCCCGTGCCGATCGCCGCGGCGTTGTTGATGTCGAGCGTGCCGGCCGACAATGTCATGCCACTCGAAAATGTGTTCGTCCCGGACAACGCCAACGTACCGTTTCCCGCCTCGGTGATGCCGTAGCCATTGCCCCCGTCTCCGATCACTCCGCCCACCGTCAGTGGGCTGCCGTTGGCGGTGACGCTCAGGCTGGCGCCCAGCGTCACCGCTCCGGTCCCGAGGTTCAGGGCGTTGGTGCCGTTGAACGTGAAATTCCCGCCCCAGGTCTGAGCGTTGTTAGTGCTGAGCGTGATGGCCGAGCCGCTGGTGTTGTCGATCGTTCCCCCGTTGATAGTCAGCGTTCCTGTTCCGATGGCGGTCGAACTGTTGATGTCCAGCGTCGCCCCCGAAGGCAACGTCGTACCCCCGCTGTAGCTGTTGGCTCCGGCCAGCGCCACCGCGCCCGTCCCCGCCACGGCCAGCGTGTGCGCGCCGGAGACGACGTTGGCGATGACCAGTTGCTCCCCGGAAGCCGTATTGAATGAAATCCCCGCAGCGCCCAAGGATAGGTTCAGATCATCTGTGTTGGTCACATCACCGATGGTGACGCTCTGGTTGGCAACGCCCGCGGAAATACTGCCGTCCAATGTCAGCGTGCTGGCCGTCGTGCTGGACGACATAAAGGTCAGGCTGTAATTGCCGCTGTAGCCCAGGTTCAGCCCGCCGGCGCCGGTGGTGTGGTTGGCGGTGAAGTAGAGGGTTGTATTGCCGGTGAATGTCGCGCCGGCGAAGGAATCTTCGATGGCCCCGCTGGACCAGTTGGCGGCATTGTTGTATTGGTGGGCCGCGTCGTTGGTGTTGCCGCTGAGAGCGCCGATCCAGGTGAGCAGAATGCGCTTTTCCAGCGGTTCGAGAGCGGTCCCGATGGCGCGATGGCGGCGCGCTCCGCCGCGGCCGCCCCGCGAGCGTCGGGCAAATCTCCTTGCAAACGAAATCACAACTCTCACTCGATCGACAGGCGATGGGCGAGGTTTTCGGGGATCTTGTTAGCGATTGACTCAGGCGGCGCCGCGTTGCATTGCGGCAGAAGACGCCCGCACGCAATTGCGGCCGGCTTCCTTCGCCGCGTACACCGCTCGATCCGCCGCGCCGATCAGCTCTTCCGGCGATTGGACACAGCGCTGCGAATCAACCGTTGCCACTCCGATGCTGGCAGTGACGGAAATCTTCTTGCCCGCGAAGGAAATGGACTCGCTTTGGATGCCGCGAAGGATCTCCTGGGCGATGACCAGAGCGGCGGAAGAGTCCTTTCCTTTGAGGACGACGGCCATTTCCTCGCCGCCATAGCGAGCGGCCAGATCACGCTCGCTGACGACGGCCTTGACGATCTTCGCCGTGCGCACCAACACATTGTCGCCCGCCTGATGGCCGTGGGCGTCGTTGATCGATTTGAACTTATCCAGGTCCAGGAACAGCAGGGACAGAGATTGCCCCGACCAGGCGGCCTCCTCAAACGCCTGGGCGATGAACTCGTCGAAGTAATGGCGGTTGGCCAGTCCGGTGAGGCCATCCGTGGCCGCTTCGGTCTTCAATTTTTGGTTCTGCACTTCGACTTGCCGGGTCTGGATCTGCGATTGCAGAGTGATTTCCTCCAGGGCTTGACGCGCCTCTTCCTCGATGTCGTGATAGCTGCGGCTCGGCTCGATGGCGACTTCAAACAGATCCGACAGTTCCTTGGCCTGGGCGTCAATTTCCTCGAAGATCGCGGTGATTTTCGCGTCGCTCAGCCTGAATCGGGCGGTCAGTTCTCTTTTGGCGCGTTCAAGCATTCCCCCCCGCTTGGCGGAGAAGACCTGACCGCACAGCACGCCGCTGTAAACAATTTCCACCAGGCTCCCCGGCAGGCAGCCGCCCTCGGCGAGGTTATGGTGCTGGCGAATCGACTCGACGATGGCCGAGGGAAACTTCCAATGCTCGGCCATCGCCCCGCCCACTTGTGCGTGGTCCAGGTCGAATTTTTCGCGCGAAAGGCGGACCAATTCCACCTGATCGCCCTCGCTGGCTTCAAGCAACTGGTCATACTCGGCCCCAAGCGCCCGGTGCATCGCCAGCGTGCCGATGTCCGACAGCAGCCCGATGAGAAACGCCTCTTCAGGATCCTTGATATAGAGCGACTTGGCCAGGGTGCGCGCGGCAACGGCGGAAAAAAGACTCTGCCTCCAGAAACGGACGTAATCGAAGCTGGGGCTCTTGTTGGAGTTCATGCTGCCGGCTAGGGAAAAGCCCAAGGCCAGCGTCTTGACGGTTTGCATGCCCAGCAACACGATCGCGTGGTTAATCGTGCTGACTTGGTGAGGTAGGCCATAGAAGCTGCTGTTGACCGTTTTGAGCACCTTGGCCGTAAGCGCCGGATCATTGGAAATCACCTTGGCAACACTGCCCAGACTCTGATTGTTCTGCTTAACCAGTTCCAAGACCCTGAGGGCGACCGCCGGGAGTGAGGGAAGTTGCGGAACGTTCTTAATCTTATTCAATAGAGCTTGGTTCATGACTCTAAGTTTCTGCCGACAGGCAATAGTTTCTGCCGACAAGCAATCCCATCTGGCTCAACGCGTTAGGAATCGGCAATCAAACGGGGTGTCATAACAAGTAATTTCCATCACATATGGTTGTAGGACCATGGGTCTGAGGGCATGTTCTCACATGCCGATTCTTGCTAAATGCGGATGGTTGTGTCAGTTATTGGCCCGGCCACCGCGATGTCGAGGTTATTATGTGGTCTCGGAGCAACGCTCGTTCGTCTTCGTCGTGGACGACGATCCAAAGCTCTTCGCCTGGTCGCGGATGTTTTGGAATGGGAATGCTTGAGCCTGCCGATGGGGTGAAGCTCACATTCAACTAGGTTGTGCGATCCGTTACGCTATAGTTTGATTTCGCGTTCGCACCGCTCCCCCCCGCATCGGGCAGAAACGCCGTTGCTTTTTTGCCAGCCGGCGTCAACGATGCGAAGGAAAAGCCTGAATCTGAGCGAACTGGAGCAGACGCAAGTTGCTGTTTGACCTTCCGAAAGTCACCCGAAGGCTGAAACCTTTAATAAGGTGGCGCCAATCATTTGATGGGAACCAAGAGTCGCCCTCCCAACCCGAAGAGCAGCCGCTCCGCGATGAGTTATACAGCGTCGATCAATTGGATCGCCATGCCAAGATGCTGGCCGGTTGGCACGAGGTGAGCGTCAGCGGCAGCCGCGGTCCCGACCAGCTTCTTCGCCGCCTCTCCGACAATGAGCAGTTGCTCGGTGAGGCTTACGAGCTTGTGACCGGCGCGGTGGCGCGCGGCCGGCGGATCACGCCGGCGGCCGAGTGGTTTCTCGACAACTACCACCTGATCGAGGAGCAAATCCGCACCGCGCGCAGGCATCTGCCCCGCGGCTATAGCCGCGAGTTGCCAAGGCTGACCAACGGGCCGTCGGCGGGTTACCCGCGCGCCTACGCCATCGCGCTGGAGTTGATCTCCCACGGCGATGGCCGCGTGGATGCCGAGAGCCTCCGCGCCTTCGTGGCCTCGTACCAGTCGGTGACCCCGCTGCGACTCGGCGAGCTTTGGGCAATCCCCATCATGCTCCGACTGGCGCTTTTGGAGAATCTGCGGCGCGTGGTTGCGCGGGTGGCGGCCGGGCGGCGCGAGCGAGAGAGGGCCGCCTACTGGATCGATCGCATGCTCGAGGTGGCATCCGCGGCGCCCGCCAAGGTTGTGCTGGTCTTGGCCGAAATGGTCAAGGAAAACCCGCCGCTGACCACCGCCTTCATCGCCGAGTTCGCCAGCCGCATGCAGGGCCAGGGACAAGCGCTGGTCTTCCCCATCACCTGGTTGGAACACCGCGTCGCCGAGCAGGGACAGACCATCGAAATGGCTTTCCAGCAGGCCAGCCAGCATCAGGCCGCCGACCAGGTCTCCATCGGCAACAGCATCGGGAGCCTGCGGCTTTTGGGGGCAATAGACTGGCGCGATTTCGTGGAGACGATGAGCGGCGTGGAGCACATCCTGCGCACCGAACCCGCCGGAGTATATCCACGAATGGATTTCACAACCCGCGATCAATACCGCCACGCCGTCGAGGAGATCGCCAAACGCAGCCCGCTGTCGGAAGAAGAAGTGTCGCGCCGAGCGGTGGAGTTGGCCGGTAAAGGCGCCGGCGGCGATGGCGACGCCGAGCAGAGCAGACGCACCGGGCACGTGGGGTATTTCCTCGTCGGCCAAGGCCGGCGGATTCTCGATCGGTCGGTTCTGCACCGATCCACCGTGGATCAAACGGTGCGTCGGCTGGGCCGGCGTTTTCCCCTGGCAATCTATCTCTCTTCCATTGTTGTTACCACGGCGGTGGCGACGGGCCTCGTCGTTTCGTGGGCCGCTCGGCGGGGGCTTGGGCAATGGGCCTTTGGGCACTCGGGGCTGGGGCATTGGGGCCTTGCCGCGTTGGCCGTGCTGCTGTTTGCCTGCACAAGCCAACTGGCGGTGGCGTTGATTCATTGGGGGGCGATGTTATTGGTGCGTCCTCGAATCCTGCCGCGGATGGATTTTTTGAAAGGCATCCCACCCGAGCACCGCACGGTCGTGGCGGTCCCGGCGATCCTCACGGACAGCAAGGAGATCGAAGAATTACTCGAAGCCCTGGAAGTTCACTTTCTGGCCAACCGCGACCCAAACTTGTCGTTCGCACTGCTGAGCGACTTCCGCGACGCGCCCCAGGAAACAATGCCCGAGGACCAGGCCCTGTTGCAGAAGGCGCGCGACGGAATTGAAGCGCTCAATGCCAAATACGCGGTCGGCGGCCGGAATGGCGAAACCGGCGATGGCGACGCTCGTGCCGATGAAGCTGAAGCCGCCGGCGAGGAGGCAAAGGCAAGGGGCCACTTCTTTCTCTTCCACCGGGGCCGGCGTTGGAATGCCGGCGAGAACGCCTGGATGGGGTGGGAACGCAAGCGTGGCAAGCTCGAAAACTTCAACGGGGCGTTGCGCGGCGAGGATGGCCGGTTCGACACGATCGTCGGCGCAACTGACGCCTTGGAAAACGTTCGCTATGTGATCACCCTGGATAGCGACACGCAGCTCCCGCGTGATTCGGCGCTGCAACTCGTGGGCACGATGGCTCACCCCCTGAACTGCCCACACTATGACGAAACGCTCGGTCGCGTGACACAGGGATATGGCATCCTTCAGCCGCGCATCGGCATCAGCATACCCAGCGCGGGCCGGTCCCGATTCGCACGGCTCTTCGCTGAGGACCCCGGCATCGACCCCTACACGCACGCGGTATCCGACGTTTATCAGGACGTCTTCGAGGAGGGGTCGTTTATCGGCAAGGGGATTTATGACGTGGACGTGTTCCGGCAAGCGATCCGCGGGCGGTTGCCGGAAAACCGCATTCTCAGCCACGACCTGCTCGAGGGCGGACATGCCCGAGCCGGTCTCGTCAGCGATGTCATGCTGTTCGAGGAGTATCCCTCGTCATTCCCGGCCGAAGTGAGCCGACGCTCACGTTGGATTCGCGGGGACTGGCAGATCACGCCGTGGCTGCTGGCGCGCGTGCTGGGAGCCGACGGCAGCCCAACGCCCAATCCGATCTCGCCGCTGTCACGATGGAAAATCCTGGACAACGTCCGCCGCAGCTTGATGCCGGGCGCGTTGCTCACGCTCCTGATTGTCGGTTGGTTCCTGCCCGGCGGCGCTCTGCTTTATACGTTTCTGGTCATCGGGATTTTGCTGCTCCCGGCGATTCTCAATGGGGCGGCGGACCTGAACCGCCGGCCCGGCGACCTCCCCCTCGATCAGCACCTGCACTCGGTGGGAAACTCCATTTCACGCCAGGTGTTGCGGCAGGCATTTGCCCTGGCGTGTTTGCCCTACGACGCGTTCATCAGCCTCGAGGCGATCGGCCGCACCGTGGTGCGAATGCTGCTCACCGGCCGCAGGCTGTTGGAGTGGCGAACCTCCCGTGATGCGCAGCGCAACGCTTGTGCCGACATTTCCGGATACTACGCCTCGATGTGGGTGCAGCCGATCGTCGCGACATTGGCGGCATCGGCTCTGTGCCTCTTTCGCCCCGATGCGCTGTCCGTGGCGGCGCCGGTGATCGGCCTCTGGCTGGCGTCGCCGGCCATTGCATTTTGGTTGAGTCGGCCGGTGAAGCTCCACCGACCTCGCCTGACCCCCGATGACCTGGCTTTTCTGGGAAGCGTCGCCCGGCGCACCTGGCGGTTTTTTGAGACCTTTGTCGGGCCGCTCGACAACTACCTTCCCCCGGACAACTTTCAGGAAGAACCCCCGCTGGGAGCGGCCCATCGAACCTCCCCCACCAACATCGGCCTGTCCTTGCTGGCGAATCTGGCCGCTTACGACTTCGGCTACATCCCCCTCGCCGAGCTGATCGCGCGGACGACCCGGACCCTGGCAACGCTGGACAAGCTCCATCGCTATCGAGGCCATTTCTGCAACTGGTACGACACCCGGACGCTTGAACCCCTTCGGCCGATGTATATTTCCACCGTTGACAGCGGAAACCTTTCCGGACATTTGCTCACCCTGGCTGCGGGGCTGGATGACCTGCCCGGCCGGAGGATCTTCCGTCCGGTGGTCTTCGCGGCCCTGGGGGCGACGCTGGAGCTTTTGTTGGAAGCGGCTCGCGCACCCGGCGCCCAAGCCCCGCCCCAAATCATCGCCCGCCTCGAGCCGTTGCGCCGGAGCCTGGCAGCGCCGCCGCCGGCATTGTCCGAATCCCAAACGCTCCTGCGGCAACTGGCCGCGGCAGCCGGCGAGCTGACGTCCACGATCGGACCCAATGAGCCTGACGAATTGAAATGGTGGGCGCAGGCTTTGCAGCGGGAATGCCGCCAGTTTTCCGAAGAGGTCAGTCAACTCGCCGATTGGGTGGAGAAGTTGCAGCTCGGCGATATGCCGACCTTGAACGACGTGGCGCGGCTCGAGCCGAAGCTGCCGCCCGCAATCGGCGCGGCGCTCGGGGTCGAAGGACACGCCGCGCTCCTTGCGGCGTCTGAGAACGCGGCCAAAACAATCTCCCAGTTGAAGCAACTGGCCCTCCGCTGCCGCGAATTGGCCGACATCGACTACGCCTTTCTCTACGATAAGGACCGCCATCTCCTCAACATTGGATATAACGTCGGCGATCGCCGCTTCGACACCGGCTTTTACGATTTGCTCGCCTCGGAAGCGCGCCTGGCAAGCTTTGTCGCCATCGCCCAGGGCAAACTTCCGCAGGAGCATTGGTTCCGCCTCGGGCGTTCGCTGACCAACACCGGCCGCGGAATGGCCCTGCTCTCCTGGAGCGGGTCGATGTTCGAATACCTCATGCCCCTGCTGGTCATGCCCACCTACCGGCACACCCTGCTCGACGAGACCTATCACACGGTGGTGCGCCGCCAGATCGAGTATGGGCGGGAGCGCGGCGTACCCTGGGGCGTCTCCGAGTCCGGATACACCAAGACCGATGTGCAACGCAATTACCAATACAAGGCCTTCGGCGTTCCGGGGCTGGGATTCAAACGGGGGCTGGCCGACGATCTGGTGGTCGCGCCCTACGCCAGCGCGCTGGCGCTGATGGTGGATGCCGAGCCCGCTTGCGCCAACCTTCGCCGACTGGCGCGGGATGGCCGTCTCGATGGCTATGGGTTTTATGAGGCGGTGGATTATGCGCCGGCTCGCCTGCCGCGCGGGCAGGACAGCGCCACCGTGCGCTCCTATATGGCGCATCACCAGGGAATGGTGCTGCTCGCGCTGGCGTATGTGCTGCTCGACCGGCCCATGCAGCGCCGTTTCGATTCCGATCGAGCCTTTCGCGCCACAGACCTGCTCCTCCAGGAGCGCGTGCCCAAGGCGCCGTCGGTTTATCCGCACGCCGCCGAGGTATCCCACACCCAGGGCGCTTTGGCTGAAGCCGAGCGGAATTTCCGCGTCTTCACCACTCCACAGACCGCCGTGCCCGAGGTGCACCTGCTTTCCAACGGCCGCTATCACGTCGCGGTCACCGCCGCGGGAGGCGGCTACAGCCGCTGGCGCGATTTGGCCGTCACCCGCTGGCGCGAGGATTCCACCCGCGACTGCTGGGGAACCTTCTGCTATCTCCGCGATGTCAAGACCGGCGAATTCTGGTCCGCGGCCCAGCAGCCCACCGCCAAACGACCCACTGCCTTCGAGGCCATCTACTCCCAGGGGCGGGCCGAGTTCCGCCGTCGTGACGGGGATATCGAGTCCCATCTGGAGATCAGCGTTTCCCCGGAGGACGACATCGAACTGCGCCGCATCACCATCACCAACCGCGGACGAAACCCGCGCACCATTGAGTTGACCAGTTACGCCGAGGTCGTGCTGGCCCCCCCCGCCGCCGATGCCGCCCATCCCGCCTTCAGCAACCTGTTCGTTCAAACCCAGCTCGTTCGTCAGCGGCAGGCGATCCTATGCACCCGCCGCCCGCGCTCCGCCGGAGAGCGCCCGCCTTGGATGCTCCATCTGATGATGGTCCATGGCGCCGCCGCCACGTCCACTTCCTATGAAACGTCCCGCGCCGAATTCGTCGGCCGGGCTCGTTCACTGGCGGACCCCGCGGCCATGCACCGCTCTTCCCTGTCCGACAGCGAGGGGTCGGTCCTGGACCCGATCGTGGCCATACGCAATACGGTCATCATCGCCCCGGATGAAGCCGTGCAACTCCATCTCGTCACCGGCGCCGCCGAGACCTACCAAGGCGCCCTGGCCCTGGCCGAGAAATACCACGACCGCCATCTCGCCGACCGCGTTTTTGAACTCGCCTGGACCCACAGCCAGGTCGTCTTGCGCCAGCTCGACGCCGCGGAAGCCGACACCCAGCTCTACGGACGAATGGCCAGCAGCATCCTCTACGCCAACCCTTCGTTGCGCGCCTCCGCCAGCGTGATTGCCCGCAATCGCCGCGGCCAATCGGGCCTCTGGGGCTACGGCATTTCCGGCGATTTGCCCATTGTCTTGCTCCGCGTCGCTGACCAGTCGCAAATCAACCTCGTTCGTCAACTCGTGCAGGCTCGCGCCTATTGGCGCGTGCACGGCCTGGCGGTCGACCTGGTCATCTGGAATGAAGATCAGTCCGGATACCGCCAAATACTTCAGGACCAGATCATCGCCGTGATTACCTCCCGGTCGGAGGCAAACCTGCTCGACAAGCCCGGCGGGATATTCATTCGCCGCCTGGAGCAAATCTCCGACGAAGACAAAGTCCTGATGCAGACCGTTTCTCGCGTGATCGTCAGCGACACCGCCGGAACCCTCGCCGAGCAGATGGACCGGCGCACGGGACTTGACCTGCCCGTGCCGAGGTTCAGGCCCGTCCGAAGCCGCCGCCCCGAAGTCCCCCTGGCCGTCGAGGTGCCCCGCCATGACCTCGTTGCCTTCAATGGAATCGGCGGCTTCACGCCTGACGGCCGCGAGTACGTCATCACCACCACCGCCGAGTCCCCCACGCCGGCGCCTTGGGCCAACGTATTGGCCAACCCCTTCTTCGGCACCGTCGTCAGCGAAAGCGGCGGCGCCTACACGTGGTGTGAAAACGCGCAGTCCTTCCGCCTCACGCCGTGGAACAACGACGCCGTCGGCGACGTCAGCGGCGAGGCTTTCTACATCCGCGACGAAGACAGCGGCCGCTTCTGGTCCCCCTCGCCCTTGCCCGCACGCGGGCCCATGCCCTACACCACCCGCCACGGCTTCGGCTACAGCGTCTTCGAGTACACGGAGGACGGCCTTTCGAGCGAAATGTGCATGTACGTTGCAACCGATGCCCCAGTGAAGTTTGTCACCCTCAAGTTGCGCAACGCCTCCGGCAGGCCGCGGCGACTGTCGGTCACCGCTTTCTTTGCATTGGTCCTGGGCGATCGGCGGGAGACCCACTCGCCGCACGTCGTCACCGAGGTCGATCCCAAGACCGGCGCGCTGCTGGCCAGCAACGCCTACAACAGCGAGTTCGCCGATCGCGTCGTATTTCTCGACTCCAGTGAATCAATCAGGACCGTGACCGGCAACCGCGGCGAATTTATCGGCCGCAACGGAATCCCCGCCAACCCCGCCTGCCTCTCCCGCGCCCGACTCTCCGGCCGAGTCGGCGCCGGCTTCGACCCTTGTGCCGCCATGCAGGTCCCGGTCGATCTGGCCGAAAACCAGGATCGCGAGATTGTCTTCACCTTTGGCTCCGGCCGGGATTTGACGGACACGCGCAATCTGGTCAATCGCTTCCGCGGCGTGGGTTCGGCCCGCGCCGCGTTGGAGACGGTCTGGGCCTTCTGGAACCAAACGCTGGGCGCCGTCCACGTCGAGACGCCCGATCCTTCCGTCAACTTCCTCGCCAACGGCTGGCTGCTCTACCAGGTGCTCGCCTCTCGCGTGTGGGGACGCAGCGGGTTCTACCAATCCGGAGGGGCCTTCGGCTTCCGCGACCAACTTCAGGATGTGATGGCCCTCGTCCACGCGCAACCGGCGGTCCTCCGCGAACAAATTCTCCGTTGCGCCGCACGCCAGTTCCGCGAGGGCGACGTGCAGCACTGGTGGCACCCGCCCTTGGGCCGCGGCATTCGCACACGCATCTCCGACGATTTCCTCTGGCTTCCTTATGCCGCCTGCCGCTACGTCGCGGCCCTCGGCGACACCGGCGTGCTGGACGAGAAAGCGCAGTTCTTGGAGGGCCGATCCGTTGGGCCCGAGGAGGACAGCTATTACGACCTGCCCGCCCGATCCGACGAATCCGCCACCGTCTATGAACATTGCGCCCGCGCCATACGCCATGCCCTGCGCTTCGGCGAGCATGGCCTGCCCCTGATGGGAACCGGCGACTGGAACGACGGAATGAATCTCGTCGGCGCCCATGGCAAGGGAGAAAGCGTCTGGCTCGCTTTTTTCCTGTACGACGTGCTCGTGCAATTCGAAGCTTTAGCAAGGCGACGGCAGGACGAAACATTTGCGAATTTGTGCGCATCGGAGGCGCAAAAGCTCCGCGTGAACATCGAGGAGCATGGCTGGGACGGCCAGTGGTACCGGCGCGCATACTTCGACAGCGGCCAGCCGCTCGGCTCGGCATCCAACCCCGAATGCCGGATCGACTCACTTCCCCAAAGTTGGTCCGTGCTCTCCGGCGCCGCCGACCCCGACCGCTCGCGCCGGGCCATGGCCGCCGTGGACCAGCAGCTTGTGAATCGCGACGTCGGCCTCATCCAGTTGTTCGAGCCGCCGTTTGACAAGTCCGACCTCGACCCCGGCTACGTCAAGGGATATGTGCCGGGCGTGCGCGAGAACGGCGGCCAATACACCCACGCCGCCATCTGGACCGTCATGGCTTTCGCCGCCGCCGGCGATCGTGCGCGGGCATGGGAACTCTTCCGGCTCATCGATCCGATCCGCCATGGCGCCAGCGCCGCGGCAATCCATAAGTACAAGGTCGAGCCCTACGTCGTCGCCGCCGACGTTTATTTGAATCCGCAGCACGCCGGCATGGGCGGATGGACCTGGTACACCGGCTCGGCCGGTTGGATGTACCGCCTGATCACCGAATCGCTGCTGGGGCTGCACTTGGAAGTAGACCATCTGCGCTTTGCCCCCTGTCTCCCGGCCGATTGGCAATCGTTCAAGATCCACTACCGCCACCGCGAAACCTTCTATCACATCAACTTCTCCAACTCCGGCAGCGGCAGGATCGTCAAGCGCGTGGCCTTGGACGGAGTGGATCAGCCGCAAAAAACATTGCCGATGAACGACGACCGCAATGAGCACGTCGTCGAAGTGGAAATCGAGTGACACGCATCGTGATTATTCGGCGCCCTTCCTCGTTTAGGGCTAAGGGAAAAAACCCTGCCGCATGAAGATTATACAGCTGGCCAATTGAACCCAAGCCAGGTATCTGCGGTCGATGCGGTCCAACCGTCGGCACACTCGGCCAAACTGATTGAGCAAC
>JBEKHH010000086.1:0-13199 GCA_050012375.1 Tepidisphaeraceae bacterium
CCGACCCAAGGGCGAAATTCGCATCACCGTGGTCATGGTAACCAAACCCCGATAAGGCAGGATTAGATGGTGTCCAGAATGTGAACCGGACGACCCCGGCGCCGTGCGAGTAGTGCGTTTCATGCAATGGACACAATCGATTGGGTGCCTACCTGGAGGTGAGCGAGGTGGCCAGACTGCGGCGATCCTCAGCAGCTTGACCAGCACCTGCCGCCAGCACCCATCCCCCTGGAACGACCGGAAAGCTGATAAGCGCGTTGAATCTCACAAATCGAAATGCTACCGACGCCTCAGAAGCGCCAGGCCTCCGAACGCCACGAGCGCAAGCGCGGCCGGCTCAGGAACAGTCGCGGCCGAACTTGCATTCCAACTATAGGTTGAACCCGACGTGGTAAATGTCGCCACCCAGGTGCCCGTGCTCGCATCCGCGGGATTCCCATCCGTAAGCACTCCCGCGCCTGTAAGCTCCAGGGCCGTCGACGTGTCCAGCGGCTCGGTCAGCGTCGAGAGCGTAAGGCTGTACGTCACGCCGCCGCTGACCACCTGCCACAACGGCGTGGTGGCAGGGACTGGTAAAGAGGGTGAATTGATCTCCAGAGGGCTGTACATCGTGACCGGCGTCCCCGCCGCGATCCCGGAAAATGAACCATTCGCGCCTGAAGCCACGGTGCTCGGACCGAACACAAGGCTTTTGGCCAACGTGAAATCGGTAGCCGGCGTGCCTGTTCCCGTGGTGGTCAGATAAGGCGTCACGTTCCCAAAGAACGAAATGCCCCCGGTAATCACGCTTGCTCGCGCGCGCGGGGCAGCGACATTCAAAGCAACCGCTCCTGCGAGCAGCACCCAAATAGCGCTCATTAACCCCGACGACGAACGACGCGAGCGAACCCTCAATTTAATGCCACACATTAAAGCCTCCGATGGTCTGTGCATGGTGGCAAAGCAGAAACAGGTACAAATCCCCTCGTTGTTTCTTACCAAGAAACGCTCTGCCTGCTGCATTTCCCTACTATGGAGGACTACTGTTCAACTTCAATATGCAACTGTCCATTTTTGCCCGGAAAATCAGGGAAAAATCGATGTTTATGCCGATTATGCCGAAGAACACTTGGGGTCGTCATGCTTGAATTGAACGTGACCAAATGGCCGCGTGCGCGCGAACGCGAACGCTTTCGGCCTTTTTAATCGGACCGTTAGTTTTTCCGTTGCAAAAAACGACGTCCCTCTCGCAATTCATACTGTGAACTTGGGAAATTTGTGCCGACGCATGATTCAATTCGACGGGAGTGCATATCTGGTCTACAGAACGGACAAGTTTCAGCCCACAGGCAACCCCAATAGTGCCCCCAGCCCCGGCGCTATTGGAACGACCGGAAAGCTGACGCGATTTTGGTCAGTCGGTAAAGTGAACGCCGATGAGGAGGCTCCTATTCGGATTATTCACCGGGCTTGTCACGCTGTCGCTGGCCGTATTCGTAGCGGCGGTCATCGCTCTGGAACGCAGTTGGCACACCGCTCACTAAAAGTCAGGCAGCAGCGAATCATGCGAAGCCGCAGCAGATGCGGATGGCTGTCTAGATCGACGTTGGCGACGGGGTTTTGGCTGGGGATCGTTGAGCCGGGCCAAGGCGGTCGGTGCGATTCGATAATTGTGATGCTTCCCCGTGCCGTAGTCTGTGGCTTCCAGCCGCCCCGCTTTGATGAGTCGGCGAATGGTGCGGGTCGAGCAAGCCGCCCTAGCCGCGGCTTCAACTTCATTGAGTAGGCCATCAGGTAATGCCGGCGCTCCAACCCGGGGGTTCACAGAGGAGAAGTCGAGGTACGACAGGACGCTTCGCCGGTTCCCGTAGAGAACCGAATCAATAGCGTAAGAGATTTTAACAGTCCGACGCTGCGGCATTCTGCAATATAATCCACGTTTTCACACAGGACAAAAACCGGAAGCGGAATTATGTCTTGACTTAGTTATCGGACAGTGCGCCGGGAAAACCGGCAGGGAGTAGTGAATGAAAGAGTCGCGCGACGAGGCCCAGCCAGCCACATCGACCCCGAGTCATGCGTCGGCAACGAGCGCGGTGGCCAAACCGCAGCAATCTTGTCGAGCATCACAAGCACCTGCCGTAGGTACGGAATTCCCAAATGCTTTCACGCAGAGCGGCGTCGGCGGGCGAGAACACCGGCGGCAGCCAGACCGAGCAACCCGAACGATGTCGGCTCGGGCACATCGGCCATCAAACCGTTGGCGGCCGCGAAGGCGTCGACCGCAGCGTAAACGCTCGCGGGCAACACCACGGATCCCCCGCTGGCCGTCTTGCCGAGGTTGGCGACCGAAGCGGTGAAGTCGGCGCCATTGGTCGATATGTTGTACACTGATGTGCATTCCGCTCTAGCCCGGGGTTTTTTCGTTCTGGGCTTTCCCATCTGCCGCAATTCTCGCCATGCGTAACGGCTGCAAAATCGCATTGAAAAGATTGTTGTAAATGTTGGCGGACATAAACCGCAGCACCTCGCGCGCGGGATGCGCCTTGGGTTCTCTAAGCTGCGGCAGGAAAACCAGCACCGCGAGCAGCCGCAGAATACCGCTTAGCGCAAAGAGCACATCGTAAAAGTTAAACGCCTTGATGCCGGCGATGGGTTGCCAGTGCATGTGCGCTAAACCCTGGGCGATCCATCCCGACGCCATCCCACCGAGACATCCCGCGATGTTGATGATGACGCTGTTGACGGCAATGAAGCTGCTGTCGGGCTCCTGACCGTCATCGCCGGAAGAAAGTTCCAGCACGAGATTGAGATTGGCGATTTCAACCCCCGCCCAAAGCATGCCGCCCAATGCCGATAGTAAATAACCGAGCCAAACACGATGCTCGGTCATAGCCATCCACCCCAGACCCACCGGCACCAGCCCAAGCGCCGCCAAAGCCAGCACGGGCTTTTTTCCCATGCGATCGGCCGCCACGCCCCAGGCTGAAAACACTGCCAATTGCGCCAGCATGGGCGCGACGAGAGTGATCATCTGCGTTCCGATGTTGCTGGCGTGCACCTGCTCTTCCAAAAACAAGGTGACGAATTGCCCCATGAAGCTGACGGCAAAAACGAGAGTGGCGACGAACCCGGCGAACCACAAAAATTGGCGGTCTTTAAATGGCCCGCTGAACGCGCCGAGCAATTTCACCCGTCGCGGCGCCTTGGGAACGTCGGCGACGTAATGAAACAAATGGATGTCGGCCACGCCGAAAACCGTCGACCAGAGGAAGATCATGGCGCAGAGATTCAATAACTGCGCTTGCCCGAGGCCGTTGCGGAGATTTCGATCCATCAGCCAACCGGAGAGCAGCGCCGCGGGAATACCGGAGAGAATTCCGACCTGACGGCGCATCGAAAAATATCTTCCGCGAGAGCGGTCGGGAACGATATCGGCCATCCAACTGGTCCAGGCAGGGCCGCCAATGTTTCCAACCGCATACATGAAGAACATGAGCACGAGAAAGGCGCCGGAAACCGCGCTCGACATCGCCCGTCCATGGTGAATCATCCAGATCGGCACCAGAGCGATCGGAATCCACATCAGGCGCTGGGTATAAAGGGAAAGGAGGAAGATGAGCTTGCGCGCGCCCGTGCGCTCGGTGAGTAGGACGGCCGGTATAGACAGAAGCGTGGCCAGAAACGGAATCGCCGCGAGCACGCCGAAACCAAAATTGCTCAGGCCAAGACCACGGGCGAATTCAGTGAGCGGCGCGCCGGCAATGACCGTCGCCCAGACGGAGCCGAAAACCCAGGCAAGCGTGGTCAGCCGCAGCGCCCGGCGACGGGCACGACCGCGCAGCAGCCGACGAGGCGATTGCATCGCGGGTTGAAGCGTTTGGGCTGGCAACAAAGCCCTTCCTTAGGCACCGATCATATCTTTTCGCTTGAACAGCCGCAGCATTCTAAGCCTTAAACTAGCGAATCTCCCGACGGCATGAATCGGCGGCGCTGGTTGAGCTGGTGAAGATGCGGCGGTGAATTACCTCGGAGCAGGCCGCGAAGGTCGATGCGGCGCTGTGCCAAATTTCAAATCCGAACCCCACCCCGAACTCACCCTCGCATTTTTTCCTCAATCCTCTCCCACGACAATCCAACCGCTGTCTCCAGCCCTACTTCGGCCTCCTGATACGCTTGGATCGCGCATTCATATGACCGGAGCATCTCCGAATATTCCTGCAGCGTGTTCAAAAGATCCTCGAATCGCGCATTCCCCTGGCGGAACGAAAGCTCCTGCCGGCGAACGATTTCCTTTTCCTCCGGCACCATGCTCTGATAAAACCGCATATCCTCCTCCGCGGCTTGCAGCGTGCTCAGCGCATTCCGCACGTCCTGCCGCACCTGACCCTTCAATGCCTCATATGTCCGCTCCGTTTGGATCAACCCATACTCCGCGATCCAATAGCCGACGATGCCCGGATCAAAGAATTGCAGTCCGCTCGCGAACGTCGGCCCGCCCGTCCAGTTCTTGACGCTATCGCGCTTGGCGTCAAAACCGATGGTTGTCTGTGGATACGTCCCCAGCCTTGCCAGCATGACCGTTCCCTTGGCGATCTGATGATCGAATGACGCTCGAATAAGGTCCATCCGATATTTCAGCGCCATTTCCTCCAGCGCCTGCGACGTGGGAAGTAACCGCACCACCGGAGGCGGATCCTTGACGCTCTCCGGCAATTCCCACTGCACGGCGGATTGCACCCCCATCAGCCAATTCATCTGCGTGGCCGCACCCGCATATTCGATCTGTTCTCGCCGCGCCCGCCGTTGCGCATCTTTGTATTGAACCATCGCCCGATCCACGTCCACGGCCGTCACCGCCGCGGTGCCCACGGTCGCCTTGGCATCATCGGCCGCCCGCCTATATACCTCCGCGATCCGCTCTTCGATCCGCCGCTCGCGAACCAACGACGCAAGCCGATCGAATTGCAATCGCGTCTGCTGGGCCAGTCCGAACGCCTGGTTGGCGATATCGATTCCTGCCTGGTACTTCTGCGCCCTAGCGATTTGAGTTTTGAACGGCGCCGCGAAAAATCCATTGAGGGTCTCGGTAAATAAAAAGTCCGTCGCGACAACACCTCCCTGCCCACTGAGCGGAAAATAAGACGCCCCAGTCTGCCCAAAATTCGGATTCGGAAAAAGTCCCGCCTGAACCAGATTGGCCTGAGCGATCGGCAACGTCTCCACCGAAGCCATCAGCGTAAGATTATGCTCCAGCGCCCGTTGCACGGCCTCATTGCAAGTAAGCGTCCCCGTCGGCCCCGCAACCGCCTCGCTCGGCTCGGCTTGCAATAACTTCCCTATATCCAGCAACGATTGCGTGCGCTCGCCAACCATTTCGTTGACCGCTTCAAGCTGTTTTGGATCGGGCTTAGGCTGAAACCATCCCTGGCACCCCGCCCCCACCAATGCCAAACCGGCCAGCAGAAGCCCAAACAATCGGCGCGTCACATTTTGCATGATGTCCCGCCGTTCTATGCCCTTATTCGATGAAGACGCCCGAATGCGAGCAAGGATTATGGCCTTCACGCTCACAACCCGCCACTTTTTCCGCAATTCTTCAACAGGGGTTCTGAGCCGCGATGCAAAGCAAAATTCTCCGCCGCTGTCACCCACAATGCGCTTGCGCTGCCAAATTCGCCGCTACGGTCAGTCCGCCGGTGACCTGCCCCCAAGGATTTGTATCACGTGCTATGAGAGTTTTAACAGTTTTTCCTCCTCAGAAGACAATGGCTTTCTTGCCACGGTGTATTCCGGGGGGTAGAAACCCTCAACCGCCGCCGGTACCCCGCAGCCCTTCATTCCGGTCCACATCGTCACCGGCGCCGGCGGTTGGTAACCCAGTGACCAGGGCGGCCGAAGCCGGTTGTGGCCGCCGCAGGCAATTACTATATTGGGCGTCCAACCGTGCAGGACATTTCAATTTCAGCGAAAGTGAGGCGATATGTTCGAGATGGAACGTGCGGTCAGGGGCTCATTGGGTCTTCTGATTTCGACATTTGCGGCAGTTGTTCTGGCCGGCTGTCATGGTAGTGGAGCCAACTCGCCGCAAGGTGCGGTTGCCACGGCGCCGGCGGCGTTTTCCGCTTCGCCAATTCGCATCAAGGCCGGCGTCGACGCCCCCTTTAAAGATAACCAAGGCAACATCTGGATGCCCGATACCGGCCTCTTCGCCGACGGCGACGTGGCAACGCGGGACGACACCCTAGCCATCGCCAACACCACGGACCCGGCGATGTTCCGCTCCGAACGCTATGGCATGACCTCCTTTTCCTACAACCTGCCCAATGGCAAGTACAAAGTGAAGCTCTACTTTGCCGACACTTACGAAGGGATCACCGGCCCTGGCCAGCGGGTCTTCAGCTTCAACGTCCAGGGTCACGAGGTGAAGGATTTCGACATTGTCGCCAAAGTCGGCTCCAACACGGCTGATGTCGAAACCTTTGACGTTGAAGTGACCGACGGAAAGCTGAACATCACCTTTACCCCCAACGTCGAGAACCCCGAGATCAACGCGATCGAGATCATTCCGCAGTAGCAGCATTTATGGCAATGAAAATCGCGTGAAACCGGGCGGGGGTCCATTCAGGTCGAGTGAGGAGAATACTGCGAACCTGCGTTAAATGTGCTGTTATCCCTTGCTACGGCCGTCTCCCCTCTCATGGATTATTCTCAGAACCGTCGCTGTTCGCCGTCACGTCCGCCGATCGGTGGAGGAAAGTGAACCAAGGCGGAACTGGAGTTTGCATGAACCTGCCGAAAAACTTTTCCCTGGCGTGCATTTTCCTGTTGTTCATCCTCTTCGCGTCAGCCGCGCGTGCGGATGTCTCCGGCGCTATCAATCTCGATGATGGATGG
Organism: Tepidisphaeraceae bacterium; assembly: GCA_050012375.1. GTDB lineage: Bacteria > Planctomycetota > Phycisphaerae > Tepidisphaerales > Tepidisphaeraceae > PALSA-1353. The sequence continues at coordinate 6,877 of JBEKHH010000086.1, forward strand.
CGATTGTGGCTCGACCCAACGGCGGCGTGGCAGGATGACACGGTCTATCTGCCGGAAGATGTGAACATCGCGACCCTGCCGGTGCATCCACCGACCGGGGGATGGTCCGCGCTGAATGACCGCGCGGGGATCGGCGTGTCACTCCCCGCAACGGTCGAGGAATACTACTTCGGCAAGTCGCCCGCGCGCACAGCGGCTTCGACCCGTCCCGCCGATATCGTCAGAGCGGCGGGGATTTACCGCGGGGTATCGTGGTGGTATCGGCCGTTTACACCGCCGGCCGTGGGACCGGGAGAGAGACTGATTTTCTATTTCCCGGCCGGCCGGCTGCGCAGCGAGGTGTACGTCAACGGGAAGCTGGTGGGGTACAGCATCATCTCTGAGGCCCCGTTTACCGCCGACGCCACAGATGCCATGAACCCCGCCGGACCCAATCTGCTGGCCGTGCGCATCACCAATCCAGGGGGCAGGCTGGATTGGATGGATTTTCAGGTGATTCGATGGGGCAAATATACTTTGCCCGCGACCCATGGTTTCGGTGGCCTTGCCGGCGGCGTGGAGATGCAGGTGCGCGGCCCCGTGAGCGTAGCTGATTTGGCCGTCTTCAATAAACCCGATCCCAAATCAGTTCACTTGCAAGCGGAAATCATATCCAGCGGAGAGGCGTACGATGGGCCGGTCGAGTTTTCGATTGCGCGGGATGGGAAGGTTGACTACAAGGGAAGCAATGACATTCATATTCAGGCCAGCGGAACAGTCACGGCGTCAATCGACGCAACGGTGGCCGACGCGGAACTTTGGGATATTGATCAGCCAAATCTCTATGTGGCCACGACAAGTTTACCGTCCATCGCGCATTCAGATCGCAGCACGACATTTGGTTTCCGCTGGCTGGAGGCCAAAGGACTCGGGACCGATGCGAAGTTGTATCTCAATGGCCGCCGGATTGTGCCGCGATCATCAATTTCGTGGGGATACTGGGCGCCCAACGGCCTGTTTCCGGATACCGCCGCGGCTGGGCGCGAGATTGCGGCGATGAAGGCGCTGGGTCTGGATTCGATTCAAAATCACCGGCATATGCCCAAGGCGGTGGTTCTGGATGCCTTTGACCGCGCTGGATTTCTCCGCTACTGCGAGGCCGGGGGCGGCCTTCTTACTTTTCAGGACGGGATGAAAAATGCGCGGCGGTCGACCGTTCCGGCCGACACCACCGGCAGGGCAGCACAGCTCGATTTCCTAAACCGCTACCAGCTTGACAAGGAGCTGGCGATGATTCGGGCGTTTAGATCGCACCCGTGCGTTACCGTCTGGACGGTGCAAAATGAGAGCAGCCCGGACCTGAACAACCCACGCATTTTTTACGCCATGAACAAAATGCGCCAGGCGGACCCTTCGAGAATCATCCTTCTAAAATCCGGCGCCAACGTTGAAAACCAGGTATGGACGTTGCCATACAGCGATCACTGGATGCACGATGATAGAATGGGTTACAGCGGCTGGTGGGACCAACACACCGCAACCGATTCGCCGGGCGTCTGGATGGATTCCATGTACAAATCGCCTGTCGATTTCAAATACCACACGGACAACAAAAAGGAGGTTGTCGTGTGGGGGGAGATGGCGACGGGTGCTTCACCGGACGATCACGCGGCAATCGCGAACTGGTACAAGACAAATCGGCGGACGGGCTATGATCTGGCGGCACACGAGGCGATCCTGGCGGCATACGAAAAATTCCTGGACGAGTACGGATTCCGCGCGGCGTTTCCGACCGCCCAACTGCTATTCCAGCAGGCCGGGGCCAAGCATTACTTCTCCGCCGCACATCTGCTAGAAAACGCACGCATCTGCAACAACGTCGATTACATCGTCCTCTCCGGCTGGGAATCCACCACCATCGACGACCACAGCGGCATGGTCGATTCCCTGCGCCAGCTCAAGTCAGATCCCACGTTGATTCACCAGGCCTCTGAGCCAGAAGTTCTAGTGGTGCGTCCGCGGCACTACGTGATTGCCAAAGGCGATACGGCAGTGATCGATGTTCATCAGATCAACGAGCAGAATCTGACCGGCCGCCGGCGGCTGGCTGTTACGGCCTCAATGGCGGGACACCAACCCCTGTTTCAGGAGGAATATCCGGTTGAATTGATCGGCGGCGAAACGTTCGGGCAACTGCTCAAAGAAAACATTCGGTTTCCGATAAACGAGCCGGGACTTGTGACCATTCACGCCGCCCTCTGCCTCTCGGCAGGCGGCGCGCCGGTCCTCCAGCAGGACGAGCCATTGCTGGTGATTGACCCGCAGCCAGCGGAACTAAAGGGGACGATCGCCTGCGGCGGCGATTCCGATGAGTTAATAGCAGCGCTGAAGCAGCGATTGAATGCCGATGCGGTTGCGCTGTCTCCCGGGCTTGGAAAGGTGGGTACGATTCTGGTTGCGACGGGGAGTGGTGGACCGGAAAACTGGAATCCCGGCAATGGCGACGCCCCAATTGCCAACACCAGCGATCCGGACCTCTACAAAGAGCAGATGTGGGGACAGGCCGGATCGATCCGAACCTGGCGCAACCTTGCGCCGGGGGAGATCACCGTGAAGCTGTATTTAGCCGACTCGTACCAGAACGCGGCCAGGCAGAGACTTTTCGACATTGCGATCAACGGCAAGACGGTCGCGAAGGATCTGGATATTATTGCCAAGGCGGGGGGAAGGAATCGGGCGCTGGTGGAGACGTTCGTCGTGGATGCGCCGGAAGGGAAGGTGCGGCTTTCGGTGCCCCGCGTGGAAGCCGACAACGCCACGCTGGCGGCGGTGGAACTGCGCGATTCGGCGGGCAAGGTCATGCGGGCGGTGTTTCGGGCCAGGCCGTATACGGATCCGGCCGGTAACGTGTGGATGCCAATTTCGCAGGAAAGCGTTGACTACTGGAAGGCGGACCTTGAGGCGGCGATCCAGCGGGCGCGGCGCGATGGCACGCGGGTGGTTCTGCTCACCAGCGGCGGCAGCAACGCGGACAAAGTTGCCGCCTACCTCGCCGGCCAGGGACTTCTGGACTATGCCGGTCCGGTCGGGCCATCGGGGTGGTCATGGATGGGATTCTGGTACTTTGGACGCAAGCACTGGCTGCTTGACGGGCTGCCCTCCGATTGCGTGCTGGACTGGCCGTACCAGATCGGCCAAGGCAATGGCTTGATGCTGTCCGGTTCTGGCGTCGAAGCGGTCATCGGCTACGGGAGGGATCACGATCCGAATATTGGCGTCGCCGCGGCCACTATCCGCTGCGGCCAGGGCGAGGTTGTATTGCTGGCGCTGCCGGGGCTGATGGATTCATTCCTAAGCGGAAATTCCAATGGATTTCATCCAGTGACCGCGCGGCGGTTGATATTCAATGCGCTAAACCGACGCTTCTGAATCGGGAATTGACCACAGGAACCTCTGAATAACCTCTGCAAGCTATGGGCCGCATGTCTGGATGGCCATAGAGCGTTCAGTTTTCGCTTGTTTTCTCGGGTTTCGGCCTCGCCCAGGCTGGTTTTGCCGACCGGGGCGCGCAAACCGCAGCAATCCTGTCGAGCATCACAAGTACCTGCCGCCAGCACCGAGCTACCAATTTCTTCACGCAGAGCGGCGACGGCGAGCAAGAACAACCGCGGCAGCCAAACCGAGCAACCCGAAGGATGTGGGCTCGGGCACATCGGCCATCAAACCGTTGGCGGCCGCGAAGGCATCGACCGCAGCGTAAACGCTGGCGGGCAATACCACGTCAGCCCCGCTGGCCGTCTTGCCGAGGTTGGTGACCAAGGCGGTAAAGTCGGCGCCGGTGATCGTGCCTGTCGGGCTGTACAAGAAGTTGCCCTGGTCCCAGGCGAATATCCCTGACTTGCCTAAGTGGGTGGCCAGGATGGTGAAGTCGGCGCCGGTGACCGTGCCGGTGAGAGTCGCGTCACCCAGCAGCGTGTATTTGATTTCGATCTGGTCGGCGGCGAGGCCGGCGGGGTTGCCGGGGTCGGCCGAATCGGCGTAACCGATGCCATAACTAGGATTGCTCTGGGCCGCGGTGGACATGATCCCGGGTCCGTTCCATGTTCCGCCGTTGTAGCCGCTGGCGAGATAGCCGGCGATGGCGGAGATGGGGTCAGGTCCGCCGCCATAGTTGATGAATATGTGGGTGTTGGTGAGATCGAGCTGGCCGCCATTGATCGTCAATGTATTGACGGCATTGGCCGAGCCACCGGTGACCTTCAAGGTTCCCGTCGAATTGATCGTCACGGAGGACTGATTCAGCGCCGAGACCGTCATGCTGGCCGTCGTGCCATTTGGGCTGCTGGGGGCGATGGTCAATGAGCCGGCGCCGCTGAGAGGGCCGAGATTGGCCACACCGGCGGCTTCGTAGAAGGTAGCGGCATTCACGGTGCTGCCCGCGGTGAGGGTTCCACCGGCTTGGAAAACATAGCTGCCCGTGGTGCTGGCGACATTGAGGGTTCCGCTGACCGTCAGCGCGGCGTTGCCCAGGGCAAGAACACCTGGGCTGGCGGAGCCTCCAACATAGACGTTGGCGGCGCTGAGCGTGCCGCCGTCGAGGTTGAAGTTCCCGGATGCGCCGCTGGTGGCGCTGCCGATGAATAAATTCGAGCCGATCGTATGCGTCCCGCCGTTCTGGTTGAACGTTCCCGGGCTGTAATAGCCAATGTATTCGTTGCCGGAAACATTCAATGATGCCCCGGTGTAGAGGTCGTACTCTCCGGTAACTCCGGTGCTGCTGTAGCCGACGTCCAGTTCCGGCGTGCTGTTGGTGCCGCCGTATTGATAGAAGTATCCCTTGCCGCCGGGTCCACCGCTGAAAGCGTAGCCGACATATTCGGGCGTGCCGGTGCTGGTGAGCGAGCCGCCATCAAGATAATAGACGGCATAGGTTTCGCTGCCGCCGGAGGTGTTCCCGATGTAAAGACCTTCGCAGCTATTGCTGCCGCCGGTGCTTTGGGAGATGTAGGCGCCGGCGCCGTAGAGCCATTCCCAATTGTCCACGATGCGCGTCTGGCCAGAGCCGAGGGTGAGGGAGCTGCCGAAGCTGGCATCGACATCGGAACCACTGGTGAAATTGAGGGGTTGGCCGGTCAGATGGAGAGTTCCGCCGGACCAGTTGAAATTGGCGGGAGTGCCGCTGGTGTTGAGCGAGCCAACAGTAAGCGTTCCGCCGGAAAGGGTGGCTCCGGTTGCGGTGGAATTCCAAATCTTCAGTACGTCGCCGATGGTCATCGAACCATTGGACTGCTGAAAACTTCCCTCTCCGGTCGCTGCGGAGGATGAGCCGCCGACGTAAACGCTGCCATTGACAGTACATTGGGCCGAACCGCCGAATGTGACGCCGGCGACGGCGTTGATGGATTCAACGGTCAAATCTCCGTTGATCGTCGCCGACCCGCCGGTTTGGCTAAAGTTGTCGGCCGCATACTGATAGCCAACGTGCATATTGCCCCAGAGGACAAGGGTGCTGAGACCGCTGGAGTCGCTCAATGAATAGGAGCTAGGACTGCCACCACCGCCTTGTGTTCCAATATTGATATATCCGGGTGAAGACTGGGTACCAACCGTAACCGATCCTCCGGTTTGAGTGAGTGTGCCAGGCGTGACGTCGAGCCCGAAGCCAATGGAACTCGTGGCGAGGGTTCCTCCCGATAAAATATATTGGCCGGTCCCGCCCCCCGGAAACCCCGTTAACCCCACAATTACTTGTCCCGCGGTGACCGAGCCCGCGCTTTGTATGAACGTTCCAGCGCTGCCAACATTTATTTCCAAGGCGTCTACTACCGTAAGAGTGGCCTGATTGTTATCGAGCGTGTACACGCCAGTCCCGAAACCACTGTGATCTAAGCCATCGCCGACAATGAGATACCCGTTAACGGTGTTCTGACCTCCAGATTGGACGAAGCTGCCGTTGACAGACTCAACCCCGGTGGAGAGCAAACCGGCGCTGAGTTCATAGGTTCCATTGCTGCCAACGTTGTTGCCGATGTTAAGGCCGTTGCTGACATAGTTGGTCCCGCCGGTCTGGTTGAAGGTTCCCCTGCCGGAGTTACCGACTGTTTCATTAACAGCCGAGAGGTCATTGGCTGACATGGACAGGGAATCACTGCCGATGCCGGTATTGTCGATCGTAACGGAGTCGAGCGTGACGGGGCTGCCCGTGTAATCGTAGGTATGTCAGATATCACTTCAAATGCCACCACCGATTATCGAATCAAATGCCACCACGTCCCATATAACTTATTCAGCCGATCCTTTTCAAATTGACGCCGGGTTTGCGACTGCCGGCGGTCACAGTGTTG
>JBEKHH010000087.1:0-12958 GCA_050012375.1 Tepidisphaeraceae bacterium
CGACAAGATTTTCATTTCAGTTGTGCAGGATGTGCCAATGAGTTCTTCGCGTTTGTCTTCGCGTCCTTCGCGTCATCGCGGTTGTATTTCTTCTTTGGTTGCGGCCAATGGCCGCGCTGTGTGCCTTCGCGGTTGCGTTTGATTTTGCGACGCCAAAGCCGCGGCTAAGAATCAGCGGACTTCCCATGGAAGGCCGTCGGGATAACGCTGCTGCATCAGACGGTTGCCCTGCACGAAGTAATCGGGCTGCACGCTGCTCGGGTTGCTCCCGGCCGTATAGTTCACGGTGTAACGCCGGGTGCAATAGACGCGAGGAAATTTTTCCAGCAGAAATCGAGTGAGGGTTCGATCAGCCGGCAAACCGTCGGCCGGCTCCACGGGCCGATACCAGGCGGGCGCGCAGGCCACGGCCACCTCTCTGCGAAGCAGATAGCAGTTGGTATCGATCAGCCGATCGGAATCGTTGGTGAAGACCGGGTGCAGATTCCCAAGGCTTTCGCAATTGTCCGGCGCGACGAAATTTCCCTCGGCATCGAAAATTCGCCGCAGGGAAAAGCCCCACATCGCATCGTTGGCCCGGATCCCGGAAACGAGGCTGGCAATATGATCCGGCTCATACCAGTTGTCGTCATCGAGGAAGCAAACGAATTCGGCGTTGCACAGCAGCGAAACGGCCGCGTAAATCCGATGGCCGCACCATCCCTGCTTGCCGGTTGCATAGGGTAGCGACAACGCGTAAGTGTTACAGCGAAGAGAGGTCAGGGCCGCAAGGGCCTGATCCACTTTCGGCCGATGCTCGATGCCGTCGGAGACGACGAAATGCTCCCGGCGGGGAAACGTCTGTTGTTGGACGGACTCCAGACATCGGCCGAGAAACCGGTGTCCGGTCGTGGCGGTAACAACGGCTACGGAATCTCGGGTGAACATCTCGATCACCCCTCTTCTTTTTCACTCAACCGCGCCACGACGCTCAGGTCCTCCAGCGTTGTCGTGTCCCCTTTTACCTCCCCGCCGGCGGCGATTTCCTTCAGCAACCGCCGCATGATCTTTCCGCTGCGCGTTTTCGGAAGCGAGTCGGTGAAGCGAATCTGATCCGGCCGGGCCATGCTGCCGATCTGCTGCGTCACCGCGGCCATCAATTCTTTCTTCAGGGCCTCGCCTGGTTTAAATCCGCTGCGAAGGGTCACGAAGGCGGCGATGCCCTGGCCCTTCATCTCGTGCGGCATTCCCACGACGGCGGCTTCCGCCACGGCCGGGTGCGAAACCAATGCGCTTTCGATCTCCGCGGTCCCGAGCCGATGGCCCGAGACGTTAATGACATCATCCACCCGGCCCATGATCCAGAAATATCCATCGGCGTCTTTACGCGCCCCGTCGCCCGTGAAATAACATCCCTTCACCTCGCTCCAATATTGGCGGACATACCGATCCGGATCGTTGAGAATCCCGCGCAACATCGACGGCCAGGGTTTGCGGATGACCAGAAATCCTCCCTGATTGGCCGGCAAATCCTTGCCGTCGCGGTCCACCACGGCCGCTTCGACGCCGAAGAACGGCAGCGTCGCGGTGCCGGGTTTTGTCGGCGTCACCCCGGGCAGCGGCGTGATCATGATCGCGCCGGTTTCCGTTTGCCACCAGGTATCGACGATCGGGCATTTGCCGCGGCCGATGACCTCGTGATACCACATCCAGGCTTCGGGATTGATCGGTTCGCCCACGGTTCCGAGCACGCGCAGCGACGACAGATCGTGCCCATCGACGAATTGCCGGCCGGCGCGGATGAAGGCGCGGATGGCCGTTGGGGCGGTGTAGAAAATCGTCACCTTGTGCCGGGCGATCATCGACCAGAACCGCCCGAAATCCGGATAGTTCGGCGCTCCCTCGTACATCAGCGTCGTCGCGCCGTTGGCCAGCGGGCCGTAAACGACGTAGCTGTGGCCTGTGATCCAGCCGATGTCGGCGGTGCACCAGTGGATATCCCCATCGTGGAGATCGAAGACATATTTAGTCGTGAGATATGTGCCGACCATGAATCCGCCGGTGGTGTGGACGATGCCTTTGGGCTTTCCGGTCGATCCGCTGGTGTAGAGCACAAACAGCGGGTCCTCGGCGTCCATCGGCTCGGCGTCACACGAGTCGGATTGGCCGGCGACCACGTCGCTCCACCAGATGTCCCGGCCATCCACCCAGGCGATTTTCTCGGCTGTATGCTTGAATACGATCACCTTTTTGAGCCGCGTGGTCTTCTTCGCCGCTTCATCGACATTGCTTTTCAGCGGAATGATCTGCCCGCGGCGCCGGCCGCCGTCGGCGGTGATGACGATCTCGCTGGCGGCATCGTCCACGCGGTCGGCGATGGCGTGGCTGCTGAATCCGCCGAAGATGACGCTGTGCGGCGCGCCCAGGCGCGCGCAGGCGAGCATCGCCACCGCCGCCTCGGGAATCATCGGCATGTAAATCGTGACCCGCGTCCCCTTTTTTACGCCCAATTTTTTCAAGCCGCCGGCCAGCCGGCAGACGTCCTGGCGCAGTTGCTGGTACGTGAGGCTCCGGACTTCGCCGTTCTCGCCTTCCCACAGAATAGCCGTTTTGTCGCCGCGACCTTGCTCGACCTGATAATCCAGGCAGTTGTACGATACGTTGGTTCGGCCGCCGACGAACCATTGGGCGAGCGGCGGCTTCCACTCCAGCACGCGATCCCATTTCTTGAACCAATGAAGTTCGCCCGCGATCTTCCCCCAGAATTCCTCGGGCCGGTCGATCGATTCGCGATACATCTCGTCGTATTGCCGGCGCGATTTGATCCAGGCCTTGGCCGCCGCCTCGGCCGCCGGGGCGAATACGCGGTCCTCGTGCATCGATGATTCGATGGACTGATTCGACATGAAATCAGCTTCCGCTTGTGCCGCGCGATCTTACCGCCAAATCAATTGCAACCGCGAAGACACGAAGAGCGCGAATTTAGCGCGAAGAAATCAGCCAATGAATTTCTTCGCGGCTGTCTTCGCGACCTTCGCGGTAGGCAGAGCCTCCGCGGCGCCTTCGCGGTTGAATTCTCGCATTGCGGATTCGCCGCCGGTCACGCCTTTTTCGACGCGAAATCCTTCATGAACTGCGCCAGCGCCTGGCATCCCTCCACCGGCATCGCGTTATAGATGCTGGCGCGGATGCCGCCCACCGTGCGATAGCCTTTCAGTCCCATCATTCCGCTCTTGGACGCGGTCTTTACGAACTCGTCGGTCAGCTCTTCGCTCGGCAGCCGGTAAGTCACATTCATGTGCGAGCGCTGCTCTCGATTGGCGACGGTTCCCTTGTAGAATCCGTTGCTGGCGTCGATGACGCCGTAGATGAGCCCCGCCTTGGTCGCGTTGCGTGTTTCCATCGCGGCCAGTCCGCCCTGGGCTTCCAGCCAGCGGAAGATCTCCAGCAGAACGTACACGCCGAACGTCGGCGGAGTGTTGATCATCGACTTGTTCTCGGCCTGGTCCTTGAAGCTCCAGAGCTTGCTGGGCGTCTTCTTCTGCTTGGGATAAAGGTCTTTGCGCACGATCGCCAGAACCACGCCCGCTGGGCCCAGGTTTTTCTGCGCTCCGCCATACACGAGCGCGCAGTCCTTCGCCGGATGCGGCCGGGACATGAATTCACTGCTGGCGTCCACGATCAGATTGGGATGCCTCGGCCAGGTCGGGAGCCGATGCCCGTGAACCGTTTCGTTGGTGCAGACGTGGAAATAGTCGGCTTTGTCCGACAGTTTCCACTCGCCCGAGGCCGGGGCATGATCGAAGTTGCTGGCTTCGCTGGTGGCGACGACGTTGATCGTCCCCACCTCTTTGCCGACCGACGCGGCCTTTTTGCTCCATTCGCCGCCGACGAGGTAATCCGCGCTGGAATGCAGAAAATTCATCGGGATCAGCGTGAAAAGCTGCGTCGCGCCGCCCTGAAGGAACAGCACGTCGTGGCTGTCGCCCAATCCCAGCAGCTGCTTGCATCGCGTGATCGCCTCGTCGGTGACGGCTTCGAATTCCTTGCCGCGATGGCTCACCTCCGCGATCCCGAATCCCTTGCCTTGATAATCCACCAGGGCGACCGCGGATTTCTCCAGGACCTCCGTCGGCAACATCGCCGGACCCGCACTGAAATTGTAAATTCGATGAGACATAATTCTGTGTCCTTGAAAAAAAGATTGGTCGATGAAATCAGGCTTCCTCCCATTGCCGCCTGATAAACGCGACGACGCGCTTCCCGACCGTGGAAAAATCGTCGAAGCCCAGCGCCTCGACGCAGATCGCCCCCTGATAATTCGCTCGCTTGAGCACGCGGAAGAAGGGCCGGTAATCGGTCGTCCCGCTTTCCCCCGGCGCGACGCGCCCCTCCTTGTCCGCCAGGTGAACGTGCCGAATCCACGGCATCGCCGCGGTCAGGTTTTCCACCGGCTCTTTCTCCACCCAGAAATGATAGCTGTCCACCAGGCATTGAAAGCTCGGGTGATCCACGGCCTTCACGTATTCCATGGCCTCGGCGACGGTGTTGATGATATTGCACTCGCCGCGATTCAGCGGCTCAACGACGAGCGTGATCCCCGCCCCGGCGCACGATTGCGCCGCCATCTTGCAGAACGTCAAGATCTGCCCGCCAGCGCGCTTGCGGTCGAATCCGTCCGGAACGTTCCGCGCCGCGCCGCTGCCAAACACCAGCACCTTGATCCCCGCTCGCTTTGCCCGGGATACGACATTGCGGATGTACTCCTGCAACCGATCAAAACCGGCCGATTCGCCGACGATCTTCAAATCCCCCGGCACCAGCGAGTTGGCGGCCAGCACCGGCAGCGCCGATCCGTTGATCCTCTTCATCCCGCCCCAATTTCGGTCATCGCTCAGCCCCTCCAGCAGCGTCTGCACGTTCTCCTCGATGAAGTCCGCCCCGGCCTCACGCAATTCCGAAGCGCGTTCAACTTTGGTGCAGATTCCCAGCCGCATGGCCGGATTCTAGATTGCCGAATGCCGATTGCAAAGGGAATGCCGAATGCCGATTGTCAAATGCCGAATGTAAGGTCAAACTGGGTTTACATTCGGCATTTGGCAATCGGCATTCGGCATTCCCCTACTCTCTTACCGCAATTCCATCGGCGGTCACGAGCAAAATCCTGTCGGTCACCTGATGCGGCATCTGCGCGAAATCCTTGTGAATCTGCGGCCGCAAACGCTTTACCGTCGGCTCGTCATTTCGGAAACAGAGCAGGATGTCGCGATTGGGGATCGCCGCCGCGAACGGGCTGCCCAGGTGCTCCCGCAGCTTTCCGTGCAGATCGGGCAAGAGCAACCGGCTGGCGTCGTAGCCGTCCATCGTTTGGAACAGAATCAGTTCGATTCTCCCCTCTTCATCCTGGGCCGCGTGCGCGTTTATCGCCTGGCTCCGCAGCGTCAGGTTCTCCAGAGCGGCTTCGTGCAGATCGTCGATGGAAACGGCCCATTTCTTCAACCGCTTATGCGTAACGTGGGAAATCGTTCGGTCATTGTCGATCCCATAGGCGATCGATAGCCCCTCCACCATCGGCTGCATCACGGAGATCGGGTGCGGATCGGCGCTTTCGGGCACGACCATCGGCAAAATCCGCGGCCGCAGTTCCTCGAACGTCCCATCCAGATCGGGCGTCCCTTCCGCCGCGCGCAGCAGTTCAACGATCCAGCGCTCCACGTGCCGCCGAGTCGATTCCGGACGCAGCACGGACATCCGGTAGAGATTTTCCAGCGACGCCACGTGACCGTTGACGCGCATGGAAAAAGGCTGCTCCGCGCGCGAAATCTTCACCAGGGGGAATTTCTCGCCCACGGTCTGCAAAACTTCATTGACGAACTGCTCCCGCGTGGGTGCGCTCATGCTCAATAATATACCCGCGCGCGGGGCTTGGGCGGGAATCGCGATTTGCTCGGACAGAGCCGGGTGACATGCCCCGGCTCCGCAAAACGACGAATGTCGTCCTTTACCCTTCCCCGCCGCCCAGTTCGCGCCGCTGGAAGCTCCACATCCCCACGCATAGCACGAACGTGCAATAGGCTATCGCGTACAGCGCGGCTATTCCCACGTATTGCCAGATCGGTCCCAGCGAAACCGCCTGTGCATCGCCGGCGAAACTCCCGATTTTGATCGTCGAAAGGACGGTCACGTCCTTCAAATCAAATGTTGCCAGATAGGGAAGCACAAGGGCCACGGCCCGGCCCAGACCCCGCACGATTTCCGGCTTATCGCTCAGCGGTCCCCCGGCAATGGGCAGCAGAAACCGCGTCAGGTTGCCGGCCAGGTAAAGGATGATCACCGTCGGCAAATTCACCACCAGGGAGAACCGTGTTGACAGCGCCACGCCCACCGCCGCCAGCACGCTGATCTGGAGCCATGTCAGCACGAGCTGCGGAAGCAGCCCCGAGATATGCATCATGCGATAATCGAAAATCTGCTTGGCGACCACGTCGTTGAGCGAACGGGCGTTGAGCAGGTAATCGGTGGGAATTCTCAGCCAGGTGCCGAAGATCACCACCGCTCCCAAAATCGCCACGCCCAATGCCGCCGCCATTACGATGCCCAGGTATTTGCCGATCATCACTTCCCACCGGCGAACGGGCTTGCTCATGAGAGTGAGCATCGTGCGGTCTTCAATTTCTTCGTATATGGATTTGCTGGTCGCGAAGAGCGTTGCCAGAAGCACGAGCAAAAGGATCACGTCCAGCGCCACCGACTTGAACATCTTGGTATCTTCGCCGAGCGTAAAGAACGGGAGCAGGCCGAAAATGATCAGAATCGCCCCACCCAGGGTCAGCAACAGCGCATAGATCGGCTGCAGCACCGTTTCCAGGAACGTATATCGAAGAATAACCAGCGTGCGGTACATTGAGCGACAGCGATATGTTTAATGCCGAATGGCGAAGTAAGCAAATTCCCCGGTTGCGCTGGCCACGGTCTGATCGACTCGTCGAATGTAGCCTTCCATCTTCCTCTTCAGATCTTCCAGGAGATTATCCATTTCCTCGTCCGGCCCCTCCATGACCACCTCCACCCGTCCATCCGGCAAATTCCGCACGTAACCGCCGACGTCATATTGCATCGCCAAATTCGTCACCGTATAGCGAAAACCGACGCCCTGCACCCGCCCGCTGAACCTACATTCGCGGCGATGTTTCGCATGGGTAGATTCGGCCATAGCGCAAATATAACGCGAACCCCTATCAACCTCCAATAAATTCTTTCGGCGCTAACGTCACTTCAATTGAAACTGTTCGTTCATTTCCTCATAAGCAATTTTATGCATGAATTGCTGATAGCCCTGATCGGTGACCGACAGGTCCTCGCCAAGGTAATGCTCCAGCAGCGGAATGACGCCCGCGGGATTCCACCCCAAATACCTCACTCGGAGCGATCCGGTCGGGTCGTACACCGTCCCGGCCGCAGTATCGGTCAGCAGTCTCTGCAACGCCGGCCGGTATTTTCCGTTTTCCCCTTCCCTCAAAAACCGGGCAAACGCCCAATCCTGGGCATACCACGCCGCGATCCGCACCTCCGACCGCCCAACAATCTGCCCGGCGTGAAGCGTCACCAGCTCTTTCAGCGGAAACATCTCCCCCTCATCCTCCGCCTGTCGCAAAGCCTGCGTTCTGGCAGGATTCGACGACAGGTTGAAGCGCGGCAGATCGTTGTCCCACTCCACGTTTTCGAACATGCAGGCCATGCCCTCTTCAAGGAACGGGGGCAACCGGCCCTTGAAATGCCGGCCCACAAACTGGTGCCAGCCCTCGTGCGCCGACACCGAATAGGTCCCAATTTCTCCGATGTAATAGGCGACGTACCAATCATGGAGCGTATAACCGCCCCTGGAGATTTGAAGATAAACGCTGGCATCCTGCCCGGTGTGGCGGCGCGTGAAATCCATCCACTCCGGCCGGGTATTGAACAGGTAACACTGCATCGGGTAACTCGTCGGCGGCGCCGTGGGCGCCAGGGTTCTATAGATGCCGTAAGCCCCTTCCATCAGTTGTCCCATGCGGCTTAGCAAATCGGGCCTGTCCTGGATCGTCGAATAAATTGTGTAGTGCTCCGTCCGAATCACCTTGACGGCGCCGGGTTCCGAAGCCGCCGCGTCATCCACGCTGACCGACGCCAGTACGGTCGGCCCGTTCCATTGGTCGGTGGACGAGGCCTGCTGACCGCCGCACGCCGACAGCGTCAGGCACCCCGCCACACAAAGCCACCGTCTCAAGTCCGGCACATCCGCCTTTCCGTTGAATGGAACATCATTAGCATAGCGTGCGTGGGCCGCAATAGTCGCCATTTCTTCCGCTCCGCTGACCGCGGCCCCGTGCTATACTGGGGAAGTCCAAACAAAAACAGGAAAGGACCGCTCTAATGGAAAACGCAAAGCCAATCGACCGAAAAGCCCTGATTGAGTTTCTCAACGAGGATTTGGCGCGCGAATATCAGGCGATTATCGCGTACGTGAATTACAGCCAGGTCCTCAAAGGGGCCCAGTACATGGATATCGCCGGGGAGCTCGAAACGCACGCCGGCGAGGAACTGGATCACGCCTTGAAGATTTCGAGGCAAATTGACTATCTCGGCGGAATGCCGACGGTCACGCCCAAGCCGGTAAAGACCTCGGAGAAAGCCGAGGAAATGCTGCGTTTCGATCTGGAAAACGAGCGGGTGACCATTCAGAATTATCGCGAGCGAATTCGCCAGGCGGATGCGATGGGTGAGTTTGCCATCAGTGAGACGCTGCGCGGAATCATCGTGCAGGAGCAGGAACATCTGACCGATCTGGCCGATGCCCTTGGAATAGACGCGCCGGATCCGGGCAAGCCGGCAAAATAGCCGCGCACGATTGTCGAGACTGATCCCGCGCCAATTCCGGTCTATAGGACTGCCGCCAGGAGTTCCGCCAGCACTTTTTTCGCATCGAAGTGTTCCTCGGCGATTTTCCGCGCCGCCGCCGCGTGGCGAGGATAATCCTTGGCAATTCCATTCAGGGCCGCCGCCGCTTCATCGATCGTCTCGAATGAAAACAATCCCTCCCCAGTCGGCAACCATCGGTCGAAGCCGCTGGCTTCAGTCACCACCGGCCGCCCGCTGGCCAGATACGCGCTGCTTCGATCGCTGAACCAGCCGCTCGGCAAGCGGGTGTAGATTTCCTTCGCCACCGTGAACTCCCCGGCGCTGGCGCGGATGAAATCGCCGAAGGCTTGGCAGCTCAGCGTGGATTTCTCCGCGTCCAACACCTTCCAGCCATGATCGGCAAAAACGCGAGCGGTTGCCTCCGGCATCGCCTGCATCCCCATCGTCATCTTCCAGGGAACGCGGCGCGGCAAATCCAGCATGTTCATCCATTCCACGCCCTTGCTGCTCAAATATCGCCGGCCTTTGTATTCCACGTGACGGTCCGTCGTGTGCTCCCATTTCCCGATCGTTGTGAATGCTCCGCTCTTCACCGCCGCGACCGGCCAATGCCGCAGCGCAATCGGCTGATTCGTGCCGATCCAATTCATGTCATGCGTCGGCAAAGCACACTGGGGTGTTCCGATCAGACGCCCAAACGTCGCCACCGCGTCGAATTGGCGATAGTAGCCCAGGAGCTCCGCATCTCGCATCATCCGAATCTGCGTGAAGATCGGATCGGTGTCGATCACCGCCGTGCGGCGCGGACGCGGGCGATGCTCGCGGATCGGCGTCACCCCGCTCACGCACAGCAGCAAATCCGCCCGCCGCAGCAGCTCATTCAGCTCTGACGCACTCAACCCATAATGGGCGTCCTCGAACTGGGAGTAATAGCAATACCGTTTTGGCAAACCGTAACTCGCGAATGTCCGCTCCAGATATTCCCTGCCGTAGGCCGAGTCGGCCGAGGATTGCCACGTGACCGGATTGTACGGATATGAGTACGACCCGCTGTCCTCGAGAAACCAGACCTCGTGGCCGAGTTCGTGCAATCCGAGGAGATAATTCAGGTGATGCCAGGTCATTCCCCCCAGGGGATAAGCGACGATGTATCCGCCGACGACGATGGTGAGGGGAGCAGCCATGCGCTAAAGTGAAAATCCGAATCGAGAGATTACATCCGCTGGGACTTCGTTACCAACGATCCAGGCATCCTCTTTTCCTGCCATGGAAGGAGACTCCATCGTGGCTTGACCCAATGCCGAATTTCGAGAACATCGATCTCACGCGGAAATTCAAGAAACCAGAGTTCTACGCCTTTGAAAGACGCGACGAGGCAAACCTCCCGTGGCAATGAGCGCTAGAGCCCAACTTGTGACCAGCGCGGCCGTGGCGATCCTGGTCCTTACCTTCGGTTTATTCCTGATCCATTGGGCGGGAATCGATCTGACCGGAAGCCTCTATTCGCCGGACCAGGGGTCGCCTGCCACCAGTCAACCCTCAACGGCCCGATTGCCGGTAACTCATGTCTTTTACTCGCGTGGAAGCCAATATCACCCAATCGGCAACCGAACCGCGCTTGGCTGGCGCGCGGCCGTCACCGATCGGAATTACGACTTTCTCAATTTCGGTCCCTACACCCCTACCATCGCGCCAGGTCCGAACGTAGCGACGTTCCGGCTGATGGTGGACGACAACAAGGGGGCGAACCTAACGGTTTTGAATTTGGATGTGCGCGACGCCGATTCTGGAAAAATTCTTGGCAACGGCCCGATCGATCTCCACGAATTCAAACAGCCGTCCGTCTTTCAGGATTTCGACGTGCCGTTCATCGCGCCGCGACACGCTCGCCTGGAATTCCGCACGTTTTACTACGGTGGATGCGACCTTACGCAGGAGCGCGTGGCCGTCCATGCGATCGCCCCAGGCGAACTGGACGCGATGCGGTCCGCGCAATCTCCGCCAGCCCCGCTCATTTTTCCCACGGCCCTAACCCCGTTCCATCCTATCGGCCATCGAGACGGCAATGCCTGGAGCGTGATGATGCATGATCGAAGCGACTTTATGAGTTATGGCCCGTACACGCGAGCGGTAGCCCCGGGAGCCAACGTCGCCACATTCCGGCTGATGATCGACGACGTGACGGGGGCCGACCAGAAGGTTTTGAATTTGGACGTGAACGACAGCGACTCCAATCGGGTTCTTGCCGAGATGCCGATCACTCGCGGCCAGTTCAAGCAGGCGTCGGTCTACCAGGATTTCAGCCTCCCGTTTGTCGCCCCGCCCGGCGCCAGCCTGGAATTTCGCACCTGGTACGTCGGCGCTTGCAGCGTAAAACAGGAGAAAGTGACCGTCAATGCCGCCCTGGCAGCATCCCGCAACGCCCACTGACTGAAGCCCGAAACGAAAAGTGTCCGATCATTCCGTATTGTTTCGGATTTCCGGTTTCGGCTCTTCGGCATTCGCATAAATCGAATCAATCATCGCAGGCAAAACCCGGTCCGGCGCCAGATATTCCCTCGCGATTTCATACGCCGCATTTCGCTGGCCGGCCGGGTCGGCCGTCACCGCTTCGATGCCCGCGATCGCTTCTTCCATGGTGTTGAACGGAATCACCCCGCGTCCGCCGGGGACAAACCGGCTCCATCCCGTCTCCTGCACCACCGCCGGTCTCGCCGCCGCCAAATAGCAGGCCGTCCGGCAACTGAACCAGCCGCTGCGCGTCGCGACATAAACATTCTTCGCCACCGACCACTCCCCGGCGCTGCGCGCGATGAATTCCTGATAGCTTTGCGGCGTCAGCGTTCTTTCATGGGCATCGGCCAATCGCCAGCCCGCCTTCTCCAGCCGCCCCAGCGGGGCTTTCATCCCGTTGAGCGCCAACTCCAGCGGCGTTTTGACGAGCCTGGGCAACTCGAGGAATTTCTCAAACTCGGCCACCTTCGCGAAATATTCCACGCCGCCGTATTTCAGCGGGCCTCCAAACCAATCCCACGTCATCACCGTCGTCATCGCCGCATCGGACGCCGGCGCAGAATCCCGCGCCGTCTTCCACTGCGGCAGCGCCACCACGCAGCGCGTCGGCCGCCAGTCGAATTTCATCCGCGGAACCAGGCAATCGCTTCCATGGATGTTCTCCGCATAGGTCAAATGCCGGTCGTGATTCTCCACGAGGGCGCACCATCGCTCGACGTTTTGGGACCAGGCGAACTTCTCGCTCAGCATGATCTGGTTGTAGCCCGGGTCCGTATCCAGGAAGACTTTCACGCATCCGGGCCCCAGTTCCTCCGGCACGAAACACGCCCCGCTGACGTTCAGAAAAATATCCGCGCTTTGGGCGATCCGGCGAAACTCATCTTGCGACATCCCGAAATGCTTTTCATGGAACAGAACGTAATGCCAATTCTTTTGAAGATGCGGCGCGTGCACGCGGAAGAAATTCCCCAGGAAATCCACCGTGTAAGTCGGATCGTCCGTCGCATACCGCAGCTTCGGATGGAACGGCCAGACCCACGTGTCCTCATGGTAATAGACCTCATGCCCGAGAGAATCGAGCCCCAGAACGTAATGGAAGTAATCCCACGCGACGCCGCCCAGCGGGAACTGGCCGACAAGTCCGCCGACGATGATGCGAAGTTTCTGATTTCGCCGGATCATCAGCGGACATCATAGCAACGAAACGCGGCCGAGCACCCAGGGCAATCGCATGTTCCCCCTCGCCCCATGTACGCATGGGGAGAGGGTTGGGGTCAGGGGCTTTTCCGACGTTCGGACCTGCCCCTCACCCTGGCCCTCTCCCCCGGATTACCCAACATTTTTCTCGATCATCGTAACCCCATGGTTCATCACCCTTTCAATCCAAAATTGAACCGCAGAGCACGCAGAGAGCGTTGAGAGGAACTGAGAAAAATTGGTTTTTATGTTTCTTCTCCGCGTCTGTCTCTGCGTCCTCCGCATTGCAAAGCTGTGGCATCTTGTTTTTTTGGCAAGGTTCAGTGGTCATGCGGCAAGTTTGGTTACGTCGGCCTCGCGAAGAATCAAC
>JBEKHH010000088.1:0-12208 GCA_050012375.1 Tepidisphaeraceae bacterium
ATGATGGTGTAAAAAAGCCTCCATGGCATTGCTCCTGTAGGACGGTAAGTGCTTCGCAACACGCACCGTACCTTAACGAGCAATGCCTAATTATTTGGGTTGCGGGCGAAGCCCGCGCCAGGCACTCCGCGGTTCAATTAGACGTTGAGATTAAAGAGTGTGTGCGATTGGCGAAAAAATGTTGCTTCAGTCGGCAGGTCTCTCCTCCCCAAGCAGCGGCAACTGCACCTTCCAATCCCGATCGTTCCCATCATCAATCCCCGGCGCCGACCCGATGAATTCCTTGTCGATTTTGTTCACATGCCTCACCGGCGGATCATTCGGCCGAAGCAAATCCGGCGAATCCGCTCCATCGTGCCGTCGCAGAACGTTGTAATACTGATCCCGCTGGGCCGGAATCCACCCGGCATCTCGAATCAGCCGGCAGATTTCGCGCTGGCTCAATTTATACGTCGTCCCCGCGGCGCTGACGACGTTCTCCTCCATCATGACGCTTCCCATATCGTTGGCCCCGAAGAACATCGCCAGTTGTCCGATCTTCGGCCCCATCGTCACCCAACTGCTCTGCAACGACGCAATGTTGTCGAAAAACAACCGCGCGATCGCCAGCATGCGCAGATATTCCTGCGCCCCGGCCATCCGCACCACCCGCCCGTGCAGCACATCGTCGTTCGTCGAATCATCAAACGGGCCATGAATCTCCGGGTCCCATTCCTTCGCCCGGCCCAGCGGCGTGTTTTCGCGCTGAAACGGCCAATGGATGAAGGCGGTGTAATTGCCTATTGCCAATTGCCTATTGCCTATTGAATCAAGATCAACATCGGATTTGGCGAATACGCCAGGCCAGCGAGCACGCACGTCACGGATAACCTGCTCCCTGGTCTTCCCAATAGGCAATTGGCAATAGGCAATAGGCAACGCCCTCGCATAATCCTGCATATCGCGCAATGCCGACATATGCTCGATGCGCTCGCGCACAAACTCGATATGCCCGATCAACATCGTGCAACTCGTGTTCATTCCCTCTTCATGGGCCACGCGCATGACCCGAAGCCAGTCGTCCCCGCTGCACTTTCCGATGCCGATCCTTCGGCGAACGCGCGGCGCGAAGATTTCGCCTCCGCCGCCGGGGATCGTATCCAATCCCGCCTTGCGAAATCGCCGCATGATCTCGCGCACGTCCATCTGGAAGAATTGCTCGAACTCCACAAATTCCGGCGGCGAAAAAGCATGAATATGGATCGTGGGGAAATTGCCCTTGATCGAGCCGAGCAACTCCTCGTAATACTCGATCGGCAATCGATCGTTCATCCCGCCCTGCATGAGGATTTGCGTTCCCCCGATCGCAACCAATTCGGAAATCTTCCTTGCGATCTGCTCGAAGGTCAGCGTGTACGCATCGGCATCTTCATGATCCCGCCGAAACGCGCAGAACGTGCATTTGGCCGTGCACACGTTGGTGTAGTTGATATTGCGGTCGATGACGTACGTTCGGTAATCTTCGGGATGCATTCGCTGCGCCGCCGCCAGCGCCCAGCTCCCCAAATCCTGCATCGAAGCGTTGTGATAAATCTCCAGCGCCTGAGCCTCGCCCAGACGAGTCTTGCCCTCAATCACCGCGTCAATATCGAACGAAAGTCCACCCATCGCATTAAAGTGTATGCAACCCGCCCGCTTGCGCCAAAGCCCCCCATTTAAGGGCCGGAAGGCATTTTGCCGGCACGGTCCTTCCGAATCACAACGTACACCTGCTCGCGAGGCAGGTTCGCCGGCTCAAGCCATTCAAGCGCAACCGTCGGTCTCTGGTGCACCTCCAGCAGAATGCCGTACCCCAGCGCCCCCAAATCCGACGGCCCGATATGGAACCACGCCTGGGCGTGCTGATTGTCCCAAATCCCCACCGACCCGAGCGGAGCCTGCAACAAATGTTCGCATTCCCGCGCCCGGTCGCACTCATTCGGCACGAGATTCCCGGGATTCGCCGGCATGTGTAAACATACTTGGGCCATCGGATCCCCCAGCACCACCGCCGGCGCCTTCGCCAGCAGCCCGCCGCTCGTGACGAATTCACACGCCCTCTGAAGCGGAAAAATCCTCTGATGCGACGGCTCAACCAGATAATACCCCAGTGCGGTCGCCCCCATGGCGGCAATCGCAACAGCGCCAAAAACCCCACGCCACCGGGCGATTCGATCGGCGATGACATTCCACCCGCGCAAACAAACGATGGCCGTGATCGGCCCCACGCACGCGAGGATTCGCATCAGCCCGCACGATCCGAACCAGCCTCGCCACCACAAAACGCTGTGCAGGGCGAAAATCAGCAGAAACACCCACACGCACACCGCAAATCGCCGCTCGCGGAAGGACCATGCAATCGCCCCCATCAGCCCCAGCGCCGGCCAGGGAAGAATATTTTCACGAATCCAATTTGGGGCCGCCAATTCCAAGCAAATCAGCGCAACCCCACCAACAACCACCCAATTCCCGTTTAGCCGCTGCTCCCCGTTTAGCCGCGACCCGAAGGGGAGCGCGTTTTTTCCAACGCCCGAAATTCGCCACTGGCCAACCAATCCCGCCAGAAACAACGGCAACAAAACCGGCCCGCAATAAACCGGCCAGCGATTCACATGCGCAAAGAACGACCCGCGTCCATAAATCCGGATCGAATCCGCCGGCCAAGACCACCACTCCGTGAAAAAATAATTCAAATCTCGATGAGCAACCCAGCAGGCAAAAAGCCAGCCCGCCGTCCCCCACGCCAGCGTCAGCAGCATCGCGCCGCGCCTTCTCCACCTCCCGGCATCTTCAGCTCCAATCACCATCGCCGCCCACAGCGCGCACAGAAAAAACCCTTCCGGCCGAACCGTCGGCAAATATCCCATCACCAGGCACGATGCCCACATCCGCCGCGCCAGCCAGAATCGAATCGCGATCACGATCCCCAGGGCCAGCGGCAATTCCGTCATTGTGTCCGCGGCCAGGGTGAAGACGAACGGCTGAAAGATAAGCATCGGCCCCGCGAGCCACGCCCGCCTGATCCCCAGATCATCCGCAAGGCGAATCGTCTGCCACGCGCACACAACGGAAACGATTGCCGACATCCAACGCGCCGCCAGAATTCCAAACTGGGCCGGAATCACCAGCGGAAGGTTCGATCCCACTCTGGCCCACGATCCCAGCAATTTCGCCGGCTGCCAAAGGCCGTCCCGCGCATTCAGATAGTGCATGATGGCATCGCCGTCCCCCGTTTGCGGAAAGATCACCGCCCAGACCATGAGCAGGGCGAGCAGCCCGCCGCACACCAGTAGGGCGTCTCCAATTTTCCTCCGACCTGCGGCGTTGCGCTGCGTGACCTGAACGGACGGCTGGGACGACTGGGCAATGGACATGGAACTACTCGCCAACGAGTATCCCACGGCCGGGCAAGATTAGTCAAAACCACGACCGCGGCGCCGAAGACCGGTCCCCCGGCCGGTTATTATTTCCCGAATTTTTGGGCACAATCGTCGTGTTTCCGCGTAATAGTTGTTGGGTCACGCTTCGGTTTTACCTTGACCGATAATGGACCAGAGAGGATAATGGCTTTCGTGCCGAAGTTCCGGATCGATAAGATCGGCGATTTGTGTCGGCAGATGACGTTCACACCCCAGGACGCTCGGCTGTCGCAACTGGCGGCAGCAGAACAACTTCTGCTCGATATTGACCCCGCCAAGGCTTATCCCTTTAACTTTGTCGTCTACCGTATCACCGGCTACCACCCCAGGCGGATCGATCAGGCTTTGCTCACCGGCATGGCCCTCCAGCATGATCTGGGCCTGCTCATCGAGCAAGTCAGCCAGACCCTCGATCTTCGCGAAGCCGAGGCCCCCGAGCCGGTGATGACCATCGAAGATGTCGCCGAGCGCTTCAACGTCACCAGCAAAACGATTCAGCGTTGGCGGCGGCGCGGCTTGGCCGCACGCCGCTTCGTCTTCAACGACGGCAAGCGGCGGGTGGGGTTCCTGCTCGGCGCCGTCGAGCGATTCCTGGCCATCCATCGCGATCAGGTTCTCCGCGCCGGAAATTTTTCCCAGGCCACCGAGCAGGAGAAAACCCAGGTCCTTCGCCGCGCCCGCCGCCTGGCGAGCCATTGCCGTTGCTGCGCCAGCGAAATCACGCGTCGGATCGGGCGAAGGCTCAATCGTTCGCCGCTGACCATCTCGCACATTATCCGCGATCACGATCTAGCTCACCCGCAATCGGCGATTTTCCCAGCCGCGCCGCCGGAATTGTCCCAGGACGACCGCGATGAAATCCTCCGCGCCTATCGCCACGGCACGGCCGTCGCCTCGCTCGCCATGCGCATGTGCCGCACGAAGGCTGCCATCTGTCGCGTCATCGTGGAAGAGCGTTTGGCCCAGCTCGGCCGCCGAAAGGCGCGATTCATAGATGATCCCCTCTATCACCAGGAAAACGCCGCGGCGGTGATCGACCAGATCGTTGCCCAGGAGGAATTGCCGCGCGACGTCAAAGGCGAAGAAGCCCGCGTGCCCCGCGATTTGCCGCCGTATTTGCAGGACCTTTATCGCACGCCGCTGCTTTCCCCGGCTCGGGAGCGGGCCTTGTTTTTGAAGCTCAATTTTCACAAATACGAATTCGTCGCGGCCCGGCGAAAGATCGAGCCGCAGTTCGCCCGCGCACGCGATTTGAACCTCCTGGAATCCATCCGCCGACGCATCGCCCAAGTGAAGAACCAGATCGTCCGCGCCAATCTGCGCCTCGTGGTGAGCGTCGCCCGCAAGCATTTGCGGCCGGGACTCTCCCTGATGGAATTGATCAGCGACGGAAATCTCACGCTCATTCGCACGGTCGATTCGTTCGACTTGCACAAGGGCAATCGCTTCAGCACCTATGCCACGTTCGCCCTCATGAAGGGCTTCGCCCGCAGCGTTCCCGAGATGGTTGCCCGCGGGCACGAGGCAATTGCCGGCGAGGCCGTCCTGGATAATCTGCCCGACCGCCGGCAATCTCGCGTGGCGTCGCAAGT
This sequence comes from Tepidisphaeraceae bacterium, assembly GCA_050012375.1. Classification (GTDB taxonomy): domain Bacteria; phylum Planctomycetota; class Phycisphaerae; order Tepidisphaerales; family Tepidisphaeraceae; genus PALSA-1353. The sequence goes on from JBEKHH010000088.1 coordinate 5,030, forward strand.
GGTGGACCGCGACGAGGTCTGCCAACTTCTTTCCCGCCTCGAACCGCGCGAGCGCGACATCATCGCGGCGCATTACGGACTGTGCGAAGGTCAGCCGGCCACGTACGAGCAAGTCGGTTCGCGAATGGGCCTGTCCAAGCAGCGCGTCCGGCAGATCGAGCAAGCGGCACTGGCCAAGCTGCGCGTCGCTCAGGGCTGAGCGCCTCCCTCGTCTAACCGTTCGAGGGTCACCTGCCGATCGCTTTTCCCCATGACTTCGATTGAAACGCGAATCCGCCTGCCCGGCAGGATTTTGGCGATCCGATCCGCCCATTCGACCACAACCACTCCCTGTTGTTCCAATAGTTCCGCGAATCCGATGGACTCGAAATCATCCGCTGAGACGGTGCGATAGGCATCGAGATGAAAAAGAGTCAGCCGTCCGCCGCGATAGATATTGAGCAGCACAAAACTCGGACTGCTGACGGCCCGCGGGTTTGCGCCAAGCGCCGCGGCAAGTCCCCGAACGAATTGCGTCTTGCCCGCGCCCAGCGGTCCCTCCAGCGCGACACAGTCCCCGGCGGCGAGCGTCCGGGCCAGTTCGGCGGCGATCGATTCGGTCTCAGCGACGCTATGCGAGAGATGGGTCATCGCAAAAACCCAAATGCGACCACGAAGGCGCGAAGATCGCGAAGATAGACGCGAAGAATATTGGAATTTTCTTCGCGTCTATCTTCGCGATCTTCGCGGCTTCGCGGTTGCATTTGGATTTAGCGAATACCAAAGATCGCCTGATGGATCAACTCTACTGGATGGACGACCCGGAGCTTCTGTCCGCGCGCCTTCGCCTGCGCTACCAGATGCGAGGCGCAACCGGCGTTGCCGGCGATCAGAACTTCGGCCTTCGCCGCGGCCAGGTGGTCGAGCTTGCGGTTGGCCAGTTCATCCGCCATCTTGGGATTCTCCAGATTGTACGTTCCCGCCGCCCCGCAGCACAGGTCCTTTTCGGCCAGTGGAACCAGGTTCAATCCTTCGATGCGCGAGAGCAATTCACGCGGAACCTCGCGGATGCGCTGGGCATGAACGAGGTGGCAGGCGTCGTGATACGCCGCCGTCAACTTCACCGGATGGGCCATTTCCGGCAGCGTAAGCTCGGAGAGCATCTGCGAAATATCCCGGTATCGGCGGCGGAACTCGCGGGCCGGATTGGCATATTCCGGATCGTCGCGCAGCAGCACGTCGTATTCGAGCATGGTCGAACCGCACCCGCAGATGTTGGTCACGATGTAGTCCACCGCCGTCCCATCGCGGGGGAGGAACAGGTCGATATTGCGCCGGGCGAGCTGGCGCGCCTGATCGAGTGCGCCGCTGTGTTTGTGCAGGGCGCCGCAGCACCCCTGTTGCGGCGGGGCGTAGACGTCCACGCCGCAGGCCGCCAGAATTTCGATCGCCTGCCGGTTGGGCTTGTCGTAGAAAATGCTTCCGACGCAACCGGCGAAGAACCCCACGATCTTGCGCGTCTTGGGCCCGCCGCCGGGGCGACGCGCCTCACCGTTCTGGCCGATCAGCGCGGCGTTTTGCAGCGCGACCAGCACCGCATCCATTCCCTTCGCGCCCGTGAACCGGGGCAGCGGCCGCGGCCAAACCGGGCCGGACTCCGGCAGCATGCGCTCCATTTTTCGCATCGCCGGCGGCAGGAGTTCCATGACCCGAAATCGCTCCAGCACCCGATACAAACCGCTGCGCTGTAGAAGCCGAACCGGCAGCACCGACGCCTTCAACCGGTTCGGGTGCGCCACCACATTTCGCACGAACCATCGCAGGACCGCGCGATGCGACTCGAATGCCGGCGGATTCTCCCGGTCGTGCTTGGCCACGCGGTCGCGGGTCTCTTCGATCAATTCGTGATACACCACGCCGCTGGGGCACGCGGTTTCACATCCGCGGCAATTCAGGCATGAATCCAGATGCTCGCGAACCTTCCGCGTCGGCTCAATGTGCCCGTCGGATAGCCCGCGCATCAGTTGAATTCTTCCCCGCGGACCTTCGGCTTCATGGCCGGTCTGGAGATACGTCGGGCACGCCGGCAGGCACAAACCGCAATGCACGCAGGACAGCGCCCGGTCGTACGTCCGGCGGTCCAGCCGCAGCGTCGGTTCCGCCGCAGGTTCCTTTGCGTCGATGGCAGGGGTTGGCAAGTTCAAAATCGGCAATAAGCTATTCATGGTCCGGTGGTTGATAATATCGGCCATCAACCGTCAGGAACCAAAGCCTTTTTGAGCTTCTCCAAGATCGTTTGCTCCGTCGGATTCAGCTTCCACCGCGGCGGCTGTCCGTCAGAAAAAAAAGTCGCCGAACCGCCGCAACTTTCCGCGGCGCTCTGGATCGCGCCATCCTCACCATCGGCATAAGGACCGATAACAACGCCGAACGCAGCGTCAGCAACCCAGTTCACCGCCCCCGCGCGTTCGGCGAAGCGAAGGATCTTCGCCGGCCCGACCGCCGCGCGAAAATGGTTGCCCGTCGCTTTCCAAAGGCCGGCGCGATGGTCGATATCCTCGGCCAACGAACGGGGCTGAATCCGCCGGGCATTGCCCTCGCGCGCCAGGCGCTCAAACAGCGAGATCGCCCGCTCGTCATCCATCCAGCCGCAGAGGAGTGCATCCTGGCGGAGGATCGCCCACCGCGGCCGCAGGGGAGTGGCGATGATTTGGCCAAGCCAGGTGTCCGAAGGTTCAAATTCCGCCACCAATGCCGCCGCCGGCCGCGCATACGTTCGGCACGTGACGGTCAAGAGCGACCCCAACATCCCGCACTGGCCAACCATCAGCTTTACAAGGTCATACCCGGCGACGTTTTTCATCGTTCGCCCGCCAACGGTGATCAGTTGGCCTCCGGCGATTTTGAATTGGCATCCCAGCAGCAAATCGCGCCAAGCGCCATAGCCCAGGCGAAGCGGCCCGGTGGAATTCGTCTCCACCAATCGTCCAACGCCAAGCCGCGCATCGCCGTCGATGGGAATCCACTGATCGAACTGGGCCAGATGCGCCTGAACCGCCTCCAGCGGCATGTCCGCGGCCACGGTCGCCGTCATGTCCGCGACGTGGCTTTCGATCTGTCCGGGAGCGACCAACGCTTCCCGTCGTGGACGAAATTTCATATCGCCTGTTAAACTCACAAACGCCCCACGAATTCACCCACCCGATTCCACAGCTCCTCGCCGCCGACGTCAAAAACATCGTTGTGCCCGGCGTCCACCACGTCATAGCGCGTGACTTTGCCCTTGGCCGCCGCGGCGAGCCGCCCGGCCATCCTCGGCGAGATCAGTTCGTCCCGCGTTCCGTGCGCGATGAATGTCGGGCAGGTAATTCCGCCGAGCTTGCCCAGGTTGTCGAAGCGATACTTCAGGATCATCGACATCGGCAACCAGGGAACGAATCGATGGGCCATGTCGCGCAGATTCGTGAAGGCGCTGATGGTCACCAATCCGGCGGCGGGGCGGCGGCTGGCCAGATCAACCGCCACCGCGGCGCCCAGCGACCATCCCATCGGCACGATTCTTTTCGGATCGATGTCGTCGCGGCCAAGCAGGTAGTCGTATGCGGCGTCGGCGGCGGCATAACAACCGGATTCGCTCGGCTTGCCGCCGCTCATCCCGTAACCTTCGTATTCAGGGATGATGATGTTCGCCCCCAGCCGGCGCACCCGATCGAAAATATCCGTGCTGTACGCCAGGCATGCGCCGTTGCCGTAGAAGAAGATGACGGTGGGGCATTTACGGCTATCCGCCAGCGGCTGGCCGTCGCTCGACAGCGCCTTGCCGAACAGCGCGGCGATGCGCGTCCCATCGGCCGCGCGCAGCGACAGCAGTTCGTTGTTCGAGCCCTGCGTGAGCATGGCGTCGCGCTGACCCTGCGTCGCGGCGCCGGGAAAGATGTAGCTGTCCTGAATCACGAATACGATTACTCCCAATCCCACCCAGACCAGCAGGGCAATTCGAAGAGCAACAACTCCCCATCGCCGCATTCGGTTTTGGCGAGGGGTCTTCATCAAAGCGGCGCAAGCGGGCGCAGACATAACGTCTCTTTCCCGAATTATAGGCGGCGCGCGGCGCGGATCGCCGTCACCATCGCTCCACAACTGCCAGTGGTTCCAGCCGCCGGACATCCTCCACCCGCAAAATCCCCGCCCCGACGACCAAAGCGTTGGCGGCGGCACAAGCGGCAGCGAGCCGGCAGGCCTGCAAGACATCGCGCCCGGCGGCGAGGGCCGATGCCAGCCCCGCCGCAAATGCGTCTCCGCTGCCGATTGCGCTCACCACGTCAATTTCTATCGCGGGAATTCTCCAAAACGATACGCCGTCGCAAGCCACCGCACCCGCTCGTCCCATCGTAATGATGACCCATTGTGCCCCTTGCCGTTGCAGGCCGATCATCGCCTGGCGAAGCGAAGCGTCGTCGTCGATCGCCATGCCCATCATCCCGGCCAGTTCGCGGCGGTTGGGTTTCACCACCAGCGGCCGCCACGCTAGCGCTCGCGCCAGCGCATCGCCGCGCGCGTCGAGAATGACCGGCACACCCAATTTCTCCGCAACCCGGCAGCAATCAGCATAAAAATCCTCGCTCACGCCCCCAGCGAGCGTGCCGGACAAAACCGCGATCCGGCAAGCCGGCAAATGCTTCTGAAACTTCGCCAGCATTTGTGCCGACTCATCCGCCGACAGCGGCCCCGATTCCTCCACCAGTTCCGTCGCCCTGTTGGTTGAGCGATCGATGACCGTCACGCACGTCCGTGTCGGCGCCTTCGATTCCACGCAGTCATGGGCAATGCCCGAAGCGTCCAGATCGGCCCGGATGAATCGCCCCGTGTCGCCACCCACGGGAATGCAAAGCATCGCTTTCTCGCCCAGACTATGCAGCACGCGGGCGACGTTGATCGGCTTGCCTGAAGCGCCCCGGCGAGTTTCGATCGCCCGGTTGACCTCATCCGGCGTCACGCCCGCAAAGATCATCGTCTGTTGAACCGTCGGCGTTGTGCCAAGACAAAGGTGCATCCGCGCCGATTGTACAGGATCGCATAACAGCACATAAAACTTTTCGACGCGGAGATTTCAAGGTAGCATCGGGTTTTGCAACGAGCATTGGCGCCATGTCCCTTAACACCGATCTTTCCGATCTTTTCCGCACCCTGGCCGCCCTGATGGACATCAAGGGCCAGAGCGCCTTCAAGGCCATCGCGTTTTCCAAGGTCTCCCGGACTTTGAAGGACATGACCCTCGACCTTGAAGAGGCCTGCCGCAACGGCACGCTGAAGGACCTGGAAGGCATCGGCCCGTCGAGCCAGCGAATCATCGAGCAGTACATCAAAACCGGCCACAGCGAGGATTTCGACGAAGTTGCCGCCAGCGTCCCCGCGGGACTGATTCCAATGCTCGACATCCCCGGCCTCGGGCCCAAGACGATCGCGCTGCTCTGGAAAGAGCGGAAAATCACCTCGGTGGATGAACTGACCGCCGCGATCGAGCAAGGAAAACTCGACGGCCTCAAAGGAATCGGCGAAAAGAAAATAGAGGCCATCAAGCAGGGAATCGCCCTGCGGTCACAGGCCTCGCGGCGGGTCGGGATCGTCGCGGCCCTGGAAGTCGGCCAGGCGATGCTCGAGCCGCTGAGGGAATTGCCCGAGGTATCCCACGCCGAATTTGCCGGCAGCCTGCGCCGCCGCTGCGAAACCATCGGCGATGTCGATCTGGTCTGCGCGGTCAAAAACCCCTCCGCGGGCGAAGCGGTCTCCGCCGCTTTCGTTAAATTTCCTCTTGTCCAGCGCATCCTCGGCCAAGGCCCCACCAAGGCCAGCGTTCTCACCAGCAAAGGAATGCAGGTCGATCTCCGCATCGTTCCGGCCGAGAATTTCGGCGCGGCCCTGCAATATTTCACCGGATCGAAAGATCACAACACCCACCTTCGCGGCCTGGCGCAGGAAAAGAAGATGACCCTGAACGAGTGGGGCCTGTACAAGCTCGACGAATACGACCGTTCCGAAAAAAAGCCCGGCTTTCCGCCGAAGGCAAAACCCCTCGCCAGCAAAACCGAAGAGGACATCTACCGAGCCCTCGGCCTGGAATGGATGGAGCCGGTCCTGCGCGAAGATCGCGGCGAGATCGACGCCGCCCGCGCCGGCAAGCTGCCAAGAATCGTCCAACTGAAAGACATCCGCGGCGATTTGCATTCACACACCATCGCTTCCGACGGCCAGGCGAGCATCGAGCAGATGGCCCAGGCCGCTATGGCCCGCGGATACGAATTCCTGGCCATCACCGATCATTCCAAGACCCAGGTGATCGCTAGCGGTTTGTCGGCCGAGCGATTGATCCAGCACGTGAGGGAAATCCGCCGCGTGTCCGATCAACTCAAGGGCATCACGCTGCTGGCGGGTTGCGAGGTGGATATCCTGGCCGACGGCCGGCTCGATTTTGAAGACGCGATCCTGGCGGAGCTGGATTTCGTCGTCGCCAGCCCGCACGTCGCGCTCAAGCAGGACACGAGCAAGGCAACCGACCGCCTGCTTCGGGCGATCGAGAATCGTTACGTGACCGTCATCGGCCATCCAACCGGCCGGATTATTTTCGGCCGCGAGGGATTGCCGTTGAATTTCGCCCGGATTTTCAAGGCCGCGGCCGACACCGGCACGGCCCTGGAAATCAACGCCGCTTTCCCCCGCCTGGACCTGAACGATTCCAACGCCCACGGCGCCCTGGCCGCCGGAGTGAAACTTTCCATCAACACCGACGCGCACAGCGTCGATGGTTTTGGCGAAATGCAATTCGGCATCTACGTCGCCCAGCGCGCCTGGGCCACGGCCGGCGATGTCATCAACTGCATGAAACTCGCCCAACTGAAAGCATTCATCCAGCGCAAGCGCGGCTGAAGAAAGCGAAACGGACCGAAGGGGAGCCACCGCCCTCGGTCCGCATCGGCGTTTCAATTGTCAAACAGAAGATAACGCGCCATTGCGTCGCGTCAATATCCGCGCCGCGGAATTTCGCGCGGATCGCCGCTCGTCTGAAAAATAATATCCAACCGCGAAGACGCGAAGAGCACAGCGCGGCAGAGCCGCAACCAAAGCTAAAAAAAACGTCGCTCGCCGGGTAAGGTGAAGTTGTGAACACCTTTCACCTTCTATCGAGGAGCGACGCTATGAATG
>JBEKHH010000089.1:0-11813 GCA_050012375.1 Tepidisphaeraceae bacterium
TCTTGTAGCAGGGAAAGCAAGGCGGCAGAATTTTCCAACCGATCCCGCTTATGGCCAGATAGATCAACGCGTGCAAACACTCCCGATTCCCGCACGGCGGACGACCGTTGCCGCACCAAATCCTCGGCGGCAGAACCGACTCGAACGCTGCCCAAACCTCGTCCGGCAGCCGACGGGCCAAACTCGCTAACGTCATCCAGACCTCCTTGTCCGAACGCCACAAGTTTACCAACGTCCAGGGGTTTTTTCCCCTAGCCCTTTACGGCCCCGGCCCAACCGGCTCCAACGACGCCGCTCTCACCTCATCGAGCGAATAAATGAAAATCGTGTAACCCGCCACCCCGATCGGGGATTTGGCCTGGAGGGCCTTGGCGAACGGAACGTGGACGATCGCCTGCCGATTCCGCCCGATCACCGCCCGGTTCGTCAACCCGTCCAGAAAATAACTGCTGAACGCGATGTATTGACTGTCGGCAGCATAAATAATCGGGGTGTATCGGACACCGTACACCGTCGGATCGACAACTCCAAAATACGCCAGCGCGACGCTGTGAATCTGGTGGTCACGCATCCAATTCCGCAGATCGATCAAACCCTGGCCCCAGTCGAAATCAGAATCGCTTAGCAGGCGCCAGCCATTGGATGGACCGCCCACCGCGAAGTTGACGAAGCTGAGGAATCGCGGGCAGACCAGCAGCGTTTCGACCGCCAAAAGCGCCAGCAGCGCATCTCGAAGATAGGGCGTGACCGAGCGTGGTTCTTGCACCGGTTGCTTTTTTACCGGGACCGGATCGATCGACCACAATCGCGAGATGAGGATGAAACCCGGCGGAAACATGGGCAGAAGATAGCGCGTGCCGATGTTCAGGTCGCCGAAGATCATCACGCCGGCTGCGAAGACGACGACGGCGAGAAAGATGCTCCATTCGCCGCCGAGCCTGGCCGGGGCCGCCGCCCCGCGCCACGCCAGCGCCGACGCCACCGCCGCCGCCAGCAGCAGGAGCATCGCCAGCGGCAGCTTGCACAGCAGCGCCGCGGGGTAGTAATACCATCGGGTTCCACGATAGATATCGCCGAAGAGAAATGCCGGGTATCCGTCCTGGGTGTCGCGCTTCTGAGCATCAAAGCCCTCCAACAGCAGGCTCGGCAGCGGAGAGGGAAAAGCGGCAGGCAGCTTTCGCTGAATGCCTCGCATGTAATCCGAGTCGAACGCGAAACTCTCCATCCGCCGGCCGGTTCCGCGGAAGCCGTAGATGCCGTTCAGAAGCACCAGCGTCGTCGCGCCAAGGGCTACCCATGCCGCGGGCAGCTTCCACCATTGCCGCCCCGGCCGCAGCAGCGCGAATGGAATCACCATCGCCAGCATCATCGGCCACAGCAATACCGCCGTGAACTTGCACAGGTGCGCCAGCGCGACGGCGCCGCAGGCAAGCGCCCATCGCCGCCACGACGGTCCCCGGCAAAATCTCCACCACAGCCAGCACGCCAGGAGCATGGCCGCGGCGCTGCCAAGGTCCGTCGTCACCAAAGATGCCCCGGCCAGGATGCTGGGGTTGAGGCAATACAGGGCGCAGGCGGCGACGGCGCTGCGGCGGCCATACAACTCACCCGCCCAGCGGTAAATGACCCAGCCGGCAAGACAGGAGATTGGGATCATTCCCAGGCGCGCCAAGAGCAGGAGATGCGGGAATGTTGAAAAATTTGCCGCGATGAAAGCGTCAACATAGCGCAAGTGCCTCTCAACGATGTGGAGGCTGCGCTCGGAAGTGATTGGCGGGGCCTCCGCGCCGGCCAGAACCGCGGGAACCGCGGCCCACAGCCTTAGAAGCGGAGGGCTCAGACTGTAAATCGAAAAATCATGGCGGCGCCAGTATTCCACGCCCGCCGCCAGATGGGCCGGTTCGTCGAACGTCGCGGAATTCCCCGCCGCGGAATACGCCAGCATGGCCCCGTGCGCCGCCAGCAACGCTGCGCAAACGATGATCGGCAGCCGTCTTCTTCCAATCAGAGGCTCACCTGCTGCTGTTGCTGGTCAAGAGCGGGAAGTTCTTGGCTTCGATCTCCTTGTTGATGAGAATCGTTGGCTTGACCAGGATAAGCAGTATCTGTTCGTCGTTGGACTCCGAGGCGTTGGTGGTTAGCCGCTTGAGGAACGGAATCTTGGACAGGCCCGGGACGCCCGCCTCCAAGTTGACCTCGCCCGCGATGGTGACGCCGCCCAGCATCAGAGTGCCGCCGTCGGGAACCGTCACGCGCGTTCGCACTTCGGTTCTTTGCTCGGTGGCCTCCTGAACGCTGAGGCTGGGTGGGGTGAATCCGCCGGGGCCAATGACCGTGGTCGTGCCGCCGTTGTTGTTTCCGGTGGTAACGACACCACTCGTGACCGATTCAAACTGGAACGTCGTGAAGCCCAGGAAGGAATCGAGTTGGGGATCGATGTCCAGCGTCACATACTTGTGATCCGCCGTCACCAGCGCCCGCTCGATGGTTATCAGCACCCCATCCGTTGCGTAGGCGATAATCGGAGCGGCGATGGCCGCGCCGGTGGCGACCGTCGTGTTCAAGCCGGCCACGTAAGGCAGGAAGGTGAGCTGGTACATGGTCGCGCCCTGGCCGTTTTGCAACGTGACCCGCGGGGCGTGAACCACGCTGAGCCGCTTCGACGCCTCTACGGCGCTGATCAGCAAGCCGACCGTGAAGTCGTCGGTCACGCCGTAAGTCCCTTGCACCGCCAGTCCGCCGGGCTCAGGCGTGACGCCCAGCGAGCCGGGCAGACCGGTGGACGGGCTGGCCGTAAATGACGAGGTCGCATTGGTGATGGAGATGGGACTCCAGTTATTGGAATTTGTCTTGTTAAATGTAAAGCCTACGTTGACGCCCACGTCGTCGATGAAATGACGCGACACCGTCAAGAAGCGAGTCTCGATCGACACCTGGACGGCCTGCGCCTCGCGAAGCTGGGCCAGAAGATCGCGAATCTTGTTATGGACGTCGGACGTTTGCGTGATGATCAACTGATTGTTGAAATCGTCAATCTGGCCGTAACCGTTCGGGTCGTTGTCCTTCCAAGTGCTGAATTCAACCGTGTTTTCGATCTTTCGCCTGATGTCCAGCAACTGCTGTGCGCGAGTGACGGTCGTCGTCTGCTGGCTGGCCTGCAACGTTTGCCCGCCGCCGCCGCCGCCCGTGCCGGTGACTTGTGCGGTCCCGCCGCTGAGATTCTGAATCCTCGGATCGAAATTCGGATTGATCAGCAGGTCGGTGATGTCATACACCCGTGTGACGACCGCCTTGTTCAATTCGTCCGCCGTCGAGATCGTGATGACGCCTTCGTCGATGGTGTACGCCAGTTTCCCGCCGCCCGCCTCCTTGAGGATGATGTCCAGGACCTTGGAGAACTTCACATCGTGGAGCGTCACGGTCACCTGCGTCGACTGCTTGTCGATGCCGTCCGCCTCAAGCGCTTTCCAGTTGACAAGGATGTTTGCGCTGGTGAGATCACGCAGGAAATCGATCGCGTCGGCCAGGGGAACCTGCGGAAGCGAAACGCTGGGCAGCCGATGGTCCAGCAACGCCTGCACCGCCTGGTCTTCCTTGCTGGCGTTGCTGTTCTTCAGTTCGTTGTCGCGCAGCGTGGAGACATCCGGCCAATTCTCCGGGAAGCGATAGATATCCTCATAAGGAATCTCGGTTTCCTGGGCGCTGGTGAGCGATCGCGCCAGATTGTAATCGAATTCCTCCCGATAGTGCCGCTGTTCCTGCAGGATCGCCTTGTCCTCCACGAACTGACGAATCCCCAGCGCGTAGTCGTTCTGCGGATCGATGGTCAGGATTTGATCCAGCACGCCGAGGGCGGCCGCATAATTCTGCTGTTCGATCTGCGCCCGCGACAGCTTGATGTATGCCGCCACATTTATGTTGCGGCGCTCTCGCTCCGCTTGTTCCGCTCGCGTCTCTTCCACCGCCACGTTGGCTGCGCGCTGCTGCGCCTGCTGCCGATCGAAATTGGCCTTGGCGCGTTGAAGATCGAGTTTGGCCGACTGGATCCGGGCGTCCATTTGCCGCAAGTTGTCCGCGTTGAAAACCGTCGGATCTTCATCCCGCGCCGCCTGCGCGTTTTGGATGTCGTCTTCGGCGGCGGCAAATTGATTGCCGGCAATGTCCTTCTGCGCCTGATCCAACGCCGTGCTGAACTTGTAGTTGATCGCCGCGATGATCTGCGAAATCTGCTGCTGCGTGCGCGTCAGCGTCACCCCGCCATTGGCCGGCGCTCGCCCCATCTTCGCCAGAAGCCGATCCCGCCCCTGCACCGCCTCCGTGTTCGTCGGATCCAGATCCACCGCCTGCGTGTACTGGCTCAACGCCTCCTGATCGTTCCCCGCTTTTTCGGCCTGCTTGGCAAGATCAACCAGGCCCTGCGCCTTGTAAACACGTTGCTGCTGCGCGAGGCGATCCACCTCCGCCTGATGCTGCAATTGCTGCTGGTCCGTAGCCGATCCGGTGGACGGCGCCGCCGACGCATCGCTGGCAAGGTTCACTGTCTGGCTCGATGCGTTGGCCGATCCCGAGACCGCCCCCGAAACCGCCATGGATGCCTGCCTGTCGGCCGCATCCTTTTCGTCCATCCGCGTGAGATATTCCGACGGGGAAAGCCCTTCGAGATAGTTCGGTTCGAACCCCAGCTCGCGCGCGGCGATGAAATCGCGGCGCGCAGTGGTCCAGTCGCCGGCGCGGTATGCTTCCCGGCCCTGGTCATACGCTGAGCGAGCATCCGCTTTGTTCTTCGCGATGTACTGCCGCTCACCCTCATCCAGCTTCCGCAGGTATTCCGCCGGGCTGGCATCGAGGAAACCACCGCGGTAGCCCAACTGCTCCGCCCGCATGAAATCCACCCGAGCCTGTTTCCACAGGCCCTTGCGATATTCCTCCACCGCTTGTTTGTAAGCGGTTTTGCCGTCGCTGGATTCGCTCTTTTGCGCCGCCTGGACAAGCGCCAGTTGCTGCTGCGCTTTCTGAACGGTCTGGGCATCGGCGCGGGGGTTGTCCAGAACCGCGTTGTAATGCGTCTGAGCCTCGGCAAGATTATTGGCCCTGCGCGCTTCCTCGCCCCGGGCGAATTCCGCGCGGGCGGAACGACATTCCGTCGCCGCCGCCCCAGCCTTCGCCAGCACGCTCACAAGCGATTGCCGATCCGGCTGGCCAAGCGACTTGATATCCACTTCCTGTAGCGTGGCAACCGAATCTTCGTACTGCCCCTGGTTGTATTGATCGATGCCCAATTTCAGAAGGTCCGCATTCGCCGGCTGCGTCGCCGGACCGCGCGAGCCCGTTGGCTCCGATGGATCGGCATACAACTGGCTGAATTTCGCAACCCCTGACGGCAGCGACATCGACACTGCCAGACCCAGAAACGCCAACTTCTTTCGACGCATCATGGATTTCGACCTGCTTTCACGACTGGAATGGGCTTGGGGGGACTGAACGTTCAAGGCGTTTCGCCGACCGGTGGGATCGAACAACACGGTGTTCCTCCTCATTTCGCTTCGTTACGGTTCGTTACGGTTCTTTTTTTCGTTGCGCGGGTACGTAAGGCCTGTAACGCTAAGGCGATCGAGTGCCAAAAGCTCGTGCCTGAACCCTCCATGCTTTCCACACTTTTGGTCACAACGCAGGCACACAATTGCGCCATGACCAGTCAAATCGAAGTCTAAACAAACGCTTCCCGTGTTGCAAATAAAATTGAGCCTCTCAACGTCACCCAAAGCCGCCCGCGTTTCTCGGACCCTCGCACTCGTTTAGCCGCCGCGGCCTCGCGGCGTTTTTCCGCTCCGCGCATTTCCTGCGCCGCGCAAACCGCGGCATCAGCCGCGCATGACTCCGCTTCATAAGCATCGTCTTATCAGCCCCTTATTCCCCAGTTTTCTCGCTCCATGAGACGCCTATTCCCACTCAATCGTCGCCGGCGGCTTGGAACTGATGTCGTACACCACCCGATTCACCCCACGAACCTCGTTGATGATCCGATTGCTCATCCCCGCCAGCACGTCGAACGGTATCCTCGCCCAATCCGCCGTCATGAAATCCTGGCTCTCCACCGCCCGAATGGCTATCACCCCGTCGTAACTCCGCGCATCGCCCATCACCCCCACCGTCCCGATCGGCAACAGCACGGCAAATACCTGTGCCGTCTTGCGATACAGGTTCGCCGCGATCAGCTCCTCCAGCACGATCTCATCCGCATCCCGCAGGATGCGCAGATTCTCCGGCGTGATGTTGCCGACAATTCGCACCGCCAAACCCGGACCGGGAAATGGATGCCGCCAAACAATCGTTTCCGGCAACCCCAACGCCTCCCCCACCTTGCGCACTTCATCCTTGAACAAATCCCGCAGCGGCTCGACCAGCTCGAAGCCCAATTCCGCCGGCAACCCCCCCACGTTGTGATGCAGCTTGATGTTCGCCGTCTCGCCGGCATGTCCGTGGCCGCTTTCGATGACATCCGGATAAAGCGTCCCCTGGGCCAGAAAATTCGCGCCATGGATGGATCGCGCCGCCCGCTTGAACGCTTCGATAAACTCCTTGCCGATGATTTTCCGCTTCTGCTGCGGATCGGTCACACCCTCCAGAGCGGACAAGAATTGCTCCGTCGCATCCAGCGTGATCAGATTGATCTTGAAATGGTCGCGAAACGTCGCTTCGACCAGTTGCCGTTCGTTTTTCCGCAGCAAACCGTTGTCCACGAAAATGCAGACAAGCTGATCGCCGATGGCCTTGTGCAGCAGCGCCGCCACGACGGAACTATCCACCCCGCCGGAAAGCCCGCAGATGACTTTCGCATCCCCCACCCGCTTCCGCACCCGCTCAATGGTCTGCTCGACGAAATTCCCCATCGTCCAGTTTCCGGTGCATTTGCAGATTTCGTACAGGAAATTCTGGAAAATCTGCTCGCCCCGCGGCGTATGCGTCACCTCCGGATGAAACTGCACGCCATAAAACGAACGGCTCACATGCCGCGCCGCCGCATACGGACAAGTCGCCGTCGCCGCCAGCGCCACGAAATCCGCCGTCAATTCCTGGACCTGATCCCCATGGCTCATCCAAACCGTGGTTTCCTCAGGCAACCCGCGCACCAGCGGATCATCCGCCACCACATGCAACCGCGTCCGCCCAAACTCCCGAGCCTTAGCCGACTTCACCTGCCCGCCGAGAATCTGACACCCCAACTGCATTCCATAACAGATCCCCAAAATCGGCACTCCAAGGTTGAATATTTCGGGATCGCAGCGCGGCGCATTCGGCTCATACACACTGCTCGGCCCGCCGGAGAGAATAATTCCCTTGGGGTTGAGATTTTTGACCTCAGCGGCAGGGATATCAGGCCGAACTAATTCACTGTAAACGCCCTTTTCGCGCACCCGCCGGGCGATGAGCTGGGCGTATTGGGCCCCGAAATCCAGGATGGGAACGATCTCGTCGCGAGGCATTTGGAGTTAATACCGCAAGGGATCGCGGAAATCAAAAAGTTTACGGGGTTTCACGGAGGTGACGATTCTCACCATGAAAAGAAACCATAAAACTACTAATGTGTCCTCACGTCGGATTGTCACAAATGATTTCCTTAAAGTAATATTTCTAACAGTCGCCATTCTCGCATCCGCGTGCGTGGCCATGGGGCAGGCGGCCAGGAGCCCCGACGACCCCGACAAAAAGCAGGTTCCGGATCAACCTGCGCAGCAGCCGCAGCAGCCGCCACAACAGCCACAGAAGCCGGCCGACAACTCGAACCAGACGCCAGCGGCGAATTCGTCACACTCCACGCCGCCACAAACATCCAATGGGTCACCAGGTTCGCCCGCCGGGACGGTCACCGTACCGTCCGGCGTCCTCGGACGCGTCTTGATAAATAGGATAGGAGCCGATGCGCTCAAGCAACGGATAAGTGACCTGCAAAGCATGAACGCCGCCACCGGCGCCGGCGCTCCCATGTCGGATCAATGGTTCGATGGTGCGTTGCCGCGGGCCGGCCTCCCCGACGTCGTGCAGCCCCAAGGCACTCCATTTTTCCAGGGAACTGCGCCGGCCGTCAGCGGCGCATTCGTGCCCATCAATGCCCAAGACGCCAAGCAGATCATCAACACCTATCAAGGCATTCCCGGAGGAATTGTGCTTGAGGACGCCGCAACCGGATTGGGCAACATCACCAAGGTGACATTCGACAAGCGATTTGATGCGTTTGTCCTCGATGACCGCGCGATCTATCTCACAAAAGTCCCCCCCAAGACCGTCGCCGTCCTTTGTCGCGCCATCGCCGATGACGATAAGGTCGGAGTATCCATCGGACAAAAGCAAATAGTCTACGGCCAGGTTCCTGTTGATTCCGAATTGGCGATGGACATGAAAATAGCCGATCGCTTCCTGGGCGACATCGTCTTCGCCGAGAAGGACTGGTCAGTCGGCTATCGGTTCGCAAACGATTATGTGCCCCAACGACACGAGGGCAGGATTCCCAATGTCGCCGTGTTTTTCAAGTTCAATGGATTTCAATTCGCGATCGTGCAAGAGGAGGTTCGGCTCACGCAGGCGAAGCTGGACGTGCGGCTCGTGCCCCTCTCCGACATCGAGTCTCCCGACGGTGGTCTCCAGCCCGACTATAACGCAATTGAGAAAGGCCAACTCTTTCCCGAGTTCCAAGCCAATGCCAGGCATGTCGCCGACAACATCGCCTATTACCGCCGCGAATTAATCATTGACCGCATGTTTGCCTACGGCGAACTTGCGGCATTTATTCGCGGCTTGAAGGCGGCGGGCGTTGATCTGAAGGCGCTGGCCCTGTCCATCGAGTCCTGAGGCCCTCTCCATGAAAGCAATAGCTCCACTTCTCGCGGCAATGATGCTGGCAATGCTGGTCGGGGGCTGTGCGAGCGACGCCGCGTCTCACGCCATGCAATCGAATGACGGAAACTGGTACCCGGCGCCGGGATATACCTTCGCAAATTCCATCCCCAACGATTATTCCGTACGCTGGGAGCCAGGGAAGACCTATAAGTACCTCGGCAACATTCGATGGCCCCACGTCTTGGCAGCCAACAATGAAGGCACTTGGAACCCCGCGCCCGGCTACTCCTGGGTGCATCCAGATGTTGAGAACGATTTGGCCGTTCAATGGACTCCGGGGATTGCCTATCAGTACCTGGGCGAAAAATGGCCCTCCATTATTGCTGGCGACACGGAAGGAGCATTTTGCCCGGCGCCCGGCTATATGTGGACACATCCAGACGCCTACTGGCATTCCATTACCGACGACCTGAACATCTCCTGGAAATCGGGAATCCCCTATTACGACCGAGGCAACAACCAGTGGCCCCACGTTATTTCCTCAACCACCGAGGGAATCTGGTATCCGGAACCTGGCTATAGATGGGCCCATCTCGACGCCAACGGAAATCCAACAAGCGACGACTTGGCCGTTCGTTGGTTCCCGGGAAGTGATTATCTCTGCTTTGGCAGCGTCAAGTGGCCGAAGGTCATTGCCGCGGACACGGAGGAAAGCTGGTATCCGGCGCCCGGCTATGTATTTGCCCATCTCGACGACAATGGACATTTGGACCCCAACGATATGAGTGTTCGCTGGATGCCCGGGATCGAAAGCAACGGTTGGTACTCCAAAGGTAATTACAAGTGGCCTAATCTGATCGCCTCGGATACCGAAGGATCATGGTATCCCTCGCCCGGCTACACCTGGGCACATCCCGGAAGCGATGGCAGCCCCCCCATCGACGACTGCGCCGTCGTCTGGAAGCCGGGATCTTTCTGTTGGGACCGTGCTAGGTTGCTCTGGCCCTACGTCCTCGCCTCGGACAACGAGGGCCAGTGGTCTCCCCTGGCGGGCTTTGCCTGGGCGCACCCCCATGACGCTGAGCAACCGCCGGACGATGATCTTCAGGTCGTCGCCCTCAGCCCCGGCCAGGCAGCGCCTTCGTTGCGCAAATTATCCGATGTATTAGTCAGCGAGGTGTATGCGTCCCGCAGTACTCTCGAACAGCACTGGCAGGATTATCTCAAGGAAATCCAGGACCACAACGATTATCCCAACTGGTCCGGCCCACCATACGACCTCTATCAACAACACCAACAGAAGCAAACAACTCAGTAGGTGCCCGAGTGAAGCATTCAAAAACGAGGATGAAGATGAAGCCGGCGTTGCGAGTAATCGGCCTCTGCCTGTGTTGGCTCCTTTGCTCGCTTGCTTTCACCCGCAAAGCACCGGCTCAGGATACCCTCGCCGCGTTGAACCCCGACATTGTCGCCGCGAATTCAAAACTCGCCGCCGCCGAGGAGCGCCTGCTCCTCGCCGAAGCCGTGTTGGCCAAATCCCCCGAACAGATCGCTTCCGCGCAGCAGAATGAGACATCCGCCGCCGCCGCGTTGGCCGACTGCATCGAGCGAAAGAACGCCGTGCTCGTTAGGAAGAGTGCCTATGATGCTCGCCTGAAGGCACATGACGACAGCAAACCCGATCACAAGGTTCCCGCCTATGACGCCGAAGCTGACGCTCTGGATGCCGAGTGGGCGCAGCTCAACCAACAGCTTGCCCAGGTCAATCAGCAAGTTGAGGCGGCGCGGCGCTCCGCCGAGGCCGCGACCCAAGCGCATAAGCAAGCCGAGTCGGATGCAAGTCAAGCTGCGGCCGATCAGAAGCAGGCCTTGCAGGACATTCTGGACCTGCGCACCGCCATCGCCAATTTGCAGGATGATGCGCTATCGAAGCCCGTTCCGAACCTTGCTTTCGATCCACAGACGGCTGCGGCGGCGGATTTGAATCTGCGAATGCTCGACGCGCGCATTCAGCGTTTGCGCGAAATCATCGCCGTCCTCCAGAAGGGAGTCCACGCCCAGGACGCCGAATGGGACCGAATCAGTGACTCGATCCGCGACGACGAACTGACCGCTGCGACTTCCGCCCTTTCTCTTTTGTCCACGCTTGCAACTAAATCCGCCACGCTCGCGGCCAACGGCAATCTCGCCACCAACACGCTGATTGCCTCGTTCACGACGGAAGATGCCGCCCGGCTGACGCAGGCCCAGGACCAATTGGCCAAGGTCACGCCCGACGCCAGTGAGACCGTTAAAGCTGCCGTCGCCGCTGCCGATGCTGCCCTTCAGGATTTGCGCCGCGCGGAGATCCTGAACGATGCCGCTCACTTTACCGACAGATTTCGAGAGTATGTGGACCGGACATATAAAGTCGTGCAAGCCCTTGACCAGGATGGACTGAAGAACCAGGCCGCCGCGGTGGCCCTGGTGGCTATGGAATACGGCGCCGGCAAGGTCGCGCCGATGACCGGTCCAGCCGGTGCCGTTACCTATGGTATTGGTTCAATTGGCGCCGGTGCGATCCTGACGGGACGCGCGGTTTACAATTTGGAGCTTGATCGCGATCTGCGATCTGCCTGCGAGGACCGATTGCTGCGCCAGCAGCTTCAGGTCAACGATCTTTCCAAAACGATAGAGACGCTGCAGGGCCAGAGAGAACTGGTGCAGGAACTGCGAGACAAGGCCGCAACGCCCAAAGATTGGGTGCAGGCGAATCATTGAACGATCAAGCGTGGGGGTCAGAATTCCAAATTGGCCATATCAGGGGGGCGTAAGCTCATGATACGCATCGTGATTATTCGGCCCGCTCTCACGTTTAGGGCTAAGGGAAAAAACCCTGCCGCATGAAGATTATACAGCTGGCCAATTGAACCCAAGCCAGGTATCTGCGGTCGATGCGGTCCAACCGTCGGCACACTCGGCCAAACTGATTGAGCAAC
>JBEKHH010000090.1:0-11406 GCA_050012375.1 Tepidisphaeraceae bacterium
CGCAACAGGGGCAGCAGGTTCCAGCCGACCACATGCCGACGGAAATCAGGGGAAACGTAGCCGATTCGCAAGCGGCGATCAGCATCCCGGCTGTTTTGGTGAGGGAGGATCAGCTTCCGCAACGGCTTGCCGTGGCGGTTATCCCATTGCTTGGCTTCGCGCAGAATCGCCGCGGCATCGCACCCAGGTTGGAAATTCATCCCGAAGACAAAGTTGCTGTGGGCCATGGCAGCGTTTGGGTCAAGGTCCATGGCGCGACGGTGCGCCTGCATCGACTCATCCACCCGCGCCATTCTGGATAAAATGCCGCCCAGGTTGGTGTATGCGTCGGCGTGGTCAGGTTTCACGGCCACGGCACGCTGCAAAACCTCCAGTGCCTCATCCGTGCGACCCAGGTCCTTCAGCGAATTACTGAGGTTATTCAATACGTCGGCAGATTCCGGCTTGATCGCCAATGCCTGATTCAGAACTTCCACCGATTCCGTCAGGCGGCCGCGTTCGGTGAGAAGGAGCCCCAGGTTGTTCAGCGCCTCCTGGAAATCCGGCTGGATCGCCACCGCGCGGCGCCAGGCGGCCTCGGCCGGATGGGTTCGGCCCAGGGCCTTGAGCGCAATGCCCGCGTTGTAATAGATCGTGGCATTCTCCGGCTGGATCTTTAGCGCCTGCCAGTACGCGTCCAGCGCTTCCTCAAGCCGGTTCAGAATCCCCAGCGCAATCCCCAGGCTGTTCAGGCATTCGACCTGATTGGGCGCCAGCGCCAGCGACTTTTGAAAAGCTGCCACCGCTTCCGCCGGGCGATTCAACTGGGATAGCGCGACTCCCAGATTGAAATGCCCCGACGCCGAATCGGGCTTGATGGCCAGCGCCTGGCGATACAAGCGTTCCGCCTCGACGAAGCGGCCGGATTGATGGAGTTGAAATGCTCGAGCGAAGACATCGTCGATCGACATGCCGTTATTATACGACTACGACTCGGCGCACCAGCGCCGCCACGCATCGCGATACGCCGCCTCGACATTGCGGGCGAAGCGCGGCGCGTCCATCAGCGGCGAAGCCTTCATCCGATCCCGCAATGTTTGTCGCAGTTCGCTTAACTTCGGAAGATCGCCGGCCAAATCCACCGCCAGGCGCACGTATTGATCCGGATCGTTCGCAACCAGATCGGCAAGACCCAAATTGTACAGGATGCTTCGCCCCGCCCGGCCCACGGCGGTGGGACCGGACAAACTCACGACCGCAACGCCCATCCACAGCGTGTCGCACGTCGTAATCCCGCCGTTATAGGGGAAGGGGTCCAGCCCGATGTCGATTCGATGATACGTGCGCGTGTACTGATCCCAGGGCTGGCGGCCGACAAACTCGACCCGATCCCACGCGATGCCCTGCCGATCCAGATGTTCCGAGACCGACCCCAGGTGCTTTCCCGCCAGGGCGTGAACGAGTAGTCGCGAACGCGGCACTCGCTTGAGAATCTCGCACCACAATTCCATCGCGGCCGACGAAACCTTGGTAAACTGGTTCATGCAACCGAAGGTGATGTGGCCATTGCCCAGAACCGGCGGGGGCGACGGCTCGGGCGTCTGGCCGCCGGGCGCGTAACACCAATAGGTCTGGGGCAGGCGAATCGTTTGTTCGCTGTAGCAGGTCAAATCCATTTGCGGCGGATCGAGATGGGGATCGGAAAGGCGGAAACGCATGGCGTCGATTCCGCTGGTGCCGCAATACCCCAGGTAGGTGATTTGCACCGGCGCCGGCGCCATCGCAAAGGCGCGAAGCCGATTGCCGGACGAATGCAATGACAGGTCGATTAACAGGTCGATTCGATCGTCTCGAACGAGCGCCGCCAACCGCTCGTCGTTGAGCGGCGACACGTCGCGCCAATGGTTGCTGTGGGCGCGCAATTGTTCGGTCATCGCATCCGCTTGCGTGACGCTGCTGTAGCAAAACACCTCGACTTGCTCGGGATCGTGGTGCCCCAGAAGAGGCAGCAGATTCCAGGCAACCACGTGCTCACGGAAATCCGCCGAGACATATCCGACGCGCAATCGCCGATTCGCCTCGCGGGTATTTTCGTGAGGCCGGATTAAATGCCGCAGCGGTTTGGCGTGACGCTCGTTCCATTGCCGCGCTTCGCGGAGGATTGCCGCCGCATCAAAGCGGGGATCGAAGTTCATGGCAAAGACAAGGTTGCTTTGGGCCGTGGGATTTTGATGCTCGAGTTCAACGGCCCGACGATAGGCCTGCAACGATTCCTCCACACGACCCATGACCAGCAGAATGTTGCCCAGAGTGTTATAGGAATTGGCATAGTCGGGCTTGATGGCCACGGCGCGTTGCAAAACCTCATACGCCTCCTCAATCCGACCCAGGTCTTTCAGAGATTTACCCAAGGTGTTCAGGGCCTCGGCGAAATCCGGCCTGATGGCCAACGACTGCTTCAAAACGGTGATTGCTTCTTCCAAACGTCCCCCCTCCACCAGAATGGCGCCCAGGTTAACGAGGGCTTCCGCAAAGTCGGGCTTTAGCGCCAAGGCGCGGCGAATAGCCGCCTCCGCTTCGTTTCTTTTCCCCAAAGTTTTCAACGCAACGGCGGCGTTGTAGTAAACGGTAGCGTTCTCCGGCTGAATCGTTAAGGCCTGAAAGTACGCCTCGAGCGCTTCTTCCTCCCGGCCGAGTGAACAAAGCAAATTGCCCAGCGTGTTGCAGGCTTCGAGGGAATCGGGCCGCATGTTCAATGCCTGCCGGGACACGGCCGCCGCCTCCTCGGTCCGACCCATATTAAACAAAAGTTCCGCGAGGCGGATGCAGGCCTCGGCCATATCCGGCTTGCAAACGACCGCTTGGCGATATGCCGCCAGGGCTTCCTCCAATCGGCCCGAATTCGCCAGGGCGATCCCCAAGTTGAACAGCCCCTCGCCCGAATCCGGCTTGAGCGCCAGCGCCTGGCGGTAGCAGGTGATCGCCTCGTCCCAGCGGCGGCGATCAGTCAGGACGATTCCCAGATTAATGTGGAAATCCACCGACTGCGGCTGAACCGCCAAGGCCTTTCGAATCAGGTCCTCGGCCGCCTCCAACCGCCCCGTCTCTCGGGCAAGCAATCCCAGCAGGTGCAGCGCATCGGCATGTTTGGGGTTTTGAGCCAGAATCTGGCGATACATCCCCGCCGCCTCGGCAAGCCGGCCGGCTTGATGCAACTGATACGCCTGACCGAGGACCTGCTCGAGGGTCATGCGGCCATTATACGGTTACGACTCGGCGCACCAGCGCCGCCAGACGTCGCGATAGGCCGCCTCGACGTCCCGGGCAAATTGCCGCCCGTCCATTAGCGACGAGGCCAGCATCCGCTGGCGTAGCGTGCCGCGGAGTTCTTGCAGTCGCGCGTGATTCCCCGCCAAACCGGCCGCAATGGAGATATATTCCTGGGGGCTGGAGGCGATCAATTCCCCAAGGCCGACGTTCGTCAACAGACTTGCACCGACCCGCGCCAGATGCGTCGCGCCCGCCAGGGTTACCACCGGCACGCCCATCCACATCGCCTCGCACGTCGTGGTCGTGCCGTTATAGGGATACGTATCCAAGGCGATATCCACCCGGCCGTACATCCGGTAATGGGAAGCCAAATCATCTTCATAGCCGGCCATATCCAGTCGCTCCGGGCTGATCCCCCTCCGCTCGAACTCGCGGCCAATCCGCTGGCGGGTCGGCGGATCAGCCAGGACACGGTTCTTGAGCAAGAGACGTGAACCCGTCACCGCCTTAAGGATTTCAGCCCACAAATCCAGTACTTGCGGCGCGGCCTTGGCAATCTTGTTGAACGAACCGAAACAGAGGGGATGTCCTTGCGAGACCGGCGGCGGCCCAACGTCCGGCACGTTGGCGGGCGGGGCAAAGCACCAATTCGTTCTCGGCAACCGCAGCAGCGCCTCGGTGAAAAAGGCTTCCGTCCTTCCCGGCGGGTCGGCCACCGCATCGGTCAGCCGATAATCCATCGTCGCCAAGCCCGTGCTCCCAGGATGGCCCAGATAGCTAATCTGGATCGGCGCGGGCTTGCGCGCAAAGACCAGCAGGCGATTGCCCGCGGTGAAACCCATCAAGTCCACCAGAATGTCGATGCCGTGCCCGCGAATCATCTCCGCCAGCGATTCGTCGGTCGTGCCGATGATTTCGTGCCATTCGTCGGCGCAGGCGCGCAGCAGCGCCGTGGTGGAATCGGGATCTCGAACGTCGCCGTAGCAGACGATTTCGAAATTCCCATGATCGTGGTTTTCAAGCAGGGCTTGGAGAAATCGGCTGACCGAATGCTCGCGAAAGTCGCTGGAGACATAGCCAATGTGGAGTCTCCGATCGGGATCCCGACTGTTGCCGTGCGCCGCGATGGCTTTCCTCAGCGGCTCGGCGTGGCATGAACTCCATCGCCGCGCTTCGGCCAGCGTGACCGTGCCCTCGTTGCCATGTAGATACTGTAGGCAGAAAACCAAATTGCAATGAATCGCGGCGCCGCCCGGATCGAGATCGACTGCGCGGCGGTAGGCTTCGAGGCCCTCATCGAGCCGACCCATATTCATCAGGGCAATTGCCAGTCTGTTATGGGCGGATGCGCTTTGGGGATTGATGGCCATCGCCCGGTGGAGAACCTCGATTGCTTCCCCATGACGATTCAGATGATTCAGCGTGTTGCCGAGGTTGTTGAACGCCTCGAAATAATCGGGGTCGACGGCGATCGCCTGGCGAAAAGCATCCACGGCTTTTTCCGTCAGGCCAGCGGTGCCCAGAGCCAGGCCCAAACCGTTGGCGCACTTGGCGTCATCGGGCTTCAGCGCCAGCGCTTGGCGGAATGCGGCGATCGATTGTTCCATCCGGCCCAATTCCTTCAGCGCATTGCCGGCGTTGTAGTAGACGATAGGATTCTCTGGTTGAAGCTTGCGCGCCTGTGCGTAGACGATGAGCGCTTCGGCGGCCCGTCCCCTGGCAAGCAGGGCATTGCCAAGGTTGTTCAGCGCATCGGGGAAATCCGGCCGACAGGCCAATGCCTGGCGGATGGCCGCCTCCGCCTCTTCGGCTTGGCCCGTGTCGATCAGCAGCGCCCCAAGTCCGTTGTAGGCTTCGGCGAATGCCGGCCGGTAATGCAGCGCTTGGCGAAACGACGCCTGCGATTCCTCCCTGCGATTCAAGGCCGCGTAGGTGTTGCCCAAATTGTAGTGGGCTTCGGCAAAATCCGGCCGAAGAGCCACTGCTCTCCGGCCCGCCTCCAGCGACTCCTCGAACTTTCCCAATCCGCTCAGGGCAATGGCCAGGTTGGCCAGGCAATCGACATAATCCGGCCTCAGCGCCAAGGCCTTGCGATAGAGCGGCGCCGCTTCCTCAAAGCGATTCAGTCGAGACAGCGCCGTTGCCAGATGGAAAAGCGCCTCAGCGAAGTCCGGCTTGAGCGATAGCGCCGCTCGATAGCTCCCCGCCGCCTCTTCAAACCGGCCCAGAGCCGACAGAGCCAGCCCCAGGTTCATCTGAAAATCCGCCGAGCGTGGATTGACTGCGATGGCCTTGCCAATCAACTCCACCGCCGCTTCGCCGCGCCCATTTTCATGCTCCAGCAATCCCAAATGATGCAGAGCCTCGGCGTGATTCGGGCAAGACGCCAACACCTGGCGGAGCATCCGCTCCGTTTCGACTAGGCGCCCGGATTGATGCAATCGCATCGCCTGGCGATAAGTCTCTTCGATCGTCACAACGCCATTATACGGCTATGCTTTGGCGCACCAGCGCCGCCACACGTCGCGATAGGCCGCCTCGACGTCCCGGGCGAATTGTCGCCCGTCCATCAGCGGCGAAGCCAGCATCCGCTGGCGCAGGCCGCCGCGGAGTTCTTGCAGTCGCGCGTGATTCCCCGCCAAACCGGCTGCAATGGAGATATATTCCTGGGGGCTGGAGGCGATCAATTCCGGGAGGCCGACGTTCGTCAACAGGCTTGCCCCCACCCGCGCCAGGTGCGTTTCGCCCGCCAGGGTTACCACCGGCACGCCCATCCACATCGCCTCGCACGTGGTGGTCGTGCCGTTATAGGGAAACGTGTCCAAGGCGATATCGACCCGCCCGTACATCCGGAAATGGGACGCCATATCATTTTCAAAGCCGGCCATATCCAATCGCTCCGAGGTGATCCCACGCAGCTCGAACTCGCGGCGAATCCGCTCGCGGGTCAGCGGGTCGGCCAGAGCACGGTCCTTAAGAAATAGACGAGAACCTATCATGTCCTTGAGGATTTGGGCCCACAAATTCATCGTTTGCGGCGCAACCTTGGAAAGCTTGTTAAACGAGCCGAAACAGAGGGGATGTCCTTGCGATACCGGCGGCGCCGCCACCTCCGGCAGGTCATCCGGCGGCGCGTAACACCAGTTCGTCCGCGGCAGGCGCAACAGCGTTTCGGTGTAAAAAGCCTCCGTCCTGCCCGGCGGGTCGGCAAGCCCATCGGTCAGGCGATAATCGATCGTCGCCAAACCCGTTGTGCCGGGATGGCCCAGATAGCTAATCTGAATCGGCGCGGGCTTGCGCGCCAAAGCCAGCAGGCGGCTGCCGGTCGTATGACCGGTCAGATCGACCAGAATATCGACGCCGTGACCCCGAATCATCTCGGCCACCCCCGCGTCGGGCATGTTGACGATGTCGTGCCAACCATCCACGCAGGCTTTCAAGCTCTCGGTAACGCGATCCGGATACGGTACATCGCAATAGCAGCGGATCTCGTATTGCTGATGATCGTGGTTTTGAAAAAGGCGGTAGAGAAACCGGCTTACGACATGGTCGCGAAAATCACAGGAGATATAGCCGATCCGCAGCCCCCGCCCGGTTTCGCGATTGTTGGCATGGGGAGCAATATTTTTCCGCAACGGCTCGCCATGTCGTGAGTCCCATCGCCGCGCCTCATTCAGCAGGAGCGCGCCATCGTTGCCGTGCAGATACTGGAGGCAGAAGACAAGATTGCTATGGATCAGGGCATTCCCCGGGTCAAGATCGATTGCTCGGCGGAATGTTTCCAGGCCCTTTTCGAGCTGGCCGATATCCGTCAGAACGATCGCCAGATTGTTGCAAGCCAATGCGAACTTCGGGTTGAGAGCCATCGCCCGCGGCAGAACCTCCATCGCCTGCTCCATGCGCCCCTGGTCCTTCAGCGTTTTGCCGAGGTTGTTGTAGGCCTCGGCACAATCGGGATCGACGGCGATCGCATGGCGAAAAGCATCCGCGGCTTCTTCGTACCGCCCGGTGACGGTCAGCATCAGGCCCAAATTGTTGGCCGCCTTGACGTAGTCGGGCTTCAGCGCCAGCGCCCGGCGGTATGCGGCAATCGACTGCTCCGGCCGGCGCAAATCTTTTAGTGCGTTGCCGGCGTTATAATAAACAATGGGGTTCTCCGGCTGGAGTTCTCGCGACTTTGAAAATGCGATGATCGCTTCGGCGGCGCGGCCCATTTCAACCAGCGCATTGCCAAGGTTGTTTAACGCGTCGGCGAAATCCGGCCTGTGAGCCAATGCCTGGCGAAAGGCGGCGGCGGCTTCCTCCGGCCGGCCCATCTCCAGTAACAGAACCCCAAGGCCATTGTGGGCTTCGGCAAAATCTGGTTTGTAACGCAGCGCTTGGCGGAGCGAGGCCACGGCTTCCTCCCTGCGTTTCATATTGGCAAGCACGTTGGCGCAGTTGTAATGGGCCTCGGCAGAACTGGGCCGGAGAGCCAATAACCTATGCCAGCAGTCCAGTGACGCCTCAAGCTTGCCCAGCGCTTTCAGTGCAAGAGCCAGATTGGTCAGGCAATCGGGATAATTAGGCCTCAGCGCCAACGCCTTGTGGTAGATCGGCACAGCTTCCTCAAAGCGATTCAGTCGAGAGAGCGCCGTTGCCAGGTTGAAATGCCCCTCGGCCGAGCCCGGTTTAAGCAACAACGCTTGCCGATTGATCGCCGCCGCCTCCTCGAAGCGGCCCAGACCCGACAAAACCACGCCCAGATCAATCTGATAATCCGCCTCCCCTGGCTTGATGGCCATGGCCTTGCGGATCAGGTCTTCGGCCACATCGGCGCGCCCCTTTTGATTCTCCAGCAATCCCAGACGATGAAGCGCATCCGGGTGATTCGGGTGGGACGCCAAAACCTGGCGGTACATCCCCTCCGCCTCGGCAAGGCGGCCGGCTTGATGCAATTGAAGCGCCTGACCGAGGACCTGCTCAATGCTCATGCGGCCATTATAAGGCTAGGCCTGCATCCCATGGTGTCCGTCGGCGGGCCACCACCAGCCCAGGTTTGGATCGTGGGCGACTGAAATCTTGATCCCCAGCCAGGCGGCGCAGGTGGCGGCGGCGTGGTGGGCCTGCTCCGGCGAATCAAACACCTGCTCGATGCTCTTATGGTTCCGGGGATTCCCCCACGCCTGGAGAAAATTCCCCACGGTGTGAAGGTGCAACATATGCTGAAGCGGCAATGCGATCTCCCATCGCATGATGTCCATCAGGGGAAGATCGAGAATTGGATTGTGTGCCATGAGAGGGCCTCCATACCCGTTTTTACTTCATCCGGCATCCATGTCGGGGAAGGACTCCACGGCACAAACGCGCCGCGTGTACCGCACCGTACCTCCAGAATCGGCGATGTCAACCGCTGTTCACAAAACAAGTCACAAAAAATCGGTTTTGCGCCGGCTTTCGTCCAGGGACCAAGGCGGTATATCCTTCATTCAACAAAGATGACCTCGGCATCCCCGATCCCCGCGACGCCTTCACATGTAATCAGGCCCCGGGATTTACAGCGCGCTCCGTTTCGCCATTGGGCACGGGGGCTGCTGGCTGGTTTCTTCGTCGCGCTTTTGTTCCTGCTGTTTGCCGGAACCTGGCTCCATTGGGACCTGGTCGAATCGAGGGAAAACCGCAACCTGGCCATTGCCCCGGGTTGGCCGCATAACTTCGAGGATGTGAAGACCTTCTCGCAGCGATTCATGGTCTTCTATCGCGATCACTTTGGATTCCGCAACAGCCTGATCCGCGGCGCGGCCATGGGCGAATTCCACGGCGGGCTGGGACCGGAAATCAATAACCGCATCATCGTCGGCAAGGATGGCTGGCTGTTTTATTCCAAGGATGAAAAGTTCATGGCCGATCGCGGGCTCGATCCGTTTTCGGATGCGGACCTGATCGCCTGGCAGGAACTGCTGGAAAAACGCCGCAAATGGTTCACCGACCATGGCTATCCGTTTATCGTGGTTGTCGCGCCGGACAAGCAAACGATCTATCCTGAATTCCTGCCCGACCGATTCGCCAGGCCTCCCATGCCGTCACGGCTCGATCAGCTCATCTCGCGTCTTCGGCAAACGCATTCGCCGGTGCAAATCCTCGATCTTCGGCCCGCGCTTTTGGACGCCAAGCGGCATCGGCAGATTTATTTCAAGACCGACTCTCATTGGAATGACTACGGCGCGTACACCGCTTATCGCGTCATTCTCGATGCGATCCAGCAAGCCCTGCCCAAGACAAAGCTGATCCCGCAAACCCTCGCGCAGTTCGTCGCGGTGAGCACAACGAAGTCAGGCGATCTGGCCCAGGACCTGGATTTGTATTTCGAATATCACGAGCAAACCACGCTGCTCGTTCGCGGCGATCTCTACGCCAACCCGGATCGTCTCAAGACCTTGTTTGCGCACACCTATACCGATGGACCGGACCGGCGCGCCCCGCGGCTGCTGCTGTACAACGATTCGTTCGCGGCTTCGCTCATGCAGTTCTTCGCCCCGAATTTCAGCCGCGCCTATTACGCCTGGAACGCTTGGACAAGCACGGTGGACCCCGCGCCGACCATTGAGCAAAAGCCCGACGTGGTCATCAATGAATTCGTTGAACGAAAGCTTCACGAGCCTGTTCCTGTCGATTCCGAGGAGATCCGCGATCAGAAACTTCCATAGACGGCCAAGCCGCTTTGACAACCCGTTCAGCGTAGGATGAAATGCACCCACTAACGGTAGACCCGCGCACATGAATCATTGGACACCTTTTCGTGCCCCGCTGATCGCCGTTGGTATTTTGATTTATACCCATTGCTCGCAGGCTCAAACCGTGCCAACCACTCAACCGACCGCCAGCGGCCCGCCGACCCCGCCGCCCTGGGTCAATCGACAGCCGGATGTGCCGTTCTTGCCCAAGCCCGCCGCCCAGCCCGCTGATTGGATTGTCCCGCACGATCCGGTCACTCCCAATGCCTCGCCGGAGGCGCGGGCGCTGCTCAAATTCCTTTACAGCATCAGCGGCAAGCATACGTTGACGGGCCAGCACAACTATGCGGCCCAGCAGGAGATTTCGACGCGCGCCGCCGCCAAGTTCATCGGCAAAACGCCCGTCATCTACGGAACGGACTGGGGATTCTCCAAAAAAGGCGATAAGGATTCCGCTTATGTCAGGCAGGCGACGGTTGATGAGCTGATCAAGCAATACAAGAACGGCTCGATCATCGCCATCACCTGGCACGAGGTGCGTCCGACTGAGGATGAGCCGGTCACATTTCGCAAGAGCGTTCAGGGCAAGCTGACCAATGCGGAATTTGATGACGTCATTACTCCCGGCACCAAGCTGTACAATCGCTGGTGTGCCCAGGTGGATGTCATCGCCGCCTTCCTCAAGCAACTTCAGGATGCCCATGTGCCGGTGCTGTTCCGTCCCTATCACGAGAATAACGGGGCCTGGTTCTGGTGGGGTGGCCGGCGCGGTGAGCGTGGCACGAAGGTCATCTACCGGCAAATCTGGGATCGTTTCGTCAACCATCACAAGCTGACCAATCTTATCTGGGTCTGGAACCAGGATCAGCCGAAGCTGCCGGACCAGCAATTCGTGGACTACTTCCCCGGCCAGCAGTACGTGGATGTGCTCTCGCTGGACGACTACAGCAAATTTCAACAGCGGTATTACGATGAACTCAACGCCCTGTCGGACGGAAAGGTGATGGCCATTGCTGAGACCGGGAACCCGCCGCCGATTGCCGTTTACGCCGATCAGCCGAAGTGGACGTATTACATGCTCTGGGCGGGCATGGCTACGTCGAGGCGCCTGCGCCCCGACGCCGGGCCGCGCGTTCCCCTGGCAAACATGGTAAAGGATTCCAGGATGTTCAGCTTGGAGGATCAGGCGTATTGGGATGCGATCGCTTCGCTGCGGGCCGCCTCGGGTCTCCCCCCTGCGGCGCCGCCTCCGGCAACGCGCCCGGCCGGGAAATGAGGCCGCTCGCCTGCTCCCTTTTTTCCCCTCGCCCCGGTAATCCCAATTTTTTCGATCTATGCCGCAAGTCCAGCATTTGCGCACCTTCGTAGAGCGTTGATCACCAGTTTTCCCGCTACCCAAAACGCCACGCGATGGGGCGTACGCACCCAACTCGGCAACGGCTGC
>JBEKHH010000091.1:0-11323 GCA_050012375.1 Tepidisphaeraceae bacterium
GTGCCGACGGTTGGACCGCATCGACCGCAGATACCTGGCTTGGGTTCAATTGGCCAGCTGTATAATCTTCATGCGGCAGGGTTTTTTCCCTTAGCCCTTAACGCAATTCAAAGCCGAGGGATGGCCATCCCTGGGCTTTTTTGGGAATTGAACGCACCGCCCGCCAAATCCCCAACTTTTTCTCATCCTTCAATCCCACTGCGTCCGATAAGACTCTAGAGTGCCCGGGCGGTGTCGCGCGGGAACCAAAGCCAAGGAGAATACTATGTTCAAGTCCACCCTGCTTAAGTGGGCCGTCGCCGCTCTATTGGCGGTTCCGGCAGTCCCCGTGTTCGCCAACAGAGTCCATCACAAGCCGCTGGTGACCCGCTCGCATCGAACGATGACCGTATCGGGCAGGCGTCATCATCGCAACCTGCTGACAAAGCATCGCCGTTCGACGCTCTTTGCCGCCAAAGGCCTCAGGGGCCATCGATCCCTGACGCATCGCGCCATCCACAAACGCGCCCTGAGTTCAACCTCTCACTTCAGAGTGCACTTCACCAAGATGCCGCCCACGATTGACGGCATCCGAAGCTGATTTTCCGAAAAAACTCGACCAGCGCCGGGCGGCACAAGGATGTGCCGCCCTTTTTCCATTTGCGGCGGCCTTTACCCCTGCGGCGGCGGCAGTTCGGCGATGAACTCCGCCAGCTGCTTCCCCGTGGGACTCTGCGCCGTACGCACATAATATCCGCTGGTGCCGACCCCGGCGCACAGGCTCTCTTCCAGGCTCAGCCCGAGGATGCGGCCGAGGCAAAAACCGGCGTTGAAATGATCGCCTGCGCCCGTGCTGATCTTTGGCTGCTCGACGAACGGCCCGGCGAAGGTTGCTGATTGTTCCGCCGTCGCCGCCGCGGCGCTTTTGCGCGGATGAATCACCACGCATGATATCCCCAGCTTCTGGCGAATCGCCTTGGCGGTTTGCTCGATGACCGGCTCGGAATCGGCCGGCGCCGCGATCTCCAACGCTCGGGCGATCTGATCCGATTCCTTCAGGTTCAACCCCAGAATCACGCTCACGCTCCCTTGGAAGCGGGCCAGGATCTTCAACGCATCGGAGATGTCTTTGGCGGTGCGCTTCTCCGGATCGGCCAGGTCGATAAAGAATGTCCGCTCCCGCGGCGGGCAATGCGGCAGGATTTCGCTTTGCAGCTTGCCCCAGATGTCGGACATGTGGCTCAGCATGGTCCAATTCAACATGCCGATGAGCTTCGCCCCGCTAACCAGGCTCGTCAATCGCTCCTTGCCCACACGCTGCAAAAGGTTCTCCCAGCTGATGTCCCCCAGGCTCTGGTGCTTGCCGAGCATTAGTTTCCCATCCTCGAACTCCAGGGCATCGGTATGTCCAGGCTCGGCGATGCTGATGACCTCGGCGCGCTCGGCCAACTCCGCGAAAACCGGATGGACCGTCGGATAGCCCAGGTTCCCGATGTACGTCACCGCCAGCCCCGCCGCCGCCAGCGCGTTGGCCATGATCGGCCCATTGCCGCCCAGCTTGGTTTGTTTGACCAGCAATTCGTAATTGCTCGATTGGCCGGCAGCCGCCAGAATCTTCTCGCCGAGGACGGTGATGGTTTTCATCGCCTCGTAGCGGTCTTTGTCGAACCGCTTGGCCACAACGGCGATGATCTCATCGACGAATCCGTCCAATCCGATCAACGCGTTGACCGAGCCGAACGTCCCAAGGGCCGCCGACAGCTTCCGGGCGGCGGACTGGCAAATCTGCTGGCGGGTAAGCGGCATGGGCTTATCTGGGAGTTGGTTCCGGTCCAACCGGCAGCGGCGGCATCAAGGTGAAGCTCGCCGGAGGCGACTGCGACTTGAATATCTGCTCTTCCCACGCCGGCTCGACGAACAAACCGGCGGGAATATAAAAGACATTCCCGGCAAACAGCACCGGGTCCGTGAAGGAATTGCCTATACACGGCAATGCGCTGGATTGCAGCGGCGCATAGTCCGGCCAGGTGATGACGCTGTCATTCACATAATACGCCGGCGACGGCGCCCACCGCCGCTCTTGCATCGCCTGATCGGTTTTGATCTTCGTGGCGTTCAGCGGCTCCGGAGCGGGCGTGTGTTGCTGGAATTGACATCCGGCCAATAGCAGCCCGCCGGCCCATCCCGCCGCCAGCGCCCCGCGGACCCGTCTAAACAAGGAACCGTGATTCAGGGACAATCCAAGCATATTTAGCGGCGGTGCGAAGCACCGCGGGTTCCGCCGATGTCCCAGAATCGCGGTCGTCCATTTAGGGATTAAGGACATGATCCATATCCTTCTTGAAAGCATCGCCATGAAAATCCGTCACGCCGCCGCCGGAGATATCCTCGTTGTCGTGAGACGGCGAATAGTTCATCGGGTCCGACATCGCCCGGGTGGTCGGATCATCCTGCGCGGGCGACGAATCCGACGAGCATCCCGCCGCAACGAGCATCGCCGCTCCCGCCGATGCTATCAGCATACTGACAAGCCTTGTCATCGACCTCGCTCCAGTCGGTTGCCGCAATCATTCTACCGGCCTTCAGCCACGTACTCGACTGTATAATTCGGCGATTCCTTGGTGATGGTGATGTCATGGGGATGACTCTCGGCCATGCTCGCGGAGGAAATGCGGCAAAACCGTGCTTCCTTTCTCAATAAGTCGATGTTTCTGGTCCCGCAATATCCCATGCCAGCCCTTAATCCGCCCACCATCTGATAGACAAAATCGCCGAGCGATCCACGATACGGCACGCGGCCTTCGACGCCTTCGGGGACGAGCTTGCTTGATTCCTTCACGCCCGCCTGCCCGTAGCGGTCCTTCGACCCCCCGATCATCGCCCCCATGCTACCCATGCCGCGGTAAGATTTGTAGCGCCTTCCCTGATGGATGATCAGCTCGCCGGGCGATTCATCCAGCCCGGCGAAAAGGCTTCCCATCATGACGCTGCTCGCCCCGGCCGCGATCGCCTTGGTGATGTCGCCGCTGTGGCGAATCCCCCCATCGGCGATCACCGGCACGCCCGCGACATCGGCGATCGACGACGCGTTCATGATCGCCGTGATCTGCCCCACCCCCACCCCGCTGATGATCCGCGTCGTGCAGATCGCCCCCGGTCCGATCCCCACCTTCACCCCATCGGCCCCCGCGTCAATCAGCTCTTTGGCCCCCTCGGCCGTCGCCACGTTGCCGGCGATCACCTGGATGTCCCATTTCTTCTTGATTTGCTTGACGGTGTCGATCACGTTTTGGCTGTGGCCGTGCGCGGTATCGACCACGACGACATCCACATCGACGCCGATCAGGGCTTCGACTCGCTCGAAATCATTTACACCCGTCGCCGCCCCCACCCGCAGCCGGCCCCGGCGGTCTTTGCAGGAGTTGGGAAACTGGTGCATCTTGTCGATGTCCCGCATGGTGATCAGGCCCATGAGCCGGCCTTCCTTGTCCACCAGCAGGAGTTTTTCCACTTTGGACTTGTAGAGAATCCGCTCGGCCTCATCGAGCGTGGTGTGATCCGGCGCGGTGATCAATTTTTCCCGCGTCATCACGTCCCCTATTCTTCGCGAGTCGTCTTCCTGAAATTTCAGGTCGCGCCGCGTCATGATGCCGACCAGCTTCGGCGGCTTGGAGCTTATGTTGCCGGCGTGTCGGCGATGAATCAACTCGCCCACTTCGGGGCCGCCCTCGACGATCGGAATCCCGCTCACGTTGTATTCCCGCATGATGTTGCGGGCCATGGCAATCGTGGCCGTGGGCGGCAACGTGATCGGATCGACGATCACGCCGTTCTCGCTGCGCTTGACCTTTTCCACCTCCCGAGCCTGGTTCTGCACGGAAAGGTTCTTATGAATGATCCCAATCCCCCCCTCCTGCGCCAGGGCAATGGCCAGGGCCGCCTCCGTGACGGTATCCATGGGCGCGGAAATCAGCGGAATGTTCAATTCGATCTTGCGCGTCAGACGGGTGTGGGTATCAGCGTCGGCAGGGATGAACGAGCTTTTGGCCGGGATCAGAAGGACATCGTCGAACGTAATTGCGTCGTGAACGATTTTGGGCTGTTCCATGTGGTACTGATACGGCGAGGCGGGCGGCGTGTCAAGTTTTTTATTATTTGCCTGAGGCGCGGGTAGTGTCCTAATTTGGTTTGCCGTCGTTTTTTTCGTAAATTTCAATCGCCCCTACCGGACAAGATACGACATGAACTCCGACGCCGTTGGTGACGAAATCGCAATCCTTTTTTAAGAAATGGCAATGGAAGGTGTAGGCCTCATTATGCGGCACCTTTTCCCCCATGAGACATAAGTTGTGGGTATGTCCACATGCGCAGCCTATTTGGCTGAAAAGATAGGGCACGATTCAAATTTTACCGACCAAGAGTTCCGGTGGTCAAATTTCCGCGATGTTTCAGATGTAGCCGCGTGCCCCCATTCTACCACCCGCGAACGGAAAAACGGGACAGCTCTGAATTCTTCCGATAATTCAGAGCTCTCCCGCGTTTCCGGTGCGATTTAATTCGGAGCTTTCCCGAGATTGGGGACATGCATAATTTTCTCTGTTTCCGTGGATCACTTCGATGTTATGGATGTCCCCTTTATCCGGGCTCTTTATCCGGGCCCACTTTTGACCCCATTTTTCACTCTCACGCGGCCGGATTTACGACGAACTCTTGCGGCAGATGCTTGCGAAGTTCCCCGACACGATCCGGCCATCGGCTGGTTTTCGGAACGTGGACGATCGCGGAATGCCCCTCGGAAAAATCGTCCGGGTAGGCGTTAATCAGCGTCTTGTCGGCATACTTGGCGCGGAACGGCCATCCCGTGCTGAGCGCGTGCCGGATCGCCGCTTGGTCCCACCAGCGGTGATGGATGTATTGCGTCAGCGAATACGCATCCAGCAGGAATTGCAGGGTCATCCCCCCCATCCGCATCAGAAACACTCCCATGTTTATTCCATTGATATCGCGTGCGACAACGAGATCGGCCGACTCATCGGCCAATGTTTCCAACTTCCAATCCGGCCGCACGATCACGGAATCCGCATCGGTCCAGAATGCCCAATCCACCGATCGGTTCATGCATAAGTCGGCGAGGATCAGAATCTTCGACCAGGACGGAGGCCTTGACGCATCCCGCGTTTTCGTCTCGCCGATCCATTTGTATCCGTGCCGCTGGCAATACGCCTGCTTGTTGGGAAAGCTGATGTCGCGCAATTCGCGCATCTCATCGGTGGCCATGGACACAACGGCAAAGCTCATCGGGATCCCTCCTTCTATTCCATCACGTATGTCATAATAACTACGATTGTAGCCGCCGAATTGTAGGCGCACATTCCATTGCCGCCAATACATTATTCAATTTTTAATGTGACTCGGCCTTGCCGCAGGCCGGTGGGTCCCTGATTTGGTTCCCGGCGACTGTTCGGCGGGGTAAGATGTATCGAATGCAGGACTACCCAAGTTCATGACGATGCCCGCCGGCGCTGCGATTCCGAGGATTTCAAATCCAGACACTGTCCGGCGCGAATTCCGCGCGTTTTTTCCTGTTGACGCGGTAATCGCAAGGAAAGCCCTGTTTTGCGCCGCCGGCGACCCCCAGATTTGAAATCATCCCCTCAATCCATCATCCTATACGCCCATGCAATTCGGATACTTCGATGACGAGGCGAAAGAGTACGTCGTGACGCGGCCGGATACGCCGCGGCCCTGGTCCAATTACCTCGGCAGCACTGAATATGGCGCAATCATCACCAACAACGCCGGCGGCTATAGCTTCTATCGCAGCGCCGCGCTCGGGCGGTTCCTGCGCCTGCGAAGCAATTCCGTCCCCCTCGACCAGCCCGGGCGATATTTCTATCTGCGCGACCGCTCCAGCGGCGATTACTGGAGCGCCAGCTGGCAGCCCGTCGGGAAACCGCTGGACCGGTACAAATCCACCTGCCGCCATGGCACCGCTTATACCATCATCACCTCGGAGTATGACTCGATCGAAACGGAATCCACCTATTTCGTTCCGCTGGGGCAGACATTCGAATATTGGCGGCTTCGCGTGACCAATCGCTCGGCAAAACCTCGGGCGATTTCCATTTACACCTATTGCGAGTTCACCCACGTCGGCAACCTCTACAACGATCTGGTCAACCTGCAATATTCGATGTTCGTGAACAAGGCCGACATGATCGACGGGATGCTGGCCATCGCGTCGCATCCGTATGAGCCGCTCAATCTCGAAAATCTCGCCGAGCCTGGACGCTATTGGATGAAGCTGGTTGGCGCTCCGGTCGCGGCATTCGAAACCCTCCGCGATCATTTCCTGGGCAACTATGGCAACTATGGCCAACCGGAAGCGCTCGTCAGCGGAAAGCTCACGAATTTCCAGACGGCCGGCGAAAACGTCGTCGGCGTGCAGCAGGTTGATCTCGATCTCAAGCCCGGCGAAACGCGCGAGCTGCTGGTTCTTCTCGGTCTGGGCACGCCCGAGACTCACGGCAAAGCCACGGTCGCACAATTCGGCAATCCCGATCGCTGCCGGAGCGAATTGCAGAAGCTCAAGAAATATTGGCATTCGCTGCTGGAGTCCGTGCACGTCAAGACCCCCGATGCCGAATTCGACAGCATGATCAACGTGTGGAACGCGTATAACGCGCTCATCACCTACGCCTGGTCGCGGTCGGCTTCCCTGATTTACAACGGCGAACGCGACGGGCTTGGCTTCCGTGATACCGTTCAGGATTTCCTCGGCGTCACCGCCTTGCTGAAAGAAAAAATGCGCGACCGCCTGGAGTTGATGCTCACCGGGCAGGTCGAATGCGGCGGCGCCATCCCGGTGATCAAGCCGTTCAGCCATCGGCCAGGCCACGAAAAATCTCCAACTCCCCACGAGTTCCGCAGCGACGACGCCGAATGGCTGCTCAACGCCGTCCCCGCATATGTCGCCGAGACGGGGGACATCGATTTTTACAAGAAGGTCCTTCCCTACGCCGATCACGGCCAGGCGACGGTGCTGGGCCATCTGAAACGGGCCCTGGAATTCAATCTGGAGCGCACCGGCCGCAACGGCCTGCCCTGCGGATTGCTGGCGGATTGGAACGACTGCTGCAACCTCGGCTTCACCGGCGAAAGCGTCATGGTCGCTTTTCAGGTGCGCTACGGCCTGGGGGTCTATGCCGAGATCGCCGAAAGATTGAATCTGCCCGATGAACGCAAGTGGGCTCTTGCCCAGAGCGACAAACTCGACAAGGCCATTCAAAAAATCTGCTGGGATGGCGAATGGTTCATCTGGGCGACGGGAAAGGACGGTACGATCTACGGGACGAAGCACATGGAAGAGGGCAAGGTCTACATCAACACGCAGGCATGGGCGGTCCTCAGCGGGGCCGCTACGCCCCAGCAGGCCAAAACGGCGATGAAATCCATGAAGGATTATCTCTTCACGCCGTACGGCCTGACGCTCAGCGCTCCTCCGTTTGAAAAAACGCCGAAGCAGATCATGGGCGGCGTCATCTTCAACAAAGGGATCAAGGAAAACGGCGGGATCTTCAACCACCCCCAAAGCTGGGCCGTGATGGCCGAGTGCATGCTCGGCAACGGTGACCAAGCCTATGAGTATTACCGCGCGTTCATGCCGGCCGCCTATAACACCCGCGCCGAAATCCGCCAGATTGAACCCTATGCCCATGGGCAGACGACCTACGCCACGTGCAGCCCCAATGCCGGCAAATGCCGCACCCCCTGGCTCACCGGAACCGTCGGCTGGAGCTACTTTGCCGCCGTCCAGTACATCCTCGGCATCCGCCCCGAAATCGACGGCCTCCGCATCGATCCGTGCATCCCCGCAAACTGGCCGGGGTTTGAGATGAGCCGCGTTTTCCGCGGCAAAAAGCTGACCATCAAAATCGCCAATCCTTCCGGCAAATGCAAAGGGGTCCGCAGTCTCAAGGTCAACGGCAAGACCATCCAAGGCAATCTTCTCCCCATCTCCGCTTTGAGCGATGGCGCGGTGATCGAAGCGCGGATCGAGGGGGACTGAGGTTTCGGCATTTCCGCCGCATCGGCGACGATGCTATAACCCGATCCGATATGTCCGAAGTCGAATCGATCGATCCGCCCGGCTCCCAGCCGCCCAAGGGGGCGCTCGGCGCCATCTTCCTGATCGTCTTCATGGATCTGCTCGGCTTCGGGATCATTATCCCCCTCCTACCTCTGTATGCCGCCCAATATCATGCCTCGCCGCTGGATATTGGCCTGCTGTTTTCTATCTTTTCCGGGTGCCAGTTTATCGCTTCGCCGATTCTCGGCGCGATTTCAGACCGGTTCGGCCGCCGGCCGGTGCTGATCTTCTCGCAGCTCGGCAGCGCCCTGGGCTATCTCCTGCTGGGCGTGGTCATGAACCTGCATTGGGTTCATCCGTTTTATGCGCTGCTGCTGATTTATTGCTCGCGATTCATCGACGGGCTCAGCGGCGGAAATATTTCCACCGCCCAGGCGTACATCAGCGACGTGACCACGCCGCAAAACCGCGCCCGCGGAATGGGCGTGATCGGCGCCGCCTTCGGCGTCGGGTTTGCCGCCGGGCCGGCCCTGGCCGCGCTCCTGGTGACTTTTCATCCCGCTTTGCCCGGTTATGTCGCCGCGGTCATGAGTCTTGCCGCCATGCTGCAAACTGTTTTCCGCCTGCCCGAAAGCCGCGTTCATCAGCCCGCCACCTCCGGCCAGTGGCTTCATCCAAGCCGTTTTGCCCCCATCTTCCGCCACGCACGGCTCGTGCAGTTATTGCTTATCGCGTTCATCAGCATCGCGGCTTTTGTGATGCTCGAAAGCATGCTCGCCCTGTTCCTCAGCAGCAACCGCACGTTCAGCTTCGGCGGCTGGCAGGTGGGACTCTATTACGCTTATCTCGGCGTCGTCATCGCCGTCGTTCAGGGCGGATTCATCGGCCGGTTGACCCGCCAGTTCGGTGAATGGCCGCTGGCGATCATCGGGCCGGTGCTGGTCGCACTTGGAATGGCGACGCTGGCGATCGTCGGATTCACGCCGATCCTTCTCATCCTGATCGTCGGCGGCGGGATCAACGCGCTCGGCCGGAGCCTGCAAACCCCCACGCTTTATGCCTTGATTTCCCAGAACAGCGATCCCAAGGAGCAGGGGATGGTCTTCGGGCTGAATCAGGGACTGGGAAGCATTGCCCGCGTCATCGGCCCGATCATCGCGGCGGCCGCGTACCGCATCCATGTTTCCGGGCCATTCATTGCGGGCGGGACAATCATGTTGCTGGCGGCGCTCTGGACGCTTGCCATCCGCTTGAACACCGCCGACGCCGCGCCGTTCCCCCTGCCGGCCGATTCTGCCGCCGCCGAATCCGTATGAACCCGCTCCTCTCCCCATTGTCCCAGCGGCGTTGGACCGGACCGGCCGCCGTCGCCGCTGTCTTCCTCGCCATGCTCCTCTGGACCTGGCAGACATGGGCCGATGTTCTGGTCGATTTCGGCGTGCAACTTTACGTTCCCTGGCAACTGGCCCAGGGCAAAGTCCTCTATCGCGATATCGCCCATTACACCGGGCCGATGTCCATCTATTACAACACGCTGGCATTCCGGATCTTCGGGCCAAATCTGCGCGTGCTGGAACTGGCGAATCTTCCCGTCCTCATCGGCATCGTCATGGCCGTCTATTATTTGGCCCTGCGACTCGGAGGCCGGCTGTGCGCGGCCGTCTGCGGCATATCGTTCGTCGTCCTGTTTGCTTTTGCGCATCTGACCATCGCGGGAAATTACAACTACGTCTGCCCCTACGAATACGAATACACGCACGCCATGCTTTTGGCCCTGATCTGCATCATCTTTCTCGCCCGTCTTGTTCGCGGGGGCCGATTCGCCGACGCCGCCATCGCCGGTTTCTTGGCCGGGATGATCTTCCTGACGCGATCTGAATTTTTCGCGGCGATCATCGGGGCCGCCCTGCTGGGGATGATGCTGTGTGCCGCAAATGGCCGGCCCCTCCGAGTCGCCGCCGTCGCCGCCGCTTTCCTCCTCGCCGGTCTCTTGCCGCCGCTCATCAGCGCCCTTTTGCTGCATCTGGCCATGCCCTGGTCGCTGGCTATTCGCGGCGTGCTCGGCATGTGGCCGGCGATATTCAGCGGACACGTCGCCGCCCAACATTTCTATCTGCACAGCATGGGCCTCGACGATCTGAACAGAAGTCTGCTTCTCCTGGCGGCGTGGTGCGCGGCGTACGCCATCCTCGTTGCCGGCTTTCTCGCCTGGGCGACGCTGTCCAAATCGAGACCCGTACTCCCCCAACTCCTCGCCGCGTTTCTCATTGGCGTTATCTTCGCCGGTTGGCGATGGCGGGAGCACGATTGGGTCTCGCTGTTTCGCCCGCTTCCAATCGTCGCCGCGTGCGTCAGCGCCGTATCGATGCGTCAGTTCTGGCGGCGCAGGCATGAGCCGGAGCCGCGATCCACCGCCGCTCTGGCGAGCCTGCTCGGACTCTTCGCCCTGCTGCTTCTGGCCAAAGTCTTTTTCTACGCGAGGATCATCCATTACGGCTGCTGGCTGGCGATGCCCGCGGCGATGCTCCTGCTGATCGCGCTCTTCGGCTGGATTCCCTCCGCCCTGCGCCGCCGGACCGGAAGCGCCGCAATCTTCTTATCCGGGATTGGCGGCGTCTGGTTTGTGGTGCTTCTTGTTTATCTCGCGATGACCGGAGTCGAGATGAAACTCCTGACGGTCCCCGTCGGCGCGGGGCCGGACCGCTTCTGGGCCGACGCCACGCGCGGAAGGGTTGTGAACAATGCGATCATCGCGGCTGAGCAGATTCCCGCGGACAAAACTCTCGCCTGCTTTCCCGAGGGAATCATGATCAATTATCTTTCGCGGCGGCAAACCGCCGCGCCGTACGTCAATTACAACCCGCCGGACCTTCTGCTCTTCGGCGAAGATCGAATGCTCGACGCGCTCGAGGCGAACCCGCCCGATTATATTTTCCTGGTGCACAAGGACACCGACGAATTCGGCGAGCGATTTTTTGGAATCGACTACGGGCAAAGACTGTACGCCTGGATCGCCGGGAATTACCGGGAGCAGCCGCTGCCCATGCTCGATCTTGGCGCCGAGCCGCTTCGCGACGTTCGCTTCGGGATTCGCCTGCTGATTCCGCGTGCGCCGCCCGAGGAGCGGCGGCTGATTTGGGCTAAGGGAAAAAACCCTGCCGCATGAAGATTATACAGCTGGCCAATTGAACCCAAGCCAGGTATCTGCGGTCGATGCGGTCCAACCGTCGGCACACTCGGCCAAACTGATTGAGC
>JBEKHH010000092.1:0-10970 GCA_050012375.1 Tepidisphaeraceae bacterium
CACGTCAAATATACTTGCGCGAAAATGGCCGGAATTTAGCGCGCGTGCCGAACGCGAACGGGGTGAAAGCTGACGGATCCTGGACATAATCTTGACGCCGGAAGGT
The DNA here is from genome assembly GCA_050012375.1 of Tepidisphaeraceae bacterium. Classification (GTDB taxonomy): domain Bacteria; phylum Planctomycetota; class Phycisphaerae; order Tepidisphaerales; family Tepidisphaeraceae; genus PALSA-1353. The sequence continues at coordinate 107 of JBEKHH010000092.1, forward strand.
ATTTGAGGTCCAGTTTTGTCCGTGGACGCCAAACTATATGCCGCAGGTTTCAAACAGTTGGCGGACGAGACCGAAAGGTTCTGGGAGCAGGCAAAGAAGGATGTCGATGTTTTTCAGGAACAAATAAAGCAAAAGCACTGGCGTCAGCATCCACTGATGAGAAGGAAACGATTGGCTAATGTGTTGAGAGAGCTTCTGGGGATACCTGGTCGACGTCTCGTAGATGTGAAAAAGCAGTCAGCTAAGGCACAACGGGCGGATGAAGCGGACATCAAGGAACTGTTAAAGAATCCGCACCGAGCGGCGCAGTTGCAGGCTTCACAAATTGGATCGAAACTCGCAGAAAGGGTTGCTGAGAAACCAGGCCTCTTAACAATCGCAGCATTTGAGGACGAGTGTATTCTCTCGCCGATAGAACTTTTTCGTGAGTTGAAAACATACCAAATTCGATGCCCGACGTCTCCCTCAGGGGCTGTGGTTTGGTCTGAAATTGTCATTCGATGCCTACGCAACGAAGATCCTGGGGAAAAATTCCTTCACATTAATAGTGATGATCCCTGGGCGCCCGTGGAAATAAGCATCACTGCTTGCAAAATGCTTGCCGAGCAACTCGAAGCCGTGGGCCAACGTGGGAAACCGACCGAGGACCAAGTTAACACGGTGCTCACCAGATTGGGTCTCAACGGCGACGAATACAAACCCTGCGATTATCCCGAGTTCGTAAAGCGGCACGTTGGCCCCGGCAATTTGAGAACCGCCAAAAACAAGGGCCAAGTCAGCGTCAAATCCAAGACTAGGGATTGCGACAGAAACCAGTACCTCGTCCGCGACGTCGTACGGTGTTTCTATCCCAACTTCATTTTGGATGAGGGAAAATAATCCAGCTAACAAGCCAACTGTTTCAATGAAAAATCAGTCCGTGGTCTCCAGCCATTTATGCAGCTGCAAATGCCCGATGATGGAGTTTATCCCATCGCTCCCATGATTTCAGTCGCTCGCTTTACGTCGGCCTCCGCGTAAATCTCCGTCATTGCCACCGACCGATGGCCAAGGATGATTTTTGCCATCTCAATTCCGTGCTCACGCCTCACGTTCGTCGCAAAATTGTGCCGAAGTTGATGCGGATGCCAGCGGTGATCCGAGCGCCACTTCCGCAATTCCTCCCGCTGCTTCGCAGTGAGGCGTGCCTTCCACTGATCAAGGGTTTCGGCGTCTTGTTTGGCCAGCGGAGGTGGTGGGGGATTTGCCTTGTCGCAGCCGCGCCAGATCGCTCGGCGGTAAGAGTCCACTGTGTACCGGAACCCGAAGGCGAACTTCCGCCCGCGCTTCCGTGAGCGCACCGCCCGTTGGACTTGTGAGGGCTGAACGGGTGATTTACGTTCGAGTCGCTGGACGGCCCGGCGGTCTCTTTCAACCTCGTCAGGCGAAAACAGGAAAGCGGCGATGTCCGGCTTCAGATACTTCTTGACGATCTCCTGGGCCTGTGGGCCAAGGCGGATTTCACGCTCATATCCGCGGTGGGCGGTTTTGTGTTCGGAAGGGCGGCAAACCCATACGTCACCGCGGGTGTCGAGGCTTCCGACGGTCATCCCGCAGATTTCGCCGGGCCGAGCTCCGGTCAGAAGCTGAAGACGGATCATGTCAGCGATCGCCGGCGACACCGCATTGAGCGTGGCGTCGACGTGGGCCGGGGGGACCGGTTTGATCGGCGCCGTCTCTCTCGCCTCCGTTTTGCCGCGCTTCAGACCTGACAATGTGGCCAGAGCTTGATAGACAGCAGCCGGCACCATCTCGTTGGCCACAGCCCAGCGGAACATCTGGCGGATCCGGATGATCTGTTTGTTGACGACACCCCTGGACCAGTCCATACCGACCATCTCAGCCTGCACGGCCTTAAGCGCCAGCGGCCCGAACTTGGCAGCTAGCGTCGATCCGTAGAGGCGATTCAGCGGCCGCAACGCCAACCGGATCACCCCAGCTTCTTTTTCGCTGTAATAGCCCTCGACGTGCTTCCAATACGTAGCAATGATCTCCGAGATGGTGATGTCGTCGATGCTGGTGACGTCGGGCAGCCGCCGGCCGTTGACGAGGAACTCGCTGAGGGTGCGATCGTAAGCAGCCCGACTGGCCCGCGTGCCATAGTCACCTGGGAAGTAGATCACGTTTCCGTCAAAGGTGGCGTATCCGCGATTGGAAGGCTTGTGCAAACAGTAACTAGGCGTCGCGTTGGATCCCTTTGGACGTGCCATATTGCCTCCAAGAATTATTTCTGTAGTTTACAGAAATTATTCAGCCTTATTTTGGTTCGGCCGTTGGAAGACAAGATAGCAAAATCACCCGTAATTTCAAGGAGTTTTCGCTAATCGGGGCGACAGGATTTGAACCTGCGGCCTTCTGGTCCCAAACCAGACGCTCTGCCAAGCTGAGCTACGCCCCGGAACATTCATTAAATACCACGCGAATCGCTCCATGTACATCCGGAGCCTGACTGAAGCGCATCAACTTTCCAATCCAAGCGCAATCCTATGCGACCAGCACCGCGCGATACCGTGCCTTGCCGGTTCGCACGTGATCGACCGCTTTGTTCACGTCGCTCATGGCGAAAGATTCAATCATCGCCGCAATGCCGTGACGGGCGCTGAAGGCCAGCATTTGGGCGGTGTCGGATGGGCTGCCGCTTCGAGCCCCCGAAACGGATTTCTCGCCGAGGATGGAGAACACGTTGAATTTCAGATCGGATTCGGGAATGCCGCAGATGGCGAGCCGGCCTTGCGGACGCAGCGCGTCGATCAGCGCCGGCCAATTCACGTCCGCCGGGACTGTCGAAAGGATAAAGTCGAATGATCGTTGCGCCTTGGCAAGTTCATCGGAATTCCTGGTGGCGATGAAATGGGTGGCGCCGAATTTTCGGGCTGTCTCGTCCTTGTCGTGGCTGGAACTGATCGCGGTGACTTCGCAGCCGAACGCCGCCAGGTATTGGACAGCCAGATGTCCCAGGCCGCCGATGCCGACGACCGCGGTGCGCATCGGGGCCGTCACGTTGTAATGGATGAGGGGGGTGAAGACGGTTGTTCCCGCGCAGAGCAGAGGTGCGGCGGCCGCGGAATCCAGGGCGTCGGGGATGACAAGGGCATAGTTCCAATGGGCGCGGACCGACGATGCCCAACCGCCGTGTCGGCCGACGATGGTCAATTTTTCGTTGGCGCAATACATTTGCTCGCCGCGTTGGCACCATTCACATTTGCCGCAGGAGCCGCAGCTCCAACCGATGCCGACGCGCTGGCCCGGTCGAGGCTCGCGCACCTGGCTGCCGACCGCCGCGACCATTCCGATGACTTCATGGCCGGGAACCAGCGGGTAGCTGGAGAATCCGAAGTCGTTGTCGATCAACGCGATGTCGCTATGGCAGATGCCGCAGTGGGTCACGCGGACTTCCACGTCCTCCGGGGCCAATGGCCCGGGGTCATATTCAAAGGGTTCCAGTTTTCCCTTGGCGGACTTGGCGGCATAGGCGCGAACGGGCATAAAGAGCCTCCGAATAATTACCGGATTCTTGGCAGTGGGTTTGCGAAGTCAACTTGATGGCCCGGAACTCTGTTGAACTTTTCATCGCCTGGCCACACCATTAACGCAACGTTCATCAATTCCGCAAACGGCGAAAGAGGTACTGGAATGCGAACCCATTTGACAGTTGCGTCGCTCTTGTTTCTTTTGAACGTGGTGTTGCAAGCTTCGCCGGTTGAAGCGGTCGTGCATCCTTGGGAAAAGCAGGAACTCACCTTCACGGCCGCACAGAAATTTCCGAATCCCTATACGGATGCCATCATTTGGGTCGATCTGACCGGTCCCCATTTCAACAAGCGCGTCTACGGCTTCTGGGACGGCGGCCAGACTTTTCGCGTGCGCGTCGTGGCTACTGAACCGGGCGACTGGATTTGGGAAAGCGGTTCTGAACCTGCCGACGACGGTTTGGCCAACAAGAATGGGTCGTTCACCGCAATCGCCTGGTCGGAGCAGGAGCTGCGGGAAAATCCGCTTCGCCATGGATTCCTCCAGGCGACGCCAAATCAGCACGCGCTTCAGCATGCCGACGGCACGCCGTTCTTCATCATCGGCGACACGTGGTATGCGGCGGGCACCGGCCGATTCAAATGGTACGACGATGACACCCCTCGGCCGATCGGTCCCACCGCCGGTTTCAAGGACTATATCCGTTACCGCAGGGATCAGGGGTACAACTGGGTCACCATCATCGCGGCATTTCCCAATTGGATGAACGATGGACGGCCCTGGCATGTCGTGGCGAATGACGCGGACCACACCACGATCCGCTCGGCGTGGTTGGAATTCGGAACGGGCAAATCCGTGCGCGACGGCAGCGCAAAGAACATGGACAACGAGGGCGGACGCCCGTTCGTCTTCCCCGGAAAAGTCCCCGGCTACGAAAACATGTTCCCCGACGTCGATCGCATCAACCCCGAATATTTCCACTACATCGATCGCAAAATCGATTATCTCAACCAGCAGGGTTTTGTCGCTTTTCTTGAGGCCTCGCGCCGCGACGCCAGCCTGTGCTGGAAAAAATACCACCAATGGCCCGAGTCCTATTCCCGCTTCATTCAATATATCTTCTCGCGCTATCAGGCGAACAACGTGGTGCTCAGCCCGATTCATCTGGACATTATCGCCGAGTCCGTCGGGCCGGACGATTACAAGGCCGCCATCAAGCTCGTCAAAGACAAATTCGGCCTGCCGCCGTTCGGCACATTGCTCTCGGCCAACAGCAATCCCTCCACGCTCGTGAACTGGGGCGACGATTCCTGGGTCACCCTGCAAACCATCGGCAACATGCGCGAGCATCTGGCGTATTGGTATCTGACCGACATTTACAATTGCCCGCATCCCGCGCCAGCGTTTAATTGCGAACCCTATTACTCCGGCTATGCCGATGCTCGGGGCCTCGGCGGTGCCTACCGCTACGGCGCTCCGGGCAACACCGACATAGACGACCAGTTCGTCCGCTCGTCCATGTACGGCTGCTTCCTCTCCGGCGGATTCGCCGGTCACGTTTACGGCGCCGAGGGCATCTGGGGCGCGGACATCGAGCCGGCCGCCCCCACCCACATGTGGGACGCCTTCCAATGGAGTTCCGGCAAACAGATGCGGCATCTGGCCACGTTCGCCATGTCCATCGGCAAGCGATATCAGCAACTCGTTCCCAACGCCCAGCTCGTCATTCCCAACAGCAATGCGAACCTGCGCTCGTACGAAGGCTGGGCCTATTGCGCCCGCACACCCGACAAGGAAATCTTCATGGCATACTTTGAAAAAGGCTGTCCCAAAGCCGAAATCCGCGGGGCCAAGCTCCATACGCGCTATCGAGCCGAATGGTTCGACCCGCGCCAGGGCACATGGCAGGATATCGGCGGCGGCACGCTCATCTCCAGCGTCATCGGGGTTATACCAATTCCGGCGTTGCCGACAGACGCCGATTGGGGCCTGCGGCTGAGAGCCGTCACCGAATAAGCGGATCCATATGCGGTTGCCCTAAATCGGAGTTAAAAGATTGACAGCCGGCGGCGGAATTGTATATATGTCCAGCAGATGAAGAATTCCTCGAACGCCCGGTATTTCGGTTGGTTTAGGGGATACTTTTATCCCTCCAGATATCGTGCGTCCTGAGCTTCTTCGATCTATCTTTTTGCGGAAAATCGACGGCCTCGGGACAAAAGTCCTGGGGCTTTTTTGTTTGGCGGTAATCGGCTTCGGGATTTGGTTTGACGCGGAGGTCGCATGATCGTGGTGATGAAACCGCTCTCGCCTCAGAAGCAGGTGGAGCATGTCGTTCAACTGGTGCGGGAAATGGGACTCAAAGATCACGTCATCGTCGGCGAGGAACGAACCGTCGTGGCCGTCATCGGCGACGATCGCTTCAAGGACCGCAGCGTTCTGGAATCGGCTCCGGGAGTGGATCGGGTCGTGCCGATTCTCGCTCCGTACAAAATGGCCTCCATCGAGATAAAGAAGGAGCGCACGGTGGTTCCGCTGAGAGCGGAGGCGGGAGCGGCGGGGGAGGCGAAGATGGGGGGGACGAAAATCGGTGTGATTGCCGGGCCGTGCAGCGTCGAAAGCAAATCGCAATTGCTCGAGGTGGCGCACGCGGTGAAAGAAGCCGGGGCCGTGGGTTTGCGCGGCGGAGCGTTCAAGCCCAGGACCAATCCGTATTCGTTTCAGGGTTTGGGGGAAAAGGGGCTGGAACTGCTGGCGCTGGCCCGCGAGCAGACCGGATTGGCGGTGGTGACGGAGGTCATGTCCATCGATCAGGTGGAGTTGGTGAGCCGGTATGCGGACGTGTTGCAGGTGGGGGCGCGAAACATGCAGAATTTCAATCTGCTCAATGCCGTGGGCGAACAGAGCAAGCCGGTGTTGCTCAAACGAGGGATGAGCGCGACGCTGGAGGAATTTTTGCTGGCTGCCGAGTACATCATGTCCAGGGGCAATACCCAGGTCATGCTTTGCGAGCGCGGGATCCGCACCTACGAGGATTACGTGCGAAACACGCTGGCGTTGGCGGCGGTGCCGGAGCTGCACCGCGTCAGCCACCTGCCCGTGGTCGTCGATCCGAGCCAGGGGACCGGCAAGAGCTATCTTGTCGATTCGATGTGTCGGGCGGCGGTGGCGGCGGGGGCGGATGGGCTGATTGTCGAGGTGCACAACGATCCGGAGCACGCGATGACCGACGGCGCGCAATCGATCACGCCGAAACAGTTTTCGGAGATGATGCGGGCCATTTCGCGCATCGCGGCCGCGGTGGATAGGGAAGTATAAGCAGGGGGTGGGCCGCTAAAACTTTGCGCTGCCATCCGAGTTATAGTGGTTGTTGTCGGTATCCAGCACATTCAGCAGCGATCCGTACATCTGATCCGCTGTCTTGATGACAATCGCGCTGGCGCCGTACAGGAGGGCGGCCTGCTTCTGGGCAAGCGTCTCGGTCGCCAGGTCCAGGGGCCGGTTTGTCGGGTTGATGTCATCCACCGCGGCCTGGGCGGGAGTCTCGGACAAATACCCTTCTTGGGGATCATCGCCCGGCGCACCGAGATTGGCGATATTATTGGCCGCAACATTCATCCGGGTTTGGGCCGCCTGAAGCCCGGATGCGGCTATTCCATATATCTCCATATATGCTCCGACATCGCTCAATGTCGTCGCAAAAGCTGGGTGAATTTAGGTGTAAAGGCGACAATGTCCATCGGCAACAGGGCGAGCAAGGGAAGGCAAGAAACAGCCGCGGCCTTTTCGCTTTAATCCGTCTGCATTAGTATCTGCACCACAGGGGAAGGAGTAATCCGCCGGATGAAAATTGGAACCTATTACTATCCGGAGCAATGGCCGCGCGAGCAGTGGGAACGGGATTTCGACCACATCGCCAGGCTGGGGCTTCAGATCGTTCACATGGCGGAGTTCGCGTGGTTCGATCTCGAGCCCGCTCCCGGCGATTTTCGGTTTGACTGGCTCAGCCATTGCGTGGACCTGGCCAAGCAGCGCAAGCTGGAGGTGATTCTGTGCACGCCGACGGCGGCGCCGCCGATCTGGCTCAGTCAATCGGTTCCGCAAACCTTGCCGATGTATGACGGGGGTATCGTCGGGCGGTTCGGGGGACGGCGGCATTACAACCCGCTCAGCCCGGAATTTCAGGACGCGACGGTTCGCATCGTGCAGGCCATGGCCGATCGCTTCGGAGATCATCCGGCGGTGATCGGCTGGCAGATCGACAACGAATACAGCAATCCGTTCGATCAGTCGGAAGTCACGCACGCCGCTTTCCGGCGGTGGCTGCGGAATAAATACCGCGACATTCAATCGCTCAACCGGGCCTGGGGCAATCAATTCTGGAACACGTACTACACCGATTTCGATCAGATTCTGCTGCCGCCATCGCGCGACCCGAAATACGGCAATCCTCACCAATGCCTGGACGCCTCGCGGTTCTGGAGCTGGGCCTTCGCGGCATTCAATCGCATTCAGGCGGACATCCTCCGGCCCAGGATCGGCCGTCGCTTCATCACCACCAACTTCATGGGCCTGCATCCCGATGCCGATCCGCAGGACATGGCCCGGGATTTGAGCCTCTTCGCGTGGGACAGCTATCCCGTCACCGGCTGGGAAAAAGAGGGCGACGACGAGACGTATCGCCTGGCCGATCCGGCCCAGATCGGCTTATGCCACGATCACATGGCGAGTTTCCAGAATCGCTTTGCATTGATGGAATTGCAGCCGGGGCACGTGAACTGGACCGGCGTTCCGGCGCGGGTCTATCCGGGGGCGATTCGCCTTTGGATTTGGACCGCTTTTGCGCACGGCTCCGAATTCGTCACCACGTATCGCTTTCGCCAGCCGCGCTTTGGAATCGAACTGTTTCACGATGGATTGGTGGGGCCCGATGGGGTGACGCCGTCAGAGGGCGGAAAGCAATTCGCGCAAGTCATCGAAGAGATGAGGCGATTGGACCTTTCCCGCGTCCCGAGATTCGCCGATGAAAAGCCGCGATCGGCCGAGACGGTCGGCCTCGTGCTCGATTTCGAGCAGCTCTGGTATTACCTGACGCTGCCGCAGGCGCGGCGATGGAATCAAATCAAATGGCTGACAATTTGGTACGCCGCCCTGAGCCGGCTGGGCGCCCGGATTCGAATTCTACGTCCAGAGGCGGCTTGGCCGGATGATCTGCCGCTGATCGTTGCGCCGGGCGTGCAAATGATCGACCCGAAGCTCGTTTCTCGCCTGGATTGGTATGTTCACTCCGGCGGGAATCTGGTGCTGACTTGCCGGACAGGGCTCATGGATCGCACCGGCCAACTGTGGGAAGGACCGTGGGCGGCGCCCATTCTTCCGCTGATCGGCGTTTCCATTGAAGGGTACGATTCGCTTCGCGACAACCGGTTCGGGCAAATCAGGTTCGAAGGCAAAACCTATGCGTGGGGCGTATGGGGCGATCAGATGACGCCCAAGGGCGGCACGGAAGTGCTGGCGACCTACGCCGATCAGTTTTACGCCGGCGCCGCCGCCGTCACGCGGTCGCGGCTCGGCAAGGGCGCGGTGAGCTATTTCGGCGTTTGCAGCGAACAACCGCTGGTCGATGCGTTCGTCGAATCCCTGGCAAAATCGATTGGACCGGAGCGGTTGCGGGCACAGATGATGCCCAGCCGAGTTCACGTCCTTCGGCGCGGGCCGTATCGCATCGCCCTGAATTATCAGGACCAACCGGTTGCCGCCCCAGCGCCGGCTTCGGCGAAATTCCTGATCGGCTCGGCCCGGATGGCCCCGGCCGACGTCGCGGTGTGGGAGGAATAAGTTCAACCGCGAAGGCGCGAAGATCGCGAAGACAGGCGCGAAGGAATGCCCACAAAACCGGACTCGGAATTTCTTCGCGTCTATCTTCGCGATCTTCAAGGTAGGCAAAGCCTCCGCGGCGCCTTCGCGGTTTAATGTTTTTGTTTGTAGGCTTAAGCGACAATAATGCCATGCACGGCCGGATCGATCGCATTCTCATTGGGCAGGATCGCATCGCCGAGCGCGTCAAGCAGCTTGCGGCGCAAATCACGGCCGATCATTCGCCGGCAAGCCTCGACGGCGGCGAGATCACCATCGTGCCGATCATGACCGGGGCGATGATCTTCGCCAGCGATTTGATCCGCCAAATCCCCATCGCGATGAAGATCGGGTTGATGTTGGTCAGCAGCTATCCCGGACGAAGCACGCAGTCTCGCGGCGCGCAGATGCTCGACAGCCCGGTGGGAGAGATCGACGGCCGGCATGTTCTGGTGCTGGATGACATTCTGGACAGCGGCGGCACGCTGAATCGGGTGGTGCCGGCGCTGCGCCAGAGAGGCGCGGCCAGCGTCAAGAGCTGCGTTCTGCTCCGCAAGGACCGGCCGACGGCACATGCCGTTCACGTGGATTACGTTGGTTTTGAAATTCCCGACGTGTTCGTCGTGGGCTATGGTTTGGATTATAATGATTACTATCGGAACCTGCCGGACATTGTGACGCTCAAGGAACAGGAGCCATGAACTTGCCGCCGTCGAAGATGGCGCACGCGGCCGAAGCCGGGGTGGCCGGCGGGGCGGCCGCCGCTGCCCGGGCGACGTCGCTGGGGACCCTTCTAGGCTCCCACGTCCTGCGGGACGGCGAATTGGTCCTGCTCATCTTAAAACCTTCCCTCTGGTTCATCATTTTCAGTTCGATTGCGTTTTCCGCCGCCGGCGCCGTCGTCGCCGTGGTCCTGGCCATCGTGGATCATCGCATGCACGATCATTTTTATTTCGAGATGGCGGTGTTTTTCATCGCGGGGCGGCTCATGTGGGCCGTTCTCCAGTGGATGGGCCGGCTCTACATCCTCACGGACTTGCGCGTTCTTCGCATCAACGGGGTATTCGGCGTGGAGGTTTTTGATTGCCCGCTTCGCAAAGTGGTGCGGGCGCGCTTGGTTTCGGTTTCGCGCGAGAAGCTCGTGGGCGTCGGATCGATCGAGATCATTCCCAGCGACGAAGCGATGCCGGCGGGCATCTGGCAGACCATCGCCAAACCAGCCGAGGTGCACGAGCGCCTTCAATCCGCGATCAATCGGGCCAAGCAATCAGGGATGCCCTGTCAGTGATCCGCTTTCAGCGACCACGGGCCGCCGACTTTCAATCCAATATTTAACCGCAGAGCACGCGGAGATCGCTGAGAAGAGGCGAGAAGAATTTGTTCTTGTGTTTCTTCTCCGCGTCTGTCTCCGCGCCCTCCGCATTGCAAAGCTGTGGCATCTTGTTTTTTTGGCAAGGTTCAGTGGTCATGCGGCAAGTTTGGTTACGTCGGCCTCGCG
>JBEKHH010000093.1:0-9864 GCA_050012375.1 Tepidisphaeraceae bacterium
CACAGTTCGCCTTCCATGGCTCGCTCCTTCCTTGCACATGGAGAGCGAGTTTGAGGCGAACTGCTTTTTGCGCCAAGGATTTAACGCATAGATCAAAAAAGTTCGGATTACCGGGGGAGGGGAGTAGACCTTTCCCGCCTAAAGTGTTAGGCACCCCGCACGACTGAATCGGCAGGGGGGGGGATGAAAAAGACAATGATCGGCCACAAAGCTTGCATTGACAGCCCCGCCGGCGCGGCTCGACAATCCTGACCCCAATGGATCAGGCCATCGGATCCCAGCGAACTCCCTACGTTCTCATTGCCGGCTACGGATTGCCCGGACGATCCCTCGTGGAAATCCTCGCCCGCGGGAACACCGAATACCTAGTCATCGAGTTGAACCCTCAAACCTGCGAGCGTGCCGCGGCAGGGGGGGTTCACATCATTGCCGGCCACGCGGCCGATCCCGAAGTCCTCCGTCGAGCCGGCGTAGAGCGAGCCACTCTGGTTGCCCTGATGGTCCCCAACGACGACGTGGTTCTGGCCGCAATCCCCCACATCCGCCTGGTCAATTCAGCCGCGCACATTATCGCACGTTGCGCCTTCACCTCGACGGGTTTGGAAGCCGTGTGCCGCGGCGCGGATCAGAGTATCGTGGCCGAGCAAGTGATCGCCCGCGAGCTTGTGGCCATCGCCTTGCCGTGGTTCCCTGCGGCTGACTCAACCCCGAATCCCGGCCGATAACCGCCCATCTCCATTTTCCACGCCGCGGCCTCATTTCCGTTGTAATATCTGTACCGGCCAACCGCATTGGCCTTAAATGGGCGACAAGCGATTCTGGGACATCGGCGGAACCCGCGGTGCTTCGCACCGCCGCTAAATCTGCTTGAGTTGTCCCTGAATCACGGTTCCTTTTTTTAGGCCCGCCAACACTTCCGAATGTTTGAATGCGCACGATCCTTGTGGCACAATGCCGTAAGCCTAAGACTACGAGGGACCCAGCGGATGCTTCTGCAAACCAACAGTTACGTCGTACCGCGAGATAAGCGTACCGAGCACGCCCGGATCCTGCGCCGATTCCGCCAGGCCCTGATCCGACTCGGCTGCGATCATTTCGAGGTTTTCGAGCAGGTCGGGGCGAACTGGAACGGCGCCGACACGACCGGCCGATTCGTGCAGATCATGCGTTTCCGCGACCGCAAACATCAAATGGCCGTCCAGGCCGCTGAACGTAACGATCCCACCAGCCAGGCGCTCCTGCGCGAATTCTGCGAGTTGATTAATGTCTCCTACCAGCAGCAGCAGGGGCTCTTTGCGGTAGGCTATTACAACAGTTTCCTCCGCATGCCCGCGCAGCCCCAGGGAGCCGCGCCGGCCGAATCGACCACCGCCCAGCCGGATCAAGACAACCAGAGCGACCCCGCGGATAGCCCCACCGGCGTTGATTCAATGTCCCAGCCCGCCGAAGAGCCCACGGCCGATGCTCCCCCTGTCCCCGCCGCCGATCTGCACCCGGAGGACAAGTCCCTTGACTCTCCGGAAAATCATGCTTCGGAGGATCATGTCTCGGAGGATCATTCCAAGGGAATCGACCTCAATGCCGAATCTCCCGAAGCGGTTGCCGATGATTCCGCTGAATCGATTGATCAAGAAGACGCCTTCTTGATGCTGTCGGAGCCCGATCTGCCTCAATCCAGCGGTTCCGTGCAGGATTCCTCCGACATTCCCCAGGGACCCGACGCCGACGTGGATGAGGACGCCGACGTAGATGGCGACGTCGGCGTAGATGGCGACGCCGAAGCCGAAAGCCGCTCCACCCCGTTCAATCCTGAACCCTGACACTTTGCCCCTCATTGCCGTTACGTCCGTTCATCCCCGCAAGGTCCGCACAACTGGCGCGAAACCAGTCATTTCCCCAAAGAATTTGGCGTGACGCCGCCCAAAGGGAATATACTTACCAGCCGATTCTACACTCATCGCGCCGTCGCCGGGCGCGCTTTCCCTTGGGAATTGAGAGTTGGAATTTGGTAAGGAGCAATGGTGAAATCGATCGTTCGCTTTCTGATCGCGTTGATGATATTTGGCGGCTGGGGCCTGGCCGCGCTGGCGCTTCATGTCGTCCGCACCCCCGATCCCTCCAACGCCCAGCAATCCAAGTTAGTGGTCATCCCCAAAAACGAGCTTGGATTGAACGACACGTACGTCGATGCCCGCGGCTGGACGATGTCCGACGTCCGCGATCACGGCATGCTCATCCTGCGCGTGCTGCGAACGGCAAAAGCCGACGAGTTCAAATTCCTGGCTGACCCCAAGAGCAAGGACGATATCGCAACGCAATTAACCGATGCCCTATCCGGCCCCAAGGCGGCCACCGAAAGATCGGCCACCACCGCCCGCGCCACATTCGGTCCGGGCCGGCACTGAGCGAGGAAAACCCGAAACGAAGGCCAGTTTCGGTCATTCTGGTTTCGGATTTGATTCGGTATTCGGGTTTCGGGTTTCTGGTTTTTGGGCTCAGGCCGCCTGCGGCGGCTCAAACACCTTGATGCAATTGCGAGTGCTGTTCTTCGCGGCATACAACGCCTGGTCCGCCGCCGACAGCAACGTCGTCAGCGTCAGGATATTCGCCGCCTTGTTCCGTTCCGCCACCCCGATGCTCAGCGTGGGATGCTTCTCCAGATGGGCGATGGCGTCAGAAAAATCCACGCTCAAAAACGCCTGCCGAAGCTTCTGCACCACCTGCTGGGCCTGAAACAGCGCCGTTTGCGGCAGCGCGATCACAAACTCATCGCCACCGTAGCGAAACGCCCAGTCCGTCTTCCGCAGCGTGATACGCACGCAGTCCGAAAAGGCCTTGAGCATGTAGTCCCCGGCGGCATGCCCATGCGTGTCGTTGATTTCCTTGAAGTAATCCAGGTCGATCATCACCAGCGACAGCGAATGATTGTGCCGATCGCACAGCGCCAACTCGCGCTGCAACAGTTGCTCCATCGAGCGCCGGTTATACAAACCCGTCAACCCATCCGTCATCGATTGCTTTTCCGCCTCCGCCAGCAGATGAAGGCTCTGCAACACCGAATGGGCGCTGTTGACGAATGTCTCGGCCAATTGCCGGCGCGATTCGGTCCACTCCCGGCCCGGCGGCAGAAGCAGGTGAACCACGGCCTGAAGCTTGCGGCCAATGTTGAACGGAATGCAGAACGCGGGATGGTCGGTCGGAAATTTCAGGCATGAATCAATCGGGCAGCGGACCGGCGCGGCATCGGGACGAAAGGTGCGCGGCAAATTCTGGCGAAGGCACGGGCACAGCGCCGCGTCCATTTCCACCAGCGGACCCGGGATCACTAGATCCGCCGGCCAGGCCGTTTGCAATTTGACCGCCGGCACCGTCTCGGCCTCGCTGGTCAGAATCGCCAGTCCCGCCAGCCCCAGTTCGGTCCGAAGGAAATGACTAAGCGTCTCGAATATCTGATCGGGTTTGCCGGCCCCCTGAATGGTCTGCGAGAAGTCCAGCAGCCGATCCACCGTCGCCGTACGCTCGGCAAGCGTCGCCTGGGCCACTCGGTTCGCTCGCAGCGGCCGCGTCAGGTAAATCAGGGCCGCAATCCCCACCAGGCCTTCCAGCAATACAATCGTCAACCAGAATGGCGACATAGCCGCACCCGACATCGCCGCAATCGGCATATTCCGGACAGATGTCACTCTCCGTATCGGCTGTTCCCGCCACTCACTCAATTTCCGGATATTTTTCGGTTTTTGCTAAAGTCCGACTCAAATTCGGCATTTGATCCCGGTACGCCGGGAGCACTCGGCATTCCTATTTGACTATCCCTACCCCGTGCGTACATTGTAATCATGGAACCAACGCCGACGCCTAATGTTCAAGCAGTCCGCGGCGGAGCTGACCAGGAGTTGACCATCCTGACAGAGATTGGGCGCATCCTTTCCTCAACGCTCGATCTACGCGAGTCCTTTCCAAAAATGATGCAAATCATTTCTGCCAAGCTGGATATGCGCAGAGGAGCCCTGGTAATGCTCGACGAATCCACCGGCCGCCTGCGCACGGAGGCGGCGGTCGGGCTGACCCCGGGGGAAATCGAGCGGGGCAAGTACGCACTTGGTGAAGGCATCACCGGAAACGTCGTCGCCACCGGACGAGCCAGAATCATTCCTGACTTGCGTGCCGAGCCGGACTTCCTCAACCGCACCGGCCGACTCATCGCCGAGCCCAACAACAAGGCCACCAGCTTCCTGTGCATCCCCATCAAGATCGAAGGCCGCACCGCCGGTGCATTATCCGTTGATAAGCCCTTCATCTCTGAAGAATCCCTCCGCGCCGACCAAGCCTTCCTGGAAATCATCGCCGCCTTCCTCGCTCAGGCCATCCAGATCAATCGCATGGTCCTGCGCCAGAAAGAAGAGCTTTTGGAGGAAAACGCCCAGCTACGCGCCCAGGTCCGGGATCGTTATCGCTTTGAAAACATCATCGGGGACTCCCCAGCCATGCATGCAGTCTTCGCCGTGGTTGGCCAAGTCGCCAACAGCCGGGCTACCGTGCTGCTCCTGGGCGAAACCGGCACGGGCAAGGAGATGATCGCCAAGGCGATCCACTACAACTCGCCGCGGCGCGAGCGCAGCATCGTTCGCGTCAACTGCGGCGCACTCACCGGCACACTCCTGGAAAGCGAACTCTTCGGCCACGTCAAAGGATCCTTTACCGGCGCTATTCGCGATAAGCAGGGCCGATTCGAAGCCGCCGACGGCGGGACCATTTTCCTCGACGAGATCGGAACGCTCGAGCCGGAATTGCAGGTAAAGCTGCTCCGCGTCCTCCAGGAGCGGGAATTCGAGCGCGTCGGCGACACGAACACCCTCAAAGTCGACGTCCGCGTCATCGCCGCCACCAACGTCGATCTTCAGGAGGAAGTCGCCAAGGGAACCTTCCGCGAGGATCTGTTCTATCGGCTGAACGTGGTGCCGATCTATCTCCCCCCGCTGCGCAATCGCCGCGAGGACATTCCCCATCTGATCGACTTCTTCCTGGACAAATACAACGCCCAGAACGAGCGAAAGCTCCGCCGAATCAGCCGCGAGATGCTCAACGTCCTGCTGCGATATCCCTGGCCGGGAAACGTCCGCGAATTGGAAAACGCCGTGGAACGAGCCGTCGTCCTCAGCAACGACGAGGATTTTCACGAGGAACTGCTCCCCCTCAGCGTGCGTATGTTCGCCGCCCAGCGCCGCACCACCCAATCCAGCGAATCCATCGAAACACTCACGCGACGCCTCGCCGACCAGGCCATCGCCGATTACGAACTCCGCGAAGGAGAGATTTATCAGCTCGTGATCGACCAGATCGAGCATGGCCTGATCGATCGGGCCCTGGCCAAATGCGGCGGCGTCAAGACCAAGGCCGCCGATTTTCTGGGCATCAACCGAAATACCCTGAACAAGAAGGTCAAAGACCTCGGCATCCAAACGGTCGATTAACCGAGTTTCAATAGCCTATGCGTTTCAAATCCATCCTTCTCTTCGGCGCGCCCGGCAGCGGAAAAGGCACCCAGGGCAAAATCATCGGCTCGATACCCGGCTTCTATCACAGCGCCACCGGGGACATCTTCCGCAGCCTCGATCTCCAAAGCGAAATGGGCCGCATTTTCTGGGAATACGCCGGCAAGGGAAAGCTCGTCCCGGACGAAATCACCATCCGGCTCTGGAAGCAATACATCAAGGGAATGGAAATGATCAACCAGTTCCATCCCGACAGCGAAATCCTCGTTCTCGACGGCATCCCCCGAAATCTCAAGCAGGCCGAACTCCTGGACGACACCATCGACATCGTGAAGGTCATTCACCTGATCTGCTCCGATATGAACAAGATGGTCGAGCGCCTTCGCCGCCGCGCTCTGAAGGAAAACCGCTTCGATGACGCCAGCGACGAGGTCATTCGCCGCCGCTTTGAAGTGTACGACCGCGACACCAAGCCGGTGCTGGACCATTATCCGGCCGAGCGCATCGTGCGCGTCGAGGCGACCATGTCGCAGATTCGCGTCCTGCGAAACCTCGTTGAAATTCTGGTTCCCCTGAAGGAAGAGCACGACCATCAAAGAGAACAGGCGGCCGGGGCTCGCGAGCCTGTTGAGACCCGCTGAGCCGCGGCCGCCGGTATGCCCGGACCGCGATCTTCGCGATCGGCGAAGGCAAAATCTTCGCTACGTTGAGCTGTTCAGCGAACTCCAGTTGCCAAAGACTTTCCCGCCTATGGAGCCGATGATGGCAATCGCCCGGTGGGAATTGCACGGCTTGCTTTTCGGACTCATCACCTGATTGCCCTCCTTGCCAAGCGCGCAAAGCAGGAAAATCAATCCTATTTCGCCAGGTCCCGATGCATCGCTTCCTTGAAAAACTCCCCGCTGCCCGTCAGGTCAAAATTCCAGGATTTCAGCAATCTCGGACCCCAATCCGGATCATAGACCCAGACCACCCAACTGATGCCTCTCTTCTCAAGATACCTCGTAATCAGGTTCCCGTAATCGTCATCCCCAACCTTTTGCCCCGCGCCCAAACCGAACCCGATCTCCGTCGCGATAATCGGATACCGATCCGCCGCGAAACCAAAATCCTCCTCCCACTTCAGTTCCCAAGGCTTCGACCGTTTGTTCGGATACGGATGCGTCACATACCCGATCCCCTCGGCGGCGATCGGCTGCTCGCGCAGCGGCGTCAGGTCATATGCCCAGTCAAATCCCGCCACCAGCTCAATCTTGTTCTTGTCGTAACCCCGGATCAGACCGATCATGTCCTCGTTCATCTTCTTCCACTGGTCCCACGACGCCACGCCAAGCTGTCCGCGGCCCGTGCTCGGCTCGTTGAACAATTCATAAAACGCAACGGTGTTGTTCCCCCTGAAATGCCTCGCGATCGTCTGCCAGAACTGATACGTCTCGTGTTGCGTCGTGTCGTAGATCGGCGACTGAAACAGCTCCATTTGCAAATTCCCTATCGAGTGCCAGTCGATGATGACGTGCATGTGCAGGTCCGTGCACCACTGCGCCGCCTGATCCAGCAGCGGAAGATATTCCTTGGCCGTGCGCTGACGCCAGGCGATGGGATGAACCGGAATGCGAACGATCGTCGCCCCCATCGCCTGGATATGCTCAAACAGTTCCTTGTTCCAATGTCCCTCGCGCTCGATCTTGTCCGGATCGGCGACGGCAACGCCTCGAAACAGAACAACTTTGCCGTCCGGATCGACGAAATGATTTTCCTGCACGCGGATCAGCGGCAGGCTCTTGCCAAACGAAATCGGCCTCGCCCCGGACGGATCGTTCCACCAGTAATAAGGCCGCGTCGTCGGCATCGTCTGACCACGAACGACCGCACTCCAGCAAGACACGGCCAGAATCGCGATCAATAGCCGAGCAATCCGTCTCATTCCTTCACCTCGCCTGTTGTTTTGGACAGAGCCGGGCCGACATGCCCCGCCCGGCAGCATCAACCATGAAGACAATTGGGAATCGCTCACCAAGCCGACTTCCCGACTCACGACCGGCTAAGATATTCGCCCGTATCCGTGCTGATCTTGATCTTCTCCCCGATCACGATAAACCCCGGCACGCGCGTCGTCAGGCCCGTCTCCAGCTTCGCATCCTTCAGCTGATTCGTCGCCGTCGCCCCCTTAATCACCGGCGGCGTATCCACCACTTCCAAATCCACCGCCGCCGGCAGCGTGTACGACACCACCTTGCCATCGTGAAACATCGTCACGAGCTGCGTGTTCGGCTTCAGGTAAAGAATATCATCGCCGACAACTTCCTTTGGAATCGTCGTCTGATCGTAAGTCTCCAAGTCCATCACGACGTGCCCGTCATTGTCGCTGTACAGATACTCCACCTGCCGGCTGTCGAGGGTGGTCGTCTCGATATCATCCGTCGCCCCAACGCGCTTGTCCTGAATCGTCCCCTTGGATACATCCCGCAGCTTGAATTGCACCTTGGCCCGAAGATTACCCGGCGTATTGTGGTCCGCACCGGTCACCACAAAAAGCTTGCCGTCGATGATGACTGCCTGACCTCGGCGAATATCACTTGCTCGCATGAACGATCCTTTTCAATACAAAAAGATTATAACCTCCCACCCGGCTGAGGGCCGCAAAATGTAACGCCAGCCGATTGTCCCGTCAAACAGTCCCCACAATCAACCGCAGCTCTTCTTCATCCCTCCGCCCTGCTATTGCTCCCACATCCAGCGATACGCCGCCTCCACATTCCTCGCAAATTTCCGCCCATCCATCAGCGGCGAGCGCCGCATCCGTTCCCGCAACGTCGTTCGCAATTCCCTTCGCCCGCTGAAATCCCCAGCCAATTCCGCCGCGATGGCCACAAACCGCGCATCATCCTCAGCCACCCATTGCGGCATTTGCAGATTGGACAAAATGCTCAACCCCGCCCGCCCGGCCGCCGTCGCCCCCACGCCGCTGATCACCGGCACTCCCATCCACAGGGCATCGCACGTGGTGGTAACCCCGTTATACGGCCGAGGATCGAGACAAACGTCGATCCCATCATACATTCTCAAATATTCCCCGCGGCGACGATGCGCGGTGAACTCGATCCGCCCCGGATCAACCCCAGCCCGCGCCATCGACTCGCCAATGCTCCGCCGTTGCCGCTGGGATTCCACCAGCAGCAGCAAGCGTGAATCAGGCACGCCGGCCAAAACCGCCGCCCAAAGCCGCAGCGTCGAATCATTCAGCTTGCAGGGATTATTCAGCGACCCAAACACGATGACGCCGCGCTCCCGCGCCGCCGCCGGCGGAACATCCCCCAGCGGATGATAGCAGCACCAGGAATCCGGCAAGCGCACCGACCGCTCCGCGTAAAACGAATCCCCCGCGCCCGCCGGGTCCATCCACCCATCCGTCAGCCGATAGTCGATCGCCCGCAATCCCGTCCCGCCCGGGTACGCCAGCCAGGTCACCTGCACCGGGGCAGCCCGTTGGGCAAACATCGGCAACCGATTGAAGGCCATGTGCATGGTCAGGTCCACCAGGATGTCGATGCGATCGGCTCGGATCTTTTTCGCAAGCTGATCATCGGACAACCCCACCACATCGTGCCAGACATGGGCGCAACTCTTCAAGAGTTCCGTCGCCTTATCCGGCCGCCGCACGCTGGCATAGCAATGCACTTCCACCGCGCGCGGGTCATGTCCCTCCAGCAGCGGCAGAACAAAAAAACATTCCGCGTGCCCATAGAAATCCGGCGAAACATACCCGATCCGAAGCCGCCGCCCCGGCGCGCGATCATTCCCAAATTCCCGAGGCCCGGGATTTCCCCCATGCCGCCGATCCCATTCGCGCAGCTCCTGGAAAAGGGCCGCCCGATCATATTCAGGATGAAAATGCAATTTATAGCAAAGGCTGCTATGGATGGCGGCATTGGCCGGCTCCATCGCCACCGCGGCTCGGCAGCAATCCACCGCTTCCTCAATCCGCCCCGAATCTTTCAGCACATTCGCCAGATTATTCAGCGCGCCCGCCTGATTCGGGTCCCGCGCCAAAATCCCCCGATAAACCTGCTCCGCCAGTTCAACGCGCCCGGCGTCCTGATGCGCCAGTCCCTCTTCCAGCAACCGTTGAAGCTCAAAATGATCCATTACACCCAACCTGTGGAAAGAAACTCAACCGCGAAGACGCGAAGAGCGCGAAGACAACGCGAAGAAATGCCGGGAAAATCAGCGAAAGAATTCCTTCGCGGCTGTCTTCGCAATGCTAACCGTGCATTTCTTGTATTTCCGCGAAGATTTTATCACGCGGCGGCGAGCTTGGCGACGTTGGCCGCTCGCGCAGTCAGCAGAGCGGTAATTAGCACTCGGCCCTGGT
>JBEKHH010000094.1:0-9568 GCA_050012375.1 Tepidisphaeraceae bacterium
ATTCATAGCGTCGCTCCTCGATAGAAGGTGAAAGGTGTTCACAACTTCACCTTACCCGGCGAGCGACGTTTTTTTTAGCTTTGGTTGCGGCTCTGCCGCGCTGTGCTCTTCGCGTCTTCGCGGTGGTATTGCTTTATCTCCCCACCGTTTTCGCCGCGATGGGGATCACAACAATGCTTTTGGGAGATGTCGGACATTCCTGCTGGCACACCCCGCATCCGATGCACCCCAGCGGATTCACCGCCACTTGCCCGCCTTTGAGTTCAATCGCCGCCGATCCCAGCGGGCATTTGTCAACGCAGATCGTGCACGATTCACCCTTGCCGCGAACGCAGCTCGACGAATTCCAAACCGCCGTTCCCATGTCGATGTCATTGATCGACGTGGGCACAATCGAGCCGCTGGGACACACGTGCATGCACGCCAGGCTCGCGCAGACAACGCACGCAGCGGTATCGGCGTCAATGTGGGGCGCCCCCCCAGCATTGGCCGGATCAATTCTGATCGCATGCACCGGACACGCCCGAACGCACTCTCCGCTGCGAGCGCACGTTCCCCGGAATCTCGCTTCAGGCAACGATCCCGGCGGCCGCAGCCAGACGTCCTTCAGCGCCCCTTGACGATCCGCTTGGGCCGGCGGCTGGTCCAGCTTACCGAGTTCCCGCGCGATCCGCTCCAGGGGCTGGGCCGCCTTCGCCAGCGGGCGCAGCAATTCCGACAATCCCAGCCGGAAAAACCGCCGCCGATCCACCGGTTTTTCTTCGTCCAGAGCCATGTTCCTCAATTCAAATTATAGCTCGCGGCCCAATCATTCCGGTTCTCATCGCGCCCGAGCCAGCTCACCGACAATATCCGAAAATGTGTTGATCGAAAGCGTGAACCGATGGACCAACTCATCTCCGCTGCCAGTCCCGCATCCCAGGGCACAAATCCCTTTGAATCCACGCCGTTTCAACTCGCCCAGAACGCCCGACTCACCCTCGCGATCATCGATGTCGTTCAAACGGATCTCCATGATATGCCCGGCGAGCTTATGCACGCATTCGACAGGCGACAGGCCTGATTTTCCCCACGCCGCGACATCCGCGCACGATCCCATCCGCCCCGATCGCCCAGCCAGCAGACGAAGCTCGTCATCCGGATTCCAATGATTCCCCGGCTTGGGCAAATTCACGATTGCGACGTTGATCCGATATTCGCTGGCCAGTTTGTCCAGCATATCCAGCGAATCATCCGCCGGATCAACGACGATGCTCTTCGCCTTCAGTCTTTTGGCCAGATCGAAAATTTTCCGCATGTCGCTTTCACCGCCGCCCGCATCAACAACGCCATAGCTGACGATGTCCATGTGAACGCTCTTGAGCTTGGCGAGCAGCGCGTCAACATCTTCCAGCGCCTGCCCCGGCGCAAGTTCGATGTGGTGGAAATCAAGCGAATGCAGCAAGTCGATTGTTTCCACATTCGAGCGATCGTGGAAACTCGAAGCCTCACCGGCCAGTTGCCATCCAAGCTTCACCAACCCCGCATGATTGACATGGGCAACCGGCCGCGTCGCCGCCTCATCCGCCCCAGCGTGCGGCCCCGCAACAACGGCAGTGAAAAACGCGACGCACGCGATTCGCCCCAAGCGCATTATTTCCTCTACGGCCACCGCCGAATCACCAGGCTTTGCCTATCCACAACCGCCGCGATGTCCAAAACATCCAGCCGAGCCGCAAAATCGATATCCGCGTCAAGCCCAGCCTTAATGACATTCCGCCCGCCCTGGCAATCTCTCAGAGCGCGCGGCAGATCATCTCGGCAAGCAAGAAACAACCGATGCGCCATCCGCGCCGCGTCGTTAGCCAGGGAATATTTTCCACCCTCGAGCAGATGGCAGCAAACCGCCCCGGCCCCAATGGCATCTTCCATTGCAATTTGACCATTCGTTCCAGACCCCAGCAGCAGCACCGGTCGATTCGTCGAAGCAGCCGCCCTCGCCGCCGCCGCGGCATTCACCAATGCCCCGGCGAACAGCGCCGCCGCCGATCGCGCCGCGCTCAGCGCCTTCGTCCCATTGGTGGTGGACAACAATACGTCCCGACCGGAATGTTCGGCCGCAAACTGGCCAGGGCTGTTCCCCATATCCACACCCGGCGCAGGCAGGGCGTTCAATTCACCGCAGAGGATCGCCCCCGGCGCCCGCGCCGCGGCAGACTTCGCCTCAGCCAATTCAGCAAAGGCTCGCACGCTGCGAATCCCCGCCGCCAACGCGGCAACGATCGTCGTCGTCGCCCGCAGCACATCAAACACCACCACCGTCTTCCCCGCCAGCGGCGAGTCACCCAAATATCTCGGCATCAATACGACGTCAACATCCATAATCAGATCCCAATCCCCACCCCTGTTTAGCCGCGACCCAAAGGGGAGCGCGTTCCCCGCATTTCCTCTTTCGCCGACATTACCGATACCATACCGCCCCTGCAAAGGAGATTAGATGCTTCGTCGAGTTTGTGTCATCGACATCCCCGGCTTAACCCACGACCTGCTCCAGGAAATCCCCGAGACCTCCGCGGTCGGCCACTGGCTATCCCATCAGCAAATCCTCGGCCTAACCCCCAGCTTCCCGGCCGTCACCTGCTCGGTCCAGGCGACATTGACCACCGGCGTGGACCCGGAAAAGCATGGCATCATCGCCAACGGACTGCCGACGTTCCTGTCCCCCGATGACCAGGCCCTTGTCGATTCCAGCAACTTCGCCGATTACCGCCGGCAAATCAGTTTCTGGGAGCAGTCGAATCAATTCCTGGATGTTCCGCGCTTTTGGCAAGACCCGACCGGAAAAAGCCGCTGGAAAACGGCCCTCCTGTTCTTCCAGAATTGTATGCCCGGCTTTGCGGGCACGCTCCGCCCGGCCGCCGACATCGTCCTCACCCCCAAGCCCGATCACGGCCCCGATGGCAAGCTGGTGAATCTCTGCTGGTCGCATCCCGCCGACCTCGTACCCCGCCTCTTCGGGGAATTGGGCCCGTTCCCGCTGATGAACTATTGGGGACCGATGGCCGGCATCCCTTCCAGCCAATGGATCGCCCGCGCCGCGTCGATCGTTTGGCGCCAGCACAACCCCCAGCTCCAATGGGTTTACATCCCGCATCTCGATTACGACTTGCAGCGATTCGGCCCACATTCCCCGCAGGCCAAATCGGCCGTCCGAGACGCGGCCAACGCAATCGAGCCTCTCGTCGCCGAAGTCCTGGGCAGCCGCGGACAAATCGTCCTGCTGAGCGAATATGCCATGCACGACGTCAATGCCTTCGTACAGCCGAATGTCATCCTCGAACAAAACGGTTTACTGATGACGCGCCAAACGCCCGATGGGAGGCTCGTGGACTTCGATCAATCATCCGCCTTTGCCATGGTCGATCACCAGATCACCCACGTCTACGTCAAGCGACCCGACCAGATCGAAACCGTCGCCAAGACGCTCCATACCCCGAACGTACACGCCATCCTGCGGCGATCGGTGGCCGGCATTCGCCATCGCCGAGCCGGCGATTTGATCCTGCTCGCCGAGCCAGGGGCCTGGTTCGATTATCGTTGGTGGTCGCAATCCGCCGACGCCCCGGCGCTGGCCAAGACGGTGGATATTCATCGCAAGCCCGGCTACGACCCGACGGAATTGTTTTGGGATCGAAGCACAAACGGCATCTCGCAAAACCCTGCCCTGATAAAAGGAAGCCACGGCCTGGTATCGCCCGCGCAGGCCATACTGATCGGAGATTTCCCGGAACCAGGCGACCCCGTCGCCGCCGCCGAAATCGCCGCGATCCTATCCACGATGCTGGACACGCAATAACCCCCAAGTTTAGCCGCGACCCCCAAGGGGAGCGCGCCCAAAGGGCGACACGAACTCCAATTCCCCTTAAAATCTGGCACGGCCTCGTCATGTTCAAATGGCTTCGCAATCTCCGCATCTCCCTGGCCGCCAAATGCCAAATCCTTTTCGGCGCCGCCGTCGTGCTGATCATCGGCGCCGCTCTCTACGTCCCATGGAAACGAATGGACGGCCTGATCCTGATGGTCAACCTTCAAACCGCCGAGGGGCTGGCCTCGCAAGCGAAGATGGAACACATCGTTCGCCAGCGCCAATCGCTCGCCCCCAATTCCTCCACCCGTCCCGCGCCGCAGGACCAGGAATTCCTGATGGCCTCCGCCGGTTACTTCGCTCCCCGGCTCATCCCGATCAATCCGCCAAAATCCATGCCCCTCGGCCGCTTCGAGCTCACCGCACTGGGCTATTTCTGGACCCACCCCGCTGAATCCACTTATGCCCGAACGTATCGCCTGAACAACATCGACCGCTATCGCCTGGCGATGCCGCTCTACGCCGCCGACCAACCCGCCTGCCTGCAATGCCACGGCGGCGACCAGCAACCCTCCGCCGGCACCCGGCCGACGGCCAATGTCTCCGCCGCAATCCCCGCCGCCAGAAAACTCCTTGGCATCGTCGTCGCCGACATCCCTTCCCAGGTCAACGAAAACCAGATGTTCCTCAACCGCGCCTTCACCCTCCTGGCCGGGGTCATCGCCGGCACATTGGCCACCGGCGTTCTCTACATCATCATCACCCGCTTGATTCTCCAGCCGGTGCGGATCTTGCAGGAAACCGCCGAAAAGGTGAGCGAGGGAGACCTCAACATCCGCTCCGACATCAGCACCGGCGACGAATTCGAGCAGCTCTCCGACACCTTCAACATCATGCTGGCCAACCTGAAATTCAGCGACGAACAGCTTCGCTCCACCAACAAAGGCCTCGATCTGAAGCTCGGCCAGCTCGCCGAGACCAATGTCGCACTCTACGAATCCAACCGGCTCAAAAGCGAATTCCTCGCCAACGTCAGCCACGAGCTGCGCACGCCGCTGAATTCGATTCTCGGGTTCGCCGATCTTCTTCGCGAAAGCGTGCGCGAAAACGCCGACCCCAAAGCCGTCCGCTATGTCCAGAACATTCTCACCAGCGGAAGGAACCTGCTCGATCTGATCAACGATCTGCTGGACCTGGCAAAGATCGAAGCCGGCCGAATGGACGTCCGCTCCGAGCCGCTTCCTCTGGCCGATCTCTTTGAAGGACTGATCAACCTGCTGAAACCCCTGGCCGAGGCCAAGGACCTGACGATCGTCTCCTCCGTGGCATCGGACGTGCCGATTCTTCAGACGGACCCGGCAAAGCTTCAGCAGGTCCTCTACAACCTGCTCTCCAACGGCATCAAGTTTTCCCCGGTCGCCGGCCGCATCGATCTGACCGCGCAAGCTGAAGATGCCGAGCACGTTCGCATCAGCGTCAAAGACCAGGGTCCCGGCATCGAACCGGAAAAACAGGAAGTGATCTTCGAGAAATTCCGCCAGATCGACGGCTCGGTCACTCGCGAGCACAGCGGCACAGGCCTGGGCCTGGCCATCTCCCGCGAACTCGTCGCGCTCCTCGGCGGCACGATGGGCGTACACAGCATCCAAGCCCAAGGCGCCACGTTCTG
The DNA here is from genome assembly GCA_050012375.1 of Tepidisphaeraceae bacterium. Taxonomy (GTDB): domain Bacteria; phylum Planctomycetota; class Phycisphaerae; order Tepidisphaerales; family Tepidisphaeraceae; genus PALSA-1353. The sequence goes on from JBEKHH010000094.1 coordinate 5,514, forward strand.
GGTCATCCTGCCGCTGAAAACCCAGCCCGGCCAGCGCGACCTCCGCGAGAAGCTGGTCCTTTCCTGAGCGACATCTGTGGTCAACTCTTATCCTCGGGCCAGACGCATAAGCCCGATGACAACTATCACGCTGCCGACGACGACCATTTCCCTTCCTCCATGCGCTGCTGTCGAACCAAGCTTTCCGGTCAATCCGCCCACGATGAAGATGCCGCCGACGATGATGGAAAGGATTCCGCGCATGGCCGAAGATTTTACCCATCGGCAACATTGGAGAACACCTATCTCACTCCCATCAGCGTTGCGCGAACATCCCGGCCCGGCTGAATCCGATCGATCCGCACCTCCAGAAAAACCGGGATGGCGCCAGGCGAAATCGACACCACGCTCCCAAGCCGTTCCAGCCAATCCGCCGGCAAAGCCAGCAAAACGCAATCGTTGTCCTGATCGAAAACGGCACAGGTTTTCTGGTCAATCAATGGCGAGCGGCAACTGACCGGGATGGTCACGACCTTCCCCGCCGCCGCATCTTTCAGGGCCTTGGCCATGGTGGGGCGGTCGGCATCGGAAATCGTCCGCGCATTCTTCAGCATGCGGAGAAAATCAATCGATTGAATCGATCCGCCTGATTCCAGACCGAGCGCCGAGCGCATCGCCGCCAAATCCGCCACCGGTTTATCCGCCCACGACGCCAGCGGCCGATCGCGCGGCGGATCAAAACAATCCTCGTCGACTTTGATTCCCCAATCGGCTGCCGACGTATTCGTCCATTGCCCAAGGCCCGTGCCGATCGCCGCCTTGCGCCATTCCTTGAACCGATTTCCCTTAATCGTCAGAAACCGAAGATGATAATTTTCACGGTCCGGCATATTCCGCAGCTCAAGACAATAGCCGTCATCCGCCAGCGTGTTGCCGGTGACGGTGATGTGCTCGCTTTCAGCCAGCGTGATCCCGCCGCCGGTGTTGCTGTAGCTGAGGTTGTTGGACACGATGCCGGGTCCGGGGTTCACCTCCAGGTAAATCCCGCATCCCTGCCGGTCGTCGTCCAGGCCATGGTTGCCGAAAAAAACAGAATCGGTGATGGAATAGTTGAGGTTGTCGGTATCGAGCCAAAGGCCGGGACCGGTGTTTTCGCAACTGAAATGCCTGAGGACGCGGAGGTGATTGGTGCGGCAGAATTTCCCGCCGCCGCCTTCCCAGTCCGGCGGAAATCCCTTCCAGTTGTTCCCGCGAACGATGCAGTCCTGAATCGTGTTGTTGCTGCCCGACCCGCTGATGCCGCAAAATCCGTTGTATTGCAGGATGCAGTGATCGACGAGGATGTCGTCGCCGTCGAGGCTCATCCCGCCGGCATTATCGTATTCGACGGTGCAATCATGCGCCTGCCAACCCGTGCCGAGAATCACGCCGCCGCGCTGGGCGAAATTCGCGGCGTTTCTAAAAGTGAGACCGCGAATGACGATATATCGCGCATCGGCAAAAACGCCATCCTTCTCCATCGGCCCAAGAAGATCCGACCGAACACACCCCTCAACCTGCGACGCCCGCGGATCGATTCCGCCCGGCAGCCACAGCGTCAGGGTGTGATATTGCCAATCGACGAAAAAACTCCCCGCGATCAGATCGTCCGATTTCATGACTTGCCGAAGGGGATGCGATTCCCAAAGGACCTGCTCCGCGCAACCGACCGGCGCCGGCGCGCCGTGATTGCGCACGGGCGAGCCGTCGGGGTTGTGATCGATGATAAAATCGTACGGCCAATCGGTGATGTATTGCCCGGGATGGTCCGGCACGGCCGTCCAGATCGTCAGCGGTTCCGCCCCGGTGATGATGGCTGTTCCCATCTTCTCGGCCGCGAAAGTGATGGGCTTGTCCCGCTGTCCGGAATGCGAAAACGCAACGGATTCCCGATAGACGCCGGGGGCGATAATGACCCTATCGCCAGCCCGCGCCCATCCCGCCGCCCGCGAGATGGTTTGAAACGGATGCTCGGCATCGCCGGCGGCCGAGTCATCCCCCGCGGGACTGACGTGATAGACGTCCGCCACGGCAGCCGGCGCGAACAGGCAAATCGCCACCACCGTGAACGTTGCAAATCGCGCTAGCCATGATTGGGCAAGGTTCATTGTGATTGCAGAAACGATAGCAGAACCTGCGCCGCGGCGTCGAGTTTGTTGAAATTACGGTAGGGCATTAAGGGGATCCTCCGAGGGCCGAGGTTTTAAGCGGATAAAAAAATGTCACACTCGGTCCCAAAATGTCCCATTTAGGGGGGGAGGGGGGTGGGGGGCGCTTCGCGAGAGAGTGGAGAAGTAGAAAGTGGAGCGGTAGAGAAACACGTAGAATCAGCGCACATGGCGATGTCTCCATGAAGCGGCGGCCCAGCGGCGCGAGCCGGCTTCGGACGGCGCGCGGAGTGGGCAACACAGTGTTACCCGTGACGTATGCGAACATTTACCTAACCTTCGCCAACTTTGCAAGGGAAAAATCGTGGAGATTTTTTAGCGGGATTCGCGGGAGAATCTTTGGAGGGAAGCGGGAGTTCTGACATTGAATCAGGTAAGTCACGTTATCCAATCCGGTGCTGATATCGTTTGAAAATTGGGCGCCAAAAATGGCCCAGGGAGCAAGCTCCCTGGGCTTTTGTCCGCGAAACGATAGCAGTGCCTCCAATCCCCAACGGCTCTCTGATAGAAGGCTTGCGGATCAAAGCATCATCGTTTACGGTCTACTTATCTATTCTTGTCACCTAGGCGAGCACAAAACATCGTCTCCTTTCCCAAAGGGGGTCGTCTTGATCAGGGCCATCCCATCTCTGCCGCTCCTCGCCATTTTTTGGGCCATCAGCGTCTCTTTCGCCGCCGCCCCTCCCGATCGACTCGTCCTGACTGACTTGACCAACCGTCCCGACCGGTGGCCCCAAAGCGTTACCTTAAAGGCAGACTTCCAGTTCGATGGCGGAAAGTCCGCCCACCGCGGACAAGTTGTGGCCCTCGAACAGTTCGACGGATCCAACGTCCTCGTCGCGGCCGATGCTGATCTCTGGTTCAACGTCACCCCGGACCAGTGCGATCTTCTCGATGCCGCCAACCAGGCATGGGCCAAGCTCACCCCGGCCCAGCGCGCCGTGGATCCAGATTCGTTATCCGCCGACAGGTCCCTCTGGCCCGAGCAAATCAAGCTTCGCTCAGACGGCAGCTGGGACGACGGCACCAAAGTCGCCGCCGGGATCGAAGTCGACGTGGCGAAGATCACCCCCCAGCAGGTCTGGCTCGCCCCTCCTCATCGCACCAAACACTATCAGACCGACATTGCCAGCACCGACGTTTTCGAGCGCGCCCGCCAGATTGCCTCGCTCGACCGCGGCAAGCGCCCCCCGCGCGTCGCTGATGCGCTGCGGACACATCTGCTCAACGCCACCGGCCAACCCTACGCCGATGAACACCTCGGCGACAAGCAATTCTTCGTCCTGTATTTCGGCGCCAGTTGGTGCCCTCCCTGTGGAAGATTCATGCCTCAATTCGTCAATTTCATGAAAGACCTACAGCCCAAACATTCCGAACTGCAAGTCATCATGCTCAACGAAGACAAGCAGGTCGCCGACATGCTAAAAGACATGACCCAGGAAAACATGCCCTGGCCCGCAGTTCCCCCCGACGCCCTGCCCGAACGCGTCCCGATCACCATTTATGAAAGCGGAAATATCCCCCAGTTAGTCATCGTCGACCGCTTCGGCACCGTGCTGGCCGACAACTGCGACGACAAAGGCAACTTGAGCGATCCTATGGACACATTGCATCAACTTCCCAAGCTCCTCGATTCGCAACCAACAACGCGCCCCTGATATGCTGGTGTTTTATGTTCGATGGCGGGAGAACGCGCGGAACGGAAAAACGGGGCCGCTCTGGAACGGAAAAACGGGACAGCTCTGGCTCTGTCTCTATCCCTTGTCACGATGGGCCAGAAGCATTAAATCATGAGTAAGACTCCGCAGAAGCATCTCCTTTTCTCGACGCTCAGGCAGGATCGAACGTAAGGCATCGCCGAAGTTGCGC
>JBEKHH010000095.1:0-9284 GCA_050012375.1 Tepidisphaeraceae bacterium
TCATCTCCATGCTGGCCACCGTCAGCCTCGATTCCCAAGCCTGCCGAGAGGCAGCAGAAATCAACGACAAAGCCGGCGATCGGGACTTGTCGGCGGAAGCGATGGCCATCCAGTCGGCCGCGCCGCAGCAGACCCCACAGCTTCTTCTCGGCATCGGTGGGGTCTGTGCGCATCCGGCGCGCGAAGGTAATCAGTCGTTGGCTGTGGTCACGTAGACCGGGCATGTTCGATCATGCGGCACAAGACGTGCCGTGCTTGTCAAATCGAGCCCCCTCCCCAGCCCTCCCCCGGAATACCCAATTTTTTCGATCTATGCCGCAAGTCCAGCATTTGCGCACCTTCGTAGAGCGTTGATCACCAGTTTTCCCGCTACCCAAAACGCCACGCGATGCGGCGTGCGCACCCAACTGGGCAACGGCTGCAGGCCACCGCCAAATCCGCACAGGTTGCCGTACGTCCGCTCGATCTGCTTACGCATCGCATACAAGTCACGGGCAAAAGGCGACGCGGCGGTTCCCAGCAGCACCGGCCACTCCAGCATCTCCACGCTACGCAAACGCCCCGGTTCGTGCACGCGATGCCCTAAACTCGTCTCCGGCCGCTTGCGCGGCGCCACCAGTTGACATCCGCAATCCGCGCACGCCGCGTGCAGCGGATTGCTGTCATGCCCGGCATCGCCCAGCACATAAGCCGCTGCCTCCAACTGCGGCACCAGTTTGACGCCAACCTCCGGATCGCTGGCACTCATCGGTCCCAGCGTCCAAGCATCCGGCACCACGCCGCTGCCCCAGGCACAAAACAGCTTATATCCACGCGCCTGGGCCGTGGCGGCCCAACCCCAATCCGCATCCTGATCTTTGCTGTAGCACCCCACGGGCAACGGCTTGGAGTCCAGCACACGCACCAAGGCCGGATGATCCGAGGCGTGCAAGCGGTCCAGCACGGCCTGCAGCAACAGACAGACGGATATGGTGCGGAGGCGTACACTCATGGTTGCATCACAGGGCAAGTCCCGCCACCGTTGCTGGAGCGGCCAGTTTTGGCGGCGGCAAGCCCAGCGGGTCGGACGGTCATGGATCACCGCCCAAAAATACACTTCAAGAATTCGACCATCGGGGAACTGAACGCCTTTGGGACGGATCCGCTTGCTGTTTTCCTCGTAAACAATCCGATAGACTTCGCTCCACAGTTCGCCTTCCATGGCTCGCTCCTTCCTTGCACATGGAGAGCGAGTTTGAGGCGAACTGCTTTTTGCGCCAAGGATTTAACGCATAGATCAAAAAAGTTCCGGAATACCGGGGGAGGGAGAAAAAGGGGCCGCCCAAAATGTCACGCACCCATTTGAATCGGCAGGCCGGTGCGGCCCTTCAATATGCGGCGGCGCGCGACTAGAATCCCTGGTTTGGTTCCATGAACTCAGCAACCAACATTTGCGACCTCTCCATGGCGACGCCAGTCGTGGTGACGCCGGCCGTGGTGACGCCGGTATCGGCGTGGCGAAATTTCTGTGAGCTGCTCAAGCCGCGGATGAATCTGCTGATTCTCGGCACGACAACGGTGGGATTCTCCATCGCGGCCAGGACGACGGCGGATTGGACGCGCTTGCCCAACACGCTGGTCGGAACGGCCCTGTGCGCCGCCAGCGCCGCGATTTTGAATCAGTGTCTGGAACGGGAATACGACGGCCTGATGCGGCGAACGGCCCACCGCCCGCTGCCAACCGGCAGAATCTCGCCCGCTCAGGCGCTCATCTTCGGCGTGGCCGCGGGAATGCTCGGCGGACTTTATCTGCTGCTGCTGGTGAATTGGCTGACCGCGGCGCTGAGTTCGGCAACATTGCTGAGCTACGTGCTGATTTATACGCCGCTGAAGCGCCTGACCACGTTGAATACGATCGTCGGCGCGGTTTCCGGGGCCATGCCGCCGATGATGGGATGGACGGCGGTGACCGGATCGCTCGCGGCGCCGGCTTGGGCGCTGTTTGCTATTTTGTTCGTCTGGCAAATCCCGCATTTCCTGGCGATCGCGACTCTGTACCGGGAAGATTATCGCCTCGGCGGATTCGAAATGCTCCCGGTGAACGATCCCACGCTGCGGGCCACGGGCAGGCAGATTGTGCTGTACAGCGCCGCGATGCTGCCGGTGAGCCTGTTGCCGGCGATGGTGGGCGTGGCGGGGGAGATTTACACGGTATCGGCGGTGCTGCTGGGCGTGGGGTTTTTCGCATTTTGCGTTTCGTGCGCGACGAGACGGACGCGCCCGGAGGCTCGACGATTGTTCTTCGCATCGATCATCTATCTGCCGGTGCTGCTGGCCGTGCTGATGTTGGATCGGATCTAAACGGAATCGCTTACCGCGAAGACGCGAAGATCGCGAAGACAACCGCGAAGAAATAGAGATTTTTCACAGCGTGAACCTGATTAACCCCTTTGGCCAAACATCTTCGCGGTTATCTTCGCGATCTTCGCGTCTTCGCGGTTGCATTTTCTCAGCGAGTATGCGGCTGGCGTTGGTTGGGATGGGATTGGTTGTTGGCTGCGGCCGCGGCGGCGCCCAAGCGGGCACACGCACTGCGGCGGCGGGCAACGGCGTGATCCGCGGAAGAGTCACCCTGGCGGGATTTGCTCCCCTGCCGAAGGTGATTCCCGGCTCGCCGATGGTCAGCGATGAATCGATTGTCATCGGGCCGCAACAGGGGCTGAAGAATGTGATCGTCTATCTCAAGGACGCGCCCAAGCCCACGTTTGTATTGCCGACGCCGGCCGTGTTGGATCAGATCAAATGCGTGTTTGTGCCGCATGTCGTTGCGGTTCAAACCGGGCAGACGCTGCGGCTCAAATCGAGCGACGCGACGCTGCACAACGTGCACCTGAAATGCACGGTGAATCCGGATGCGAACTATGGTTTTCCCAGCCCGGGACAGCGCGATATCCAGCTTGGGCTGCCCGAAGCGCCGTTTGCGGTGAAATGCGACGTTCATCCGTGGATGAGCGCCTGGGTGGGCGTGTTCGACCATCCGTGGTTCGCCGTCAGCGGGGAGGATGGAAGCCTCACGATCCAGCACGTTCCGCCGGGGACTTATACGCTCGTCGCCTGGCAGGAATCGCTGCCGCAGCAGGAGCAAGAGATCACCGTCAGCGACGGCGGACAGACAGACGTGCAATTTGTGTTTCCGGCTCCATGAAATCCGAAATGCAACCGCGAAGACGCGAAGATCGCGAAGACAGACGCGAAGAAATCCGCCAACGAACTTCTTCGCGTCTGTCTTCGCGATCTTCGCGGCAGGCAAAGCCTCCGCGGCGTCTTCGCGGTTGCATTTGATTACGGTCCGAAGATTGTACAAATGCAGGAAATTGAGAACATCGTAGAGATCGCGCATCTGAGCCACAGCTACGGGAAGCGCGCGGCGCTGGTCGATTTGTCGTTGCGGGTGGGACGGGGCGAGATTTTCGGATTTCTCGGCCCCAACGGAAGCGGAAAAACCACGCTGTTTCGCATCCTTTGCACCCTCATCGCCGCGCCCCCGGCGACCGTGAAGATGTTCGATCTGGACCTGACCCGGAACCGCGACGAAATCCGCCGCCATCTTGGGGTCGTGTTTCAATCGGCCAGCCTCGATAAGCGATTGACGGCCGAGGAGAATCTCCGGCAGCAGGGGCATCTGTATGGAATGCGCGGGGCGGAATTGTCGCGGCGAATCGATCGGCTGCTGGAGCGCGTGAACCTCCTGGACCGGCGGCATGAACGCATCGAAGGATTTTCCGGTGGAATGCGAAGGAAAGTGGAACTCGCCAAGGGGATGCTCCATCAGCCGCGCGTCCTGCTTCTGGATGAGCCGAGCACCGGACTGGACCCGGCGGCGCGGATCGAAATGTGGAATTATCTGACCGAAATTCAGCGGAACGATGGCGTGACGATCCTGCTGACGACGCATCTGATGGACGAGGGGGACCGATGCTCGCGGCTGGCGATCCTGGATCGGGGCCGGCTGGCGGCGTGCGATACGCCCGCGGCGATGAAGGATCGGATCGGCGGCGACGTGATCAGCCTATCGACCCATCAGCCGTCGCGCGTGGTCGAGATGATCCGCGCGAAATTCCAGTTGGAGACGGAAACGGTGGACGGCGTGGTCCGGCTCGAGCGCCAGCGCGGTCATGAATTTGTCCCCCAGCTCATCGAGGCGCTGCCGGGATTGATCGATTCGGTCTCCGTCGGAAAGCCGACGCTGGAGGATGTCTTCATTCAAGTGACGGGGCGATTTTTTCGGGATGAGGGTGGGCCGAACGAAACGTGACGGCGCGGCGGCTGATCCTGAGCGAAAAGCCGGCCGCCTCGATCTCCAGCGCATCGCCATCCATGAGCGTTACCGAGCCGTGAAGGGCGTAGAAGACCTGCTTGCCCTTGCGGCGATTGGCGATCAGGTTGTTGACGCGCAGCAACCCAAGGTGATGGCTCACGGTGGGCTGCGGAAGCTGAAGTTCTTTGCACAAGGAAGTGACATTGCGCTCCCCCTTGGCCAGCCAGAGCAAGATGTTCAAGCGAGTCTTATCCGAAAGAAGGCGAAAGAGGGCAGCGAGGTGTTCCAAATCCTGCTCCAACGCGGAGGCATCCAAAAGCGGCATACGAGGCTCCTGCACAGACTAGGGACGCACAGCGGCTGGTTGGAATCATATTACCTGGAAACCATACATTTCAAACAGGGAAATAGGATTGACCTCGGGACAGAATTCGCATGGGCGGGCGTGCCCACCCCATCCGGCCGGTCTTCGGCGCCCGGAAGTTTGGGCAGACCCCCACCTATGCGTTCAGGCGCCATGGCCTGGCAAAGTCGCACTCGGCCGTTATATAGTCGACGCGCCTCCATCTTGGAGAAAATACGATGTGGAGATGCCTCATATTTGCCGCCGGCGTGCTGGCGTTAGCCAGCCTGCTCCGAGCCGATCCGGAAGCGATGACGCCGCCGACGACGCGATTGGTCATCGGTCCATTTCCGGCGGTTTACACCGACAAACTGACCACAACGCCCCACTTCTATCAGCGGGACCCGCGCTGGGGTCTGACGATTGCCGGGGAAAACTATTGCGTTCCGACTTCGATTTCCGATTCGATGGTTTACTTCGCCAACATTGGCTTTGACCGTTTGCTGCCGGCTGACAACCCGGACCGTTATCTGGCCCAGGCGGAACTAATCAACAAGCTGGCGTCCAGCGGTTACATGGCGACCAACCCTGACACCGGCACGAGCCCCGGCGGAGCACTGCACGGCATTCGCCGGTACGTGGAGGAAAACGGGTATATCTGTGAGCGGCTGGAATATGCCGGCTGGCGCGTGCTGCCGAAACAACTGCGCAAATCCGCCGTCGCTTCGCATCCGGACCTGGATTGGATCAAGACCTGCGTGGCAGACCCGAGCGGCACTGCGTGGCTGGAGATCGGATTTTATGTGCACGGCGACTCACCAGGCGTGTGGAGGCGGATGACCGGGCACACGGTCGTGGCCGTGGGATACGGGACCGACGGGGCACGCTTGGACGGGCACATCTTCATAGTGGACAACCCGGCGATCGGCCCCCAGGTGCCGGCAGCGCCGGCCGAACGAGCGGCGGGCAGAAAATGGCGGCCGATCACGCTGGCGGATCAGGCCATCACGCTCACGCCGGTCGGACCGCTGAAATTGCTCCTGCAGAATGCCAAGGCGCCGCGTGACGTGGACGGGTTATTCCAAATTTCCGGACCGGGAGTGCCGTTTTCGCACAAGAAATACGACGTTGCGTACCTGGACGGCGCGATCGTGTTGGTTGTCGGACAGAATCCCTGATTCGCCGCGGCGATATTTCCGCGCCCGAGAGTCGCGGCTTCCTGGCCGCGATCCTTACCTTGACGGCGTTTTGGCCAACCCTAGAATGATTTTTGATTCCCGGGGCGATGGTCTAACGGGATGACGGCTGAATCGCATTCAGCAAATCGGGGTTCGATTCCCCGTCGCTCCACTCTGTTGGATAAAGGCGAGTTTCACCAAGAAACGCCGCGGCGGAAATTTCCGTCGCGGCGTTGTGTTGGGCAAAAGAACCTTGATCTACAACAAGTTGCCATGCTCCGCGTGGCTCCCAGCAGAGCCGACGGTTACGAATCGTGAGGTTCGAACCGACCTTTTCGAGCTTGGCTCGAAGTTCCTGGGGATCGGAAGTTTGAGCCTCATATTTCATTTGTTTTGAGCCGTTTACGAACCGTTTCAGCGGTTCGAACCGCTGAACGTCATCCGTGTTGAGGGCAAGCAAGTCGTCGAGCAGTTTTCGCTTGCGGTTGAGGGTTTCTTCCTTGTGTTTTCGGAACTCTGCGGCGGTGAAGGCTCCGGCATCCAGATAGGCGGCGGTCAAGCGGTCAAGCTGGTTATCCAGCTTCTCGATCTGCCTCTCGACATGTCGTTTGGCGTCTTCCAAAAAACCGCCTCGGTCCTGCCGTTCGTGTTCAAGCCGCTCAATCAGCCAGTCCGCTCGGTCATCGGGAAGCGATACCGAAGTCAAAATACCGGCGATTTGTTCGGTGGCCTTCTCCTCCCGCAGGTACGGCTGCGAGCAATCCTTTTTCACCCGCTTGGTGCATCGCAGGTAATTGTGCCCTTTCTGGGTTTCCATGGTGATGCCGCAGCCGCATTCGGCGCAGTGAAACAGGCCACGGTAGATGTAAGACTTGAGCCGCACAGTGTTGGGTTTGCTCCGCCGCTTCATCACCTCTTGGACTTTGTCAAAAAGTTCCTTGGTGATGAGCGGCTCATGCGCCCCCTCGTGCATTTCGCTGTTGAGTACAAAGACGCCGTAATAGAAGGGATTGCGCAGAAGGTACTGGAATCGAAAGGCGACCATCCGCCGGTTGTTCACGCTTCGCAGTCCCTTCGCTGCGATGATGTCTCGAAGGCGTTCCAGGGTGTAGTGGCCTGTGGCGTAGAGTTCAAAGGCCATCTTGACCAAGGGAGCTTTCACCGGGTCAACGACAATCGTCCGCAACTTCGGCTCGTTGAGGTATCATTCTCTACAGCCTTTTCGGCCCGATCCCTAGCGCTCTCTGCCCGGCTTGCCCACTCTGTGCCGAGATAGATGGTCTCGTTTGTTCCTGGGACTGTGACCCAACTAAAACCAGATTTGCCTTTGCGATCGAGCACTCGGAAAAACTCCCGAACCATCCAGTCGTAGTACGCCGTGCTCTTATCCTTGTGCTCCCAGCCGTTCAAAAAGTCGACGGCGAACCGAACTCCCTGCGTTCCTGCCAGATAGCAGTATTGGCAACCATAGGGGCAGTAGCCGTAAGGCGAGAAGTGCCAAAAGTTGGGGCATGTGTTCCCGACCTCATCGCTGCGGCCCACGGCGCTTTTGTGTTCGCCGAGAACAAGCGCACGATGGCCGCGATAGTGCCGTTCCAATGGATCGGTACAGTCGAATGAAACCTTGTTGTGCGGAACTGAAAGTTGCTCGATCACTTTCGCCGACGGATAGGCAGCGCAGATGCCATCCACCAAACACCGGCGCTCAGGCGTATTGAGACCGCCTTTGGCCAATATGATCTGCCGCGGGCGAAACAGCGGAGCTGGCCGCGGCGTATACGTTTCGGATGTGACCCTTGAGGCGAACAGTTCTGTTTGAGCCGTCAGCATAGCCAATTCGTACATCATAACCGAACAAAACCCAAATTCCAAACAAAATGCGAACAGATTCTGTTCGGCCCGTCATTTTCGTGAGGTGGCCGGAAGAAATGATTTCACCGGGAACGCGCGGACAAATTGGCTGATCTTGGATCGATCCGAATCAACACCCGAACCCCCCAAAGCACAGTAAGTCAATGATTCAAACCAAGTAGCAAGCGTACGGACGGTTCTTGCCAACGCTCTATCCCTTGCAAGAAGATTTCAATTGGCGTCCCGCTGGCTCCAATTTTGCCGACGGCAAAATTAGAGCGGACACTGTTGCCGAATTCGATACGACCAAGGGTTTTCCCTACAATCCTCGCTTCATGTTTCGGCATGTGCCAAATGGCTTGACCGCGTCGCGGCTCGTGCTGGCGGGCGTTTTCTTCGCGATGCTGGCCTACTATCAAAACGAAAGCACTTTCAACCACCATGGCGACGTGCTTTGGCTGAACATCGCCTTGATTGTTTACCTCGTCGCTTTGGCCACGGATTTTCTGGATGGATACCTGGCCCGGCGATGGAAAGTCGAGGGGGCCTTCGGACGGGTGGTCGATCCGTTCGTCGATAAAGTGCTGGTGCTGGGCAGCTTCATCTTTTTTGCCGGCAAGAATTTCACCAGCCCCGGGACGAGCGCCAACGGGATGACGCAGAACCTCAGCACGATCACCGGGGTCGTCCCGTGGATGGTGGTCGTCATCCTGGCGCGCGAGCTGCTCGTCACCAGCCTGCGCGGAAGCATGGAAACCAGCGGCGAGGCGTTCGGCGCGCAGCTCAGCGGCAAGCTGAAAATGGGGTTTCAATCCGCGACGATCCTGGTGATCCTCCTGTTCGTGAATTATCGCGATCGACTCAGTGGCCACGCCTTGCGCGACGCGACCATCTTCCGCGATTTTTGCATCTGGGCGACGGTTGCGATCACGGCCATCAGCGGAATGTTGTACGTTCGCAGAGCGGTGAAGCTATACGAAAAGAGAGCCGGGGCCGCGTGAAACGCTGGATCGTCACGATGGGCGGCGTCGGATACCTGCCGGCTTCCGGCACGTTTGCAAGCCTGCTGACGTGTTTGCTGCTCTGGCCGCTGCTGGCGTGGGCGGGACCGTTTGGGCAGATGGCGGCGGCGATCGGCGGAACGATCCTGTTTTCGGCGTTGACTGTTGCGCTGGGGCCATGGGCCATCGCCGAGTTTGGCGACAAAGACCCGAGCCGGTTCGTGCTGGATGAAGCGGCGGGAATTTGTCTGACTATTTTGCTCTTGCCGACACGAACCGGATGGGATGTGGGGATCAATCTGGCCGCGGCCTTTCTGGCGTTTCGGGTTTTCGACATCACCAAGCCGCCGCCCTGCCGGCAATTGGAAAAACTTCCGCAAGGGTGGGGAATTCTGATGGACGATCTGGCGGCGGCGGTTTATGCGAACTTGGTTTGTCAGGTGTTGTTGCGATGGGGCCTGCCGATTTAAGCAACATTTTTCATCAATCGCGCAAGCTCCTTAATTTCAAAGTCTAATTGAACCGCAGAGTGCGCCGAGGGCCTGGCGCGGGCTTCGCCCGCAACCCAAATAATTAGGCATTGCTCGTTAAGGTACGGTGCGTGTTGCGAAGCA
>JBEKHH010000096.1:0-8907 GCA_050012375.1 Tepidisphaeraceae bacterium
GTGCAGTCGGCCATCAGCGTATACAGCATTTGCGAGCCATTCATCCGTCGGCGTGCGGTGCGGCATCTGGAAAAAGGGCGGGTGCTGATCCTGGCCGCCGGCACGGGAAATCCTTTCTTCACCACCGACACGTGCGCCGCGCTGCGGGCCACCGAGATCGGCGCCGACGTTTTGCTGAAGGCGACCAAGGTTGACGGTATTTATTCAGCCGATCCCAAGAGCGACCCGAAGGCCCGGTTGCTGTCGAATCTCTCCTACGAGCAGGTGCTGACCGACAAGCTGCGGGTGATGGACCTGACGGCCATCACGCTGTGCATGGAACGGAAGATTCCGCTGGTGGTATTCAATCTGAGGACGGCTGGGAATGTGGTAAGAGTGGTTCGGGGTGAGAAGATCGGGACGAAGATCGTTCCGACTTGACTAAAAAGCAGGAGAACCGCGAAGACGCGAAGATCGCGAAGATAGACGCGAAGAAATTCCTGCGTCCGTCTTGGCGTCTTGGCGGTCCAATTGATTGGTTTTATTTTCTTCGCGGCTGTCTTCGTGCTCTTCGCGTCTTCGCGGTGGTTTTGATTGCCCGCCATCGGTGGATTGTCGGGGCATGTTGTCCCGGTTATGATATGGGTCATGCCTTTGGACGATATTCTTCTCGAAGCCGAGCTGCACATGGAGAAGGCGACGGACCATGTGCTGCACGAGTTGCGGGGGCTTCGTACGGCGCGGGCCACGCCGGCCCTGGTGGAGCATCTCAAGGTGGAATACTACGGCACGCCGACCGATCTCCGCTCGATCGCATCGATCAGCGTTCCGGAGGCGACGCAGCTTCTGATCAAGCCGTTCAGTCCGGGGGACATCCGGGCCATCGAGAAGGCGATCAACGACAGCAAGATCGGGCTGACGCCGCATAGCGACGGCAAGCAAATCCGGCTGGTGCTGCCGCCGCTTTCGCAGGAGCGCCGGCTTCAGCTTGCGGGCCAGTGCAAGCAATTTGCCGAGGCCGCCAAGGTGGCCATCCGCAATGCCCGCCGGGATGCCAACAAGATGCTGGAGACGGAAGAAAAAGGGGGCGTGGTCACGGAGGACGAGGCGGTCGATGGAAAAGAGAAAATCCAGGAATTGACCAAGAGCTATGAAATGAAAGTGGATGAGTTGGTTGAGAAGAAGCGCGCCGAAATCATGCAGATTTGAATAGTTACACGTCCGGGGGCGGTCAATTCATCCCACAAGGACCGGGACCGCCGCACCTTCCGCATATTCCCGGCGGCATGTCCGACCTGGCGGCTGATTGCGATCCGACGGCAAATAGGCTGAGCGTGCGGGCGGTCTGGTTCGAGCCGCACTTGGGACATTTCACGGCGCCGGCGGAAGTCATCGACTTCACGAGCTTCTCGAACTCGGTCTTGCAGGATTTGCAGGTGTATTCGTAAACGGGCACGAGTGGGTCCTTTCTGATGGTAGCGACGCTGGCAGAGACGGGCCGCCTTTACCCCGGATTATACACCGCCCGCTTCGCTAGAGACGGTAGAGGACACGCAGAAAACCCGAAATCCGAAACCAGCGTACTCGCGGGCAGTGAACCTCGAATTTTCCGGGCTATGCGTGCACGTGTCGCGGCTTTTGTTTGCTGGCATGCTTCGGCGCCGCCGCGACGCTTGGAACGGCGCTCGAACCACGCGTCTGTTTCGTGGTCGATGTCGTCGTCGATCTCATCGTCGTGGAAGTGGAAGTTATCACCGGCGGCGCGGCCGCCAGCAACTCCACGCTCGGCAGCGAGGGAATCGAAATCGATGTGCCGAGGCGAGTCACAAGCTCGGTGAAATCACCTCCGGTGACAGAACCGGTGTCGTAGTAGTCCACGTACCAATCGCTTGAGTTCGTTTGCTTGCCGAGCAATGTGACCAGCAGCGTAAAGTCGCCGCCGTTGACCGTTCCCAGGCCCTCGAAATCACCGTAGAAACGCCAGAAGGTGAAGTCCTGATTGGCGGACATATTCA
Source organism: Tepidisphaeraceae bacterium (assembly GCA_050012375.1). Lineage (GTDB taxonomy): Bacteria > Planctomycetota > Phycisphaerae > Tepidisphaerales > Tepidisphaeraceae > PALSA-1353. The sequence goes on from JBEKHH010000096.1 coordinate 1,995, forward strand.
GGCCCTGGGCGCTGGTGACGCCGCCGGCTGAGACGATCAATTCATACGCTCCGTCCCACAATGAGCCACCGAGGTAGCTGGAACCGGTGAAGGTCAGCACCCATGTCGTGTTCGATCCGCTGCCGGGGGTGAGGGTGAAGCCCATCTGCATCGAGGGCCCGCCTGTTTGTGAAAGCAAGTAGAGCGTGATTGCGCTGGCGCTGAGCGTCACCGGTTCGTTGAAGGTGACGGTAAGCGAATCAACCATTGCACGCTGGGCGCTGCCGTCGTTGACCTGGAAGGCCGAAACGATCGGGGTCCACCCGTCGATGACGCTGGCGGTGCCGTTGACGCTGCCCATGGTCGCGGTGACGGTGTAGGTGCCGGGCGTCAAGCCGAACGTGGCCAAGCCATTTTGGTCGATTGAATTGCCGCTGCCGGTGATCGACCAGGCGAAGCCAGTCGTAATCGGATTGTTGAACTGGTCCATCGCGGTGGCGAAGAACTGCTTAGTTCCGCCGGGGTCGACCCCAACGGGCGGCGAGGACGTGACGGTGATGCCGCTGCTTATCGTTTGCTGCACATTCACGGCGACGCTGCTGGTGGTGTACAGACCGTCGGGAGCGGTGATGGTGACGGTGAAGTTGTAATTGCCGGCTTTCCTGAAGTTGGCGGTAATGTGATCGACGCCATCGGTGCCGATGGTGCTGCCGGTGTATGTGACAGCAGCCGGGCCGTTGGCCGACCAGCTATAGCTGAGATTGGCTTCACCGTCGCCGCCGTTTTCCCATCCCAGGGCGCTCAAACTTGTGGTGGTGCCGGTGACCGGATTGGGATTGGCCGCGGCGGGTTGAACAGGCACAACCTGACTAGTGCTGTTGTAGGCTGCCAGAGTGATTTCACCGATCCCAGGATTTGGGTCAGTGGCCAGGGTGGTAGCGGCATTGACGAGCACCACGCTGCCGAGGCCGTATTGGCCACCGGGCACGTTGTAGAAAACAGCGCAGCCCAGAGAATAACCATACTCGCCAGCAGGATTATAGGGATCGAACAATTGCTCGTTGCTGGATCCACTGAACCAAGTTGCGCCGGGTACAAACAATGATGAGCTATTGACAATCACCTCGCCATCCGGATTGACCTGCATTTGGCTTGGATACTGATACTGAAGAAACTGACAACTGACGAATTGCTGGCCCACATCCGCAGTCGACAAGGCCCCCGTGGAAGCGCTCAGCGTTGAAAGGAAATACCCGCCGGTTGCTGCCCCTCCCACAATGACGTTTGCCTCGATGTTGGCGAGGCCGATGCCGAACGCATTGGAGAGAGTACCTGCGTTCTCGTTCGGTATGGAGGAGATCTCCGACGACCAAAGTACGTTGCCACTACTGTCGATTTTCACCACGTCAACGCCTGTCGCCAGGAGGGAGAGCGGGTTGTCGTACGAATTCCCCGCCGCGTATAGGTTTCCGCTCGAATCTGAAGTGATCGCAGTAAAACCGTAGAATAGTGGTGGGTTCGAGGGGTTGGGATTGGGATAGGATACGCCGATCCAACCAGAGCCACCGAAGGAGGGGTCAAAATTGCCGGTTGAAGCGGAAAATGCAAAGATATTAGCGCCTAACGTTCCGGGGGGGGCGTCTTGGCTCATCCAGGTGCTGCCAGCGACAATTATGTCGTTATTGGCTAGGGTGAGGGCGTCCCCGCAGGCCCATAACGGCGTTTTGCCGGCTGGGTTATGCGCAGCGACCCAAGTATATACGTCTATTAACTCCGCACCATTGCCGCCGACGGGATTGCCCATAAGGTCCCAATTCCCAAATGAAGGATCGGGAGTGCCGTTGGGCAGCAACTGCAGCAGATTTGTGCATGTGGTGATTCCGGGAATTATTTGTCCCATGAGTATGTCGATTCGTCCAGAGGTTTTATCAACTGCGATGGCCAATGGCATGTCGGGAAATGTGGGTTCCGTCTGGGGTTGGCCAGAAATCAGTGCTTGGACGTTTACTATAGAAAAACCCGGTACCGCGGCTGGGCTCCCATCGGGATTCGTGCCACCGATGTTCGACCACCCGTCATTGTTGTAGCCGCCGAAGGACGTGTCCAAGACCAGTCCGCCGGTTCCATTCGGCTTATATGCCGCGACTATTATTGGCCTGTCGGGTGCATACCCGAGGGGGGGCGCGGTGGTCGATACCGCGCCATACGCCACCAGCAAATCACCATTGACCGGGTCGTAGGTGCTGACGGGATTGCCGATGCTTTCAACCTGGCTATTGACAGGACTATTTACCGGTGGGGCTTCCTGGGTGGCCCAAATTGGCGCCAGGCCGGCGTCGCTGAGAAGCACTCGGGATTCCATCGACTCGACCAGGATCAAACCGTGACGGGACGTTTGGCGTCGACGAGAGACGGAGCGCTGCTTCGGATGGCGTCGCATGGTATTTCCCCTTCCGCTTGCGCGGGTTGATCGACCGGTTCAATATCTACAGGCATCACGCATGCAAGTTGTAGATAAAGAGCCAAATGTATAGGCGACGTGGCCATGATAAGAGTGCATAGGTCAATCGCCTGTTTTTGGCATAGGTCGTTTCTCCTACGAGAGCAGGAGGAAAAACACCTACCATCCTAACTAATCTCAACACCGATCACTGGTTGGGGTGGCCTGGAATGCGGAGGGTCCCGTTGGTCCAGCACAGCGACAGCTCTCCTTGGCCTTTCAATAACTCCAGGATCCGATTTCCCACGGCTTCTCGCCGCCATCCGCGCAGGATGCGCAAATTGCCCGGATCCCGTCCGGCATTGAGAAGCCGATGCAGTTCGCCGACTTCCTGCCTGCTGGTTACCAGGCTGGGATCGATCCCCTGGGCGGCACATAGACATTGGATCGCATAAAACAGTGCGTCGCCGGCGAATTTTTCAGTCGGGCTGGGATCGTGACCCTTGATCGCGGGCAACTGATCTTGCGAGAGATTTCGGACTCGCTGCGTTGCCTGAACGATCCCGGCTCCGTATTTCGACTCGACGGGGCGAGGCAGGCCTTTCACCCGGGCCAAATCAGCCTCCGCATCCACGGGCGAGCGGGCCAGGTCCAACAGAATCTCGTCCTTCAGCAGCGACCGCGGCGGAACATCCTCGGCCTTGGCGGCCTGGTCGCGCCAAATGGTCAGCTCCTTGAGGAGGGCCTGGCTTCGCGGAGAGAGCGTGCCGGCGCCGCGGATTTTGATCCATTGTGTCTGGGGATCGAAGACGTAGAGGGCCGGATCAGCCAGGCTCGCGGATTCTTCCATCGCCCACGCGGCGGGCGGGCCATTCAATCGTTTGCCGATTTCGTGGCGCACGGCCGGCAGATAGCGGACATCGTCGGCGGCGTATCGAAGCTGATGATCGGTGAGGGGCCTGCCGTCCCAATGGGAAAAAGTCAGCCCTTTGCCCAGCTTGGCCCCGATGATGGCCTGGACCAGTTTCGTCAGCGAAAGGGGATAACCGACGCCGACAAACCCGGCGGCGATCTGGGTATCGAAGAGATTTGCCGGCGGTTTGCCCAGGGCGCGAAAGACGGGCTCGACATCCTGTTGCCCGGCATGAACGATTTTTTCAACCGATGGGTCGGCCACCAATTCCCAGAACGGGCGGATATCCAGGTCCGCAAGCGGATCAATCAGGGCAATCCGCGTGGATGATGCGGCCTGAACCAGGCACAGCTTGGGCAAATAGGTCAGTTCCCCGATGAATTCGCTGTCGTAGGCGAACGATCCGGCCTTGCGAAGGGATTGGAGCAGTTCAGCCAACTCATCGGGGCGGGTGATGAGTTGCGGCCCGTTCCGGCACGCCAGGGCGTGTTCGGTATGGCGAGTCTGTTCCATGGCGGAGGAATCGGAATGAGCCTGGTCATGGCTCATGGCACGGTGCCGATACTTCGGCGGGCGCGCCGCCCGGCCCTGACGACGCGAATCCGGGCTCGATTCCATGCCGCCCTAGACTATACGAACCGCATGAATTGACAAGTTATCGCACCCATGGGCGCACCGGGGCGAATTCCTCAAGGGATCGGGCGTTTGGGCCGAAAAATCGTGTTCTATGTGTGGCATACCTTACGATGCGGCGATATCATGCCTTGGCGATTTTGTGACGATGGAGGGTGAGTCCGTGGTCGGGTCTGAAAAAGAAGGAGCCAGGACAATGAACCTCACATACGCCGTGGACCGCCTTTTGGAAGCGGGTTGGTTTCCGCAGGGTGATGTGGAGGTGGAGCATTTGCCGGATGGGCGGGCATTTCCGTCGATCGCGGCGGTGCAGGGCGAGTTTTCGCGAGCGGGGCTGGAACTGTCGATCAAGCACAACCTGATCTTCAACTGTTATCGCGCCACGTGGGCGCCGCTCGGGGAACCGCTGGACCCGGGCCACGATGCCGATGAACGGCACGGCACGGTGGTGGGCGCGTGTCAGCGCGAAGCCGCCGTCTATGCACTTGCCCAACTCCGAACCGCCACTGAACTTCATCTGGTTAACGCATAATTCCACGATCGGCTGGAAACGAGACCACTCACGGTCGGCATGACGCCGGCCGTGATGCGTTTGCGGGTCATTTTATTTTTGGATTCGGTTAGGCGACGGGCGTCGGCTCGAGCAGTTGATTCCATTTGCGTGCGGTGCGGGTTCGCCAGGCGCCCTTGTGGTAGGCGTAGCCGACGATGAGCGGGGCCGCCAGCGTCGCTTCGCTGTAGACCATTTGCTCGAAGACGGTGTCCACCTTGCCCCAACTGCTGGCTTCTTTGAGCGTGCTGCCGGAGAGCGCTCCATCGCGCACGTCGGCGACGGTCACCTGAACGGCGTATTTGTGCATCGGCGCATCGACGCCGAGGATTTCCGCGGCCACCACGATGTCCTGAGCGAAATTCTTGGGCACGCCTCCGCCGAACATGAGCAGGCCCGTCTGGGGATTCTTGATCTTCAATTGGGTCAGTTCATAGAAATCCTTGGCGCTATCGATGCTGACGGCGGGCTGTCCGGCGGCCTGCCTGGCGTGAATGTGGGCGACGAACCCGAAGCCGGCCGAACAATCGCTGAACGCCGGACAGAAGATGGGAACGTCCTGCTTGTAAGCCTCCAGCACGATGCTGTCGGCCGCCTTGCCGTGCTTTTCGAGATACGCGCCCATCTCGCGGATGATCTCGCGCGAGCTGTACGGCTTGGGCTCCAGCTCATCCACGATCTTTTGCATGGTGTCATCGCACACGCGCAGTTCATCCTCGTCGATCAGCGTGTCGTAGATCCGATCGATCATCATTTCGTGCAGCATGCCGTCGTGCATTCCGGCCTTCAGATATTCGTCGGCGAGGTAATGGCGGAAGCCGAGACCCTCGAAGAAATCCTGATCGACGATGTTGGCGCCGGTGGAAACGATGGCATCGACCATGCGGTTTCGCACCATGTCGGCAAACAATTTCTTCAGCCCGGCGCTGATCAGCGATCCGGCAAGACAGAGAATGATCCCGCAATCCTTGTCGCGGAGCATGCGATCGTAGATTTCCGACGCCCTATGCAGATCGCGGGCGCTGTAGGCCATGTGCTTCATCGCCTCCACAAGCGAGACCGGGTTGTGTTTGGAAATGTCGATGTGCTCGATCGTTCGGCTGAGAAGTTCCCGCTTATTTTTTTTCTCGGTCATGGCTGACTCCCGGCAATGCAAGGAAACCGTGGTGAACGCTCCAAAATAAAGAAGCCACCACGGGCCGCTACGGTGTGCTCCGAAAAGTGAAGCACCCGCCATTGCGGGCCGGGGTGGCTTTGATCGGGCGGTATTATCTGGAACTCGCGCGAGGGAGTCAAGCTTTTGTTTGATCGCCGATCGAATTAACATTGAAGCCATGGCTGATCCCGAGCTGGTCAAGCGCCGTCTGTCTGTTTGGCTTCGAGGGGAAAGCGCATTCGGGTTGAAATCGGTGGCGGTGGACTGGAAGGCGATACAGGACGCGGCCGAGCGGCCGGCGGCTGCGCCTAAGTCGGCGGCGGCGCCTAAGTCGGCGGCGGCGCCTAAGTCATCGCCACCGTCGCTTTTTGGTCCAACGGAAGTGGAAGAGCCGGATTCGCCGGCTGAGCCGGATGCGTCGGCTGAGCCGGGATTCACGCAGCCGGTTGCGTCGCGCGAGGAAAAAGTGGCTCGGCTGGCGGAGATGGATGCGGGGCAGGTAAAGCCCTGCGAGCGTTGCCGGCTTTGCCAAACCCGCAAGAATACGGTCTTTGGCGAAGGCGATCCGGATGCCGGGATTTTTTTTGTTGGGGAGGGTCCTGGCGAAAGCGAGGACCTTCAGGGCCGGCCGTTCGTCGGGCGGGCCGGCGAACTTCTCAACAAGATGATCGCAGGCATGGGTTTGCGTCGCGAGCAGGTTTACATTGCCAACATTGTCAAGTGCCGCCCGCCGGGCAATCGCGTTCCCGCCCCGGATGAAGTCGAGGCCTGCACGCCCTATCTGGTGAGACAATTGGAAATCGTGCGCCCGAAAGTGATCGTGACTCTCGGCCTCCCCTCGTCCAAATACATGCTGGGAAGCAAATTATCCATGGGAAAACTGCGCGGCCAATGGCATAACTGGCGCGGGATCAAGCTGATGCCGACATATCATCCGGCTTATCTGCTTCGGTCCTATACGGAGGAAAACCGCGCCGCGGTCTGGAGCGATCTGAAAAAAGTGATGGCGGAAGTCGGATTGCCGATTCCTGGAAAGCAACATTTTTCACGATCATCGTAACCCCATGATTCATCACCCTTTCAATCCAAGATTGAACCGCAGAGCACGCAGAGAGCGCTGAGAAGAACCGAGAAAAATTCGTTCTAGTGTTTCTTCTCCGCGTCTGTCTCCGCGCCCTCCGCATTGCAAAGCTGTGGCATCTTGTTTTTTTGGCAAGGTTCAGTGGTCATGCGGCAAGTTTG
>JBEKHH010000097.1:0-8795 GCA_050012375.1 Tepidisphaeraceae bacterium
TTGATGCTGAGGGTGGACAGACCGAGATAGCTGGGCTGGAGGATATCCGCCTTCGAGGAGCTTCCGGTTTTCTTACCGGCATCCACATTGCCGGCGCCGGTGACAACAGCGTCGACGCCGAATTCAAGGGTGTCACCCTGGGCGATGTTAATCGTGGTTGGTACCGCCGCGTAGCTGCTATTAGCAGCATAGCCGTATTGCTGAACGACTGTTGAGCCGTCTGGCAGGATTTCGGCAATATTGTCGTAATACAGCGTAAGAACCGCACCGTGGGCGGCCTTCGCTCCCAAGGTGGCGGCGACCGCCATCGACAATACCGACAACGCTTTCATTCTCTTCGTGGATTGCATATCTCTACCTCGTGATTAGGTGTACCTTGGGAACTGCCGTTCCCACGTTTTCTCCGCCATCCGAATGCTGGGTTGGAAAGGGTACACCTTCCGCCTTAACCCACGATCCGGATGCCGCACCACTCACATAAGTGGCGGCAACTGCACTGTTGCTTAACAACGAGCCTCCTATAGCGAACGGAAGGCCGAGCAACGAAGAAGGCCAAGTTTTCTATTAAGCTATTTCAGAACATATACTTATGCGATAGGCGATGTGAAGGACTATCGCAGCGAGAGCGGTGACAACCATTCAAAATCACCTTATCGTCGCGAAAAAACGGGCCAAATATGCACGTAACTAAAGTAATATCATATACATATGGTCGAACAGGTTATTTTGAACTGCCTGATGGTCATGATGATCGGCACGCGCCAGACGATCGATGTGGCGCAACTCTAGTCAGATAAAGGACCTAGTAGCGCATCCGTCGTGATTCGATGGTTTGGGCAAGTTCAGCATGGGCAGACTCGCGGTGCGATTCTCGAGCCTCCGAGGAACGCGCTCCCGGTCGGGTCGCGGCTAAACTAGCCCACCTTGGGTTCCAGGATCGGCGGTGGGTAATAATCCTCTGGCGGGTCGGTTTGCGGGCGAATCCTGGGAGTTAGGGGTTTGAAGCGGCTGGCTACGGTCAGAAGGATGTGAGCGGCTTTGAGTCTAGTGCTGTCGGCCGGATCGTCGAGGAACTTGGCCAGGACGCCGGCGGCCTTCTGGGCGATGGTCTGGCAGCGATCGGCCGTGGTGCCGTGAAGATAAATTCGGGCGCTGGTCAGAGCCTGGCGGTAATCCTCGTCGTGGGTTTTCCATCTCCAGAGGGTTTTGCGATCGACGGAGAGGGTTTGGGCGATTTGGGTATCGCGCATTCCCTGGATGGTGAGTTCGATGGCTCGGAATTGGATGTCGCTGAGGTTCAGGGGGAGTTCGATGTCCCAAATAGTCTCAGATGTCCCTGAATTATCGAGTGGGGCCAGGGGACCTTCATCGGGAAAGGAAAGTTCGGCGGGCGTGTGAGAATCGAGGTCGGTGGACATGGGGGCTCCCGGAAAGTGAATTACTCGTTGCCGATTGCCTATTTCCAATTGCCTATTGAAGAGGGGAAAAGCGCTCCCCTCTATTAAAGGGTCCAGGAGGTGAAGGTTTTGGACGTGTTTTGGAGAAAACCGGGGATTTTTCTACGATATTTTTTTCGGGCGTTGAAATGCCATTAGGGCGTTTTGCATGCGCCCGCAGCGTCCCGGTGGCGGGTCTGCGGCGAATCGGCGTAATCTACACCCATCAGTTGATCGCGGACGAGCCACGAGCCGGCGATATTCTTCGTGGTTTGGCGTGGAGGCTCTGCGATGCTCCTTGCAACTTGGCGGGAAGTTCCGATCGGGGCCAAAACTCGTTCTGAAATCCAAAATCGGAACAGATCCAGTCCTGTTCCGCGCGGAAGGTTACAGCGGGTCATACGCGTTTATGCCTTGCTTGACGGGGTGGGGTCATAGCCGATGGAAGCGAAGTGACTTATGACCGCTTTTCAGCGTCCATCATCTAAATCCAGCGGAGAGGGGAAGAGTCGAATCGGCTCAAATCCACAATCTCGTTCTTAACTTACATTTACGACTTAAGGCCGCTGATTTCAAGGATTTGGCACGTCTCGTCGATGTGCTGAAGCTCCCCGGTTTTTTTACCGTCTTTTGACGGTGTTTGAGGGCAATTTGAGGGCAACTGCGGCCATAGTTCCGACAACTGACCTCGCGACGAAAGAAGAATCAGATGAACCGGTTTCATACGTCAGTTACCTATCGGTTTAACGGGATCAGCCTTTCGGCCCGGCTGATTCATATTGGCGGCCGGTGCGTGCTTTGCCAGCCAGCTTCATCGAGTTTATTCGAGTCGATGACGAAACATCCATGAGGCCGCCGATAGCGTAACGGTGGCGATAATGGTCATCGGCCACAGGTCCGGCATCAGCCGACCCAATCCAGCGCCTTCCAGGTATACGCGCTGGGCAATTTCGATGGCATATCGCAAGGGATTGATCAGCGTGAAGTATTGAACGCTTATCGGCATGCTGCTGACCGGTGTGGCCAGGCCGGAGAGCAGCATGAACGGTATCATCACTAGGAAACTATAGAGCAATGCCTGCTGCATGGTGGCCGCTATCGAGGAAACGAACAGCCCGATTCCAACCGCCGCGAGGAGGAACAAAATCAAACCGGTGTAGAGAGTCAATAGCGATCCGGCGAAGGGGATGCGAAACCAAAGCCAAGCTACGAGCAGGATATTTGTTGCCTGCACGGCACCGATGAGCATGCAGGGCAGCGCCTTGCCTGCCATGATCTCCACTGGGTGAAACGGAGTCACAAGCAATTGGTCGAATGTTCCCTGCTCGCGCTCTCGGGCGACGGACATCGCTGTAAGCAGAAGCGTCTGCAACATGGTGAGCGTTCCGATGAGGGCGGGGATCATGGCCCAACGCGTTTCCAGGTTCGGGTTGTACCACGCTCGATTGATGATTTGGACCGTCAGACCTGGCTGGCCATGGAGCGATCGCCAGTTAGCATTGAACGCGTCGACAATCGTGCCAACATAAAGGGTGGCGGTGCCCGCGGTGTTGGAGTTGCGTCCGTCGGCGATCAACTGGATGTCGGCGGATTGACCGGACCGCAGCCGGCGCTCAAAATCCTGGCCGATCTGGATCACCAGCAAAGCACGACTCTCGTTGATGTAGGTCTTCAAGTTCTCGACACTGTTTAGATTCGCCACGCGGTGGAATACGCCGGATCCATCGAGACCGGCCAACAGGTCATGGGAGGCGGCACTGTGATCCTGATCGAGGACAGCATACGGCACGTCGTTGAGATCGTAAGATGCGGCATAACCGAAAATCAGGCATTGAAGGATTGGTGGAACCAGAAGGCTGAAGCGGGCGCGCGGGTCCTTGAGGACGGCCAGCAATTCCTTCCGCGTCAGAGCGATAATGCGGAGTATTGACTCAAGCATATTTGCGTCTCAGGCAAGCTTCTTTTGGGTGACCAGCCGCGTCAGCAGTAACAGCGCAATAGCCATGCCGGCCAGGGCCGCCGCGTTTGGCAAAACAACTCCCCACACGTCGCCAGCCAAAAAGAGCGTTTGAAGCAGCGCAACATAGTATCTGGCCGGTAAAGCGTAGGTCAGGAGTCGAACCGGCGTGGGCATACTCCGTATGTCGAAGAGGAACCCCGAAAGCATCATCGCCGGAAGAAATGTGACAAGCAGCGTGACCTGGCTGGCGACGAACTGGTTCTTGGTCAACGATGAAATCACCAAGCCGATCGAAAGCGCCACCAACAGATAAAGCATCGACGTTCCAGCCAGCAACCAAACGGATCCGCGAATGGGGACATGAAACAGGAACTTGGCGGCAAACAAACAAAGCACCAACCCGACCATTCCCTGCGCGAAGTACGGAATGATTTTCCCCAGCAGAATCTCATCAACGCGTACTGGCGTGACGAAAATCGCCTCCAGCGTGCCGCGCTCCCATTCGCGCGCCATCACCATGGCTGTCAAAAATGCTCCGATAAGCGTCATTACGAGCACGATCAGGCCGGGGACCAGGAAATAATGGCTGTCGTTGGCTTCGTTGAACCAAAGTCTGTCATCCACGGTGACGGGACCGACGTTCACGGTATGGCCTTCGGCGGCACGGCGGGCCGCCCACTGGCCGATCGCCCCCTGCGCATAGCCTTGGACAATGCGCGCATGATTGGCATCCGTTCCGTTAACGACAACCTGCACCTGGACGTCTTCAATCGCCAAATTCCGAGCAGCATCGGATCGAACCAGCACAATTCCGTCCACCTCACGATTCAGCATCAATTCCTGCGCCCGTGGCATCGATGTCAAAAATTGCGCATCGAAGTAAGGAGAGATCTGGAATCCGGAAACCAGCTCCGTGACATCCGGGGAGGGAGCCTCGAGAATAACCGCCACCTTCACATTCGTCACATCGAGCGACAACCCATATCCGAACAGCAGAATGAGAATCACGGGCAGAACAACGCCCATCGCGATGCTGCTGGGGTCGCGCACCATTTCGCGAACCTCTTTCTTCACCAGCGCCTTGATGCGCCGAGCTTTGGCGACCAGCGGGTTATCCTTCGTATTATCCGCGGGGGTCACGCCGCACCTCCCGCCCGAGCCTTATCAGCCGGTTCGCGGCGACGGGATTCTTCGACGATGGCGATGAACGCATCTTCCATGGTGGCGTGCCGCCCCGGCTCAGACTTGGCGCGCTGGCGAATTTCAGCGGGGGTTCCCTGCGCCAGGATTCGACCGGCATCCATAATGGCGACCCGATCACAGTATTCCGCTTCCTCCATGAAATGTGTTGTTATGATCACCGTTACGCCCTGCTCCGCCAGAGCCGTAATGCGCCGCCAAAACTCACGCCGGGCCAACGGATCGGCGCCGCTGGTCGGCTCGTCCAAAAACAGCGTTTCCGGTTCGTGCAGAAGGGCTGTCGCCATCGCAAGGCGCTGTTTGAATCCGCCGGGCAACTGTCCGCTGGGAAGGCGGGCGAGCGATTTGAGTTCAAATTGCTGCAGCGCCCACTCGATTCGCTGGCGCTTCCTGCCGCCGCGCAGACCGTAAGCGCTGGCGAAGAACCCCAGGTTCTCGGCCACGGAAAGCTGCCCGTAGAGCGAGAACTTTTGCGCTACGTATCCAATGCGGCGTCGGGCCGAAGCGCCGGCGCGACGCAAATCCGCGCCAGCCACTTTCAGCGTTCCGCCCGTGACGGTGAGCAATCCGCAAAGCATTCGAAACGTTGTGGTTTTTCCGGCGCCGTTGGGACCAAGAAGGCCGAATATTTCGCCACGCCGCACGTCGAAACTGACATGATCGACGGCCGTAAATTTTCCGAACATCCGAACCAGATCGCGGACCTCAACAACCACCTCGCCATCATGCCCGGCTGGCGGGTGGTCAACCTTCATCGAGCCGCTTACCGCACGTTCGCCAACCGCCTGTCGCAAAAGCACCATGAATCCGTCTTCAAACCGAGCCTGCGTCGGAACCATCCCAGCTACGGTCACCGCCGCATCCTTCCGCACCAACCGCACCTGGCCCCCTTCGGGAACCGCGTCCGTCACATTCGGATCATCGAGAAATCGCGCCTGGAGCCCGCGGGCTTTTTGTCCAGCCGGTGGATCGGCCAGGAACGTTCGGCCCACCGCCAACTTGCTCACTTCCTCGGGTCGGCCCTGCGCAAGAACTTTGCCGTTATAAAGTACAACAACATGTCCGCATCGCTCGGCTTCGTCCATATAAGAGGTACTGAGCAGCACGGACAGACTCTGTTGATTGACCAATTTCAGGATAATCTCCCACAATTCTCGGCGCGAGAGCGGATCGACGCCGACGGTTGGCTCATCCAGCACGAGCAATTCCGGGGCGAGCACCAGCGCGCAGGCCAGCCCCAACTTCTGCTGCATCCCGCCGGACAGACGGCCGGCCAACCAATCCTTGAACGGGCCCAGAGCCGTCATTTCCATGAGCTGCGGATATCTCTTTTCTCGTTCCTCACCTGCGACGCCGTGCAGATCGGCATAGAGATTCAGATTCTCCTGGACAGTAAGGTCCTCATACAGCCCGAACCGTTGCGGCATGTATCCAACCCGCGATTGAATCTGTTGTGGATCGGCGGCAACCTCGATGTCCAAGACTTTCAACTCGCCCTTGTCGGCGGTCATCAATCCGCAAGCCAGACGGATCAGCGTTGTCTTTCCGGCACCGTCGGGACCCACCAACGCCGTCAGAGTTCCCCGGTCCGCCTGTATAGACACGCCATCCAGAGCCTGTACGGTTTCGCCCGTGCCACGGCGGAATGTCTTGTGGATGTCCCGGCCGACCAGAACGGGCGTGCTCATCGTGAGCCTTGCGTTGAAGGCGTCTTAGAATCAGACGGTTTGAGAGATAAATGGACGGTGGCGGGCATCCCCAGGCGCAATTCGTCCCTTGGATCCTTCACGAAGACTCGAATCTCGTATACGAGGCTTGTCCGCAGTTCCTCGGTCTGCACATCCTTTGGCGTAAACTCGGCGATTGGTGAGATAAATCCCACCCATCCATCAAGCGGCCGATCCGGGAAGCTGTCCGTAGTCACGGTCGCGGCCATGCCCGGATGCACGTTGCCTAAGTCAGGCTCGTCCGCATACGCCCGAATCCATTTGGGATCAATGATCGCCAGGGAGAATACCGGTGTTTGTGGGGAGACCATTTCACCGGGCTCCAGGAGCCGCGCACGAACCACCGCGTTGCATGGGGCTATAAGCTGTGCATCCGACAACTCCTGCCGGAGAAGCGCAACTTGGGCATCGTCAGCGCGCGACTGCGCTTCGGCCTGGGCGATGTCCTCTTTGCGCGGACCAGCGTTTTCCAACTCCAGCGCTTTCTGATTGACCGCTACCTTAGCATCCGCCTCCTCCAATGCGGCCTTGGCGCTGTCGATGTCCAGTTGGCTTATAGAGCCCGGCGAACTTTGCGTTAGATTGATGAGCCGTTGATACTGCTGGCGAGCGTTGGCCTCATCCGCCTGGGCGGATTGAAGGTTGGCGCGTGCTTGGGCGATTTCCTCGGGGCGGCTGCCATTGTGAAATCGTTCCACGACCGCGTGCTGAGCCGCGGCCAGTGCCACTGACTCCGCAAGCTGCGGCTCCAGCCGGCTCGTGTCCAGCCGGGCGAGAACTTCAGCCTTGTGCACCTGGTCGCCTTCCTGCACCAAGACGGCGGCAATTCGACCATCGTCGTTGAATGACAGGTTCACCTGCCGCAGGTCCACATTCCCATGGAGGTTAAGCTGGTCCACTGTCTTGTCGCGCGAGAATAACCACCACGCCAGCCACCCACCGGCGCCAACCACAAGCACTAGCACGACCGAGAGCGCGATCACCAACGTTCGTCTCGTGGGTTTACCTGCGGTTGGAGCGACCGCCGCAGTGGGTGGTGTGGTTGTGGCAACCTGGCTGGCTGGCGTGGCCGGTGGCGTAGGCGCCGGTGCAACTTGGCCCGTTGGTGGAACGGAGACTGGAGGCGTGGTTTCTATCGCCGGCTTGGCTTCGGATTTATTTGAGGTCGTTGGCGTAGTGAACGTCCTATCTGGCGCCTGAGGCATATCGGGTTCTAAAATGCCAGCCCATGGCGCATCCCTTTGCTAGACGATCCTTCGAGGAAACAAAAGGCCGACACAACCGAACACCAGCGGTGCTCAATTGCGTCGGCTTACTCGTTAACGGGTTTCCAGGCCGTTGGCCCAGCTACCCTTCATTTAGTCATCCGAAAAATTCGATATTCTGCGGGGGACCAATTTATTGGCGCTTCCCGCAATACTTTTATTGTATGACTGCCGGACCTTGAAGCAAGACAGTTGCCGGAATCATAGATATCTTGCCTTTAGCCGATGAACAGCCAGGGCGAGATTGAAAGTGCCGTTTCGGAGGGCATTAGTCGCTTCGGACCGGAATGCATAGGCCATGGCCGGTGACTGATTTCGTGCGCCGGAAATAAAACCTGAAGTTACAGCGATTGAGGGCAATTTGAGGGCGGCGGGGCAGTCAAAAATCGAGAATCAATTGCAAAGTGAAGCCGAACAGTTCGTTACAAAACTGCTCGGCGGGGAAACGGTGAGCACGTTACCACGTTCGACCCCCGCTGTTCTACTCTCCGCTCTCAGGGATTTTTTCAAGGACAATCCCGCCTGGGAATGACTTGTCCTTTATCGATTTTGCCTATCCCCAAGGGTATCCCCACGTGGGGATACCCTGCTGTTTCGTTTGAGCCTTATGTATCAAGGGGTTCCGGGTATTTTCTTATCGTCTGATACCCCCTACAGCCGTCCTCTTTCTCTGGGTCTCGTCCCTCACGGGCCTCGACCCTCTCGCTCACGCTCGAAACGAGAAAGAGTCCGGCTCCTCGTCCGCCTCACGGCGGACTCGGTTACCGGCAAGCAAAGAATGAACTCATCGAGCGGAAACAGGAATTGAAAGAAAAACTTGCCGCCACGGAGGCCAATCGAGGCAACTGGTTCGAACCGGCAATCCGATTCGTAAAAGCCACAAAACAAAGCCTTTTCTTGACAGAAAACGGTTCTGACGAACAACGGCGTGACTTTTTGAAAAAAGTCGGTCCGAACTTAACGATTTCGAATCGTCACCTCTCCGTCCTGCCACGGAAACCGTGGCAACTTGTTGTAGATCAAGGTCCTTTTGCCCAACACAACGCCGCGCCGTCATGCGACGACGCGGCGTTTCTTGGTGAAAAATCCCCTGGTCTTCAACTAGCGGAGAACACGTTACCACGTTCGACCCCTGCGGCACTATTCTCCGCTGTCAGGGATTTTTTCAAGGACAATCCCGCCTGGGAATGACCTGTCCTTTATGAAT
>JBEKHH010000098.1:0-8592 GCA_050012375.1 Tepidisphaeraceae bacterium
GACATCTTGGGCTTGATGGTGTAAAAAAGCCTCCATGGCATTGCTCCTGTAGGACGGTAAGTGCTTCGCAACACGCACCGTACCTTAACGAGCAATGCCTAATTATTTGGGTTGCGGGCGAAGCCCGCGCCAGGATCTCGGCGCACTCTGCGGTTCAATTAAACATTGAAATTAGAGAGCTTGCGTCCGCCTGCCCACACGCCCGACGGCAAAATATCCTGTTCCAGAATCTGCCGCAGCGGATCATCGCTTCCGCAAGGAAACGCGACGAAGTCGGCCCGGCATCCGGCTCGGATCACGCCGGCATCCGGCAAACCAACAGCCCGGGCCGCCCGCGTCGTCGCCATTTCCCATAGCAGCATCGGCGGCACTTCGGCGGCCAGGCGATGCAGCAGGCGAAGATCGTCCACCAGGTTCAAATCCGGCGAGCTGGCGCAACTGTCGGTCCCGACCGCGACATTGATTCCGCGCGCGAGCATCTCCCGCCAGCGGTGGGGCGGATGTCCGAAAAACTCATGCGTCCGCGGGCAGTACACAACGCTCGCTCTTCCGCGGGCGAGGATCGCCAGTTCCTCATCATCGCAATAATTGACGTGCGCCAGCAACGTGGGGTAATCGAGCAGGCCCAGCTCGCGGGCAAATCGGACGGGACCGCCGGCAAAGCGAGGCACGGCATCATCCCACGCGTTTACGCCCACTTCCCAAAGATGCCGGAACGGCCCGGAGTGCGAGGCCAGAAACGTCGCTTCCTCGGCCGTCTCAGCCAGGTGCGTCGCCAGCGCGCGGTCATGCGCCTTGGCGAAGGCGAGACAGCGCGCGTAACCCTCGGGCTCCACGGTGTACGGAGCATGCGGCGTCACGCCGACGCGAAGCCAGTCCGATTCGCACGAAGTATCCGCCGCGGCGGCGAAGCGTTCCTCGAACAATCCCCGGCGCTGGGCCATGGCCTGAATCTCGCCATAACTCACCACGCGCAGCGGCCCGTTTCGCAGCGCGGGGCGGCTGTAGATGCACTGCTTGCTGATGTCGCCGACGCTGGTCACGCCGAAGGCGATGCATTGCCGCACTCCCGCATGAATGGCATTCCGAACCGCCTCGGGCGTCGCATCGCCAGTCCGCGCGGTTTGGGGCAGGAGGGTTTTCTCGATCCAATCCGCGAGATGGACCGGCGGATCGCCGCGGCGAATGTGGCTCAATTCCAGGTGCGTGTGCGAGTTAACCAGTCCGGGAAGAATGATCGAATCGCCGGCATCTTCGATGACGGCATCGGGAAAGGCGAGGCGCAGGTCCTTCGCGAGTCCAACCGCCTCGATTCGCCCGCCGGAAAATACAATGCCTCCGTCGCGCAGCGGCGTTCCCGTCATCGGCGCAATCCATGCCGCTCGAAGCAGAACCCGCGCCGGTACTTTTGACTGTGTTTCGTCGATTTTCGGGAGAGTTTCAGCCACGGATGTAAATCAGATTCAGGCGGATAATAGGCTGGCGTAAACCCGGCGTCTAAATCGTCGCGGCAGGCGCGGTGACGGTCGCTCAAGCTCGCGGTCGAGATTTCTTTTTGCGGCTGCGACCCACACGGCCGCGCAATTCATCCATCGTCAAGCCTGCCAGAAACTTCTGACGCTCGCGCGTATAGTTTCCCGCCCCGGGTTTGAAATGCTGGAGAAAGCGCACCAGCCCGGCGCGTCCCAGTTCCCGCCGCAATGCGGCCAACCCGCGCAAGCGAATCTGTTCACCGCTCAATGGCATCGTTAAGCTCCTCTAGAAGGGCCATCGGATCAATCACACGGACACCGAGGCGGCTCGCGCTTCTCTTAGCCCGCTTCAGCACGCGGTCATCAACCGTCACGAATGCTTCCACTCCCAATCGTTGTGCGGCGGCCAAGTGGACCGCGTCGGCCAGGTCAAAACCCATTTCCCTAATCGTTTCAGCCAAGTCGAGAAGATCGTCGCTCAAAGGCATTATACGAGCATTTGGCGGCAGGAGCAGCGAGACTTTGCGCCGTCGATCGCCATCCGGCATCCGTTCCACCTCCACCCAAGCCATTTCGGACGAATAATCGGTCAATCTTGACGCGTCGATCAATTCGAGCAGGTAGGTAATGGCCGCAGCTTCCATCGCGACGCGAGCCTGCGACAGGTCGTCGAACGGACGGTTGAGACAGCAAACATCGAGGTAGACCTTCATCCCGTCGTCTCCACTGCGAAATCAGGGACGTCCCGCTCAGTTTACACAAATATCAGCAATTTCAGTGTATCCGCCGGCAGCGATTTCCCTTTTGCGCTCCCATGCCGCTCGAAGCAGAACCCGCGCCGGCGCTTTTGCTTGGGTTTGGCCGATTTTCAGAAGAGTTTTAGCCACTTACCCACAACCGTCAATTTAATTCGCAGCTGTCCCGTTATCCCGACAAGCTCAGACCCGAGCCGTGAGCGTTAAACCAACCGCATCTTTTTTCTTGGGCTGGCTGTCGGCACACTGACGCGGTATGAACAAAACACAGCGCCATGGCCCGGAAGAATGGCGCCAGATCATAAATGGACGGCGGCCCAGCGGGCTCACCGTGGCGGCCTACTGTCTGGAACGTGGAATTACCCAAGGCTCCTTTTACGCCTGGAAGCGGCGGTTACCCGACCAGTCGAAGTTGAGAAAGCCCTCTCGGTCAAGTTGAACTATCGCTCACGCTGAACACAAGCGAGTGAATTGAAAACGAGCTATGGCTGCGTCGTCGATACGCGCGAAGAAGTCGCGGCAGCATGCATCAGGTTCAAGTCGAACCCTCCAAATGGGTCGAGCGAGGTATACTTGTCGAATGCGGGCAGTTGCACGGGTCGTGAAGCCGCAGTTGTGGCGGCCCAGTTGCGCACGCTTTGAACGCTTGACCTCGTCGTGAAGTAGCGATGGCGCGACGAGAGTATGCCGTCACAGAGACTGACGCATGCGCTGAAATCGCCAGAGTCATAGAGTCGCGCCGCCATTCCAAGCTCGTAGAGTGGGACGTCTTTATCGATCCAGTCGGGGTCTGGTGATGTGGCCGCGACCGCCTTTTTTATTGCAGTATCTCCGGCCGTGATATCCCCCGCCTGGTAGAACGCGTACGCGACGTACATCCATGCTGCTGGACCGCTGGTTCGATCCGCCCACTGCCGAAGCTTCTCGCCGGCTGACGGATCACCTGCAACATGATCCAGCAGGTATCCCAGCAGCATGTCACGCCAGTCGTGTGGGTAGTTCGTCTCCGCTTTGCGCACTTGCGCTGGCAGCAGGTCGGTGCGATGGTGTTTCGTGAGAAAGAGACAACGGGCAGCAGCGAGATACCATCCCGATTCGGACGTGAACATCCCGTCATCGGCCTGCGATGCGAGGCGTCGATCGAACTCCGCAAGGACTTGGCTAACGAACTCGTCCTCTGTCAACCGATGATCGCCACCGAGATTGATCGTTTCGAGCACTTTATTCGGATTTCCCTCGCTGGAGAACGAAAGCGTCCAAGAGTAGCCGGAGCCATCAGCGGTGGCCGCCCCGCGGACGAGGTCCCACCCGCAGTGATAGAACCCGCCGCCCCATGTGACGGTGGCGTGGTCGGCGCTGACATCGATCCCTTCCGGATGAAGCTTCGCAACCGACGGCGGCGCCCAAACCGGATCGAAAGGGTCCAGGTACGAGACGGACTGCTCGCTGAAAAAGGTCGGATCGCTTTGGCAGAGCTTGGCCAGTTCCAGCGCCGCCGGCTGGTAGTTCGCTGGCGACAACGGGATGGCGTCGAGGTTTGCGATCGAGCGATGGATTCCGAAGAAGATGTATGCCAACGCACCGGCAAGGACCAGCACGACAATTAACACCACGGACAAAATGCATACAAAGACTTTCTCCATCGGAATCGCTCGCCTGGCGTTTGGTGCGGCCTATCACCATCGGCACTGTAGATACCTTCGCCCCAGGCCGTCGCATGAGACAATCTTTCAGGAAGATTGTACAAGCATTTTCCAGAATCCCCTTATTTCCCCGTGAGCGGTACAGCAACCGCATCGTCTTGGGGGCGCCGGGGTAGTGCGGTTCACATCCCGGACACCCGAGCCTGTCGAAGGGAGATCGCTGAGAACAACCTGGAAAAGTTCGTTTTTACACTGCTTCTCCGCGTTTGTCTCCGCGGCCTCGGCGCACTCTGCGGTTCAATTAGACGTTGAAATTAAAGAGTTCGCGCGATTGATGAAAAATGTTGCTTAAGTCAACAGGCCGCTACATTGTCTCTGAAAATGTTCTAAACGGGCGACCGCGATTCTGGGACATTGCCGTAACCCGCGGTGCTTCGCACCGCCGCTAAGTATATTTAAGTTGTCTCCGAATCACGGTTCCTTATTCAGAGTTGATCTTCCTTGAGTTCATCGGCCAGCATCTTCGCCACCTTGCGCGAGGTTGCCAGCCGTTTGATGGCGATGGCTCGGACCGGCTCGAAATGGAATCCGTCCTTGATGCGAGCTTCCCAGTAGCCGTATTCCTCGCGTTTTTCGGCGGCCACGGCGAGATCGGCTACGCCTTCGCCCTGTAAGCCCAATTGGACCGTCTGGATGATCAGGCCGATCAAGCCGAAATCGTCGAGATTGAGGGCGTCGGCCATGAGCTTGGCTTCGTCGATGACCGGGTTGCGGTGGGGGACCTCGTGCAGGAGGCGCGTGGTCCGATCCAGCAGGGATTCCTCGATCTCCGACCCCATCAGGCTGACGAGCAATTCAGCGGCCTGCTCGCAGCGGTCCCGGAGGTTGGTGCGCCCCAATCGCCCGGCCACGACGCCCCTTCCCTGCCGCGCCGGAAGCTGAAGCGCATAACACGCCAACTCGAGGCCATCGACGTCCACGTGCGGGCCGATCAGGTTCATCGAGATGAGTTTATTGAGTCGTCCCCAAAGGCGCGCGACATCGCCTTTGAGTCGGGGGCCCAGCGAACCATGGTCATCCACGGTACTAAGCACTTGTTCCAGCCGTTTGCGCAAAACCGGTTGCAGAGACATTGTCGCATCCCTGCGGACACCACCCACTTCGAGGGACCGCTGACGACCCATAACTCCATCGGCATCGGTTACGTCTCAGCGATTGCGTTAGTATCGCCTGACTCGGCGAATTTGAAAGAAAAAAATAGGGATTTGTCACGTGTCATTTGTCATTTGTCACTTGTCACGTGTCCTTTGTCACTGGTTATATGCAGCTTTTAACAAATGACAAAGGACAAAGGACAAAGGACAAATGACAAGTGAGCAATGACCCTACCGCATCAGCGTGGCCGAGCGGTCGGGGCCGACGCTGACCATGTTTATCGGCGCCCCCAGTAATTGTTCAATTCTCTTAACATATTGCTGCGCTTCCGGCGGGAGTTCACCAAAGTTGCGGCAGCCGCTGATGGTGCCGCGCCAACCGGGCAATGCCTCATAAATCGGTTCGACTTCGGCCAGGACATCCATGTCTGCCCTGAAATACGGCAAGCGCGAGCCGCGGTATTTGTAGCTCGTGCAAATGTTCAGCCGATCCAGGCCCGAGAGCACATCCAGAAGGGTCATGGCCATCGAGCCGACGCCGCATAGATCGACGGAATATCGAGCGGCGACGGCATCGAACCATCCGCAGCGGCGGGGGCGCCGGGTCGTGGTTCCATATTCGTTGCCCCGCTCGCGGATATAGTTGCCGATGTCGTTGTCCTGCTCGGTGGGGAACGGGCCGCCGCCGACACGCGTGTTGTAGGCTTTGATCACCCCCAGGAAATTCTGCACCATCTGCGGCGGGACGCCCGCGCCGGTGTACACGCCGAGGCCGGAACAATTGCTGCTGGTCACATACGGATAGGTCCCGTGATCGACATCCAGGAGAACGGCATGGGCGCCCTCGAAGACGATCCGCTTGCCTTCACCGGCGTATTGCAAAAGCAGAAACGTCGTATCGTCCACGAAGGGGGCGATGCGCCGGCCGAAATCCCGGTACAGCTCGAAGACCTGCTTCCAATCAATGGGCGGGAGATCGTACAGGGCGCGCAAAACCTTGTTTTTCTCGGCAACCACCTGTCCGATGCGATGCTTGAGTTTTTGCTCGTCCACGAGATCGGCGACGCGGAAGGCGGTGGCGCGGTGCATCTTGTCGGCGTAGCTTGGCCCGATCCCGCGCCGCGTGGTGCCGATGGCCGTCCCCTCGGAACTTTGCTCGCGGGAGGCATCCTCCTGCATGTGATGCGGCATGACCAGATGGGTTTTGTAACTGATCCGCAAATTAGCCGGCGTGACGGCAATCCCGCGGGCGGCCAGGGCGTCGATCTCGCGGAAGAGGACCGCAGGGTCGAGGACCACGCCGTTGCCGATGATGTTCATCTTCCCCGGCCGCAGTACGCCGACGGGGAGCAGATGGGTGGAATATTTTTCCCCCCCGATGCGAACGGTGTGGCCGGCATTCGCTCCGCCGCAGTAACGGACGACGACGTCGGCCCGCTCGGCTAGAAAATCGACGATCTTCCCCTTTCCCTCATCGCCCCATTGCAGTCCGATGACGCACGTATTTGCCTCTTGCAGCGGAATCACGGGAGCTTGCCTTTCCAACGGTTGCGGCGAACGCGAGCAGACATTGGAAAGTAGGGCGGCGGTGGGGGGGTGTCAAGCAGATGGAGGTTTGCATGGGGGCCAAGTTGAAATTGCTTCGTTTTTCGGCGGAATTGTTCCGCACTCCGGACATCGGTCAGGCGTGGCGCGGAGGTCGTAGCCGCAATGCGTGCAACGCCCCGTCCATGTGGATGCCTTGTGCTTGTTTCTCCAAAATCGCCCCGCCCAGGCCAGCGGAAGAATCGCGAACGAAATGGTCACCCATGGTGCTCCCGATATGAAAGACCACTTGTTGTCCCATGGTGTATATTCCCATTGTTCCACGCTGCTAAAACCAATTACCAACACTTCAGTTGCGTCGGATGGAATCGGCAAAACGATGTGAATGCCGT
Organism: Tepidisphaeraceae bacterium; assembly: GCA_050012375.1. Lineage (GTDB taxonomy): Bacteria > Planctomycetota > Phycisphaerae > Tepidisphaerales > Tepidisphaeraceae > PALSA-1353. Next base: position 6,962 of record JBEKHH010000098.1, read on the forward strand.
GAGGCTGAAAACTAAACCTGTTCGTCCACAAATAAACTGCAGAGGACAAACACAGCATTAGCGACGCTGCCGCAAGTGTGTTGAACAGCCGTTGACGGAAGGATGGCATTGGTCAGGATTATACCTGACGGCTCCGTCTAGTTCGGCGGCACGGGTTTGCCCTGAGCCAGCGCCCGCAGCCACACCTCGGCGCGATTGTTGTACGGAGCCTGGGCGTTGCCGTCGCCGGAATGGTTGGAATTCACCAAAATCAGCAGTTCCTTGGGGGCGTTGATTTGATTGAACGCGGCGAAAACGCCGGTGGGCGGCGAGGTTTCGTCGCGAAGCCCCGGGGCCACAAGGGCCGGGCATTTGATCCGCGAGGCGAAGTTGACGGGATCAAAATATCGCCCGGTCTGAAGGATCGCGTCGTCATGCTTTTCTTTCGCCTGGTCCGCCCAATTCGGATAGCCGATGGCCCGGCCGATGGTCGGTCCCGTCACGTCGCAGCTTGAGGGGACCATGGCCAGCATCGCGGTGACTCCCGGATAAAGAGCCGAGATCATGATCGCCTGCTGGCCGCCCTGGCTCGTGCCCATGACCACCAGCGTCTTGCCGTCCCAATCCGGCATCTGGCTCAGGTAGTCCATCGCCCGATAGCTCGACAGATACATGCGCAAAAATGTCGTCGTGTCGCGGCTTTCGCTTCCGAACGTCCAGTAGTTTTTGTACGTCGTTTTGAAGAGGTCCTTGTAATATGCATCGGGCTGATCCAACGGCAGGTCGTGCGGCATGATGTTCAACGCGATCCAGCCGTGCCGAGCCCGATCGACGACGCGCGACCTGGGCAGACCATACACGCCGGCCCACTGCGGAATGAGAAGGGCCGGATATTTTCCCGGACCCTTTGGCTTGGCCAATTGACCGTAAATGTGTGTGTCGTGGATGTTGTCCATGCGGATCTTGAAATACTCCACATTCGGATTGGCGACATCGACCCCTTCCAGTTTCGGATTGGCCGGAATCGCTTCGAGCTCCTTGATCTTGTCGCTCCAGAACTCGTCAAAATCATCGGGACGCGGCGAAGTCGGCTGAATCTTGTAAGGAGCCACCGCCGCCCCGGCCAGCACGCGAACCGGCTTGTCGGCGATGGCGGTGGTGATCTCGGCTAAAACCGTCCCCGGCTCGCTGAGCGAAGTTTCCAGCGACGCGCTGCCTGCGGACAGGTCCAGCACTCCCGCCTTGATCACCGTCAAGCCGCATTTTTTCAAGGCAAAATGGACTTGTTTGATCGAAGAGGCGTTATCGCCGGTTACTTCCACCTTCCAGGTGATTTGCTCGCCGATGTCGTAAACGCAGTTTGCCCTGGCGGGCGTGATGACGATTTTCTGTGCGATGCAGATTCGAGCGGTCGCGAGCCAGGCAAGGAGACAGGCGACGAAACTGAAAAACGATTTACATTTACTGTGCTTCACTTGATTGATCCTCGAAAACCGCCCCTCACCCTGTCCCTCTCCCCGGATTACCGAACTTTTTTGATCTATGCGTTAAATCCTTGGCGCAAAAAGCAGTTCGCCTCAAACTCGCTCTCCATGTGCAAGGAAGGAGCGAGCCATGGAAGGCGAACTGTGGAGCGAAGTCTATCGGATTGT
>JBEKHH010000099.1:0-8168 GCA_050012375.1 Tepidisphaeraceae bacterium
CTGTTGCAGGCGGTTTTCGGCCGCAACGGCGAATGTCCCCTTCCCGTCATCGCGGCGACGAGCCCGTCGGATTGTTTCAATGCCGCCGTCGAGGCCTGCACGATTGCCGTTCGCTATATGACACCGGTCATGCTGCTGAGCGACGGATATATCGCCAACAGCGCCGAGCCGTGGCTGATTCCCGATGTCCGGTCGATGCCGAAGATTGCAATCGCCCATCCCGCGGCCCGGAACGATGGCGGCGTCTTTCAGCCCTACCGACGGAATGAAGACGGGGCTCGACCGTGGGCCCTGCCGGGGACGCCGGGCCTGGAACATCGCACCGGCGGCTTGGAAAAAGAGGATGGGGCCGGGACGATAAGCTATGACCCGGCCAACCACCAGAAAATGATCGGCCTTCGCGCGGCGAAAGTGGCAGGCATTCGCCCCGCCGGCGCGGCGTTCTATTGGACCGGCCGCGAGCACGGCGACGTGCTGATCGTCGGGTGGGGCAGCACCTATGGCGCCATCAAGGCGGCGACGCTCGAACTCCAAAGGCAGGGCGCCGCCGTCTCCGCCTGCCAGGTCCGATATCTCAATCCGTTCCCGCAACGACTTGGCGAATTGCTCGCCCGGTTCAAGACGGTTCTTGTGCCCGAACTGAATCTCGGACAATTGGCGTTGTTGCTGCGTGCCCAATACAGGATCGAAACGGTTTCTCTCTCGAAGGTGTGCGGCCAGCCGTTTGCCTTCAGCGAAATCATCGCCGCCGCCAAGACGCATCTTCCCGTGAGCGGGACCGCCCAAACGAAATCGTCGACCGCCTGAACTGCAACGTGCCTCTCGAGCTGGATCGCAAAATGAACATTCTCAACGACTCGACACCCTCTAATGAAGCCTGCACCGGCTGCACCGCCGCCGACTTCGCGTCGGACCAGGAAGTCCGCTGGTGCCCGGGCTGCGGCGACTATTCCATCCTCGCTCAGACGAAAAAAGTGCTCGCCAAGCTGGGGATTCCACGCAGCAAAATCGTCTTCGTCTCCGGCATCGGCTGCTCCAGCCGATTTCCTTATTACCTCAACACCTACGGATTTCATTCGATCCACGGCCGCGCGCCCACCATCGCCACGGGTCTGAAACTGGCCCGACCCGATCTCGATGTCTGGATTGCCACCGGCGACGGCGATGCGCTGTCCATCGGCGGAAACCACCTGCTGCACACCCTCCGCCGAAATCCGAATCTCAAGATTCTCCTGTTCAACAATCGCATTTACGGCCTGACCAAGGGCCAGTATTCGCCGACCAGCCCGAAGGGCGCCATAACCAAGAGCAGCCCGATGGGGTCACTGGAAACGCCGCTTCGTCCGATGAGTTTCGCCCTCGGCTGCGGCGCGACGTTCGCGGCCCGGTCGTTGGCCGTTGACACGCGGCACTTGGAATATGTCCTGGAGCGCGCCGCCAAACATGTCGGCACGGCGCTGGTCGAAATCTACCAGAACTGCGTCATCTTCAACGATGGTGCGTTCAACTACGCAACCGAAAAGGATCTGAAGGCCGATACGATTGTTTACCTCGAACACGGCAAGCCGCTGATCTTCGGCAAGAATCGCGAGAAGGCGATCGGCCTGAACAACCGCCTTCAGCCGCAGGTCGTCAACGTCGGCGACACCAGACCCACCGATCTGCTTGTGCACGATGAACGGGAGCCAACCCCTGCCGTCAGCTTCCTGCTGAGCAACCTGACCCAGCCCGATTTCCCCGAACCCGTCGGCGTGTTCCGCGCCGTCGAGCGCGACTCCTTCGACGCACTGGTCCACGGCCAAATCGCCCAGGCCCGCGCCCAGCGCGGCGAGGCGGACCTGCAGGCGATGCTCAATGGTTCCGAATCCTGGACCGTCCAGTAACCCACCGACGAAAACTAAAACAGGCGTCCTCCACGAATGCCATGACGAATGGCATTCGCGTGTCACCTGCGCCTCGATTTGCTTCAACACGCTCGGTTCTAGTCACCTGTGGGAAAGTAGACTGTAGAAAGCAGACCGGGGAGAGCAGATTGATTGGCGTGCGTGGGTTTCCCTCCGAATTCTCTACTTTCTGCTCTCTCCTGCTCTCCCCCTCTATTTCGGCCGTCGGCCGAAATGGGCCCGAGACGATTCGAACGTCCGACCTCGTCCTTATCAGGGACGCGCTCTAACCAACTGAGCTACGAGCCCGCCATTCAATGGGGATTGCGATTCTATGACCCCCCTGCTCACTGTCAATCTCGCTTGACCGCCGCATCCTCCGCCACAATGATGCACTGACTTTTCAGGGAGGTCTATGGCCGGCTTTTCAGTGGTTCTCTTGACGGCGGCGCCGAGCGGCCTCGGCGCCGAAGGGGCCGGGGCTTTCGTGAAGGTCGATGGCCGCGAATGCCTCCTCCGAACCGTCGAAATGTTCCTTAACCGTGACAATGTCAAGCAGATTCAACTCGTCGTGGCTGACGACACGATCGAAGAGGCCAAGCGAAAATACGGAGCGCATCTCAGCTTCTCCGGCGTCAAGCTCATCGCCGGCGGACACCCATGGATGGATCAGCTTGCCGTGGCCGCGGAACGAATCTCCCCTGAATGCTCGCATGTCATTTTGCACGATGCCGCCAGGCCGGCGGTGGCGTATGGGGACATCGATGCGCTGATGGCTGAAGTCGAAAAACATCCCGTTGCGGTCTTGACCACGCCGATTCGCGCCGGCTTGATCGAGACCGAGGAATCGGGCAAGCCGCTGGCGTTTCGCGCGCCGCAGCGATTCGTGCAGGTCGTCACGCCCTGGGCGCTGCGAAAGGACAAATTCGCGGAGATGGCGAAGAACAAGCGCGAGCCGTCGGCGGCGGATGTATGGCTCGTGCGGTCTTCGCCGCTGAACATTCGTGTCAGCGCCCCTGCCGATGCCGCGCTGGCCAAGGTCATGATCGCCATGTTGCCCAAGCCGAAGATCAAGGGGCCGGATAATCCCTTTGAAGAAGCACAATGGTGAGCGGGGCTGTCCCGTCATCCTTTTTGGGAGAGCCCAGCGGATGAAGACGATCTTTCTCCTGTTCATTTCCAACGCGTTCATGACCACCGCTTGGTACGGACATCTGAGATTTGAAAAGTCCGCCTTGTGGAAGGTGGTGCTCGTCAGCTGGCTGATCGCGTTCTTTGAATACTGTTTTCAGGTGCCCGCCAACCGTATTGGCAACCTCGAAGGATGGTCCGGCTATCAGTTGAAGATCGTTCAGGAAGCCATCACCCTCGTGGTATTTGTCGCGTTCGCCACGGCTTATCTTAAGGAAGCACTTCGGTGGAATTATCTCCTTGGCTTTCTGCTGGTCCTGGCGGGAGTGTTCTGCGTCTTCCATAAGTGGACGGCGTGAGGGGAACGAGCGCCATTTCGGGTTGGCAGCAATCCGGCCGCGACGAAATGATTTAATCCAATCATGAAGCGGGGCCAGCGTTTCCGCGGCACCATTCCCGCCACGCCTGGCGAAATGCCGACTCGACGCCTTGCGTGAATTTCCGGCCATCGGTCAATGGAGAATCGAGCATGCGCCGGCGCAGGGTGCGACGCAAGTCGGCGAGGCGATCAACATCGCGGGCGAGTTCGCTCGCTATTTTAACGAATTGTTCGTCATCCCGAGCCGCCAATTCGGTCAGATGCAGGTTGGACAACTGGCTCCACCCCGCCCGACCGACGACTGTCGAACCGATTCGGCTCACCACCGGCACACCCATCCAGAAGGCATCGAGGCTCGTGGTGTGCCCGTTACAAGGGAGCGTGTCCAGGCCGATATCAATGCGGTGATAAGTGCGCAGATACTCCGAACGAGGCCGTCTCAGCACAAACTCCACCCTCTCCGGGCCAACACCCAGCCGATCCAGCACCCACCGGCGCGCACTTCCCTCAGGCGCTAGCAGGAGCAGACGCGAGCTTGGATTGGCGTTTAGAACTCTGGCCCACAGCGAAAGCAGCGCATCGTTGACTTTGGAGAAGTTGTTCAGGCAGCCGAAGGTAACGAATCCCTTCTCCAGGCAGGGCGGCGCGTTTACTGCTGGTTCGTTGCAGAGAGGATCGTAACACCAGAACGTGTCCGGCAGCCGAATGGACTTTTCGGCATAAAAAGCATCGGTTTCCCCCGGGGGGTCCAGATAGGGATCGGTCAGGCGATAATCCATTGTGGCCATCCCCGTCGTTCCCGGACAGCCGAGCCAGGTCATTTGCACGGGCGCGGGCTTGCGGGCAAAGACCATCAGGCGGTTGTCGGCCGTATGAACCTTCAGATCGACCAGGATGTCGATCTGGTCCTCGCGAACCAGCGCCGCGACTTCGGCATCGCTCAGCCCCACGATTTTGCGCCAGTGCTGAACCTGTTCCCGCATTTGTTGCGTCACCTTGTCAGAAATAGCCCGCTGGTCGTAACAATACACCGTGAACTCCCGCCGATCTTGGTGACGGAACAAGGGCAGCAGAAAAAAGGCGGAGGCATGATCCCAATAATCCGCCGAGACATAACCGATCCGCAAGGGCCGATCGGCATCGCGGCTGTTTTTGTGGGGCTGGATCAGGTGCCGCAGCGGCTTGCAATGGCGATCGTCCCATTGCCGGGCTTCACGGAGCATTGAGCCGGCATCACAGGCCGGATGAAAGTTCATGATATAGAGGAGCGTACTTTGGGGCGAGGGGTCGTCGGGTGCGAGCTGAATCGCCCGGCGGAGGGCCGCTACCGCCTGCTCCTTTCGCCCCAGCTGATTCAGCGCGATGCCGGCGTTGTAATAGAACATGGGGGTTTCGGGCCGAGTCCTCAATGCCTCCCAAAATGCGGTCAGGGCCTCGTCCAGCTTACCGAGATCCATGAGCGCGGTGCCGAGGTTGCCCGTGGCTTCAGCTTGGCCCGGATTAAGCTGAAGCACTTGCCGGAATGCCCCGACGGCTTCTTCCAAGCGGCCGAATCGCGCCAGCACGACGCCGACGTTGCAAATGGCTTCGGCGAAATTGGGCTTGAGCGCCAGCGCCGCCCTGAACGCCGCCATCGCTTCATCAGGCAAGCCCATTTTGCCAAGTGTATAGCCGAGATGGTTGTGGGCCTCGGCCAGATTCGGATCCAGCGCCAGCGCGCGCCGACAGGCGGCCAGGGCCTCGGTGAGCTGGCCCAAATCCGAAAGGGCGCGGCCCAGATTACTGTGAGCCGTGGCAAAATCCGGCTTGAGCGCCAGCGCCTGCCGATAAGCCGCCACCGCTTCGGGCAAGCGGCCGGATTGATGCAGTTGCACTGCCAGGCTGAACGCTTCAGCAGCGGTCATATCTTTTGTCCAATATACGCGAATTTCACCTCGAGCCCCCGGCGCACCAGCGCCGCCAGACGTCTCGATAGGCTGCCTCCACGTCCCGGGCAAATTCGCGGCCGTTCATCAGCGGCGAAGACTTCATCCGATCCCGCAGCGTGCGGCGAATCTCCGCCAGCCTCGGCAGGTCATTCGCCAGGCCCACGGCGATCGACAGGTATTCTTCTTCAGTCCGGGCAATCAAGTCCGGGAGACCGAGGTTGCTCAGCAAGCTGACCCCGACGCGGGCGACGTGGGTCGTCCCGGCGAGCGTCACCATCGGCACGCCCATCCATAAGGCTTCGCAGCTCGTCGTGGTGCCATGGTATGGAAACGGGTCCAAAGCGATGTCCACTTCTCCGTAGGACCGAAAATGGTCTGCTCGAGCGCTTTTGGGGCCGACCAGTTCCAACCGCTCCGGGCCGATTCCGCGCGCATTAAAGCTCTTATGGACATGATCTCGAATGGCCTGCTCCTGCAACGAAATGTCCTTGAGTGACAGCCGGGAATTCGGAATCGCCCTCAGCATGGCGGCCCACAAATCCAATGTTTGGGGCGACAGTTTTGCGAGGCGGTTGAATGACCCGAAACAGATTGGCTGGCCCTGACTTGCCGGCAGCGGCCCGACGTCGGGAAGATTCGCCAGCGGGGCAAAGCACCAGTTGGTTTTCGCCAGCCGAATCAATGTTTCGCAATGGAAAGCTTCGGTCAATCTCGGAGGGTCGGCCAGCGCATCGGTCAGGCGATAGTCCATCGTCGCCAGGCCGGTGGTGCCGGGATAGCCCAGGTAGCTGATCTGCACCGGCGCCGGCTTGCGCGCGAAGACCAGCAGGCGGTTGCGGGCCGTGTGACCCATCAGGTCCACGAGAATGTCGATGCCATGCCCGCGAATCATTTCGGCCACCGATTCGTCGGACTTGCCGATGATGTCGTGCCATTGGTTCGCGCAGCCGCGCAGAAGCGCCGTGTGGGAATCGGGGCTCCAAACGTCGCTGTAGCCCACGATTTCACATCGCTCGTGATCGTGGTTCTGAAACAGGGGCTGGAGAAACCTGCTGACCGAATGCTCGCGAAAATCATTGGAAATGTGGCCAATGCGGAGCCTCCGATCGGGATCGCGACTGTTGGCGTGCGGAGCAATGGTTTTCCGCAGCGGCTCGCCGTGCCGTGAGTTCCATCGGCGCGCTTCGGAGAGGGTGGCTGCGCCGTCATTGCCGTGCAGATAGTGAAGGCTGAGGACCAAATTGCTGTGAATCGAAGCATTGCTCGGATCAAGATCGACCGCCCGGCGGTACGTTTCCAGGCTCTCTTCGATCCGACCCATATTCATCAGAACGATCGCCAGATTGTTGTAGGGGGACGCGTACTTGGGGTCGATGGCCATCGCCCGCTGAAGAACCTCGATCGCCTCCTCGTGCGGGCCAATGTCCTTCAGCACGTTGCCAAGGTTGTTGTAGATCTCGGCATCATTCGGATCGCTCGCGATGGCGCGACGGAACGCATCGACCGCTTCCTCGGGCCGGCCGGCGCTGATCAGCGCCAACCCCAAATTATTCGCTGGCTTGGCGTCGTCGGGTTTGAGCGTCAATGCCCGGCGGATCGCTTCAATCGCTTCGGTCGATCGCCCCAGATTTCTCAGCGCGTCGCCGAGGTTATTCCAGGCTTCGGCATAGTCAGGTTTGATCGTCACTGCCCTCTGCAGCGCATCGAGAGCTTCCTGGAACCGATGCAGGCTCAGCAGAACGACGCCCAGATTGTTGAATGCCTTCGGATAGTTGGGCTCGAGCGACACCGCCCGGTGGTAGGCCTCGATCGATTGCAGCGCTTGGCCGAGGTTCTGGTGAGCGATTGCCGCGTTGTAGTGGAACAGCGCCTTTTTCGGTTCTATTTGTATGGCTCGCTGATACGCAACCAGCGCTTCGTCGGCGCGCTCCAATGCGATGAGTGCGTTGCCGAGATTGTTGTGGGCATGGTCGAGATTCGGCTGAATCTCCAACGCGCGGCGGCAGGCGGTCAATGCTTCGTCCGGTCGGCCCAGATCGTTCAGCAGCGCTCCCATGCTGGCCTGCGCTTCGGCCAGATCAGGCTTGAGGGCCAGCGCGCGATGGAAGGCGGCCAGCGCTTCCTCGAGTTTCCCCATGCCATGCAGCGTCTTCCCCTTATTGCAATGGGCCGCGGCGAAGTCTGGCTTCAGGGCCACAGCGCGTTCGGCCGCATCGAGCGCCTCCGTCAGCCGGTTTGCGCGATGCGAGGCGATCGCCAGATTGTTGAGAAATTCGACGTTGTCGGGATCGAGCGCCAGCGCATCATGGTACGTCCCTCTCGCCTCTTCCAGACGGCCCTGAATCGTCAGAATCACTCCGAGGTTGTTGTAATAATCTTTAACTCGGGGATCGGCGGCGATGGCTTTTCGCAAGAACTCGACGGCCATCTCGGCTTTGCCCACTCGATTCGCCAATAGCCCCAGCAATTGAAGAGCGTCCGCGTGATTCGGCCGCTTGGCCAGAAGCTGACGACACTCCCCTTCCGCCTGGGCGAACTGCCCCGTTTGAAACAATTGGAAGGCCCGCTGAAGGGCAGGGTCGTACGCCATGGCAGCATTATACGGCTACGGTTTGGCGCACCACCGCCTCCACGCCTCGCGATAGGCCGCCTCCACATTTCGGGCGAAGCGCGGCGCATCCATCAGCGGCGACGCCTGCATCCGCTGGCGAAGCGTTTTTCGCATTTCGCTTAGCCGCGGAAGATCGCCGGCCAATGCCACCGCGAGATTTACATATTGTTCGGGATTGAATGCGACCAGCTCCGCAAGGCCGACGTTGTTAAGAATGCTGCGGCCACCGCGGCCGA
>JBEKHH010000100.1:0-7348 GCA_050012375.1 Tepidisphaeraceae bacterium
CGCCAACGAACGGGGTGAGCGATGCACGCGTGGCGCCGCTACCCCGACGGCGCCGGATTTCGCCGTTTCCATTCCTCCGGCAACCACTGGCTGATTTGGCTGATCGGCGTGGCCGGAAGGTTGGTCAATAACTGCGTCAAATATCGTTGCGGATCGATGCCGTGCCGGCGGCAGGTGCTGGTCCAGCTGGAAAGGATCGCTGCGATCTGGCCACCGCGCTCGTTGTTCACGAACAAGCTGTTTTTCCAGTTATGCGGAGCTCCTCATAATCGAAAGAACTGGATGTTTGCCCGGCACGACAAATCCGCCCAGGGCCACGCGATTCTGTGGTCGCTGATCGCCAACGCCTAGCGTCACGAGATCGACGTGCAATTTTATCTGCGCAGCGTGCTGGCCCACCTGCCGGAGCTGCCGCCGGAACAATTGCAAAATTACGTGCCGGATGTGTGGAAGCGCGACCTGATGGCCGAACAGCAGGCAGCGCTGAATGCGCATCACGCCGCCCTGACCTACGCGAAGGTCGCAAGTCCGTCCGCATGAAGGATGTGAGCGGCTAAATCCGTACGATATAATAACATCATCGCTCGCCACTGAAGAAAAATCGAAAATGCGGAGGCCTACTCTCCATCTAATCTGTGGTTTGCCCGGCTCGGGCAAGACGACCTTGGCCAGAAGACTTGAGCGCAACCTGCCCGCGCTGCGACTGGCACCTGACGAATGGATGGCCCGTATTGTAGGCGACGGCTACGACGACGCAAAACGCGCGGCTGTCGAGGCGGTGCAGTGGGAGATCGCGGCGCAAGCGATTAGCCTTGGCGTCGACGTGATTCTTGAGAATGGCTTTTGGTCGCGCAGTGAGCGGGATGATTTCCGGTCGCGCGCTGCGGCGTTCGGCGCCAAAACAAGGCTCCATTTCCTCGACGTGCCGCGCGATGAGCTGTTAAGGCGTCTCGCGCTGCGCAACACCGCGCTACCGCCGGATACGTTCCGGGTCAATGACGCTCAACTCGAAATGTGGTCGAGATGCTTCGAGCCGCCGACGCCGGATGAACTTGGGTGAACTTGCTCCAGCTGAGACCACTACAATATCGTGTCCGATGAGTGAACGGCATCTTTGATGTTTGATGGATGGCCGGCATGAATCCGGCGGTTGGACGCGTCAACGGGTTGTGTCGATCCAATATCGTTGGGTCGGGCGGTTGTTGGCGCTGATGGCCGGCGACTCGGAGACTAATTGGCCAACATTGCTCAGAATCATTCGCACCGATGCGGTGTTAGTCGGGCTACAGGTAAGCAGGACGCGAGGCAAGCCGAGGGCGCGGGTTTTGGCCAGGGCAACGGTCAGGAGCAGGGAGCCGTAGCCGCGGCCGCGATCGGACGGACGGACGTCGTAACCGATGTGGCCGCCGAAATCTTCCAGGCGTGGTGTCAGGCGGTGACGGATCGATACGCGGCCGAGAATTCGGCAGCCGTTCCAGAGGAACCATGTCGTCGCTGGGACAATTGAGGGTAATGCCGCGGGAGCGAACCACGAAATTCGGCCCGGCAGGCTGACGACACGATTGGCACCAATTCCGCAATTGAGATCGCGCGTGACGGTGGACATCGTGTCCTGGTCTCCGTGGATCCGCCATCGCCGCATCGAACTTGATCGATCCCGGTTACGGCCGCAGCTTCATCAATTCCACCAGCGCCGCCGGCGGCGCCACACCGCAGCCGATGGAAAACTCGATGAATTCGGCCACGTCGAGCCGACGGCTTCCTGACTCGCTCCTGGCGACCCACCATTGGCTTTGCCCAATCCGGTTGGCAACCGGACTCCAACAGGGCCGGTAGCGTTGTGAGATTAATTGAGGCGAGAAACCAGCACTTTCACGTACTGCGGCAATCCGCGCTTATCGCCCTTGTAACCGAACAATCGGCTCAGTTGCGAATCGTTCAGCCCAAGGCTGCGTAAATGCCGCAGCGACGCCTGCACCTCCGCGAGCTTGGCGTTGTGACGGATGACGGTTTCATTCCTCCCATCATCGCCGCGCACCGCCAAAGCCTTTCCCGAACCGACCTCCTGATTTTCGATTGATGACAACGAACCCCAGACTGCCTCATACACCACGCCACGCACTTCAACTGAGCCGATCACACGCATTAGGCATTACTTTCTTGCAAGGAGTCGATTACGGCGACGACAGCTAATCCCGGCAGTTCGGAAGCGGAGAATTTTAACCGAATAGGTAAAAAAGAACGCACCGTTGAATACACCCCCCTCCGCCGGCAATCCGGCCGGACCGACGCGCGCGGGTGAACGGCCAATTTCATCCTGCCCAGTCCTGGACGCGGATTTCCGCCTCGAGAAGTGCGGACATTTCACAGCCATTGAGGGGTGGGCGACCAGCGTCAGTAACGACCGGGAAGATGCTGACGCGGTGATCACGGTGGACGGCATGCCGGCACATCTGACATCGAAATCCAACGCGAGGAATTTGTACCCCGTTATCGCCGCCGCTGCGGCACCAGGGGTTTGATCTGCCGCACCAGCTTGGCGATTTCCACCTCCGGGTCCACCTTGCAGGCCCGACAGATGCCGATCCATTCGATCAAGTCGATGCGCCGCTGGCCGGTCTCGATGCGGCCGATCAGGTTTTGTTCCCGCCCCAGCGCCTCGGCCAGTTGACGCTGCGTCAATCCGGCGCTCTTGCGCAATTGCACGACTGCGGCAACCAGCGCATCGTGCGCGGCGGTGAACATTGAGGCAACCATGACGACCCATGGTCACCCCGGATTCCGCTTGATCGCAAAATGCGATTAATCTATATTGGTCCAATCCACGGGGCGTTTTCTTGGCGGGAGGAGTTCAATCTATGCCAAATATGTCTGATCTGACCGGTCCCGGTAATACTGAGGATCCAGGGCTCCAAGGCTCGAAGTCGGCGAATCATGCCTCACCGGTGATGGGTTACGGAACAGATGCGGTACTCTCAAAATCTGGCCGAAATTGGCGACTTGCGAAGATTTTCGTCTCGCTGGTCGCGATTGCGATCTTGATCGCCGGGTTAATCAGGCTATTCCGGAAACAGCCGGCGCCAGCGCCCTTGCCTGATACGGGACCGCTGGTATCGGTCCCCGCCCCTGCGACGCTCGACCCGGTTCAATATTACCGCAATGACATTGTTCCACTCTTGGACGACTTTGACACTCGAAACCAAGCGGCCGCTGATCGGGCCATTGCCACTTTGCATGATCGAATGCAGATGCACCGCGCGGGAATCCCAGCATTTGCCGACGATATCAGCGGCTGGGGCACACGATTTGGTATTGTCGGCCGAGAATCCTCGGACTTATGGAAAAAATGGTGGGATGACGAAAAAAACGTGCACGGGGTAAAGGACTACGTCAACGGCAAGCTTCGCGCGCACGTCATGTCCGAGGACTCTCTCAAACAGGATGTTGAGATCGTGCTGGAGTAGTTTACCAGTGATATTGCCGCCAGCCGTAACCGGCTGTACTCCGAGCTTTCACTTGCGCTCAGCAAAATCCAGAAGCCGGGAGGCCCGAGCGTGACCCCAAACTTTGATGATTTTCGCCACGAGGTTCAACGCCGCGCTGATGAAATCGCAAACAACGCTGCGACAAATTCGACCTGGTTAGGACTATTAGATGTCGCGGTTCTCAACATGGTCGTGACGGACACCGCGACGGCAATCACGCGCCAAATCGTGGCTCAAATCCTGACCCAATTGGGCGTGGACATGGTGGCGGAAGGAGTTGAAGCGGGCGGGGCGACCGTTGGCGGGGCAACCGCCGGCGGCGGCCTAGGAAGCCTTGGGGGACCTGCGGGCACGGTTATCGGCGTTGGAACTGGATTGGTAGTCGGCGCGATCGTTGATTGGTGGCTGACGGATCAATTCAAAGCAAAGGTTGAGGCACAATGTAACGTGTTCATCGACATGGTGGAGGCGCGTCTTCGAGATGGCACTGACAAATCGACGGGGCTGAGTAAGGCTTTCGAGGCAACCGTAAGACAGACCTCGCAGATACAGCGGGATGCAATTCTCAAAACGCTGAAGGAACCGCAACCATGAACCGATTCTTTATGATATTTCTCGCGGCCGTTTCCCTGATGGCCTCTGGATTCGCCCACCTGGCAGCGTGCCGGGCTCAGGTTATCCAGGACGTTGTGGAGGAAGCGACTGAACAGATTTTCAAACAAGCCGGCAAAGAAGCCCTTGAACAGTTAGACGAAATGGGTGGAAAAGCTGCGGTCACGGAGATTCTTCAGAAAGCATCGGATGAGGGGGGCGAAGCGCTGGTGAAGCGGGCAACGCAATATACTTTGGAAGACGGACCTGTTGCGTTGCGCGCAATCGGTCACTCCCCGGCGAAAATGGTGGACGCACTCGACGGCCTTGCGCCCGAACTGCGGACGGCAGCCATGGATGCGGTCGAGCGTGATCCAAAGACGCTCACCGCTATCGTTAGACAATATGGGAGCGGCGCGCTCGAAGCGGCGGTAAGGCACCCGGGTGTTGGCGAACAACTCGTCGCCACCTTTGGGAGTGATGGCATAACTCTCTCTCGGCAGTTAAGCACCGATGACGCCATACTGCTCGCCCGGCACGCGAATGAGATCGAACAACTGGCGCCACCCCAACGGAACGCCGTGCTGCGGATGATCGCCGAAAGCCCCAGAAGGATTTTGGATTACCTCGAAGCTCATCCGAGAGTTTTGTATACCGCCGCTGGGGTTGCGGCAGTGATGGCGATCAAGAATGACGTGCTTGGAGATCGCGGTTCGTCAGTGGTGCGTAACGACGGTACGGTTGTTACAACTCCTCCTCACCCGGGCTTGCTGGAGCGATTGTATAGACCGACGATTTCGCTGGTTCAACAACCCGTGGCCTGGGTTGGGGAGATTGCAGCAGGCGGCCTGGCCGTTTGGCTTGCAATTCATTTGTTTGGCAAATGGAAAATCCAACGGTTACGGTATTTGGCCGAGAAACATCATATCGAGGCGCAATCCTCGGCGCAGCCGCGCCCTCCTGTGGCGAACGGCTAAAAGAAAGTTCGCTCTTGAATGCGCACGGATCCATCAGCAATCCCGCCCGGCCGCTGGCCGCATGAAGCGGCAAGTGACCGGACGGGAATCACCGAGCCAGAATTTCTCGACGGTGCCGCTGCCCGCGGTTCAGCCGCTCCATCGAATCTCAATGGTCCATTGAAGCGGCTGAACGAACGATTGGATGACCCGTTCTGCCTGCCTCCGCGCTTGCCCAGCCACTTCCGGGTTGAACGCCACGGCGGCAACAATCTCCTCCCCGCGCCGGTAAGCCAGATCGCTGAGGGCGACATCCGCGTCATCGCGGCCCGGCACGATCAGCCACAGGCCACTGGTGGTCAGCCCGATTAGTTTCGTTTTCTGATGATCCAGTTTCACCGATTGCACGCACGGCGAAGGTAGAACCAGAATGGCTCGCCGATCCGCTTCATTCACGGCCTGGAATTTCGCCTGGGACAGGTCCACCCCCAAGGTCGCCTCTCCATGCACGACCAAAACCGCTGAAATTCCTCCCGTCTTGCCCTTCAACTCCACAATTACAGCATCGGCCACCTCAACGCGCAGCGTCGTCAGCGACGACAGCGTATGAATCCGGTCCAGAATCGGCCCCACATCGCTGGTGCGCGTGGATGGCGGTCGATCCGTCGTCATTTCCCCGCGCATGAACCATCCCAGAATCCCCGCGCCCAACACCAGCCCCAACATCACGAGTATTTTCAAGATTGTCCTCATGAACCTCCCTTGCGCCGGCATCGCGGATTGCCTGTTCCCGATCCCAGCAGCCCACGAACGCCAGCAGCAGATACAACACGATCAACGCAATCAGCACGAAGCGCATGAAAGTCTCCGGTGACAAAACAAAGGCCCCCGGCGCGGATGAAGACGGCTTCAACCTCGCCGGGGACGGCGAACACAAACTCAATTCAACCCCGCCAGTTCCAGTGCCGAGCGATACGCCTCCTGCTTAAAGTCATTGCTGGACCCAAACCAGATCGAGTCCAGCCGGCTTTCCCTTCGCGCCAGGTCGCTGGTGCCCCGGAATCGGCGCTGATGATCGGCAAACTCCGTCGCGGCGTTCAACGCCGCCCAGAGGGTTCCCCGCATCCCCGGCAATGTGTTCTGGTCGTCGGCGAAGTTGGCATGGAGCTGATCCAGCGCCCGCAGGCGATTGGCACGCTCCCGATCCGAGGCATCGTTGGCCACCGGCGCCAGCAGAGAGTCGAAGTATCTTTGCAAACGCCCATTGGCCATCTCCACCGATCTCAGCACCTCGATCTCCTGGCCAAAAGTCTTCAGCCGCTTCTTCACCAGTCCTAGGGTCTGCTGGGCATCCTCGACGCGACCTTGCAAATCACCCCGGTGCCGGATGGTGACGCCTTCCCCCTTGCCGCTGGACAAAGCCAGGTTCAGGGTGTTCTGACAGACCACCCGTACGCTGGTGAGGATCGCTCGCAGGCAGGAAGAGCCATCGAAGGTGTTGTAGACAAGCAAGTACGGCTGGATGGAATCCCCACGGCCGGCTTTGAGCTGATCCGGCAACTTCAGAAGCATCCAGACGCGCTTGCCGCCGCGCAGCGCCCCGGCGGTCTCGTACCTGGCCAGACCCTGGCCCACCACCGCATCGGCGAATTGGAAGGCCTCGGCATTCTGAAACGGACGGTATTTCTTGGTGACAACGCCCAAGACCGCTTTGGTGTCGCAGCGGACGTTGGCGACGAAATCCTTGGCCAGCACAGTTCCCCAGCCGTCCGGGGCGCTGGCGGAAATAGGCCACTGGTCCACGCACCAGTCCAGGCCGGATAATTCAATGGCCTGCTGACTGGTGATGGCCTCCTGAACATTGCGGCCCAGGCCATGCCAAGGTGGCGTGCCGGCAACGAAGACGGCGGCGGAGCCGGTAGTGGTATCAATCTCATGTGGCATAGAAATCTCCTTGTGGATTTTGAAAAGACGAAAAAGCCGCTGGAACGCCCAGCGGCATGGACAAACATCTGCCTGTGAACGTGAGCGGACGACCTATCCGTCATCTACTCCGTTGCTCGACTTGAACTTCAGTTGCTTGATCGTGCAGGCTGCCGGGTCAACGTCATCCCGTTTGCCCAGATAGACCGGCTGGTAAACACTTCCGCCGGGATAGGCGTAGAGATACCGGACCTCGACGATCTGGTTCACCGCGGGAATCGGGTGATTGGGGGAAATTGTGACATTGCCGATGCCGATGCGCCGGGAACCGTCCGACAATTCCAGCTTCACGCTCCGCCGGCTGCCGTTGGCGCCGGCGACGATGCACGAGGC
>JBEKHH010000101.1:0-6878 GCA_050012375.1 Tepidisphaeraceae bacterium
GCCGTTGCCGAGTTGGGTGCGTACGCCCCATCGCGTGGCGTTTTGGGTAGCGGGAAAACTGGTGATCAACGCTCTACGAAGGTGCGCAAATGCTGGACTTGCGGCATAGATCGAAAAAATTGGGTATTCCGGGGAAAGGGCCAGGGTGAGGGGCATTTTGAAGTGAGAATAGTCGATGAATCAAAAACAATGGACGGCGGTTGACCGCTATTTTACGGATCTGTTTGTGCCGCCCGACCCGGCACTGGATGATGCCCTGCGGGCCGGTGTCGCGGCCGACCTGCCGGCGATCAACGTTTCGCCGAGTCAGGGCAAGCTGCTGATGCTGCTGGCTCTGGTGCATGGGGCGCGGAATATCCTGGAGATCGGCACGCTGGGCGGCTACAGCACGATCTGGCTGGCACGGGCGCTGCCCAAGGGCGGCCGCCTGATCACGCTGGAAGCTGAAAAGAAGCACGCGGAGGTCGCCCGAGCCAACATCGCCCGCGCCGGGCTTGCCGACGTGGTTGAGGTGATTGTCGGCCGGGCGCTGGATACGCTGCCAAGGCTCGCGGCCAAGGACGTCGGTCCATTTGATCTGATCTTCATCGACGCCGACAAGCCGAACAACCCGGACTACTTCGCCTGGTCGCTGAAGCTGTCTCGTCGCGGCAGCCTGATCATCATCGATAATGTCGTGCGTGACGGAGCGGTGATCGACGCCGCCAGCGATGATCCCGACGTGCGGGGCGTGCGGCGAATGAACGAGATGCTCGCGGCGGAGCGGCGCGTGAGCGCCACGGCAATCCAGACGGTCGGCAGCAAAGGATATGATGGATTCGCAATTGCGCTGGTGACCGCGGAGGAGTAGGACCGGGCGCGAAGAAGGCGTGCGAGAAGTCGTTATCGGGCCTGGGCGCCAGGTCTATGGGGCGGCGCCTGCCCAGGGCTTGATCTTCGCCAGCGTTTTGCTCAGGGCTGATTCGTTCACACGGATACTGTGCTGTCCCGCGCGGTCGCCCCTCGGCGCTTCCAGCCGGAAGTCAGTCGAAATGTTCTGCAATTGCCGCGCGGAAATGAGGGCCGCCGATTCTCACTTCATAAAAAGGGGATCGGGAATTCGCACGGTCCTTCCGTAATATTCATTGAAACCAAACGCATCACTAAAATATTTCGCAAGCGGGTGGGTTACATTAAGAGTCTCACGCCGTTTGCACCAACATCCGCGGAGGAATTTCGTGTCCGAACCGACGCCATCGATCGACTCCTCTTCCAATCGTCTCCCCAAAGTCCGTCATGGCGCCTGGGAGGGAATCCTCTTGTTCATCTGCCTGGCTGCTGTCCTGACCTACGTCGGGTATGTGGCCGTGAACGTGATCCGCGATAAAGCAACCCTCAGTCGGGCCGAAGACCACACCGTTGCCAGCGCCGGCTTGAGGGCCCCCAGCCAGAAAAGCCTCTCCGACAAGTTCACCGACAAACAGGGGCGGCTGCTGGCCGACCCCCCCGCTTCCCCCGACCAGTTGATCAACCCCGACACGGTGGTCGTCGCCCACATCGCCGGAGCCGACGAAACGCCTGGAACTTCCTGGTTGGAATGGGAAGGCCGCCTCGCCCAGATGACCGGCAAAGAAGTCGTTGACCAGGCGTACGACAACAGCGCCGACCAGATCGCCGCCGCGGCTTCCGGCAAAGTCACCCTCCTGGCCCTTCACGCCGCGGACGCGCCGTTTCTGGTCAACAACTACGGCTTCCAGCCGCTGGCTGCCCTGGGCAATCAATCGGGCATCAACGGCAACCGCCTGGACCTGATCGTCTCGGCGAGCAGCTCCATCGCCAAACCCGCCGACATGAAGGGCCACAGCCTGGTCTGCACGGTTCCCAGTTCGATCACCGGCTATCGCGCCGCCATCGCGGTTCTGATGCAAGACCTGGGTCTCCGCCCCAACGTCGATTATGAAATCATCTGGTCCCTGGGCCAAAAGCGCTCCATCACCGGCGTCGCCGAGAAGAAATACGAAGCCGCCGCCGTCTCCGATGAAAAGCTCCAGTCGCTCCTGGCCGACGGTTCGATCGACGCCGCACAGATCAAGATCATCTACCAGTGTCCGGTCATCCCGCGTACGACGATCGGCTGCTTTTACAATCTCAACCCCGCCTTGGCCGACCAACTCCGCCAGGCCATCCTCGCCCTGGGCGGCTCGGCCGCGACGACCGCGGCGGACGGCTTGAAGTTTCTCCAGGTGGACTACAAGCGCGATTTCCAGTTCGTCCGCATGATCGACGACCAATTCGATCCCCGCTTCAATGCGCAAAAGACTGTCCACGCCGATTAGACCGCATCCCAGCGATTGCCGCTTGGCGTCGAATCGGAGTAATGGGATTTGCACCATTGATCCCCCAGGTTGATCGCTTCGCCCCGAATTTCTGAATCGAAATTCCACCGCCGGGCGGCGCGGGCGCGAATTGTACGCAAACAAAAGGGTGCTCTATACTCATCGGCGGCAAAAAAGAGAAGGAGCATATTGAAATGAACGTCCTGGTCGCCGGTGGAGCGGGGTATATCGGATCGCATACGGTCAAACGTCTCAAGGAGGCGGGGCATTCGCCGGTCATTTACGACAATATGACCCGCGGACATCGTGAGGTGATCGACATCCTCAAAGTGCCGGGCATCATCGGCGACCTCAACGACAAGCCCAGGCTGATGGAGGCCCTGCGAAAATTCCGCATCGACACGGTCATGCATTTCGCGGCTTATGCGTACGTTGGAGAAAGCGTCGAGCATCCGCTGATGTATTATCACAACAACGTCGGCACGACGATCGGGGTGCTGCAAGCCATGAACGAAACGGGAGTCGAGCGTTTCGTTTTTTCCAGCACTTGCGCAATCTACGGGAATCCGGATCGGGTGCCAATCACCGAGGATGAAAAGAAGGCCCCGGTCTCGCCCTATGGCCGAAGTAAATTGATGGTCGAGCAAATCCTGGCCGACACGCGGGTGGGGAATCCGAAATTCAATTTCGCGGCGTTGCGGTATTTCAATGCCAGCGGATGCGCCATCGACGGCAGCCTCGGTGAAGATCACCATCCGGAAACGCATCTTATTCCGGTGATTCTCCAGGCGATTCTGGGCGTTCGGCCGGGCATCACGGTGTTTGGGACGGATTATCCCACGCCGGATGGGACGAACGTTCGGGATTACATTCATGTGGACGATCTGGCGGACGCGCATATCCAGGCGATGGAGCGGCTGAAGGAGGGCGAGCCGATCTACTGCAATCTCGGGACGGGGCGGGGATTTTCGGTGAAGGAGATCATCGCGACTGCCGAAAAAGTGGCCGAGAAGAAGGCGCCGGTGAGTTATGGCGCTCGCCGGGCGGGGGATGCGGTTGCGCTGTGGGCCGATCCGTCGCGAGCGAAGAAGATCCTGGGCTGGGAGGCGAAGCACAAGGATCCCGAGGCGATCATTCGCTCGGCATGGAACTGGTTCAGCAAACATCCGCGGGGATATGCGGGCTGAATAAATCTCCCTGCCTATCAGAATCCTGCGTTGAACCCCGGTTCTTCCGCGCACATTTTGTCTCTTTCGCTGTTTCATGAACATTGGTTGATGGAGAATACGGCGATGGTGGATGAAGACGGCCAGTTGCTGGCGGCTTATGCGCGAGACCGGGATGCGGCGGCGTTCCAACGCCTGGTCGAGCGGCATGTCCACTTCGTTTACGCGGCGGCATTGCGTCAGATCGGGGATCGGCAATTGGCTGAAGACATTCTCCAGGCGGTCTTCCTGCTGCTTTCGCAGAAGGCCGCGGAACTCAAACCGGGCACGTTGATCAAGGGTTGGCTGTTTCACGCGACGCGGTATGCGGCCAACAATGTTCGACGGGCGGAAACACGACGATTGCGCCGAGAGCGGGAGGCGGCAGCCATGCGTTTGCAGACAACCCCGGAAAAGGAGTCGGAAGACATTGGTCCGCATTTGGACGACGCGCTGGCGAGCCTTTCGACGAAGGACCGGACTGTGCTCCTGATGCGATATTTCGAAGAGATGCCGCTGGCGGTTGTTGGCCAGGCGATGGGGATTTCCGAACACGCGGCCAAGAAGCGGGTGGCGCGGGCGCTGGAGCGTTTGAGGGACAACCTGCTGCGCCGGGGCGTCGCAGTGACCGGCAACGGCCTGATGGGAACGCTGGTCCTGAATGTGGCGAAAACGGCGCCGGCGTCCGCGGTCAAGGCGACGGTTGATTTCGTCGTTCACGGCGCCGGCGCGCATGCTGGTTCGGCGATTCCATTGGCCAAAGGAGTGTCAACAATGATGGCGCAAAACAAGTTGAAGCTCGTGGCGATGAAGTGTGTTCTGGCGGCCGCGTGCGTGGGAGCGGGGGCGGCCGTCGTCGTACAGCAGACGCGTTCGGTAACGCCGGCAGCGCCTGCTTCGATCGTTCTGGCCGATTCTCTACCGGCTTCGCAGACGGCAAACGCGCCAGGGGTTGAACCACAATATCAGGCGTGCCGGCATGTGCTCCAGTCGATCATCGACGCGTACGACACGGGCGACGCGGCGGCGGCGAAATCGCAATTGTATTTTGGCCCGGACGCCAATCCACAACTGGTGAAGGTTACACCGGTGCTGGTGGACGTCGATCTTGCCGTTTACCGGCTTCAGAAGGACGCCGTCGCCCGATTCGGCGCTCACGCAATGGGACTGAACACCTATTGGGGCCCTTCGGTGATCCAGATGGTGGACCTTATGGCCCGCATTGACGCCAAGGATTGCCGGGTGCTCGGGGACAGGGTTGTTATCACTCCGGCGGCGCCGGTTTTTTCAACCAACGGCGTCTGGCCGCACGCGCCTCTTTACTTCCACAACGTTGACGGCGCGTGGAAGCTGGATTACGGGCGAACATTCAAGATCGACATCCGCGCCCGGCGACGACATCCGATCCCCGGCGAAACCCGGGAGCAGGCGCTTTGTGATGGCGAGAAATTATTCATGGACGGCATCAACGTGATCTCGGATGAGCTCGAAAATGGAAAGATTGATGACGCGGGGAAGCTCCAGGAGCGAATATACGGAGTGATGGCGGACTTGACGAAGCAGTTTTCGGACATCGGCGTACAGAGTGGGCCAAAGTGAGAAAGCAATAAGCGTGAGACCGGGTCAGGATTTTCGCACCTTGCGCTTGAGGGGCTTGAATTTCACTCCAGCGGCCTTGCGGGCGGCGGTGAAGGTTCCGAACAGGCGGATCGATGCGCCGTAAAGGGCCGGCGATTCGCGGCGGACAGAACTGTCGGATAGGCTCTTGCCGCTTCGGGCGGCGGTCTTGATGGATTGGATGACCTGGGCCTGGTTCCAGCGGCGACGGCGGCGGACTTTTCGCGGATCGAAGTTGGCGGCGCGCAGCGCGGCGTCGTAGGCGCCGAAATGCCGGATCGCGGCGGCGTGAAGGCCGGGATCGTCCGCCTGAAGCGCCCCGCTGCTCAGCGGCTCATCGTCGCGGTAACGGGATTTCAACTCGAAGACGATCGTATTGCGATCCCAATGCCGATAGCGGGAAACATCGTCGGCATCGAGTCCGGCGGCGTGCAGGGCGCGATGCCATTTGCCGAAAAGGCGCGGTTGGAGAGCGGCGAAGGCGGCCTTGCCAAGCTCGTCGCGGCGCTGGGTGACGGCGGACCAATGCAGTTCCTCGCCGCGGCCGCGAGCCGATTTAATCAGCGCGATGATTTTGGCGCGGGTCCAACGGGGGCGGCGGAGGACGGTGGCATAATCGATCCCGGCCTGTTCGACGGCGCGGCGATAGGATTTGAAATGATACGCCGCCGCCGATACCAGAGCCTGCATCGCGCGGGCCCGGCCGTTGTAGGAAAGATCCCCGCCGGTTTTGTGAAGGCGGCGAACTTCCTTCAGGATCTCGGTCTTGTTCCAATTCATGGGCAGTGGACTGCGAAGCCCCTACATCCGAGGCTGCCAATATCGCTATCATTTGAAAAAAAACAAGAACCAGTGGAAATGGCGATGGACGGTGTGATCAATCTTGATAAGCCGGTTGGGCTGAGTTCGGCGGCGGCGGTGAGCCGGGTGAAGCGATTGCTTGCGCGCGGGACGAAGATCGGACACGCCGGAACGCTCGATCCATTTGCCACGGGGGTTTTGCTTTTGCTGATCGGCAAGGCGACCAAGGCGTGTGAGATGCTCATGGGCCAGCCGAAACGATACGAGGCGACGGCGAAGCTGGGGGCGACGACGGCCACGGATGACCGGGAATCGCCGGAGATTTTGGCGGCGATCCAGCGGCGGCCGAGCCGGGCGGAAATCGAACAGGCCGCGGCGGCGATGGTGGGAATCATCCGGCAAAGGCCGCCGGCGTACAGCGCCCTCAAAATCGGCGGGCGTCCGGCGTATGAGCTGGCTCGTAACGGCAAGCCCGTGGAACTCGAGCCGCGAAGCGTGCGGATTGATGCGATTGAAATCCTGTCCTGGCAATGGCCATTGCTGCGGATGCGGATCGATTGCGGCCGGGGAACGTATATCCGGGCGATTGCGCGGGATCTGGGCGAGGCGCTGAAATGCGGCGGATATCTGACGGAATTGCGGCGCACGCGCATCGGCCCGTTCGACATCGCGCAAGCGGTCATGTTGGAGCAATTGAATCAGCATGGGATCGCACCCTATTTGCAGCCGATTTCACTTCCGGACCCTCAGTATCCGCAGCAAGGCCGGCAGAACCGCTAACCCGAGAAATTCAGCCTTACCGCGGAGGTCGCAGAGCACCTGGCGCGGGCTTCGCCCGCAACCCAAATAATTAGGCATTGCTCGTTAAGGTACGGTGCGTGTTGCGAAGCACTTACCGTCCTACAGGAGCAATGCCATGGAGGCTTTTTTACACCATCAT
>JBEKHH010000102.1:0-6876 GCA_050012375.1 Tepidisphaeraceae bacterium
CGGGCCAAACTCTCTAACGTCATCCAGACCTCCTTGTCCGAACGCCACAAGTTTACCAACGTCCAGGGGTTTTTTCCCCTAGCCCTTAGCGGCCCCGCTTGCGGGGCGCGCCGCCCCAGTCTATGGCGCGCGACCATCATTCACGAACCGTATAATCCAGCTTCGCGGAAGAGTTGAAGCAGGCATTGCCAGTGGCGCTCGCATGCTTCGCGGTCATAGACCGGCAAATCGGTCATGGTGAATCCGTGGCGCGCCGCGGGATAGACCTCGAGGTGATATCGAACCCCCGCCGCTTGGAGGGCGGCTTGAAGACGCTCCTTCTCACTTTCCGGAAAATGAGGATCGATTCCGGCCACGCCGATATACACCCTCGCGCGGATTTTTCCCGCCAGGAGGTGGGGGCTGTCGGGGCGATCGGTGGCCAGGTTTCCGCCGTGAAAGGAAGCGGCCGCCGCAACGCGGTCGGGAAAGGTGGCGGCGGCCGTCAGCGCGAATCCGCCGCCCATGCAATAGCCCACGCAGCCCACCTTCGAGCCTGCGGGTGATTGGCCAGCGAGATAGTCCAGAAATGCCGACGTATCGCGCATCACCAGGCCGTGATTGATCGAGCGCATCAGCGCCATCAGCCGATCTCGCTCCGTTTCATCCTTGAAGACTGCTTGGGGATCGAAAGGGGGATAGGGTCCGGCCCGGTAAAAGAGATTCGGAAGCAGCACGTCATAGCCGTTGGACGAAAGCCGCTCGGCCATCTCCAACAGGGCCGGGCGAATGCCGAAGGCGTCCGGGTAGATGATGACACCCGGGCATTTCCCCTTGTCCGGCGGATGAAAAATATAGCAGTCAGCGATGCCATCGAGCGTGGTGATGTTGATTTTCTTTGGGTTCATGGTTTCTCCGTCGCGATCATTCTATCAGAGCGGGGTATCGACGCTTGGATCAAATCGGGCGTAGGCCCGGGCCAGGAGCGGGATCATTCCGATCGCCGCCAGGCAGAGGGCGACCCATGCCACCGCGCCGAAGGCCGGCCACGATTTCCCGCCCAGGATGTATCCGACGGCGCCGAAAGCCGCCGCCACGGCCAAGCCCGTGATCAGCAGAAGGAACTTGCAAAAGAAGACGATCATTTGTCTGCCGAAGAGTTGCATGTCGCCGGCGATCAGGCCGGCGGCGCGCAGCGGAAACATGAGGAACAGCAGGTTCTCGATCCCGGCCAGGAGGAGATTGAATGGCACCGTAAAGGCGGCGGCGGCGAACAAATACGGCCAAGGTGTCATGCCCGAGACGCCCATGGCCAGGAGCAACAGGCCCTGCATCAGGGTCAGGACAAGGACCGGGGCGATCAGCTCGGCGGCGGCGATGGCCGCGGGGCGAATCGGCAGCGAGCGGAGCAGGTCCATGCGATCCAGCTCGTCGCGGAAGTCGAAGCGGAGCATCGTTACAAACATTAGATTGATCCATATTCCGGTGCCGATGAGCGGTCCCAGGGCTGCTGAACTCTTGACGTGGTGTTGGCTCAAGATGACCGTCCCCGCGCTGACGGCAATGATGGCCAGAAGAAACAGCACGCCCCGGGAGCTGCGCAGGGCGCCGATCAGTTGACGCCAGGCGACGGGCCCGGCGCCGCCGAGCCACGGCAGCGGCCCGAATCGTAGGCCGGCGCTGCTTCGGGCGGACATCACGCCGATTCCACCGCGGCGGGCACGGTGCAGCCGCTCGTAGCGACGCTGGCTGACCATCGCGGCGGTCTCGAGATAGTTGGCGTCAAGCCCGATCACGACGGCCAGCATGAGTACGTCGATCAGAAGAGCCAGCCCGGCCCATTCGACCAAATCGGGAAAGAGTCTGGGCGCCGTGAGGGTGCGCGCAAATACGTCGAAGGGCGCGAGCAATACCCGGCCGCCGATCGTCGCGTGAACCTGACGCATGAGTTCCACCGGCCCGTGGTCCAGAGCGGCGGCCAGCCTGGGCGCGGCGACGACGATCGTTGCAGCCGCCACGGCCAGGAGCACGGCCCGTCGGGCGGCGCTGTAAATCCTTTCGCCGACCGTTTGTCCCACCATGACGACCGCCATGGCGAAGAGTTGCATGAACTGGATCGTGAGCCAAATCCCGATGATGCATGCCAGCCCGCTAGCGCAGTAACGCAGCAGCATGACCAGAAAGAACAGGGAGGTGAAGATCGTCCCCAGGGCGCTTTTGATAATCTTGAATCCCAAAAGCGAGCGGCGGGAGAAGGGGCCGGGAAAGAGAAAATCGACCTCCGCGGCGGTGAACGCCACGGCGTTCTCGCCGAAGGAAGCCACGAGATTGCCGAGGCAAAACCCGAGAATGGCAAAGGGAGCGACGGTGCGCACGGTGCGCGGGTCAGCGTGCGGCATTTTTACCGCGCGGTAGAACGCTGGGCCGAGCCAGGCGGCGATCACCAGGATTCCCAGGACAAGAAATGCCATGCCCCTCGGCGTGCGGACGCCGCGCAACATGCGGCGGAACACGCCGCGAAAGTGCAGGCCAAGAAGCGTCCATAAGGCCGAGGGCATAAGACTTTCAATTAATTTCGGCGCTTTTCTCCAAAACGCTTCTTCCCCTCTCTTCGCGCCTAAACGGGGGAGCCTTCGGTTGCACGGAAGAATAATTCCTCCAGCGACGCATCACCGCTGACGGAGGCGAAAGCCGCCTTGGCATCCTCGACACCGCCGAAAAACAGCCGGCGGCCGTGATGCAGAATCAGCAGGTGCGTGCATAAGTCCTGCACCAGTGCCAGCAAATGCGAACTGACCACGACGGCTGTTCCGGCGGAAGCGCGCTGGCGGACCGACGCCTTCATCGTGCGAATGCCGTGGGGATCCAGGCCCGTCAGCGGCTCGTCGAACAAAATCGCCCGCGGTTCATGAAGGTATGCACAGCAGATCGCCAGCTTCTGCCGCATCCCCCGCGATAATTCCTGGGCCAGGGAATTGCGCTTCGGGGTCAACTCGAACTCTTGCAGCAGCGCCTCCGCATTGGCCTGAAAGTCGCGCACGCGATAAGCGGCGGCGATGAACTGAAAATGTTCCCAGACGGTCAGGGCATCGAACAGCTTCGGATCGTCCGGGACGTAGGCGAGAAGCTGCTTGGCGGCGACCGGCTCGGTGGAAACATCGTGGCCGCCGATCAGGAGACGGCCCTGGGTCGGAGGAATAACTCCGGCGATGGCGCGCAGCGTGGTGGTCTTGCCGGCGCCGTTGGGACCGAGAAGTCCGAGCACCTGGCCCGGCTGGACGTCAAAGCTGAGCGCGCTGACGGCGACGGTTTCGCGATAGGCCTTGTGAAAGTCGATGACCTGGATCACACCCTGCTCCGGAAAACTCGCCGAGAAAGCCCGAAACCAGAAACCAGAATAACGAATCAACCCCAAAACCAGAAACCCGAAACGAAGACCGGCCCGGTCATTCGGGCCTGATTCGTCATCCTGGTTTCTGGTTTCGGGTTTCCTCCTCGGGGCTTTTGAGGATGTTGCTGTCCGCCAACCAGTCAGCCATGCGCTGCGGCCATGATCTGATGCTGGCCAACTTCGAGCGATCGCCCATGTTGAAGGCGTGACCGCCCCGGGCGAAAAAATGGGCCTCCACCGGCCGACCGGCCTTGCGATATTTTTGGAGCAGGCTCAGGACCACATCGGCTTGTGCGGTGTCATCGGAGGCGACAAGCATGAACGCCGGAGGCGCGTCGGGTGGAACGACGTCGGGAATCCCCAGCGGTCCGGGATAGATGAGCATCTGAAAATCCGGCCGACCATTCAGCCGGTCGATCGGATCGGGGGCGCTCGCTTCGCCGTTGCCGGGGGCGTAGGCGATCAGGTCAAGGATCTCGCCTCCGGCGGAAAAGGCGAGGATGCCCAGGCGGTTTGGATCGATGGTCCAATCCTTGGCTCGGAAGCGGATCAGGCGCATGGCGCGATAGGCATCCTGGCGAGCGTGGATTTCGATTTTGTAGGGAGAATTCGCTTCGCGCGCCAGGCGATATTTCAGCACGAACGCCGTAGCTCCGAGATTGTTCAGGAAGAGGGCCGGATCGCGCCCTTCAGCGTTAAATACCAGCTCGCGATGTCCCCCGCCCGGAATAATCAGGACCGCGGCGCCGTTCGCTTTTTCCTTGGGCGGCAGGAATACCGCTATCGACGGATTGTGAATGTTGCGGACCCAATAGTCCTTCGCCACCTCCGGCTCGTCACGCCGGCTTTCGAATCCGGGAGCCCCGCGATCCCAAAGATGCACGACTTGCGGCTCGGATTGCCCGATCGCCAGCGCCGAAGTGAGACAAATGACCGAAATAATCGCGGCTTGAAATCGCATGCTTGCGCTCCCGGGTCAAGGTTCAATCTGCTCATAAGGCCTGGGCGCGAATATATCAATATGTGAATGAAGGTTCGCAATACCGAAATGTTCCAGCGGCTAACCTTGCGATCAGATGGAATCCAGGAATTTGCGCAGAAGATCGGGGCTCAATGCCGAGATTGCGTCGAGGAAGGACTGCGGCGTGATGACGACGGCGGGCGCCGCGGTAAAGTGATCGGGGTCGGGCGCCACCGGTGAATATGCAATGGATGGCGGGCCTAGCTTTATGTAAACGGGCGCGTTACGCCGTTGCTGCATCAGAACGCTCCGCGCGCTGAGCGGAGAACCGTTGAACAGGAATTGCTCCGCCGGAATGGAAACAACTTCGAAAGCTTCCGTCACCGCGGGCGAATCCCCGCAGCACGTGAATACGAGGTTGTATGTGCCGGGAAGGTTCACGGACAAATTGTCGAACGTCGCCTGACCGGCGACGGCCCCAGCGGTCAGCGTCCCGGAAAGAATCGCGCCCGCGGGACCGGAAGAAAGAGCCGCGGTGACGCTGGCGCCGGAAACCGCGACTGGATTGCCGAATTGGTCGCTCAGGTTGATGACGATACTTGGAGAAATCGCGCCAAACTGCCAGCTTGGGCTGGGCTGCTGCATGACGACGTTTTGTGTGGCCGGACCCGGATCGATTTCGATTGGGCTGGATTCGGCCACGATCCCGCCAGTCGTTGACGCAGCCAATACGTAAGTGCCGGCGCGCGCGATGTGGATGTCGCTGAACGTGGCCACGCCATTGATTGCCGTTACGGTGGGCGTTCCCGCGAGCACGCCGCCGCCAGGGCCGCTCGCGATGGAAAGAGAAACTTGCGAATTGAATCCCGTGATGACGTTGCCGTTTTGATCCTTGATTTGGATAACCATCGCGGATGAAGGATCGCTTCCGGCCGTCAAAAGGGTGGGCTGCTGGAGAATCGTCAGGACAGCAGGGTTGTTTGCCGCGGTGACGGTGAACGTATTGGAGGTCGCGGAGCTGAGCGAACCGTCGCTGGCCGACAACGTGTACGGGCCTGCAATATTGAGCGACAGATCGCGGAACGTTGCCACGCCGTTTACTGCGGCAACGGTGAGCGTGCCCTGAAGAGATCCGGGGCCGCTGGCCACCCGGAGCGTCACGTCGGAACTGTCGGAGGCGACCACGTTGCCGAAGGGATCTTCCACGTCCACGGTGATCGCAGGACTGATCGTATTTCCCGCCGTTGCATTGGTCGGCTGCTGGTCGAAGGCGAGCATGGACGGCGGCGTCTGATCCACCGACTCGGTGATCGCCGAAGAAGTGCTGCCTATGAAGTTCGAGTCTCCGCCATACACAACGGTGATGGAGTGGGATCCCAAGGCCAAACTCGAGGTGCTGAGGGTTGCTTGACCCGAACCATCCAGCGGACCCGATCCCAGCATGGTCGAGCCGTCCATGAACGTAACCGTTCCCGTGGGCACACCCGAACCCGGAGTATTGGCTGTCACCGTCGCCGTGAACGTCACCGACCGGCTGAAGGCTAAAGGCTCAACGGAGGAAGCGACCGTGGCGGTTGTGGGATCCTGATTCACAATTTGAGCCAAAGCTGAGGAAGTGCTGGTCGTGAAGTTCGTGTTGCCGCCGTAGACGACCGTGATCGAGTGGCTCCCGACCAACAGGCTGGAGGTGCTGAGCGTGGTTTGGCCAGAACCGTCCAGCGTCCCCGTCCCTAGCGTCGTCGAGCCGTCTTCAAAAGTTACCGTACCGCTCGGCGTGCCCGAGCCGGGGACGTTAGCCGTGACCGTCGCTGTGAATGTCACCGATTGGCCAAACACCGAGGGATTGGCGGAAGAGGACACCGAACTGCTGGTCCCATCCTGATCCACCGTTTGCGTCAGCGCCGAGGACGTGCTGGTCGTGAAGTTCGTGTCGCCGCCGTACACGACCGTGATCGAGTGGCTGCCGACCGACAATGCCGACGTGCTGAGGGTGGTTTGGCCCGAACCGTCCAACGTGCCGGTGCCCAGCGTCGTTGAGCCATCCATGAACGTCACCGTGCCGGTCGGCGTGCCCGCACCTGGGGCCGCGGCTGCCACGGTGGCTGTGAAAGTTACTAACTGGCCAAAAACTGAGGGATCAGCGGAAGAGGACACCGAACTGCTGGTCCCATCCTGATCCACCGTCTGCGTCAGCGCCGAGGACGTGCTGGTCGTGAAGTTCGTGTCGCCGCCGTAGACGACCGTGATCGAGTGGCTCCCGACCGACAATGCCGACGTGCTGAGCGTCGCGACACCCGAACCGTCCAGCGTTCCGGTTCCGAGCGTCGTTGAGCCATCCATGAAGGTTACGGTTCCGGTGGGGATCCCACTGCCGGGGGAACTGGCCGTGACCGTCGCCGTGAACGTCACCGATTGACCGGACACCGAGGGATTGGCGGAAGAGGACACCGCGCTGGTGGTCCCATCCTGATCCACCGTCTGCGTTAGCGCCGAGGACGTGCTGGTCGTGAAGTTCGTGTCGCCGCCGTACACGACCGTGATCGAG
>JBEKHH010000103.1:0-6318 GCA_050012375.1 Tepidisphaeraceae bacterium
TTCATTGCCGGTCTCCTTTCACGTTGCGCCTCGAGCGCGTCGTTCATTGGGAGCGTATCGCATCCCGCTGGAGACCGGCCTTCTCATCCCATCTGATTAGCGCGGTTACCGGAAAAGTTGGTGCTGGAACCAAGATGTCCGGTAATCCCAGTTACCAGGAGTTGGCTGGCCGTTCGCGTTGGGATAGTATTGGCGCCGAATAGATCAAGAACCCGGAAGTTGGGTTCGGATCGGCTAACCGTCGGACGGGTGGAAACATGTCAAAAGACCTGACACGAAGAGAATTGATGCGTCGTTCGATTGCCGCAGGCGGCTTGTTTGCGGCCGGATCACTGATGCCGGTTTCGTCGACGCCAGCCAATCAAGCTGCCGGACAATCAACTACTCATACTCAAGCCGAAACCAGGGTTCCCGCGACGGTCGTGGACGGCAAGGTTGTGCAGCCGCGACGGGAACTGTCGGTTTTGCAAAAGACAAGCATCCTGGTTGTCGGAGGCGGTCCGGCAGGGACAGCGGCCGCGTTTTCGGCCAAGCGGCTGGGCGTCGACGTCACTCTGGTGGAGAGGTACGGGTATCTGGGAGGGCTCGCATCCGGCGGCCTCGTCCTGGGAATATTTCCGCTCTACGATCGGGATAAGAAGCAGGTCATCTTCGGCATCGGCGAAGAGCTGATGAAGAAACTGGACGTACTCAAGTTCGGAATCATCGATCGGAACAAGGCGCCTGTTTACCCGACAATCGACGCGGAGGCCTTCAAATATGTGCTGGCTGATATGCTGCTCGATTCGGGGATAACTGCCTACCTGGATTGTTGGGGCGTCGATGCCATTGTGGATGCCAAAGGAGCTGTGAAGGGCGCCGTTTTTGAGAGCAAGTCGGGACGACAGGCCATCCTCGCCGATATCGTCATCGATGCTTCGGGAGACGGTGACATTTACGCGGCCGCAGGGGCGGCTTTTGAAAAAGTCAAAACCAACATCGGTCTGATCAGCCGAATCGGGAACATCGATGAGATCGACATGGCCGTGGGACGAGGATCGGAAGACTCGGAGCACCCTGCGACGGGCAAGCCCGGCGAAGGCCGCCCCTCCAAGGGCAGGGTGAACGATCTCAACGGTCACGCGGGGAATTCGACGCCCGCGCCCCATGTGAACTGGCTCAACATGAAAGGCCCAGTCGGGGACGCCCTGGACGTCGCGGACCTGACCGCTATGGAACTCAAGCATCGCCGTGGGACCTGGGGCAACGTCGAGAAGCTCCGTCAAAAGCCGGGAAACGAACAGGTCTACCTGGCGGAAACAGCCCCTCAGCTGGGTGTGCGGCTCAGCAGGCTCCTTGACGGCGTCAAGAAACTTACAGTCCAGGATATTCGGAGCGGCGCCAAGTTTAAAGATGTCATCGGCTATTCCGGTGCGTATGCGAATGCTCCCGAATTCCAGATTCCTTACGGGTCCCTCGTTCCCTCGAAGGTCGAAAATGTCCTGGCGGCCGGACGATGCATATCGGCCGATTTCGAAGTTGCAGACATAACCCGGCTCATTCCGGTTTGCTGGGTTACCGGACAGGCTGCAGGCTTGGCTGCGGCATTGTGCATCCAGGACAAATGCAAGCCTCGCAACGTAAGCGTGACGAAGCTGCAAAACCTCCTTAAGCAGCAAGGGGCGTATTTAGGATGACTTTTCTCAGACGCATACCACGGCGTCTGATTCAGCTGACTTGCTTCGTCGGCGCGGTCGTGCTGGTTTGGCCGGTGCTTCCCTGGGCGATAGCGCCAAGGGTTTTCGTACAAGCGAGTCCATTCGTTGCTCTCTCATCGAGTATCGCTACGCGCTCCATCAGTCTGGGACTGGTTTTTGCCGTCATCGTAGCCGTCGCGAGTTCGTTCAAGAAGCGGTGGTTCTGCCTTTACCTCTGCCCGACCGGCTTCCTGCTTGAAAATGCCTCGCACATGGGTTTGCGCAAGTCGCGATGGTGGAGCAAGTGCCCGCCGGTCGGGAGATATGTCGCGATACTCACACTGGTGGGCGCCGTCGCGGGCTATCCCGTGCTGCTGTGGATGGATCCTCTGTGCATTTTCAGCAGCCCCTTTGCCGTGAACAAGGCCACGAATCCGATATCCGTCATTCTTGTCTGCCTCGGCCTGGGTGTTTTGGTGGCAGGCACTTTGGTTTTTGGCATGCTCTGGTGCGTCCGCATTTGCCCGCTCAGCGGAATGCAGGACATGCTGTTTGCCTTGAGGAAGGCGCTGTGGAACAAATTGAAGACGAGTGTGGCGCCGCAGAAGTTCGGTGTCGCTCGGCGTGTGTTCTTCGCCGGCGCGGGCGGCGCATTGCTCGCCGTTTGGGCGCGCCGACTCGGAGCGGCGCGATTCCGCAAGAGTGACACGCTGCTGCGTCCTCCCGGCGCCGTGCCGGAGGATCGTTTTGCCGGGCTGTGCATCCGTTGCAACAACTGTGTGCACGCCTGTCCGTCGAAAATTATTCGCCCGGACACCGGTCATGAGGCGGGTTTAGCAGGCTTCGGGGCGCCCATCATTCGATACGAGAGCGACTACAAGTATTGCCTGGAAACGTGCAATGCCTGCACCCAGGTTTGCCCGACCGGCGCGTTGACGCCGCTTGATCTGCAGCAGAAGAACAAGTACATCATCGGAGAGGCGCTCGTCGATAACAACCTCTGCCTCACCGCCCTCGGCAAGAAGGAATGCGACGCTTGCGAGCACTCGTGTCCCTATGACGCGGTGAAAATCACGTGGGACGAGGAGCAGTACATCGCCTACCCCGTCGTCAACGATAAGTGCACCGGCTGCGGAGCGTGTGAAGTCGTGTGCCCGACCACCCCGGTCAGGGCCATTCGTGTGTGGACCCAAAAGCCTTCGTGATTGATACGTGGCGGCCGATAAGTCCTGATTAATGCGCTAGCCGGACGTGTGGATACTAGGAGCAACATGTCCGGTTATCCGACTTATCGGCCGTTACGAGTGGCTCTAATATTGATTCCAGTGCTCGTCGTTTGCTAGCCTTCGTGGCCTAGCATTCATGATCGGGCTTTTATCCATCATCGCACTCGGCTTCTTGCTCGGCATGCGCCATGCCACCGATCCCGACCACGTCATCGCGGTGTCGACGATCGTCTCGCGTCATCGCTCGATCAAACACGCGGCGGTGATCGGCGCTCTCTGGGGAGTTGGTCACACGCTCACGATTTTGCTCGTCGGCGGCGGCATCATCCTTTTCGGCTGGGTCATCCCAACGCGCATCGGCCTCTCGATGGAGTTTTCCGTCGGCTCGATGCTGATCCTGCTCGGGATACTGAATCTCACGGGAATCCTCCAGTGGATCACGAACACCTATTCACCGGCGCATCAGGCCGGCTCCTCCGGCGCCTTATATTCGCAACCGCGCAGCCGCTTCGATTTCGCCCATACGCATCCGCACCTCCAAAATTCAGAAGCCCATTCCCACCAGCCCGCACAGACGCTGCCCAACTGGGTCGACCGGCGCTTCGGCTCCCTCGGCCTTTACAACGCCTTGCGCCCGCTTATCGTCGGGCTCGTCCATGGCTTGGCGGGATCCGCAGCCGTCGCGCTCCTCGTCCTCACCACGATTCGCGATCCGAAATGGGCCGTTGCCTACCTCCTCCTCTTTGGCATCGGCACGATCGCCGGGATGATGCTCATCACCGGCGCCATGGGCGCGCCGTTCGCCTACGCCGAAAAGCGCTTTTCGCGCCTGAATAATAGCCTCCGCATCGCCTCCGGCTTGATCAGCCTGGGATTCGGCCTCTTCATCGTGTTCCAGATCGGTATCGTCAGCGGTCTCTTCACCAACCACCCGCAGTGGACTCCCCGCTGATCGGCTGGGTGCGCGCGGAAGGGGCCACACGGCACGCCCCCTATGCGTCCTCGATGCGCCAGGTGAAACTAGTTCACGCCCCGGCCATCCGGCTTTCACCGGCAGCAGGAACGTATGGAAACGTCTTCGACGGCTTCGAGGTGACCGAATCCTTGCCGATCCCGAGACGAACGGGAGTGTTCGCCGCTATGGAAAACATGACATCGGGCGCGTTGTCTGTAAGCGAGCGACCGTTCCACTCGGCGAACCCGAACACGGCGGGTGTGCCGACTTCATAAGGGAGGATGTTGGGGAAAAATCGGTGTGCGACTTTCTCCCCATATGCCCGAGGATCTTCGGCTGTTCCGTTTGCAGCGACGACGCTGGCAATTGCTTTCGCGACGGCCGCTCCGTAAGTCGCGAAATCGTCGGCGGGGCGCCCGGCATTAAGACGATTGCCGAGATCTTCGTTGTACTGGGTAAACAGCGGATGAATCATCGGAAAACCCACGCGGTTGATCGAACGCCAACCCCCTGCGTCGGTCGCTAATGTTGACACCGCCCATACGCCGATTCGACGCTCGTCGCCACCGCCGGCGAGCAACTCGCCATCGGGCACCTCGAGCACAATCGAATACACCGTGTGTCCAGCAAAGAGGTTTTTCGCGTGACTGGGATCCCAGCCGGCCAAGTTGACTACGGTGCCGTCCTGAAAGGCGTGGCCGACCGCGTGAAGCACATCAGGCTCAATCCAAAACGGATCACCGGCTTTGCCAGCCCAGATGCGCAAACCGGATGCCGTGGTGACAGTCTCCCCAGTTGTGCCCTGCGCGAGGACACGGCCGGGCGCATGCGGATCGACCGCCTCCGCACCACTGATGCAACGTACCACGTAGCTCTGTTTCCCATCCTTGTCGCGTTCGTTGAATGTAATGCGGTAGGTGATGTCTTCAATCGCATCGCCGTTCAAATCGACTTTGAATTCGTACATTCCCTCCGGATGGTAGCCAGGCGCAGGGATGGCGCCGAAAATTGAGTGGCAGACATTGATTACGAACACGGTGCCTGTTTCGCCACGAAATACATAGAGATCGGTGATGTCGAGGCGGATGTCTTGGCGAGCAATTGGTGAATCGAGGTGATGGGACATGGCGCTCCTCCTTTGTTTGTTAGACTGGCCATCCGAACCGTGGACGAGATCAGCGCCAACCTCTTTGGCGCAACCCACGTAATGATGGCATCTCCACTCTGATGCTGCTCGCCGAGAATTGATGCACTCTTTTTCTACGCGGTCTTTCGGATTGAGGATTTCTCGGGCAATGCTGTGTTCAAGCGATTGACCTCTTCCCGATCTTCAAATCGGTGGTTCCCAGTCCAACAATCCGAGCTAAGTCCTAATAAACGCGGTGACCGGAAAAGTTGGTACTGGAACCAACATGTCCGGTTATCCGACTTACCGGGACTTGGCTCACCTGAACCGCCCAAAGGAAACGAAAGCCCTAATGCATCCACCTGAAGGCGGCTGCGGCATAGCCGCTGCTAGCGCCAGAGCCATTCCAGGAACAGCACGATTGAAGTTTCGACTCCATCGCTCACGTTGTGCCCGATGATCGCGGCGGTGAGGCTGCCCGATTTTTCCCGCCAGTAGGCATATAGGATCCCGAACGCGATCGCATAAAGCTGCTGCGCCAGCGCCGCCCAAAACGGCCGCACCCAGAAATAGCTCACATGCGCCAGCGCGAACAGCACAGCCAGCACGACCCCGGCCGCATGCATGTCGTAGCTGCCGATGCGAATCCGCCCCGTCGTCCGCTGCATCAGGAAAGTTTGCAACAGCCCGCGAAACGGAATCTCCTCCGTGAATCCCACGTAAACGAATGTAAATACCAGCCATCCGGTGATGTTCACCGGAGTCAGCGGATAACTTTCCGGCGGCTTGTGCGCCAGCAGCGACGGCAAATAGTCCGCCACGGTCATCAGCACGCCGAAGAAAATCCCCCAGCCGATCGAAGCAGCCACGTACGATTTCCCCCGCGGCTTCTGCAGGCCGTATTCCCCCATCCGCCCTTTGCTCAGCAGAGCGATCAGGATCAGCGCCACCAGAGTCATCACCGCATGATCGAAAAAGAGAGCGATCCACGGCATAGCCATCGCGCGGTCCATACCCATCCGCTTGCCGACCCACACGTGGACCATCGCGTCGGGAACGAGAACGGCTAACGCCAGCCCAATGGTCGCAAGAGTCCAAAGGACCCAATTGCCCAGCCACTTTACCGTAGGAGACATCGCGCGGAATTATACCGCCGGTGCGCCGAGGGAACGCGCTAACCGGAAAAGTTCCGGTACCCAAGTTACCGGTAATCCGACGCAATATAAAAGGGCGCCCGTTTTGGTTTAGGGTTTTGACTGTTCGGCTCAACTCCTCCAGAAAGGAACGCCCTTTATGACCAGCGCCAAATATATCGGCATGGACGTGCACAAGGAA
>JBEKHH010000104.1:0-6225 GCA_050012375.1 Tepidisphaeraceae bacterium
AGCCTCCATGGCATTGCTCCTGTAGGACGGTAAGTGCTTCGCAACACGCACCGTACCTTAACGAGCAATGCCTAATTATTTGGGTTGCGGGCGAAGCCCGCGCCAGGATCTCTGCGGTTCAATGAAACTTTTGGGACATTAGAGCGATTCGACCTTGATGTTGGTGTTGGTGTAAATGCAGATTTGGCCCGCGATCTTCAGGGCTTCCTCGACGATCTGCCTGGCCGAGAGATTCGTCTGCGCCAGCAGGGCCT
Organism: Tepidisphaeraceae bacterium; assembly: GCA_050012375.1. Taxonomy (GTDB): domain Bacteria; phylum Planctomycetota; class Phycisphaerae; order Tepidisphaerales; family Tepidisphaeraceae; genus PALSA-1353. The sequence goes on from JBEKHH010000104.1 coordinate 255, forward strand.
TGGCGGCGGCCAGCGCGTACGCCCCACCGCTGCCGATGCCGATGATGCCGTCGGTCGGCTCGATCACGTCCCCCGCCCCGCTGACGATCAGGCTCACGCTGGCATCGGCGACGGCCAGCATCGCTTCCAGCCGGCGCAGGACCCGGTCGGTGCGCCAATCCTTGGCCAGCTCGATGACGGCGCGGCGCGTGTTGTCCGGATGTTCCGCCAGCTTGTTCTCGAAACGCTCGAGCAGCGCGAAAGCATCGGCGGCCGATCCGGCGAAGCCGGTGAGGACTTTCCCGCCGCCGACTCGGCGAACCTTCACCGCGTCGTGCTTGGCCACGACGTTGCCGAGCGTGACCTGGCCATCGCCGCCAAGGGCAACCTGGCCGTCTTTGCGAACGCTGAGAATGGTCGTGGATTGAGCGGGTTTCATGGTATGGGCCTCTGGGGCCGTGCGCGACATTATAATGCGGATTCATGTCCGCCCTGGCAATGGTTTCGTTTTCTTCACCCCATTTTGGGATCGCGGCCCTGGCATTGGCGGTCGCGGCGGTGGGGATCGCGATCGTTCGGCGAATCGATGTCCCGATTCGATCGGCGATGCTGCTCGCTGCCGGCGTGATGTTTCTTGCGCTGGCGGCTGCCGGACCCGTGTGGCATCGCGCCGAGCCGGGAACCATCGCCGTGATGGTGGACCTTTCTCCCAGCACTCGCGGGGCGCGGTTTCGAAGCGCCGATTTCCTCCGCCGCCGGGTGCGGGAACTCATCGGCGACTCCTCGTGTCAATTCATCGCGTTTGCCGGCCATAATGTGGCGATCGATCCGCCGGGCGCCATGGAGGAAATGCCCGCGGACCAGACGCGGTTTTCGCCTGCCGCGGCGGATGCGATCGTCCTGTTCAGCGATGCGCGGTTCGATCTGCCCAAGGCGTCGCCGCCGGTTTACATCGCCGTGGATGAGAATCTGGAGAACGTATCGGACGGCTCGGTTCAGCGATTGGAACTTCGTGGGCGGACGCTGGCGGCAACGATTGCCAATTCCGGTCCGCCGCGAGAAGCAGCTCTTGAAGGCATGACCGGATCAACGACGGTCAGAATCGATCCGGGAAATCTGGTGATCGCGCGGCCCATTGCCGGCGGGGCGACCAAAGCCGGGGTGAAATTGAACGCCGCTGACCTTTGGCCGGAAAACGATTCTCTGTCGCTGCGCGTTGCGGCTGCACCGGCCAGCGAAAAATGGTGGATCGGCGAAAATTCGCCGGGGGGGTACTGGCGAACTTTTCCTCCTGAAGCGCTTCCCGATCTCTCGCGGGAATATCTCGCTCCGGCCGTCATCGTCGTCGATAACCAGCCGGCCGACCATTTCACGCAATCGCAAATGGATTGCCTGATGCAATATGTTCGCGACCTCGGCGGGTCGCTTCTGATCGTCGGCGGAGATCGCGCCTTCGCGGCCGGCGGATATGCGGGGACCGCGCTGGAACAACTCAGCGGGCTGTCGAGTTCTCCACCCGATCCGACGACGCGCTGGGTGCTGCTGGTGGATGGCAGCGGCTCGATGGGCCAGGACGCCGGCAGCGGGATTTCACGCTGGCAAACGGCGGTGCGGGCCGTGGTTCATCTGCTCCCGGCGCTTCCTGGGGCAGACCCGGTGCAGATCGGGCAGTTTTCAGACGTGGTGCGATGGTGGAGCGGGGGCAGCACAGCCGCCGAGGCCGCGCGAACCCCCCTGCCGCCGGCCGATGCGTTTCCGCACGGGCCGACGAATCTCGAATCGGCATTGAACCAGATCGCGCATGATGCCGGTGGAACATTGCCGACGGAGCTTCTGCTGCTTTCGGATTGCGACACAACATTCGATCATCCGAGCGAGTTGGCCGATCTTCTTGGCCGCGAGAAAATCCGGTTGCACGTGCTGGCGCTCGGTCGCGGCAGCGCGCTGGAAATCATCCGCCAAATCTCCGCCGCCACGGGCGGGGAGGTCGTCGAACAATTCGATCCGCGGCAGTGGGCGCAATCGATTGCGAAATTGTCCCAGGCGGCCCTGCCGGAGCGGGTGGCGCATGAGCCGGTGACCGTCGTTTTTGAAAATGAGGCGTTTAGCCGCGACCCGAAGGGGAGCGCGTTGCTTGGAAGCGAAATCGTGCCGGTTTGGAATCGCACCTGGCTCAAACCGCAGGCCCAGCGGTGGGCCAGCGCGACTCGCAACGCCATTGAGTTGCCGATGGCGGGATATTGGCGTGTTGGGAGCGGATGCGTGGCGGCGGTGGCGTACGAAGCGAAAGAATCGCGGATCGAAGCGATCGCGGCGCGGATTGCCGCCAAGCCGCGCGATCCACGGTTTTCGGTGCAATGGGAGACGGGCCGGCGGGTTCGCGTGATTGTGGACGCCATTGACGCGGGGAGGTTTCTCAACGGCCTGCCGATTCTGCTGGAGCTTGTGGATGACGCGGCTCTGAAGAAAGTTGAGGTGGGGCAAACCGGGCCGGGGCGATATGAAGCCAGCTTTGACGCGCCGGGAAGTTCGCAAATCGCCACGGTGCGCGTGGGCGATGAGGTGATCGATCGCATGTCGTTGCCGGGACGGTATCCGGAGGAATTCGATGCTGTGGGGAACGATCACGCGGCGATGCGGGAACTCGCCCAGAGAAGCGGAGGCGAACTTGTCTGGCCGACGGATCATGGCCCGATCGATTTTCGCTGGCCGCAAAGGGAAACGTCGCTGGCTCCGTGGATGTGCGCCTTGGCGCTGGCATTGATCGGCGCGGGGCTTGTTGTGTGGCGGATGGGCCCCCGGTGAATCACGGCTCGACTGAGCTCGCCGAAGTCCGGGGGCTAAATGGGGTGCGCGGGGTGCATGGTGATTTGCAGAATTTCCGCGGGGGCGTTGACGCGCAGGGGGAACCAATTGCCTACGCCATTGGAAACGATCAGGGTGGAATCGGGCTTGTCGTATCGTCCCGACCAATATTTGAATCGGAGCGGACCGCCGCCGATCCGGTCGGTGAGCATGATTTGTCCGCCGTGAGTGTGGCCGGAGATGACCAGCGGGATGCCGCACGCCGCGGCCATATCCCAACTGTGCGGATGATGCGCGAGCATGAGCGGGAACATTCCGGGATCGCGCAGGCTGGCGGTGTAGGCGACGGAATCGTCCCTGAACCGATCGGCGGTCCAGCGTGGGCCGAGCACTTGAAACGGCATGCCCCCAACCGGCGGGGTGATGGTGGCAACCTCATCGACCAGGAGATTCACGCCGCGACGGCGGACGGCATGATCGAAACGGTCGGGGCCTTGAATGACGTCGTGATTGCCCTGAATCATGTAAACGCCGTCGCGGGCGTCCAAGCGAAGGACCATGTCCAGCGCGCCGGGCAAATCGGCAAGGGCGACGTTGATAAGGTCCCCGGCCAGGAGAATCAAATCGGAGCGCAGGCGATTGGTGGCGTCGGCGATGTCATCGAGCATTTTCTGCGTGGAAAACGCCCCGGCGTGAACGTCAGCGACGACGGTGATGGTGTAGCCGTCCAATTCCCGCGGCCAGCCGGCGATTGACAATTGATAGGGCATGATTCGGAACTTGCCGAGTTTTGTCCTGGAAACGCCGGCCATAGAGATCGTGGCGGCGGGCACGACCGTCAGGCCGAGGGAGGTGAGAAAATTGCGGCGGGACAACATCGGGGCCGGGGGCGATTCATCGGGAGTTTTTTTTGCGGCATCTGAAGCCAGCAGTCGCCGGGCATTGCGAAGCGCGCGAACGAGCAGGTCGAGGAGCAGCGCCAGGACCATCAGCGGGAGCGTCAGAAAATGCCAGATGTATAGGCTGGCGATGAGCCATCGCGGAAGGGGGTCCCGCGTTCCGCCCAGCAAGGGAAGGGCGACCACGGCTCCGACCCAGAATGCCAGGGCGGTAAACGCCAGGCAGGAGAGGATGACCCGCCAAATCCACGGGCGGCGCACCGCGCGAAGCAGCACGTACATTCTCCAGTACACGAAGACATCGAGAAGGAGGAGAAGTATGAGGATGGCGACGAATAGAAGCGTCATTATGGGGAGTCCGCCGACGAGAGTTTAAGCCATCGGCCGCACGAAAGCATCAGCCGGCGATCTTGTTATGGATCGAGCGGCGTCTATACTTTGGCGCGGGATGAAGAGGCGCATCGGTCTGGTCTGTTGCATCGCGCCGGTTTTCGCCGGGACCGGCGGGTGCGTGGAACGAATTCTCACCGTGCAAAGCAATCCACCGGGCGCGCTGGTTTATCTGAACGGCCAGGAAATGGGCCGGACTCCCGTGCAGCGGGATTTCACGTGGTATGGCACGTATGACGTGACGGTGCGATGCGAGGGATACCAAACCATCAAAAAGCCCGAGCCGGTGATCGCTCCGTTTTATGAGTGGGTCCCCATTGACCTGGTGGCGGAGTTGCTGCCGATCCCGCTGAAGGACCATCATACGCTGACGTACAATTTGCAACCGATGCCCGCGGCGACGGAGGCGAGTCCGGGCTTGATGACTCGGGCGGAACAACTCAAAGGGGAATTGGAATCGTCGCATTTCCCTCCGACTACGCGAAAATCGAAGTAGGGGAATTAAGGAATCGCCGGTGGAAGAATCGGAATTGAGATCGCTGATTCGGGACCGCCTGGGCCTTCGCATTGAGCCGGAGATGAGCAAATACGTGCTGCGGAGGGCTGGGGAATCGAACCAGCCGATTGCGGTCATCGGCAGCGACGCGCGCACCGGGGCGGCGCGGAGGCAAATCGTCGATCCGCGCCTGCTGCTTCCCGAGGCCCCATGATTTACACCGCCCATGCCTTCGCCCGCGCCGGTCTGGTGGGAAATCCATCCGATGGATATTTCGGCAAGACGATTTCGTTTGTGATCCGCAATTTCAAGGCGACCGTCCGGCTCTGGGAAAGCCCGCATTTTGAAATCGTTCCCACCCACGGAGACCTGAGCAAGTTCGACACCGTCGGGGCGTTTCTGCGCGATATCCAACTGCACGGCTATTACGGGGGAATGCGGCTGATCAAGGCGACTCTCAAGCGATTCCACGACTATTGCCGGCAGAACAATCGCGAGCTGCATAAGCGGAATTTGACGGTCGAATTTGAAACCAATATTCCGCGGTTGGTGGGACTGTCCGGCAGCAGCGCGATCGTGGTGGCGACGCTGCGGGCCTTGATGAAGTTTTACGAAGTGGAGATTCCCAAGCCCATGCTGCCCACGCTGGCGCTGAGCGTGGAAAAGGACGAGTTGGGCATTTCCGCCGGCATGCAGGACCGCGTCATTCAGACGTACGAGGGGATCGTTTTCATGGATTTCGACCGAAAGCTGATGGAACAGCGAGGGTACGGCGATTACGAGGAGCTTCATCCCCAGAAGATGCCGCCGCTGTACGTGGCTTACGATCCGGATCGAGCGGAGGTGAGCGATGTTCCGCATCGCAATCTGCGGGCGCTGTACAGCAGCGGGGACAAGACGGTGGTGAATGCGATGCAGAAATACCGGGAATTGACGGATCGCGGGCGGGAGGCGCTGATGTCCGGGAATTGGGGCGAGCTGCACGAAGTGGTGAACGCGAATTTCGATCTGCGGCGAACGATCATGAATATTTCGCCGGAGAATTTGCGGATGGTGGAAGCGGCAAGAGCCGTGGGGGCAAGCGCGACATTCGCCGGCAGCGGCGGAGCCATCGCCGGGTTGTATCACAGCGCCCGGCAATACCAGGAGCTGACCGACGCCCTGGCGGCAGTGCAATGCACGGTGTTGCGGCCGCTTATTTTTGAGAAATGAGAAATGCAACCGCGAAGCCGCGAAGATCGCGAAGACAGCGAGAAGAAATCAGCCAATGAATTTCTTCGCGTCTGTCTTCGCAATGCTAACCGTGCATTTCTTGTATTTCCGCGAAGATTTTATCACGCGGCGGCGAGCTTGGCGACGTTGGCCGCTCGCGCAGTCAGCAGAGCGGTAATTAGCACTCGGC
>JBEKHH010000105.1:0-6124 GCA_050012375.1 Tepidisphaeraceae bacterium
TCCCAGGGGCACAAGACGATGAGCGCCGCGTTGATTCTTCGCGAGGCCGACGTAACCAAACTTGCCGCATGACCACTGAACCTTGCCAAAAAAACAAGATGCCACAGCTTTGCAATGCGGAGATCGCTGAGAAATGCATATTTGCCACGGCTCGACTGAGCTCGCCGAAGTCAGATGAAAATTCAGATGCACACAGATAAAACCCAATCGGAATTTCATCTGTGGCGAAAAATCTTCTCTGCGTCCGTCTCAGCGATCTCAGCGATCTCCGCGGTAAAAGTCCGAATTCGAGGTGAAAATGACGCCCGCATTGCCGAGACCCAGTGAGATTTGCGAAGCATTTGTTTCCGCCAACCGGCATACGCTTTCCGAGGGAATGCGCAAGATCACCCATTGCGTCGATCAACTCACGGGCGACCAGCTCTGGTGGCGGCCGAAACCGGATATGAACAGCATCGCCAACCTGATGCTGCATCTTTCAGGAAACCTGCGGCAATGGATCGTCGCCGGCGTCGGCGGCGAGAGCGACATCCGCAATCGCCCCATGGAATTCGCCGATCGCTCCAACCGCCCAAAGGGCGAAATCCTGGGCATCCTGGCAGATGTTGTTTCCGAGGCGGACAAAACCCTGTCTCGCCTGACGCCCGACCAACTCTTGTCGCGCCGGCGAATTCAAGGATATGACACGACGGTCCTGGCCGCCGTCACCGACACGATTTGCCATTTTCGCGGGCATGTGCAGGAAATCATTCACATGACGCGCATCCAACTCAGCGAGAAATATCGATTTGACTTCGTGCCGAAGGGGAAAGAACAAGAATCGGCAGGAGGAGTGACGGAATGACCTTCCGCTTTCGGATCCGTTCACCTTCCGGCCACAAACTCCTCCGCGGTCATTTCGATGTCGCGAGCAATCTGCCGAAGGAGGGAGGGTGAAATATCACGGCCACTATGATCCGGAACCGTGGTCGCCCGGCCATCCGGATGTCGAAATTGCATGTGGGAGCCGCGCTGTCGCACTAGGTGAAGCCATGCCTGACCAACAGGGCGACGACTTCACGGGGCTTCAGCACGGGGAGCTTTGGCATTTCACTCGACCGTCACCGTCTGGGTGCCGACGAATTCCCCCTCCAGGGCGGGTTGGCCGTCCTCCAGCAGCATTTCAATTACTTCACGCAGATTGCGATTCAGCTCGTCCAGACTCGCGCCTTGCGAGTGTGCGCCAGCAAAGCCGGGAACGTAGCCGACCAGCAGCCCAGTGTCCGCATCTCGTTCGATGACTGCTGTGAAAGTCGTCTTCATGTATTGATTATACCAGAGTACCCGACCGGCGTCTTTGCCGTTGCTCCGCCGATGCCATTGCCATAGCAATCAACAAGCGGCCCCGCTCTTTAGCGCGACCTAAACAAAAACCCGCCTCTGTTACGCGGGTCAAGTTTATTACGTTTCTCTTCCTAAGCTCGTATAATCCGACGCCGTTCAAACTCAACTCCGTGGAGGCAATGCCATGTCCTCCGATGTTCCAAAATATTCTTGCGGAAACTGTCACCGCACCTATACCTGGAAGAAGGAAGTTGCCGGCAAGCGGGGCAAGTGCAAGTGCGGCCAGATGGTCACCGTACCGTTGCATCCTCCACAGGCGGAGCCGGTCGAAGACGATTTATACGCATTGGCCGAATTGTCATCTGATGCCAAGTCCGCCGTCATTGACCGGGCCCCGATCGTCATTCCGACGGCCGCCGTCGCATTGGCGGCGCCGGAGGCGTTGGAATATCAGCGCCCGGCGATAACGGCGCGGACGCCGCGGTCGGATCGCGTCGATCCCTTGACGGGGGAACTTTACGATCCGTTCCGCGATTACATTGCCCCGGCGATCCTGCTGGCGGCGGGTTTCGCGGGCATCGCCGTGTATATCATCCAGAAAATGGGGACCGGGCCGCTGGTCGGCTTCGCGATTTCCATCGCTTTCGCAATCATGTTGGCGGTCACGCTTTTCAAGACGGCGGTGCTGACCCTGGCGGCGGTGCCGCTGGCGGCTTACTGCGATGTGAACGTCGGGCTGTTGCGCACGGCGATTTTTAAGTTCGCGGGCACGATCCTTTTCGGCGATATTGCCATCCTATGGCTGATTGCGGCCATGCAATCCGCCGGCATGATTTCCAAAAAATATGATGGAGGTCCCGCGGTTTGGCTCGTTTACCTTGTCGTGCTGGCCGTCGTTTACCATATCTGCTTCTGGTACCTGTTCAGGCTTTCGGGCGCTGATATCAAGTTTGCGGGGCTGATGTCGTTGGTTTCGCGGTTGTGCAATTTCTTCATGACGCTGATTGTGATTGCGCTGATCATGTCGCTGGCGGCGAGCCATGCCCGGCCGACGGCGTCGCCGTATGTTTCGGCAATCCGGGCTCCGCCGATGATAACGCCCGGGACGCCATTGACCGTTCAGCCGGGCCAAACCGGGCCGACAGCGCTGGACGAGCTGATTTCGCAGCGGATTAGGCAGAATCCATTTCGCATTCAGGAGGGGTATGCATGGTGCCGGACGGGCGCGGCGGACGATGCGGATAAGAAGCTGGTCAGTGACATGTACGGCGCGGGGGCCGACAAGGTTTATGTGGACGGATTTACCCTGTATGCGCTATTGCCCGACAACCCAGCCAAACGGAGCGCGTGTTTGAACGTGGCGCATGTATTCCGTAAAGACAACGGCATTCCTGATACCGCGGCGACGAACAACTTGAATTATCAATACGTCGTGATCGGTCTGCTGGGGGAGCGGTTGAAGCGGTTGCATCACGGGAATTAAGTGTTCGCCCTGCAAAATTCATTTTTTACCGCGGAGCCGGCGTGCCCGCGGCGAGCGCAGTCGAGCCGTCGCCCCGGTTCGGGCCGGCACGGGTGCGGCTCTGCCTTCTCGACGTGTCGAATTGGACTACAATAATCCGTCCATGCAAACCCTGACGCCTCGCCAGATCGTCGCCGAACTCGATCAGTACATCATCGGCCAGGCCGACGCCAAGCGGGCCGTGGCCGTCGCCATCCGAAACCGCTGGCGCCGCCAGCAGCTTCCCGAGGCCATCCGCCAGGATGTCGCGCCCAAGAACATCATCATGATCGGTCCGACCGGCGTGGGTAAAACTGAAATCGCCCGCCGACTCGCCGCTCTCACCGGCGCTCCCTTCATCAAGGTCGAGGCCACCAAGTTCACCGAGGTCGGGTATCACGGCCGCGATGTCGATTCCATGATCCGCGATCTCCTCGATTCTTCCATCGCGCTGGTTCGAGAGGAAATGACCGAAGCGGTCCATGAGCCGGCCGCCGCGCAGGTGGAGGATCGCCTGCTCGACCTGCTGCTGGGCGGCGAGCGGTCCGGCGCGTACGACGATGAGGAAACCAAGGCCAAACGCCTGCGCGTCCGGGAAAAATTGCGCGAGCAACTCAAAGCCGGCGAATTGGAAGACCGCCCCATCGAGTTCCAGGTCGAGCAGCGCGCCACCGTCGGAGTCCTCGGCCAGGCCGGCATGGAAATGGACGTCGAATTTCAATCCATGCTGGAAAAGATGCTCCCCGTTCGGCGTGAAACGCGCCGCCTGCCGGTGGCCGATGCCCGCAAGGTCCTCCTCGCCCAGGAAGCGGAAAAACTCGTCGATCGCGACAAGATTTATCGCCAGGCCATCGAGCGCGTCGAGCAGAGCGGCATCGTGTTTCTCGATGAAATCGACAAGATCTGCGGCCCCCAATCACAACACGGCCCGGACGTTTCACGCCAGGGCGTGCAGCGCGATCTTTTGCCGATCGTCGAAGGTTCCACCGTCATTACCAAGTATGGCCCGGTCAAGACGGACCACATTCTCTTCATCGCCGCCGGGGCGTTTCACAGCAGCAAGCCCAGCGATCTGATGCCGGAACTTCAGGGCCGCTTCCCCATCCGCGTGGAACTGACGGACCTCACCAAGGATGATTTCGTCCGCATTCTCCACGAGCCGAAGCATTCGCTCACGCGCCAACAGGTGGAACTACTAGGGACCGAAGGCATCACGATTGAGTTCGCCGAGGATTCGATCGACCAGATGGCGCAGATGGCGTACGACCTGAATCGACGAACGCAGAACATCGGCGCTCGCCGGCTCTACACGATCATCGAGCGCGTGGTGGAGACGATCAGCTTCGACGCCCCGGACTTGCGAGACAAGAAAATCTCGATCACCGCCCAATACGTCCGCGAGCAGCTCTCCGGCATCGTCAAGGATGAGGACCTGAGCCAGTTTATTCTTTAAACACGATCGTCGAGAAATGCGGGGTTACGGATTCTGCTGTCCGAATGGCTCGAGCACAAACACGGTCCGGGTCGATCCGGCGGCGGTGGCGTATTGAGTGGTGCCGGTGACGCGCAATGGGCGATGGAATTCAAATTCCTGGTCATCCACCAGGCCCGAGGTGTCAAATCCCTTCGCCCAGCAGACGGAATTCTCGCCGAAGCTCAAAAGTACATCATTACCGTCGATCACCTGGAAAACGTGCAGCGCGCCGTAAATGGTGCCGGTCGATCCGACCTTCATTTCCAAATCGGGAAGATAATGGCCCTTCAATCTTTGGCACTGCGAAATCAACTGCCGGTCCTTTACAATCGCCTGAGAAATCTCGTTGCGTTGCGTGTCGTAGTTGCTGCTGTCCGGCAATTTCACGAGCTGGCCATCCAATTGGCGGATTTCGGCCAGGAGCGATTTCATGTCCGCCAATCTTTGGGTCTCTCCCCGTTCCAGCATTTCTTTCACCGCCTCATCGTCGTCCGATTCCTGCGATCGAAGGTTCGACTTTGTCTGGGTCAATGTGGCGGCGGCCGAATCTTGCATGATCGCGGTCTGATACGCGTCCAAGGCTTCCCGCTGCGCCGTGGCCGCGGCGGCGACGGTTCGATCTGACGCCAGAGCCTGGGTCTTCATCGCCTCGAGATGTTCCTTGGCGGCGATTCGAGCGGAAGCGGCTTTCGCGCGGCAGTCCGGATCGCTTGCATCATCCAACTCCTTTTGAACAAGCTCCAAATCCGCGGCCGCCGCCTGGTACTGATCGCTTTTCTCCAGCCGCCGGATGCAGTCATCTTGTGCGCGGGCCAGCGCGGTCTTGCAATCCATCGCCCGGTCCTGAAGTTTCCGAACATCGGGCTGCGGTGTGGCGGGGGCGGGCCCATCGGTCGGGCGGGTCGTCGGAGATACGTTGTCGGCGATGACCCATCCCACGGCAAAAATTCCCTGCAGCGCCACCAGCACCAAAACCGCAGAGCTTTTCATGACACTCCTCCCTTGACCGATTTCAGAAATGCTTGGCCGATCTTACAGCGGCGCCGCAATAGTCCAAATATTTTTTGCAAAAATATATTTGAGACTGGGCCGCATCGTCGAAATATTCCCGATCAAGGAGGCTGTCTGAACGCGCGAGGGCCACGTAATCAATGAGTTGCTCTGTGTTCGCGCGGATGCTATCTCACCGTTATGGATATTCGTCCCGCCAACGCAGAGGACGTTTCCGCCGTCCTGCCGATGGTGGCAAAAACCTGCGCCCTTCACGAAACTTGGGACCCGGCGAAATACGGCTTTCTTCCAAATCCCCATGAACGATATCGCCGCTGGCTGACCCAGCGGGTGAGCGATCCCCGAAGCGTTTTCATCGTCGCCCAGCGCGAGCAGAGAATCGTCGCCTTTCTCATCGGGACCGTCGAAGCGGAAATCCCCATCTACCGCGTCAAGGAATTTGGATTCGTTCACGATCTCTGGGTTGAAGAGGAATATCGCAACGAAGGCATCGCCCGCCAGATGGTCATGCTGGCCATCGAGCGCTTCAAGGCGTTGAGCGTCAGCCAGGTTCGGCTCGACACCGCCGCGGCCAACGAGCCGGCGCGAAAACTCTTCGCTTCCTGCGGGTTTCGCCTCAGCACCATGGAAATGCTGATGGAGTTGTAGCGACGATCGCGACTCCATTTCAATCCAATTCTTTAACCGCGGAGCACCTGGCGCGGGCTTCGCCCGCAACCCAAATAATTAGGCATTGCTCGTTAAGGTACGGTGCGTGTTGCGAAGCACTTACCGTCCTACAGGAGCAATGCCATGGAGGCTTTTTTACACCATCA
>JBEKHH010000106.1:0-5645 GCA_050012375.1 Tepidisphaeraceae bacterium
GCGGGCATTTGGAACTCTATCACCGAGTCGATCTGGCGTTGGACACCTATCCCTATCACGGAACGACGACAACCTGCGAAGCATTGTGGATGGGCGTGCCCGTGGTGAGCTTGGCCGGCCGAACCCATGCTTCCCGCGTTGGAGTGAGCCTGCTGAGCAACGTCGGCCTGCCGGAATTCATCGCACGGACGCCGCAACAATATGTGCAGATCGCCACGGGCCTTGCCGGTGACCTGCCGCGGCTGGCTGAACTGCGTCGCACCCTGCGTCCGCGGATGCAGGCGTCCCCGCTGATGGATGCACCGCGCTTCGCCAGAAATGTCGAAGCGGCGTATCGGAGAATGTGGGAGAACTGGTGCTCGAAGCCGGCGTGAGGCAACTCCCGATGTCACAGAGCCGGGGCGTGCCTGCGGCGAGCGCCCCTCGACAGGCTCGGGGTCTGTCTTCGACGCTGAGTTCAGACGAAGCGAGCTTGTCGAAGACAGTCGAGCCGTCGCACCGGTCCGGCCCGACGCCGACCCAGCAGGCCCAATCCGGCGATGCCCAACAGCGACAGAGCCGCTGGTTCCGGAACATCGGCCAACAGGCCGTTGGCGGCCGCGAAGGCGTCAACCGCGGCCCAGTCGGCGGCGGGTAATACCACGTCAGCCCCGTTGGCCTGTTTGCCAAGGTTAGCGACCAAGGCGGTGAAGTCGGAGCCGGTGACCGTGCCGGTGTACAGGAAATCGCCCCGATCCCACCCCGACACCTGCTTGCCTAAGTTGGTGGCCAAGATGGTGAAGTCAGTACCGGTGACCGTGCCGGTGAGAGTCGCATCGCCGAGAAGCGTGTATTTGATTTCGATCTGGTCGGTGGCGAGGTTGGCGGGGTTGCCGGGGTCGGCCGAATCCGCATAACCCAGACCATAACTCGGATTCCCCGCGGCAGCCGAACTGTCGATGCCGGGGCCGTTCCAATTGCCATTGGCGTACCCGGTGGCGAGGTATCCGGCGATCGTGGCGATGGGATCGGACCCGCCGTAATTGATGATGAGATGATTGTTGGCGATGTCGAGTTTCCCGCCGGAGCTGATGGAGAGGGATGCGACGCTGACGCCGCCGATGCCCGAAGCGAACTGCGTCTTGCCAGTTGATTGAATCGTCAGACCGCCGCCCGCGGGAAGCGCCGGCGCCGCGCCGACGAGCAACGTGCCGGAAACCGTTGTGCCGCCGGAATAGGTATTGGACCCGCTGAGCGTGACCGCGCCGCTGCCGGCAATCGTCAGGCCGCCGCTTCCGCTGATCGCGCCGGAGATTTGCAAACTGTCGCCGCTGTTTACCACGGTCGCCACGGTGCTCGAGCCGAGCACCACCGGCGCGGTGATGTAGTGCGTCCCGCCCGAATCGTTGATCGCGGCGGGGCCGGCGGCGCTGGCGAGGGTGAGCGCGCCGCCGCTCCCCTGGCTGATCGTGTAAGATTTCGCGTTATTGAAATTGAGGGTTCCGACGGAGTAGTTGCCGTTGAGCGTGACGGTGGACGCGTTGGAAATGGAGCTGGTGAAATTGGCGGTGTCGCCGGCCGTCTGCGGAGGCGCGCCGCTCCAATCTCCAAGCGTACTCCAGCTTCCGCCACCGGCAATGCCCCATGTTCCGACGGTCTGGCCGGGCACGAAGAAGCTGATCGTGCTCACGCTGTACGCGGGCATCAGATAGGTGAACGACGCTGGATTGGTGATGGCGATGTCGCCGGCAAACTGCGGCGTGGCATTCGCCGAGGTCAGTTGATAAACCGCGGCTGTCTTGTAGTTGACGCCGTCGGCGATGTTGATCGTCGATGTCACCGCCTGCGTTTCCTTGTTGATGGTGACGAGGGTCAGGTGCGATGGATTCTTCGAGTCGATGCTGGCGTAGATCGAAGTATCAACGGTGTCGCTATTGGCGGCTTGGACCTCGGTATCGCCGAAGGTGGAGTCCTTTCCGTCGTAGTTGCGGAACATTTCAAATGCGCCGTCGGTAAAATTCTCATTGGACAGCAGGGACCACTCATTGGCGGAATAGACGCCGTACTTGCCGAAAATGCCCAGCACGTCGGCCTCGGCGATTCCTCCGGTGATGTCGTTGCCGGCGCCGTAGTTGTATTCGCTGATCGAGAGCTTTGTGCCGGGATAGTTCGCATTGATTTGCGCCTGCGTGCGGGGAATGAGTTGGATCGGGCCCGAGCCGGTATCCTGCGTGATCCAACTGTTTTCCGTATAGGTGGGGTCCCACAGCGAGCGCGGCGCCTGCAACCGGGCCGCGTCGACTCCGGGGGATGTGTCATCGACCGTGATGCGCGTGCTTTGGCCCGATGCGTTGATGCCGGTCGCTTCGGGATACCAGTGCAGGTCCAGCGCATCGAGCAGCCGGGTTCCAGCCGCGGTGGAAGCGGCCGACATGTTCTTCAGGTAATAGTTGAGAAAGTTGCCGTCGGCCGCCGAATCGGGCGCGTTCTGCAAACTTACAAAGCCTTCCCAACCGTAGCTGACCGGACCATATACGAGCGCGTTCGGATCAACCGATTTGATCATCGTCGAATAGGCGATGGATTTCTGCAGCAACTCGGCATAGGTGGTTTGGGCGGGATGCACTTCCTGATGCGTGCTGTCCCAAAGGTCGGGCTCGTTGTCCAGATCGATGGCCAGCGGCTGATTCGGATTGCTCGCGAAGGCATTTGCCACAAGTTGGATGAACCCGTTTTCGTAAACGTGATTGGACGCGGGGGCCGGGTCCTGTGCCGGCGTGGGATACTCCGGCACGAAGTGCGTTGAGTCCTGCGGCGGGATAGACGGATTCTGCGGTCCGCTGAAGTCGGCCGCGACATAGCCGTTGATTGGAATGGTAATCAGCGCACCAGCGTTGGCATTTTGGGCTGCCTGGAGGAACGGCAACACCGCGCCGCCGGGCGTGCTGCCGCCTCCGAGATAGTCGTCATTCTCATATAGATAATCACTGCCGGCGTTGGAGGCGTTGTTCGTCCAGTTGTAAGCGGTCCAGCGATTGCCTCCCTGCCGCTCAAACGTGAGGTTCATGTTCTGATAGGGCGCTTGATTGAGCGGGGCATTGACGCCGTAGATGAAGGGGGAAATCGCCGACTGTCCCTTGGTTTCGTCTATGTTGAACGTGACCTGAGCCCGAAGCGAGGCGGCCATCGCCGCGATCACGGCCGGGCCAAGCAGCGCGTGCCTGACAAGCAAATTCATACCCACTCCCGTAAAGGCCAAATGGGTTAACCCTTTCCACGTAAGCATACCTCAGAACCACTATGAATGCACAGATTATCCCGGAGGAAAAACCGCTCCCGATAACGTGATTCGCCTATACTTTCCGATCTTGTACCCTGTGCCGTAGCAGTCGTATGGGAAGGACTTTGTGCGGCTATGAGTGGTTGTCAGGAGTGTTTGGAGCCGGCTGACGGGAAGGCCGTCGCCTCGCCGCTGGGGGACGCGGCGGGGCTGGGCGATGCGGCCAATCCATCGGCCTTGGTGGACATGGCGCCCCCGTCGCCGGTACGGATTTCGGCGGCGGACAAGACCCGGCCGCGGATGGATCGCCGATGGGTCACCGCCGCCCTGATGCTCGTCATGGTGCTGGCGTCGATGGAACAAACCGTCACCAGCACCGCCATGCCGACCATCATCGGCTCGCTGCATGGGCTGGAGCATTACTCCTGGGTGGCGAGCATCTATCTGCTGGCCTGCACCGTCAGCATGCCGCTGTACGGAAGGCTCGCCGATGCGCTGGGGCGCAAGAGAGTCATCCTGTTTGCCATTGGGCTGTTTGCATTGAGTTCGATGTTGGCGGCGACGGCGCGCAGCATGCCGGAATTGATTGCCTATCGAGGCCTTCAGGGACTGGGGGCGGGGGGAATCATGCCGGTTGTGCTCACCATCCTGGGGGACATCTTCACGCTGGAAGAGCGGGCGCAAATCCAGGGCCTGTTCAGCGCGGTCTGGGGAACGTCCGCCCTGGCCGGGCCGGCGCTGGGATGGTTTCTGGTCGTCACCTTGGGATGGAGATCGATCTTCTTCGTGAACTTGCCGTTCGGATTGCTCGGGTTTCTGGTGCTGAGCAAGACGTATCGCGATCAGGAGCGGCCGCGAGCGGTGCATCTGGATTTGGCGGCGATCGGCTCGCTGGCCGTCGGGTGCATGGCGCTGCTCATGCTGTTATCGCGCCTGGGGCCGGGCGGCTGGCCTCTGAACGTTTCGCTGGCGCTGGCGGGCATCGCGGCGCTGGCGGTGATTTTCTTCGTCGCAAGTGAACGTCAATCAACCCACCCGATCATGCCGGTGGATCTGCTGATGAACCGCTCCATCGGCCCGTCGCTGCTGGGAAGCCTTCTGCTGGGCATCGGATTTCTGAGCCTCGATACTTTCGTGCCGCTTTACGTGCAGGGCGTTCGCGGCGGTGGGGCGGGATCGGCCGCGTGGGTCGTCACGCCGGTGATGCTCACCTGGGCCATGTCCGGCATCATCGCCGCCCCTCTGGTCGTGCGATGGGGATTCCGAAACGTCTCCACGCTCGGATCGGTCCTGATCGTCGTCGGCTTCAGCGGACTTTTGGTCTGCACCGTCCTGGGCGTCTCGAAACATGTCCTGGCGGCGGTGCTGGCGGTGACGGGGCTCGGATTCGGGCCGGCATCAATGAGTTTTCTGCTCTCAGCCCAGAATGCCGTGAGCTGGCAGCGCCGCGGCATCGTCACCAGCAGCGTTCAATTTTTCCGGACGATCGGCGGAGCGATGGGCATTGGGATCCTCGGGGCAGTCTTCAATATCATCACCCTCCCAAAGCTCGCGACGCTGGAATCCTCCGGCGTAACGCCGGCGAGACTGCTCGACCCGCGCCTGCGCTCCCAGCTTTCGCCCCAAATCCTTCGCTCCGCTGGCCGGATGATCGACGGCGGATTGCATTGGGTCTTCATCGGCATGCTGGGCGTGGCGATTCTCCAGCTCGTGGTCTCGCGTTGGATGCCAAGACATCGGGTGGATCGGGCTCCGACCAAAGCGGAGATGGCCGAGGCGATGGTGGGGTGAGACGCGGGCTTTGCGACGAGGGCTACGGGATTGGTCCAAATGCTGATTCGCGCGGCACGATCGCCGCTTTACGCGCTGAACGCATGGCCGATGCAGTCGATTGAACGGCGTTTGGCCCGCAGCGGCATTTCGCCCGATCGGTTGGAGTTCATCGATTTTCAGCCGTGGGGCCAATATTTACGCACTTACAATCGGATCGATATCGGGCTATGTGGGAGTACTGGTGCTCGAAGCCGGCGTGAGGCAAATCTTGATGTCACAGAGCCGGGGCGTGCCTGCGGCGAGCGTCCCTCGACAGGCTCGGGGTCTGTCTTCGACGCTGAGCTCAGACGAAGCGAGCTTGTCGAAGTCAGTCGAGCCGTCGCGCCGTTCCGGCCCGACGCCGCCCCAGCAGGCCCAATCCGGCCATGCCCAGCAGCGACAGGGTCGCTGGTTCCGGCACGTCGGCCATCAATCCATTCGCCGCGGCGAACGCATCCACCGCCGCCCAGTCGGCCGCTGGCAACACCACGGATCCCCCGTTGGCCTCCTTGCCGAGGTTGGCGACCAAGGCGGTGAAGTCGGCGCCGGTGACCGTGCCGGTGTACAGGAAATC
>JBEKHH010000107.1:0-5484 GCA_050012375.1 Tepidisphaeraceae bacterium
GACGATGAGCGCCGCGTTGATTCTTCGCGAGGCCGACGTAACCAAACTTGCCGCATGACCACTGAACCTTGCCAAAAAAACAAGATGCCACAGCTTTGCAATGCAGAGACAGAGGCGGAGAACAAACAAGCAATTGAATTCTCCTTATTTCTTCTCCGCGATCTCCGCGTGCTCCGCGGTTAAAGTTTGGATTGAATGCGTGATGAATCATGGGATTACGACGATCGTCAAAAATGTTGGTTCACCGCCGCGATCGCAAAAAACGGCCGCCCCTCCCTCCGGTATTTCCTCTCAAAATTCGTCCCCGCAAATTCCCCCGCCCCCGCCGAGCCCGGCCGATCGTACTCCATCACCTCCATCCCCGATCCGTTTACCACGTCCTGAATCTGTCGGAAATATTCTTCGTGATCCGTCACGATTTGCAGCCGGCCCCGCGCCTTCAGCACCCGACGAATCTCCGACAAAAACCCCGGCTGGATCAGCCGCCGCTTGTGATGCCGTTTCTTCGGCCACGGATCGGGAAAATAGATGTGGACCACCGACACCGACCCGTCCGCCACGAATTCCTTGCAGAAATATCCCGCCTCCGCACGAACCGTGTGCGCGTTGTGGCATCCGTTCCGCCGCAACCGGTCGCTGGCGTACCGCCAGAACCATCGCGCGTATTCGATTCCAAAAAAGTTGGTATCCGGCCGGGCCTTCGCCTGATCGGTCAGGAACGTCCCCTTGCCCATGCCGATCTCCACTTCGACCGGATTCTCATTGCCGAACAGTTCGCTCCAGACGATTGGCCGCTCGAGGGCTTCGACGTCGAGGCCGATGGGTTCGACGATCAGGTCCTTGGCTGATTTCATTGCGATCAGTGCTTGAAATGCCGCTGACCCGTTACCACCAGCGCCGCCCCGCGCTCGTCGATCAGATTCACGGTCTCCCGATCCTTCAAAGACCCGCCGGGGTGGACGATGGCCGTCACTCCCGCATCGAGCAGCAGCCGCGGGGCGTCGGGGAACGGGAAAAATGCGTCGCTGGCCGCCACCGCGCCGCCGGCGCGCTGGCCCGCCTTTTCAATCGCCAATCTTGCCGCGCTCGGCCGATCCATTTGCCCGGCCCCCGTCCCCAGCAGCATTCGGTCCTTGCAAACCACGATGGCATTGCTCTTGACGTGCTTGCAGGCCAGCCACGCGAATTTCAGGTCCGCCATCTCCGCCGCGGTGGGCGTCCGCCGCGACGCGACTTTCCAGGTCATTTCATTCACACCAGCCAGGTCACGCTCCTGGAGCAAAAACCCGCCGGTGATCTTGTGCATATGAAGTTCCCGGGCATCGACCGTCCCCAGCGGCTCGACCTTGAGCAGCCGCACATTCTTCCAGCGTTCCTTGAGCAATGCCAAGCCATCCTCCGCGAAACCGGGCGCCACGATCACTTCCAGGAGTTTATCGATCGAGGTGATGGCCAGTGCAACGTCGCGATCGACCGGCCGATTCAGCGCCACGATCCCCCCAAATGCCGCCAGGGGATCGCCCTCGAATGCCCGGCGGAACGCATCGGATGGTTTTTCAGCGACCGCGCAGCCGCAGGGCGTCGCATGTTTCACGATGCAGGCCGCGGGTTCGGCAAATTCCTTCACCGCGCCCAGCGCCGCGTCGGCATCCAGAAGATTGATATATGAAAGCTCCTTGCCGTGAAGCTGCATCGCCCGCGCAACCGATGCTTCATCGCTTTTGCGATCATCGACATAAAGTGCTGCTTTCTGGTGTGGGTTCTCCCCATATCGCAGGGCTTGCTTGCGCGACAGCCGCAGGCTGATGTGCTCCGGCATTTCCGTCCGTTCAGCCTGCCCCTCTTCGATTTGTCCCGACAAATATCCGGCTATCGCCGCGTCATAATCGGCCGTATGCGCAAATGCCTGCCGCGCCTGTTTAAGCCGATGGGCCCCGCAGGATGATCCACCGTGTTTTCGCAAATCCCCCAGCACTTTTTCATAGCGCTGGGGGCTGGTGACGACCAGCACGAACCGGTGATTCTTCGCCGCCGAGCGGATCATCGCCGGGCCGCCGATGTCGATATTCTCGATCGCCTCGTCGAGCATGACGCCCGGCTTGGCGACCGTTTCCTGAAACGGATAGAGATTCACGCACAGCAGATCGAACGGTTCGATCCCGTGAGCCTTCATCGCTTCAACGTGCTGGGGATTGTCCCGCAGGGCCAGCAACCCCCCATGAATTTTCGGATGCAGCGTCTTAAGGCGGCCGTCCATCATTTCCGCCACGCCGGTGATCTGCGAAACTTCCGTGACTTTCAATCCCGCGTCGCGCAGGAAACGCGCCGTCCCGCCCGTGCTGATCAGTTCGACTTTGAATTCCGCCACCAGCGCACCCGCGAATTCCGCCAGGCCGCCCTTGTCGGAAACTGAAATCAGCGCTCGGCGAACTGGAACCAGATCATCGGACATGAGAGTTTAGCCCGTCGTTCTGAGATTGCGGCCCCAGTGCAATCTCGCCATACGAGCCGGGATTCACCACCGGCTTCATCGCCACCACCAACCCGCCCCGGCTCACCCCGTAGAACAGGGCCCCTTTTGGGTCGGAAGTGACGGCAATGAGGTCCCGGCGATGAGTTGCGAACGCCACTTCCCCGCTCGCCTTGTCCACGGCAGCCAATCCCCGCACCTCATTCGGTCTGCCCAGCACCACGTAGACGAATTGTGCGTCCTCGGCGAGAATCCGCCCCGCTCCTGGCAGCGTCCAACGCGGGTTGTGGAACGGCGCCTCAACCGCCGCTTCCTGGCTCTCGATCGTCATCTTTGTGGTCTTGTCGATGGCAGCCAGCCCTGCTCCCGGAACAAACTGATAAACCGCCGTCTCCGTGACCTGCGGCCCGTAATTCAGATCCATCCCGGCGATATATTGCCACCTCAGCCTGCCCGTATTCTTGTCCAGGCAATACAGCTTGCCGGCGGTCGTGGAGAAATAGCAACTTCGGTTGTCCACCACCACCCCCGAAACGATTTTGCTGCCCGTGGAGAACGTGCTGTCCGCCAGCAGCGGCCAGAACGGCGTCCGATCTTCCAGGCACGCCCGGACAGACCCATCCTCGCTGGCGCAATAGATCACATTCTCCGAGATCGCCACCGGACCATCCACCGTGCCAAACGTCAAAAACGTCCATTGAACGGGAAGGATATCCTGCGTCACATCCGCCTGAGCCAGGCAGCCCCGTTTGAAATCCATCCCCACATAAACGTAATTGCGGTTCCCCACCGCCTGATTGGTGATGTTGTAGTTGACATTCACCGACCGCCTGAAATTTCCGTCGCGGGTAAACAACTCCAGCGTGTGCGTTGTTGGAAAGACGATGCCGTCGGTGACCAGCGTCGGACCGCCGGACAGGGTGGCATCAGGCGTGCCGATCTGATTTTGATAGAGCAGGTCCCCGCTGTCGCCTTTGACCGCATGGTCGAAATTCAGGTTCGTCAGAACGTGAACCGTCCCGTCCAGGAAATAAATCCCCTTGATCGAATCCCCGGAATGAAGCGGCAATTGAACGTCCCACGTCTTGACGAACGACGGTTTGTCGATGAGGACAAACGCATCTTGCCGCGTGGGCGCCGGTTTATTTCCGCAGCCGCCGATCAGTGTGCACAACAGTCCGACAACACCAGCCAGAACGAACGATGGTCGAATCACGAGCGTCTCCTACGGCGTTGCTTCTTGCAAAAAGGCCCGATTGCCGCCATGGCGGTCGGACCGGTGGGATTGCTCCCAAGCATAGCCGATCAAGGCCTTTAGCGTCAAACCGCCAGCCGCAACAACACCTCACCCCCGTTGCCGCTTTATCCCTGCAATATTTCCCTTGCCCGTGCGTTTCCACACCAGCGAGGTTTATCATGGAGTCCCGCATGTTTCTTGCCCCGCGTTCCTGGCCGCTGCCGATCGTGATTTGTGCCGCGTTGATCGGCCTATTGGCTGCTGCTGCGCCGGCGGATGACACGTTTCGTCCAACTGCCGATCGTGCTGTGGGCCTCGCTGCTCGCCGGCCGTATGCCATTCTCGATCGCTTCAAGCAGGCCGTCTCTCACCTGACTTTGACCGATGACCAGAAACCCAAGGTGGACCAGATTTTCCAAAACGCCTCTCAGCAAGCAGACGAACTCGCTCGGCGTACCGAAGACCCTTCCCTGGCCGAGCGATACCAGGCGCTGGGCGCGTTCGCCAGGCAGCTTCACCAGGAATTGGCCCAGGTCCTCAGCGTTGGGCAGATGGAAACATTGCAGTTGTATTTGGGTCCAGGATCGGCCTCGCGGCCGACGGCCGACGATTTCACGGGCGGCGGCGGCAGATTGTGGGCAAACCTCCCCAAGGCCTTTGCCAAGCTGGATCTCTCACCCGACGAGCGCCAGCAGATAAGGGACCTGATGCAATCCGTCCGCCAGAAGGCGCAGGAAATTCGCGGCCAGACCGCCAATGGCGGCGATGTTCAGTCGCAGATGCAACAGCTTCGCCAGGATATGCGGGGCAAGCTGCAATCCATCCTGACGCCGGATCAAATGCAAACGCTGGTGCAGACCCTACAGCAAATGCGCCAGGAGCAGGCCGGCGCAACCACCCAACCCCAGAAGCCGTTTAGCCGCGACCCGAAGGGGAGCGCGTTCTCTGCCGAAGATTCGGAAGAATTCGATCACCCCGCGCCCGCCGCGGCCCAGACATCCCCGGAGGTCGGCTCTCCCGCCCCGGATGTGAAGATCCTCGAGTTGAACGGCCGCGCGTTCATCCCGGCAAATTACAAGGGTCACGTTCTGGTGTTGGAATTCGGCTCATTGTCCTGCCCCGTTTTTCGTGATCACGTGCAGGAGATGGAAAAGCTCAAGTCCGCCGAAGGTCCGCGGGCATTTTTCCTCTTCGTATACACCCGTGAAGCCTTCCCAGCCGGGGACAAAGACGTACAGCGCAACAACGAGCAGGACATTTCCGTCCCCAAGGCAAAAACCCTGGACGAGCGAAAAATGCAGGCACAGCAGACCCAGCAAACGCTCCAGATCACCATGCCCATGGCCGTCGATTCCATGGACGATGCGGTCACGAGCGCCTTCGGAACATTTCCCAACGGCGCCGTGGTGATCGGCAAGGACGGCAACATCGCCGCACTGGAGCATTGGACCAACCCCGAAAGCCTGCGCCGCGCAATCGACGAAGCATACGACGCCCCCGCGGCCTCGAATCGTTAATGTTTGAAACCACGGCCCCCGCCCGTGCGACCCCGCATGGCTCTGCCAATCTTTAACCGCAGAGTACGCGGAGATCGCCGAGAAAAACCGAGAAAAACTCGTTTCTGTGTTTCTTCTCCGCGTCCGCCTCTGCGACCTCCGCATTGCAAAGCTGTGGCATCTTGTTTTTTTGGCAAGGTTCAGTGGTCATGCGGCAAGTTTGGTTACGTCGGCCTCGCGAAGAATCAACGCGGCGCTCATCGTCTTGTGCCCCTGGGAAG
>JBEKHH010000108.1:0-5477 GCA_050012375.1 Tepidisphaeraceae bacterium
CCAGATCCACCTTCCGGGCAGGGTGGCCGAGATCACTGACCCTTTGCTCGCCCTGTTACTGGCGGTGATTCTTGGGCTGTCGGACCGATGGCAAAGTCTGCGCAGCGACTCACTGGCGCGCTGAGCCACAACGCAAATCGTCATGCTTAGATTCGGCGGGCCCGCTAGGCGCGCTGCGGGCCGCCGTCCTGGCCGGGAGCCCGATCAAAACATCGGCATGGTGATGTCGCCCCAGAAACTGCGCCGAGGCGGAATCATCACACTGACGCGCAAGTTCGTTGCGGCCGCAGGCAATTTGCGAATGTATGCATATCTTTGCATGATCCAGCCTTAGAAGCCGAGCGATCTCTTTTGTTCTCAATAAAACCAACGATGGCAATCATTGTGCACCAGAACTTACGGCCTGCTCCCTGATAAGGTCGGGCTGACGGCGTGGCTGGGGGGCCATCGATCCGCAAAAATCGTATAGCGAGGAGAAGTGTATGAAAAAGTACACAAAGCCTAGCCTGAAGGGGCTTGGTCTGCTGCGGGTTGTTACGAAGTTCAGCAGATGCACCGGGGACTGCATAGAGCCGGGCTTAGACGGCTAAATCTCATTTAGGTCCGGGAGGCCGGGAAACATGACTCTGTAGTCGCGACAACTTCCCCGCCTTCAGGAGAAGAAGCACTCCAATTTGCGTAAGGAGACACATATGAAGAAGTACGTAAAGCCTAGCCTGAAGGGGCTTGGTCTGCTGCGGGTGGTTACGAAACTCAGCACCGTCTATATCCCCGGACCATGCGGGGGACCAAACCAAGCCCCCTGCATAGACTAATTTAGCTCCGGAAGGCGGGGAGAAACGGCTCAGCAGTCGTGACAACCTTTCCGTCTTCGGGCGAGGAAGCATTCCAATCTACTTAGGGAGATACAAATGAAAAAGTACACAAAGCCTAGCCTGAAGGGGCTTGGCCTACTGCGCATGGTTACGAAATACAGCGTCGTCGGGATCGTTGTCGAAGTTGAATCTTAGCTCCGGGCGGTTCGACACACAGGGCGGCTATCGCAAGGTGGCCGCCCTTTTTTTCTAGAAAATATCCCTATTGGGAATGGCCACATCGCGGACTTTACGTCGATTTACAGCCCTAACATCCACAAGGTTCCGACTCAGGCCGGGTCGTCGAACCGAAACGGGCACAAGTAAGTGAGATTCCTCGCTGCGATGTATCCTGCTCGCGTAACTCCCGATTAGTTGGATAACCGGACATATACCCGTCCCCTAACGTTGCTCGTATGGTTGGCAATTGTTGATACACGCTAGGAAGGCAGTACAGCGATGAAACGAAGCATGGACCTAATCCGCGGAGCTGGCCGTCGTAGCAGCGGCCCGATTGGCCCGCGTGTACGACGGCTTGTCGAGATCGTTGCTGTCGCTTGCATCGCCGGTCTTATCGATTTCGATTGAGCCTTTGAAGCAAGCGCCATCCTCGATCATGATCCGAGCCGTCGTTAGGTCGCCGACCACCGAGCCATCCTTCTTGATCTCGATTCGATCGCGCGCCCGCAGATTTCCCTTCACGTTCCCATACACGACCACCTCGCGGGCGATTACATCGGCAGTTACGCGAGCGCTCGCGCCGATCGTCAGCTTGCGGTCCTCGAGCTGAACCAGCCCCTCGACGCTTCCATCGATGGCTAGGTCCTCGTTGCCAGTGATTTTGCCCTTCACGTTCAGGCTTGCGCCGAGTCGAGTCGTTCCGCTGCTTCGGTCGGACGACGTCGACGGATACGTCGAATCCAAAGGTGCCATGGTCCTAGCCTCCCCAGAAAAAGATGGTGTAGGTGATGCGCTCGGTCTAGGCCGCTGCGGTACCGGCGTCCTAGCGGGAGTCTCCTGCTTTTTCTCTCCCCACATTTACCCTCCTTGGGCCCAATTGCGCCGGAGCCAACTAATGGGATGCGGACCGGAGCTACGAATCTATTCCTGTGTGACATCGGTGCCAAATCCAAAATGGAACTGTTGTGCGCGGGGGATTACTATACTTTGGTCCAGCGAAACGGCCTTCTTGCTCGTTGGCCGCCATTCGTACGACAGTGGCGTCGAACGCGGGATCAGAAATGTGTCACTGCTGAATATCGAAAAGATTGCGCGAGGGCTGAAGAAGAGCGTGCCCGACCAGTTCGGTCGCGGCTGAGCGGGATCAACCTAGATTTTGCTGCCAGGTTTGTCAGGCGTGTGAGCCTCCGGCTGATCGATATTCCTCGCGAGGACGAGTCGGCGGGCGTGGCAAAAGGTCACCGCTCAGAGCTTTCGCGCCGGCCGGGCAAAAACCCCGAAACTGAGCTCACCGCCCATTACGCGATCCCAAAAGCTTCGGAGTCTGCCTCAGACGTTATGCCCGCAGCTATTTCTTTTCGCCACCCTTTGCTCCGCCTCTCGGGTGCGCATCGGTTTTGGCGTTGTGCTTGTCGTTGTAAATCTGGCGGCTCTCCCTATTCTGCTGATGCTCGACGTGATTGTGCTCCTGAGGCGTCAGCTTTCCGCCATTCGCTGCGCGATCGCTCTTCACCTCGTTGTGGATGGCGGTTTCATTTTTTTCGATGTGGGCAGTTTCACCCGGCGTCAGCTGCCCGGAATGAACTCCCTGATTGATGCGGTTCTGTTGGCGATCCTGACGCGCGTTCACGCCCATCCCCTCCGGGTGAGCCGGAGTCCCGTGGTTTACCGACACATAATTGCTGCGGTCAACCCGGGCGTATTGCTGGTGCGAGACCTGGTCGTGCGTGCGCCCGAAATGCTGTTCGTTCATCGCGGCGCGTTCCCCGGCCGTCGGCGTCGCACGGACGCCGCCCTCGCCGTTGAAGCTGTAGTGGTTGTTGTTGATGGTGGTGTTGTTGATAAAGGTGCGATCCTCGTACACGCCGTGGAAGCCAGCCCCCACGTGCCACGCCGCTGTGTTGTATCGGAAGGCACCGCCTTCCCAGCGTCCGCCCCAGAAACCGACGCCGCCGTAACCGAAGCCGTAGTTAATCCCGCCGTAGAATCCGACGTGCGGCCCCCAGTAGCCTCCATGCCAGCTGTAAGCGCCGCCCACAAATCCCCAATAGCCGGGCGTCCACAGCAATCCCGGCTGCGGAGGAGCAACCCACACTCCCGGAACCCAGTAGTAGCCCGCGGGGCCGTAGGCCCAGTAGCCGGGCGTCCAAAGGAAGCCCTCGGTGGGGCAGGGCGGCTGCTCGTACACCGGCAGAGCCGGCGGTCCCACGTGGATCGCGACACCGACGGAAATCTGCGCGTGCGCTACCACGGGTATGGCGAAAAGTAACGCGAAGAACACAAGACGACGAGCCCTCAGCAACGTTCGCATGTACGAATTCCTCCGTTTTCTGGTTGCCTCCCACCGCACCCAAAACGATAGGTCGGGAAGCGCGCTAATTATCATGAGTATGAGACGAATCCAAACATTGGCGGACAAAAAGCGGCGCCCCATATCCAATCCGCGGTCCACCTCCCCGCCGCGCTTCCAAACCCGCATCCGATATTGCCTTCGAGTCATACATCGGCCACAGTGAGTGCGTTTGTGACGCCGCCGTGACCGCAGTGTACCCCAAATGAGGGATGTCTTCCGCTGTTCCCCCGCCGCCTCCAATTTCCGATCCCGGTCGGCCTGAATCTCCTGCTGATGCCCAGCGAGCATGTCTTTCGGCGTGATGTAGCCGATGGCGCTGTTCAAACGGATGTTGTTGTAATGCTCTACGTAACCCTTAACCAGACGGCGCGCGTCCTCCAGCGACAGCGGCGTTCCCGGACGGATGCACTCTCCTTTGAGTGATTTGTGCCAACGTTCGATTTTGCCGTTCGATTGAGGGTAATACGGTGAAGTCCTGACGTGCGTCATGCCCGAAATGCGAATGAACTCCTTGAAGTCCTTGGCGATGAACTGGGGTGCCATCCGCATCGCCAGCATTAGCCGCCGCGTTTTGGCACAGTCATTTCGCGAAATCCCGCCGGGATGACGAACAGGCTCGCAGGCTGGGGGCCCTCGTGAATGTCTTGCAGCTCATTGCTTAAGACCAAAGTGGCGCCAGCCATGACTTCCACCTTGGTCCAAACGTGCAGCTTTGTGTCCACCCAAACGCGGGTGAGCAGGGTTTGCCCCTGCAGGGATTGGCTGATCTCCCATTTCTCCGCGTTGCGGCCATTGAGCGTCTCGGAGCCGTCGTCCTTGCAGGTGGCGCCCGCCGGAGGACAAGGAGAACCACCGGATGCGTAGAACTGAAGGCTCTGGCGCGCCTGCGCTGGCGATTGCTGCGTGTAGATCTTTTGGCCCATGTTGACTACGGTAGCGGTTCGCTGCGCCAGGTCGAGGATGGTGTAGGCTTCCTCGTTGGCAGTGCCGGTCTTCTCAGGATCCGCCCTCACCTTTTTGCCGCTCATGTACACCTTGCTCTTGACGACATTGCCGGTGGTGTCGCGCGCGACCCCTATCGCGCTGAACTCCTGCGCGCGTGCCGCGACGGCGAAGGCGCAAGTCACCAACAATGCCGCGGTTGCGATTCGCATGCCATTCATAAGGTGACCTCCTGCCTGTTGTTTCTGAGTATGCACCGGATTCTCGCGCTAGGGATCCCGCGCATTCATTTCACCTTGCTATCCTCAATATTCAATTCATGCGTGCGATTCTAAGGACGCGTAACCGATCTCTTCTCCTTACCAGCGAAACTTCTTCGGATGGCGCATTTATCGGCAGTTGCCCTCACAGGAGAGTGACGGCTTTGCCGATCACGCCGGATTCACTTCGTTCCGGTGGGCACGCGGCGCTTCAAACTCTAATTTAATGCCGCCGACATCGCATTGTAATACCGGCCTGCCAACCTCCCGAGGTGCACCGGCCAACGGTGCTTACTAGGAGGAACTTCGATGTCGCATTCGAAATATCAACGGATTATGTGTGCAATGGCTCTAGCCGGTGCGTTGGGATGGGGAGTCATCCCGGTACATGCGGACGGCCGCGACGATGATCATGATCAGCGTATAAAAAAGGTCTTCGTGATCGCGATGGAGAATCACAACTGGGTGCAGCCTAGTCCGACTTCTTCCCCCGAACAAATTTTCTCAAATCCCGCTGCGCCATTTATCAACAGCTTGGTCAACGGCACTTCGGGGATTAGCGAACAGGTGGCGTACGCTACCAACTACCTGAATGCGGCCTCTGGCAATCATCCCTCTGAGCCCAACTACATTTGGGCCGAGGCCGGTCAACCCG
Source organism: Tepidisphaeraceae bacterium (assembly GCA_050012375.1). Taxonomy (GTDB): domain Bacteria; phylum Planctomycetota; class Phycisphaerae; order Tepidisphaerales; family Tepidisphaeraceae; genus PALSA-1353. The sequence goes on from JBEKHH010000108.1 coordinate 5,245, forward strand.
GCAATTCGGTTGGGACTGATGCCGACCCCTACACATCCGCCTGCGCCGTGCAAACGATTCTTTCAAACGTTCCACACCTGACTGCCTTTCTTAACAAGGCCAACAAGACGTGGAAGTCGTATCAGGAAGATGCCAACGTGGATCTGACGAGCAACGTCCCGTTGCCGATGAGCAGTTGGACCGTCCCGTTGTTCAGCCATAGCGGCATTTTCTCCGTCGCCGGCGCGATCAAC
>JBEKHH010000109.1:0-5301 GCA_050012375.1 Tepidisphaeraceae bacterium
CGGCACGGATTTTGTGGCACATGCTCCATGCGGTTTCATAGGAACCGAAGCCCATTTGCCGCTTGATTTGGAGCGAACTAATCCCCTTTTTGCTGGTCAGCATAAGGTGGACGACCTTGAACCACTGCCGCAGCGGCTTGTTGGTGTTTTCAAAGATCGTTCCGGCAATGACAGAAAACCGATAGCCGGTATTGCCACCGGGTCCGCATTGCGGGCACTGCCAATGCCACTTGCGCGAGGGCAGGTCATAGACGGCGGGATTGCCGCAACGCGGGCACACGACGCCCTGAGGCCAGCGGCGGGCCTTCAGGTAGGCTTTGCAAGCGTCTTCGTCACCGACTGCGAACATATTCTCAAATTGGGCTTCGGTCATCTGGTGGACCGGCTTAGGACGTTTTGCCATGGCGGCTATCCCTCAGTTCCGACGATGGAAGGATATTGCCATGGCTGAGGGGCAATGTCAAGCACCGGATAATCGTCGCCCGGATTGAGTGAAACGAAATCCGGGACAAGCCTCACCGTTGATCCCGAATTTCGCTGCCGCTCATCCGGGCTGCGCTTGCTGCTTGACCCCAGGGAGTTGGACCACGCCGCAGCACGGTTGATCCTGTCCAAAATTTAATATGCGTGAATAAGCTTTTATTTCGCAGTCACTTCGCGATTTTGCGGCGTGCGCAATCGCACCCGGCGCAAGCATTTCAGTCCGGCAAGCCCCTAAATCAATACCGGGCGCGCGAACTTTGAACAGGAGTTTGCCATGAACAGGATTTTGCTGATTGGCGTCGCCGCATTGGCGCTGAGCGACGCCACGGTTGCAGCGGATGCTGCCCAGAAGCACGTGAGGCATTTTTATCAGGCGCCCGTCCAACAGCAATGGTCGGGGGCCGGCGCAACCGTCGAGGAAGTGATTCCGAACACCCCCGCGGCAAGCGCAGGTATCCGGCCCGGCGACATCATCGTCGGGATCAACGGCAGGACGGTCAACGGTTACTCCGATATCGATTCCCCCGTAGCGGCGAGCGTCGGACGTCCGCTCACGATCGATATTTACCGAGGCGGCAAGCGCCTGCGGCTCAGAGCCGCTCCACGCCTCATGCTCGTGCGGAACCCCTACGGCGAGGTGACGCAACGCGGGGTACTCGGGGTCGCTCACACGGACTTTAGAGGGATTCCGTGCGCATTAGAGCCAGATTGCGAGTAATTCCGGCTGCGATAGTGGCCGGGCAATCCATTTCACGCCGCATCCGCTGGCCGAACGCGGCGGGTAATCTCTACGCCGCGCTCGCGTTCGACCACAGCGATGTCGTATTGGCTTTGCAGGTCCAGCCAGAATTGCGCGCTGTTGCCGAAGCCCGTAGGGCGGATTACGCCGAAGGCGTAACCCGCCGCTCAATGCGGAATGGCGGAATACGCTTTGCCAATCCGCCCTACGTGTTACCAGCGGCGTGAATTTGTTCTGAAACCAGCGGTTTGAATTTCCCGATTACGTGACCAGCGCGCGCCGGCATTCCGGATGCATGTGTGCCGCTGCGAATTGGTTGGCGTGGGGGGGGCGACCGGCAGGGGCGAGAATGACCAACGTGCGCCGTCGCAGCGCAGATTGCGGCAGCCTCCAGCCCCGATCCGATCAAGCATGCCGCCGTGCTCGGGCCAATCAAGGCCAAGCCCTACGGGTGGCCGCGAAAGACGCGGCCAGCCTTGACAGGCCCTGCGCGCGGCGGCTGCGAGATTTGGCGGTCGGGACGGAAGAATGCTCGCGGCGCGGGTCGAACCAAAGAATGGACCTAAGAAGAGAACAAGAAAACGGGGCGGATTCTCACCGCATTCACATGCGGCCATTTCCAACGTTCAGAAAGGCGGATGTTTGCTGAACAAGTCGAGTTGCCAAGGGTCGTCGTCACGTTTGGGCGTGATGGATTGGTAGTGACGGCGTATTTCGACGAAGTGGGTCGTCTCGAATTGCAAGGCGAGTTCCATCAGCGCGTCGGCAATGTAAGCGGCGGCTTCATCGGAGACGGCGTATTCGGACGAATTGGCTGGACGCTTGCGCGTCATCGTGGTCGCTCCGGGCTTTACTCTTCAATCTCGTCCTTCATGCGGAAGCTCTTGCCTTCGATGATGACCGTGTCGGCGTGGTGCAGGACGCGGTCGAGGATGGCGGAGGTCAACGTGCTGTCGTTGTTGAAGATCTGCGACCAGTGTTTGTAGGCGCGGTTGGTGGTGATCACCATCGGGGCGCGCTCGTAGCGCTGGCTGATGATCTGGAACAGCAAGTCTGCGCCGTGCTTGTCGATCGGAAGGTAGCCGAGCTCGTCGACAATCAGTACGGCGGGCTTCAGGTAGCGGTGGAACTCGCGCTTGAGTTTGCCGGCGGACTGGGCCGCTGCAAGGGTGTTGATAATATCCACGGCCGTGGTGAAGAGTACCGAGTGTCCATTCAGGCAGGCGGCGTGGCCCAGAGCGATCGACAGGTGCGTCTTGCCAAGGCCGACGTTACCGATCAGGACGACGTTGGTCTGGGTTGCGATGAAGGCCAGACGGAACAGATTCTGGATTTGCGGGCGGTTGATCTTTTTGGGCCAACTCCACTGGAAGTCATCGAGGGATTTGAGCACGGGGAAGCGCGCGTTCTTGATCCGTCGCTCGATGCCGCGGTTCTCGCGCATCGTGGCCTCGCCCTCAACCAGCTGCTCCAGATAATCCAGGTGCGAGCGCTGCTGCTCAGCGGCTTTGGTGGCCAAGGCTTGGTAGTGGCTTTGGATGTAGTGCAGGTGCAAACGCTGCAGCTGCGCGTCCAATCGCGTCAGGTCACTCGGGGTCATGATCGTTTACCTCGTAGGCGTTGAGGTCCGGGGGAGCTATGTCGATGTCGAGCAGATCGTGGCGACGGGTGAGCTGTAATGGTCCGGGTTCCGGCAGCGCCCGGGCCCGGGTCTCCAGGATGTTGGTGATGTACTCGGCGCTGAAGGCCTGGAAGGCGAGCCCGTCGGAGATGGCGCGCGCCACGACATCGGCGGGGTAGATCTCGGCCAGAGCCAGGATCTTGCGGACGTGGTGGCGGGCGTTAAGCCTGCGCTGCTCCAGGCCGTCGTAATAGGCTTGGGCATCCGGCGACAGCGCCAGGAAGTGCATCATCAGACGCTGTTCGCGGGCGCGGCTGCGCTGGGCGATCAGACCCTTGGCGTGGTCCGGATCCTCGATGTCCTCGTGACGACCATAGCGGCGCGGGTGACGGGCGATGAGTCGGTTGTCGAAGTAGGTGCAGACCCGGTCGGGATAAGCTTTGACCGTCAATCGGCGGTGAGCGTATGCGGAGGGGACGGAATACTGATTGGTGTCCAGGGTGATGCGGAACTGGCTGGAGGCGACACTGGTCGAAGTGTGCGCGATGTCGTAGGGGTGCGGATTGAGCGGTCCCAGATGCGGACGCTCTTGCGCCAACAAATCGACGGGTCGCTGTTGCGTTTCGCCGTGGATGCGCAGGTTGGCGATGGTGTCGAGCCAGACCTGTGCGGCCGCTTGGATCGTACTGAAGTCGGTCAACTCGAGCCCATGCAGGAAATTCTTTTTGACGTAGCCCACACCTGACTCCACGCGCCCCTTCTCGTTGCCGCGGGCGACATTGCAGGCTGCGATTGCAAAGCCGTGGTGGCGGGCAAAGTCGAGATAGTGCGGATTGAACACCGGAGCGGCACCGGCCAGGCGCTGCAGAACCGCCGATTTGAGATTGTCGACCATGATTTTGGACGGCACGCCACCCAAGGCCGCGAAGGCGTGTTCGTGGCAGGCGAGGAAATGCTCCATGGTCTGGGAGACGGTGAACTCCACGAACATTTGGCGGCTAAAGGCCAGGACCATGACGAAGAACGAAAGCCGGCGACGGGTATTGCCCACCGCGACGGTTCCGTAGGCACCCCAGTCGACCTGCGCGCACTCGCCGGGAGCGAAGTGCAGCTTCAGATAGACCGGCCGCTTGGTAGGCCGGATGCGGCGGACGTAATCCCGCAGAATCGTCACGCCACCGCGGTATCCCTCCTCGCGCAGACGCTGGAAGATCTGCTGAGCGCTATACGGGTGGGTGTCCAGCAGCCGCGTGATGCGCGGCTTGAAGGGATCAAGGACACTGCCGCGCGGCCGGCTGCGCCGCGGCTCGAAGCGCGAACGCGCCAACCATGTGGCGACCGTCCTCGGGTGGAGGCCCAGCGCCCGGGCGGTCTGCGCGATCGTCAGGCCCTGGCGATCATGGCAGTCGTGGATCTTGGAGAACGTCTCGTAATCGATCACGACCGGCTCCGCAGTCAGGCACGGGCGTTGTCGCCCGCGCCGCGGATGTAGCGAGAATGTCTTGGCCCAGTCGTAGCAAACGGTCCGTGGCGCGGACGATGTCATCTTGTAACGGTGTTCCGACGATATGGGCGATTAAGCCAATCAGAACAGCAGGTTGCTCCGTTAAGACCTCTTGTAACGGCGACCGCGCCGCATTGGCTGTTTCGACCGCAGAACCAATGGGTTGCGCCATTGAGACATCTTGTAACGCAGTGCCGACACGTCGACCCTTGCGCCAATACCCGGGATGGCGCGACCGCCACGCCTGGACCCGGGCGACGTTTACCGGGCCGTGGAAATAGCCTTGGTTCTCGGGCGCGGCGAGCCAGCGTGCTTGGCTGGCGGCTTTGCTGGCCCCTCTGCAGGCGGGGACCGAGCAGTAACGCTGGTGACGGCGGTTACGCGGGTCGGGACGAAATAACTTCAGACAGCACTTGCATTTACGGCGGTCTCCACCGGCCATCGCGTCCCCTCCTGCGAGGACGCATCATCAGCCAACGCGATGCCTGTCCGGTCTCGATGTTTGGAATGAGCCGCCGCGTTCCTTCGCCATCTCGGGGCGTTCAATCGACCGTGCCGGCCTGGGCTGCGATTGCAAATTCAATCCGCTGGCTTTCGAGCAAATTCAGACCGGGGCTGACACCGCGTGATCGTCAGCTAATGGAGCGTGGCGCCAATGCCATGCTCCGCTGACGGACGATCAGGGCTTGACCGATCGGCCGGATAATGGGGGCACCAAACTACGAATCTGGGGGTCAGGAGTTCGAATCTCTTCGGGCGCGCCAACCAACACAATCAATGGCTTACATGACACTTTAGCGGCATTAGCAGCAGTCATTAGTAGCAGTTTGCCGGATCAAAATCGGTGAACATCAAACGCACATCGCACCATGTTCGAATTTCTTCGGGTCCGAATCCCTTCGGGCGCGCCAGTTTTCAGCAATTTCCGTGTGATTCACACGGCATTCACACGGC
>JBEKHH010000110.1:0-5153 GCA_050012375.1 Tepidisphaeraceae bacterium
GTTCCACATGACACGCCCGAGGTCATTCACGCATTTCTAGTCCAGAAATTCCAACAATATATTCCGAGTCACCCCGCCGAATTGCGGGAAATGGTGCCCCACCGCGACTTGCCGCAGAAGCCTTTGCCCCCCGCGGTGCGCGTCCTGACTCCTCAACAATGGGTTGCGGAACGCGTCGCGGAATCGGAGCAGCTGCTCTGGAGAAAAACGTGCAAGCAGTGTCATTCCTTGAGTTCATCCGGGAACGGCGAGCTTCCGACAGTGGCCAAATCAAACATTACGGCCCGGTGGTTTCCGCACGCCGATTTCAATCATGACCGCCACAAGATGGTCAAATGCGCAGAATGTCACGCTGGCGCGCTGACGAGCCACGAAACAGCGGACATTTTATTGCCCGGCATCCAGACGTGTGAAAAGTGCCATCATCCCGGCACCGAAGCGGCCGAGTCGCGTTGCTTTGAATGCCACACGTATCACGACTGGACCAAGCAGAAGGAAGTCAAAGGAAGGCTCACTCTTTCAGGGTTTGGACGCGGGAACTGAAACCGCTCAATCGGTTTGTGGCTATGCGGAAAAACTGCCGCACCGGATTTTCCGGCACTTATTTCGACTTCATCACGTAGACTCCATCCCAATCCGGCTCGGGCGCACTTTCCATGAATTCCAACGCGCGCTGAAGAAAGACCCTCGTGGGGCCATCGTCGGGATAGATTCCGAGGAGTTGCCCGAATCGCGCCGCCGCCTCTCGCCACTCCTGGGCGCGATATGCGGCCATGGCGTGCTCAAATGGAGTAAGCAACGGTTCGTATTTCTGCTTCTCTGAGATCACGTCCAGCAGTTCGTAGATGTTGACCGGCTGGTTCTTGCCCTTCACCTTTATCTTGTCTAGTTCGCGGCACACGAACTGCTGCGCAATCTGGATGTACGTTGCTTCGCTGATTACAATCTGCGTTTGGTACTGCTTGGTTATTCCTTCGAGACGCGATGCGAGATTGACGTTGTCGCCCATTACCGTCCAGGCGAGCCGTTTGTCGGATCCCATGTTTCCCACGTTCACCGGTCCCGTGTTCAAGCCAACTCCGATGGCGATCGGCGGGCGACCTTCCCCCCTCCATTTGTCGTTGAGTTTCGCAAGAGCACGCACCATTTGGAGGGCGCAGGTACAGCCGCGGAAGGCGTGATCTTCCTGCGGATAGGGTGAACCCCAGAATGCCATGATCGCATCGCCGATATACTTATCGAGCGTTCCGTTCGTTGCAAAAAGTACGTCGGTCATTGCTCCCAAGTATTCGTTCAGCAGGCGCACGAGTTCGTCCGGTGTGAGCCCCTCGGAGATCGTCGTAAAACCGCGAATGTCGCTGAACATCACGGTCAGATCCTTCATCTCTCCGCCGGGGCGGATGTATTTCTGCGGATCCTTCTCGATGAGTCCGATCACGCCAGGCGATAAATACTGCGAGAAGGACTTGCGAATTCTGCGTTTTTCCTGCTCCTCGAATATCATCCGATAGCTGGTAATGGCCGCATAGTTTGCGACTAGCGTGCCAGCGGGAATTACGAAGCTGAGCCACCGCCCGTGCTGCGCAAAGCTGTAATACACGAACCATGCGAATGCAGCCAGCGCCACCAACAGCGTGATCGTGGAATAGAGAGGTTGGACGCGGCTAAACAAGAATCCGAAGAAAAGCCCAAATACCAGAATGAAGCCGATGTCGATCATTTCTTCATCGAAGCCGCGCGTCAGGAACCCCCGGCCCTTCTCATTGCTGTGCAGAATGTTATCGATGATATTGGCGTGCACCTCCACGCCCATGTAAGTCTCGCCGCCCTCGAATGGAGTATTGCGGAGGTCCCCAATTGCCGTGGCAGTTGGACCAACAAGCACGATCTTGTCCTTGAATGTTTGGGGCGGAAGCGCGCCGCTCATCACATCCCACATGGAATAGTGTGAGTAGGTCTCATACGGGCCGGCATAATTGATGATCGCCGTGCCATTCCTCGAGGGGCGCAGCACTCGCTGGCCGAATTGAATACTTTCTAAACCGTTTTCGGCGATATAAAGCGCAATTTCCTGATCGGGAATTTTCTCGTATTCACGGATCACCTGCAAAGCCAACGGTGGAAAGAAATCAAGGTTCTGGTAACGAATCGCGAGCAAGGCATGGCGCAAAGTGCCGTCGGGATCAGGGCTGATGTTGATGAAGCCGTAGGAGGCGGCTGCTTCCGCCAACTCAGAGATGTTGGCTTCCGCTCCTGCTGCGACGTTGCCGCCATTCTCGCTCCACGCTTTCCCCATGTCGAACGTGTGCCCGTCCTTGGGCTTTGCTGGAATGACCTGCGGATAGTCCTTAGCCCAAACAATATTGAAATACTCTTTTTCCAATTTTGGATCGGCTGTCTTGGCAAGCTCGGAATCGAGGAAGATATGTGCTAGCACGACGCGGCCGGATTGCATCAGGGCGGCGGCAAACTGTTTATCGTGATCGCTGGCCGTCTTGAGCTCCTTGATCTTCCCGGTCACAGTTGCGGGCGCAGAAGGGCCGAGTTCGTCCTGAAGGCGGTCAAGGGCCTGACTGGCTGAATTGCTCTCTGGCGTAGGAAATGTGACGTCGATGGCGATTACGCGGGCGCCATCAGCATTCAGCCGATTAACAAGCAACGCATAGCTGTCCCTGGGAAACGGGAAGGATCCGATTTGTTGAAGGGTTCGTTCATCGATGCCGACGATCACGATGCGATCGTCGTGTGGCCGCGTGCCACGCATTCCAAATCGCATGTCCAGCGAGCGCTGCTCGATATTTTGGAGAAAGGCAAAACCTGCGCGAGAGTCAGGATTGAATCCGGAGTATGCAAACAGCGTCAGTCCCGCCAGCGTGACCAGGACGCCCAGCCAGACGTCGACTTGAGGAAACGAGAAGCGGCCCAACCATGTCCGGGACTGGGACCGCTTCTCCTCCTGCACCATCGTCAGTCTCTTGATTTCGGCTCAGGCGCTCAAACCAGAATTGCTCCAGTGCGCATCTGCGGAATTGCAGTCGACGCAGCTAATCGCATGCAGGACGATTGGGGTTCTGTTTGCAACTCGGGCCCGATCTGGTCGCGGTTACGCCAATCGCTACTCCCACCGCAATGGCTGATCCGATAAAGATGAGACCCGACCCGTGACCCGCTGCGCCAGGACGAACCGTGGCAGGGGGATTCTCAGGTACGTCCGTGGCCAGCAGGCCACCTTGTTGCACGGCAGGTGGAGTGTCCAAGGTCTGGTAACCGCCTGGAGGGGGCACGGATGTAATCACCACCATCTGCCCCGCGTTCACGGTTATGGAATTGCTTGTCGCCTGGCCCGAGTTCTGCGCCACTTGCGCGTTGCCAAGCGGAGTCACGGAGACACGCCCCTCGATACACATGACCGTTGTCTTGTTTTTTTCCACCAACGCAATAAAGTGGGTGCCAATCACGCCAATGACAGCATTGGGCGTCTTCACTTCGAATTTGCCGCCGGGCTTCGTAATCTTGACGACTTGGCTGCGCATCTTGCCGAAATTCATCTCCAGCGACGTCTGCTGTGAAGCGGCGTCATGCTGCACAATCCGAAGCTCGCTGTCCGACCCCAGGCTCAGTATCGAGCCATCCGCAAGATTTGCACGCAGCCGTCCATTGTGAGCCGTCTTGAGCAGGTCGTTCCAATCCAGCTCTTCGTTCACCTTGGCGGTTTGGGCATTGCGCGTTGCTGCGGGAATTAAGGCGCCAATCTGTCCAGCTTGCTGCGCGGCGGACTGAGGCTCTCCAAGCATCGGCAGAGCAGTGATCGAGAAACACAGTGCAACGGCGACAAAATGTCTAAGAGGGTTCAAGTCATTTTCTCCATGTTCCAAACGGTGGTTGCTGGGTCGATTTTGCCAAAGGCTCCGACATTGTCAACGCCGTGGAACTAGTGAGTTTCCAATCCTGCTACAGGAATTCTTACCGCCAGCAGCTGAGGCATTCTGGACCATTGCCTAGTGTCGATTTCTGACACACCTCTAGCCCTATGGCAGGACGGCTGCGCGCTGGGAGAGAAGACATTCCGTCTGCTCATTCGGAGCGAGGCCGTCCCGACCAGACAATCCCTATAGGGGCGCGCCTCCGTATCGTTGGGATGAATACAACAGAGGGTGGCGTCTTGCTATACGACCGCAAGCTTGCCGAAACCAGCGCTGCATTACAGACCCAGATCGCTGAGTCCCGGATGGTCCTTTGGGCGTGGTCCCGGTGGCCAGTGGTAGAGACGCTCGGACGCCTGAACCGGCAGATCGTTGATGCTCGCATACCGATGATGCATGATGCCCTCAGTGTCGAACTCCCAGTTTTCGTTGCCATAGGAGCGATACCATTGGCCTGAGTCGTCGTGCCATTCGTAAGTAAAACGCACCGCGATCCTGGCGCCGTCAAATGCCCAGAGTTCCTTGATGAGACGATACTCGAGCTCCCGATTCCATTTGCGCGTCAGAAATTGAATGATCTGCTCCCGGCCATTGATGAATTCCGCCCGGTTGCGCCATCGGCTATCGACCGTGTAGGCAAGCGCAACGCGTTGCGGATCGCGCGAGTTCCACGCATCTTCGGCTTTGCGCACTTTTTGAATGGCTGTCTCGCGCGTGAAGGGTGGCACCAGACTGACTTGGGGTTGAGTCGTCATATCACTACTCCTTTTCTCCGTCGCTGAATTTGCGACCGGCCGGAACTAATGGGATGCATTTTTCGCGGCCTCCCGACGCGAGTTAGCTAGATTTCGAGTACGAGAATGGGTCCGTCCGACCTGCTGTCCGCCCCTCTCGATTGCGGGATTCGTCCGAGAGATGATTCCATTGATCGCGTGAGGCCTTTTTATGTTCGACAACCTGCTCGCCATCGAGTAACGTTTTGCGCCCGGCTTCCAGCCTGCCATTGATTTCATCGCGTTGTACAGAGGTTGGAACGGAGCTACTGTAGAGGGTCAAAGGTAGTGTTTCGCAGTTTGCGAACATCTGCAAATGCCTTAAGATTAATAGAAGTCCGCGCTGTGGGCGTGTAGCTCAGCTGGGAGAGCACCCTCCGTGCCAACATCTCTGAGACCGTTTTAGTACTCTTAATTAATGAGCAGGGCGAGAAGGAAAAAGGAAGAGATGAGCGGG
>JBEKHH010000111.1:0-5005 GCA_050012375.1 Tepidisphaeraceae bacterium
CGGGCGCTTAAAGGCCGGAAGAAACATTTTCCCTATATGACCTCACCCCGGACCGAACTCAAATCACAACTCTACGCCAAATACAAAGATATGAGCTAACTTCGTGGCATTACAGGATGACCCCTTTTTGTCCTCGCCTGGGAATCTCTCCCTATTTTGCCGTGCTTTTCCCGGGCCGGTCGATGGTCACGGTCTGTGAGCCAAAGACAATCTGATCCGCGAACAAGACCAGTTGCCCATCGAGAATGCCAAGTTGACCGGTGACGGCGACGTGGCCCTTGGCGCCGGGATCGAAAGCTGCGTCAGGAAACACCAGGCGCAAGCCGGCATCGACCGTGCCGGTGGCGCCGGCGTCGTTACGCAGGCGCAGCAGGAGATGTGGGTTGGGTTCGCCAAACATCTCGACGGCTTTGATCGCAACGATGCGGCCTGCAAATTTGACGATCCTCGGCGCAACGGTTTGCGCCGGGCGGGTGGTGCGGGTCGTGGGACCGGACCACAGTCCGGAATCATCGGGTTTGGGCGCGGGAGGCTTGCCCTGAGCCGCGGGAGGGTTGCTCTGAGCCGCGGGATTGAGTGTCTGTGGCCGGCCATAGTTCAATGGGTACCGCTGATCCCCTCCGTAGGGCAGGTAGGGGACGGGGCCGGGAGGTGGGGCGGGCTCCCTTGACAATTGGGACGATTCGTCCGGGATCGGTACGTAGTCCCATTGCCCGGTGCCCCAGTTGAATTGAAAGGGATTGTAGTTCGACTGCGAGTAGAAATTGTAGGCGGGATTCACCGGATAGACTGGCCCGACACGCGGATCGATCTGCGGCTGCGCCTGCCATTGTCCCCAGGCAAACACCGTTAAACAGACAATCAAAGCCGTAGCGGAAAGCGAAATCCATCGTTTCATGGCAGCCATCCCCATAAAGGAATTACCCAGGGTGAAACTTCAAGTTTTTTTCTGGCGCCGACGCCGGAAGGACGTTTGACATCATTTTAGGCGCTGTTCAGCTTGCGGCCCAGGCGGGTTTGAAATCTTTCGCTTCCGCTTTCCCTCGCAATCAAACCTCGGTACGATTCGCACCAAATAGAACTTGCCGCGCGGTCGCGGCTGGGATTTTGGGCTGGCGGGGAAACATTGAGGTGAGAACCATGAAATTCGCAAGGAACACGCTGGCGGCAGCAATCGTTTGCATCGTTGTCGCAACATCGATCGCTTCGGGACAGGTCCTGAAGCAGGTCCCGAGCAACGCCTTCCTCGTGCTGAAGGTGAGCAATCTGGACGCCACGAGCAAGAAGGTCTCCGATCTGGCGACGTCCCTCGGCTTGGCGCAGATGGCGCCGCAGATGGCTGACCCGCTGGGGGCGGCTTTGAAGCAGATCGGCGTCACCGACGGCGTCAATCGCGCCGGCGACATGGCATTTGTATACGTCGATCCGGCCGCGTTCAATGCTCCGTCCGACAACTCATTTCTGCTGCTGCTGCCCGTTTCCGATTATCAGAAGTTCATCGCCAATTTTGCCGACGCCAAGCCGGACGGCGATCTGACCCAGGTTCATTTCAAAAACGGTCCGAACATCACCTACCTGAGCCATTGGGGCGATTACGTCGCCGCCAGCCCCGTCCGCGAGATCGTCGCCAAGGCCCCAACCGATGTCCTTCAGGTCGACGGGCTGGCCGCCAAGGAATTGGACGGCAAGGATTTCGTTGTCTTCGGCAACTTGAAGGCGCTGCGGCCAAAGATGTTGCAGGGGATCGATTCCCTGCGCACGCTAATCCCAGCCGAGATCGATAAGGCCGTCGCACCCGGCGCCACCAAATTCCAGAACATCGATGCGACAAAATTCGCGCCTTTGGCGAAGGTGGCGGTGACCCAGCTTTTGAATATCGCGCAGGAATTCGCCGAGGGAGCTGATGCCGCCAGTTACAGCGTGAATCTCAGTCCCGACGGCATAGCCACGACGTGGATGTGTCAATTTGCGCCCGGATCGGCGCTGGCGAACCGTGTGTTGGACGTGAAGAATACGGATGAATCCCTTTTGGGCGGTCTTGCCGAGGGAAAGTACCTGGTGTTTGGCGGATCAAATCCCGGGAATTTCTCCAAATCCGTAGCCGATTTTTTGGCGCCCATTCAGCAAGCGATCACCGATCTGGGGCCGGATTACGCCTCGCTGAACGATTGGCTGAACGCAGCTCAGAAGGTGGGGGCAGCGTCGAAGGGCGCCGCGTTTGGCCTCATGATGCCCACCGCCCCGCCGGGACAGGGGTCGCTCCTGCAGGTGGTTGGCGTGCGCGGTGGTGACGCCAAGGCGCTGCTCGATGCAGTGCACCAAATGGCCGACGCCCAGCAGGCGGCGATGAAAGCGCTGGGTCTGCACATTCCCGGCTCAACCCAGACCTACATACCCGCGGCCAAGACGGTGGACGGCGTGAGCTTCGATGAGATGAAGACCGATCTCAACATGAACGGCAAATCGCCGCAGGAAATGCAGATGGCGCAGTTCATGACGATGATCTACGGTCCGCTGGGTCCGACGGCGTACATGGGGATCGTGAATGACCAAACGCTGCTGACGGTCATGGGCCTGGATGACGCGGGCATCAGCGCCGCGATCGCCGCCGCCAAATCCGGCGATGACCCGCTGGCCAAAACCAGCGCGGTGAAGTCGGTGGCGGCGCAATTGCCGGCCCAGCGATTCGCCGTCTTCTATGTGCCGCTGGATTTGTGGGTCACCACGGGCTTCGGGTATGCCAAGATGTTTGGAATCGACATGGGGGTGACGATGCCCGAAAACCTGCCGCCGATGGGCTCCACCCTCTCAACCGACGGCCCGGCGGTGCGGGGAGACACGTATATTCCCTCGCAATTGATGCAGGCGTTGGCCGCGGCCGGCATGCAGGTGTACATGAAGACGCAGAATGCCGGGCAGCCGCCGGCGGGCGGCGCAGCCCCCGCGCCCGGCGGGCTGTGAATAACTAAGAGGCACGAAGGCACTGATCCACGAAGGCACGAAGGGAAGACAAGAATCGGTTTTTGTCTTTCCCTTCGTGCCTCCGTGCCTTGGTGCCTTCGTGCCTTCTGCCGCTACGTCCCAAACATTTCCGCGACCTTGGCGGCGATGTCGCCGCTCCGCATCAGGCTCTCCCCGACCAGCACGGCGGCGACGCGGGCCTCGGCGAGCTTGCGGATGTCTTGTGCGGTGTTGATCCCGCTCTCGCTGACCAGCACGCGGCGGTCGGCCACCAACTCGCTCATCCGCAGCGTCGTCCCCAGGTCGGTGCGAAACGTTCCCAGATCGCGATTGTTGATTCCCAGCAAGCTGTAGCTGCGGTGCGGAAATCCGATCACCTGGTCGCGCACCCGCATCAGGTTGTCCAGATCGTGAACCTCGATCAAACAGGTCAGGTTCAGTTCCGTCGCCAGGATTTGCAGGTCGATCAGATGGCTTGTTTCCAGGCATTCGGCAATGAGCAGGACGGCGTCGGCCCCGGCGGCGCGCGACTCGTACACCTGATAGGGATCGATCAGAAAATCCTTGCGCAGGACGGGAAGAGCGACCGCCTGGCGAACGAGTTGGATATGTTCGAGCTTGCCCTGAAAATAGGTTTCATCGGTGAGAACGCTGATCGCGTCGGCGCCGGCGCCGGCATAGGCGCGGGCGATGCGCACGGGATCAAAATCCTCACAGATCACCCCCGCGCTGGGCGAAGCCTTCTTCACTTCGGCAATCAAATTCAGCGGCTTTTTGCCGGGCGTCGTCACCGCGCGAAAAAAGTTCCGCGGCCGGGCCATCGCCGCGATTTGTTCCTTGAGCGCCTCAAGCGGCCTGCGCGACTTGGCAAGGGCAACCTCCTGGCGTTTGGTTTCGATGATTTGATCGAGGATACTCATAGGCTGTACGCCGATAACCGCCAAATTCCCGGCAATGCCCGCGGCGTCGCCGTGGGGGTTGTAAATCGGATGGCCTGAATGTCAATCTTCCTCGCCCTTGCCGATTCGACCGCCCCCCAGATTCCAGGGCTGATCCTCCCGATGGCCGCGGTAATGGCGCTGGCCGTGGCGGTCGCCATCGGCGTCTTCAAGCCGCGGACGATTCTAGGCCCACAGCGACTTTCGCCGGGAGAGTCGCCGAGAATCTTGATCGGTACGATCGGATTTGCGCTGCTGGCTTGGGCGCTTTGCCAGCTTGTGCTGGGCGCGTCGCATCAGCGGCTGCTGGCGATGCACCACCAGCCGCCGACCGCACCACCTTCCGATGCTGAAAAGGTGATATACGTCATCGTGATGGACGCGGCGGTGCTGGCTGCGGCGCTTGTGGCGACTCTCAGCCGCCCCGAGGGAGCACGCAGGTCGGGAATCAATTTAGCCAGGTTGCCACGCGGCTTTCTCGGCGGCATTTTTGCAATCGCCATTGTCCTGCCTCTGATTGATTGTCTCGGCGGGCTGACGGAATTGATGCTGAAATGGCTGCACAAGTCCCCGCCGCCGCACGATCTTTTGCAAATCCTCAGCGACCATCCAGCCCCTTGGCTGCGCGCGGCCGACGTGCTTTCGGCGTGCGTGCTGGCGCCATTGGCGGAAGAAATGTTCTTTCGCGGCCTTGTGCAAACCGCGTTGCGTTACCTCCTGAATCGTCCCTGGCTCGCGGTATTTCTGACCGCCGCCCTGTTCGCGATGGTCCATCCCTGGTGGACCTGGCCGGAGATCTTTTTCCTGGGAATCTCTCTCGGCTACGTTTACGAGCGCACCGGCAATCTGTGGATATCCGTGACAACACACGCGCTTTTCAATTTGACGTCGATCTGGCTGTTCGTGCATTTCGGATAGCAGCCACCGGATTTCAATGACGGCGCCAATTAATTCAGAGCTGTCCCGGTTTCGTTCTTATCCCTCCCCCGGTATTCCGGGGGAGGGCTGGGGAGGGGGCTCGATTTGACAAGCACGGCACGTCTTGTGCCGCATGATCGAACATGCCCGGTCTACGTGACCACAGCCAACGACTGATTACCTTCGCG
>JBEKHH010000112.1:0-4103 GCA_050012375.1 Tepidisphaeraceae bacterium
ACCCGCCGCAATCTCTCGATCCCCCGGCCGTCGTCGGACCTATCGCCTTAGCCTTTCCGCGTTTTGGACGCTCTACCAGCTGACATTGCGCGGGCATCAACACGGCAAACGCTGGATCATCATGACCGCCCTGATGTTGCTCCCGGCCGGTTTGGGATTACTAGTGCGTCACACCGCCCCCAACGTCCCCAGCGTCGCCATCGAGTTCATTTTTGTCTTCCTATTGATTCCCCAGGCGCTTCTGCCGCTCGCCGCTCTGATTTACGCATCGGGAATCATCCAGGACGAACTGGAAGAGCAGACATTCACGTATCTCCTCATCCGCCCGATTTCAAAATCGGCCATCTATGCCGCCAAGCTGCTGGCGACTTTGACAACCACCGTCGTTCTGACCGTCCTGTTCACCGCGCTCACCTATGCCGCCATCTACGCCGGCGCCGGCGGAAATCCCGTCCTCTCGCGTTGCCTTAAAGCCTGTTCCATTCACGCGCTGGCTGTTGTCGCCTACTGTAGTCTCTTCGGTTTGATGAGCCTCCTGACCCGCCGGGTTCTCATCGCCGGAATTATTTACATCGTGATCGTTGAAGGACTGTTTGCCAATCTGGCCTTCGGCATCCGACTCATCACCGTCATTTACTACCTGCGCATCATCGCCTATCGAACTCTTCCATTCATCGTCCCGACCCCCAGTGGACCAACCGACTTCGCCGCCAACGCCTGGCAACTCGACATCAGCAACGATCCGAAACTTCTGGAACACCCGCAACTCCCACATTGCCTGATTGTCCTGCTCGGCGGCAGCCTGGCCTGCTCGATTCTGGCAATGGTCCTCTGCTCGAGGCGAGAATTCCACGTGAAGACGGTTGAAAAAGGATAAGAGCTTCTAGAAATGGGTACTGGGGTAAATTAAAGAGGACGCGATTCGTTTTCATCATGTCGTCTCCGCCGGCCACGCGAATGCCATTCGTGGATGGCTCCTTTTTTAGATTTCGTCGGTGGGTTACTGCACGGTCCAGGATTCGGAACCATTGAGCATCGCTTGCAGGTCCGCCTCGCCGCGCTGGGCGAGGGCCTGGGCGATTTGGCCGTGGACCAGCGCGTCGAACGAGTCCTGCTGTACGGCGCGGAACACGCCGACGGGTTCGGGTAAAATCGGTCTGGGTCAAGTTGCTCAGCAGGAAGCTGATGGCAGGGGTTGCTTCCCGTTCATACGTTCCACGATTTGACCCCCCGCCAGTGAAGGTGCGCGCAGACCGATTTGATGTTCTCGGGGTCGGTGCGGGCCGCCTGCCACCTTTCTAAGGCCGCCTGGTGCTAGGCATGGTGATCAACATTCTGCTGGCCCGCAATCCGGCCTCGACGCCGATCCCGGTTGAAGCCAGAGTCGAATGGATCGGCGCGGCGTTGACCGGATTTACCGATGATGCATCTGGACGTAATCGCGTTTGGCCGGGCCGGTGTAGATTTGGCGGGGGCGCGAGATACGGCTGTTGGGGTCGGCGTGGACTTCCTTCCAGTGGGCGATCCAGCCGGGCATGCGGGCGATGGCGAACATGACCGTGAACATGTTGAGCGGGATGCCGATGGCGCGAAGGATGATGCCGGAATAGAAATCGACGTTGGCGTAGAGCTTGCGATCGATGAAGTAGGGGTCGTGCAGCGAGACTTCTTCGAGCTTGCGGGCGATGTCCAGGAGCGGATCGTCGATGCGGAGCGCGGCGAGGAGTTGTTCTGCGGCTTCTTTCAGTATGACCGCGCGCGGGTCGAAATTTTTGTAGACGCGATGTCCAAATCCCATCAGCCTGTGCCCGGATGACTTGTCCTTCACGCGGGCGACGTAATCGGTGAGACTGATCTTCTCGCGGCGGATTTGCTCCAGCATTTCGATGACCGCGACGTTGGCGCCGCCGTGCAGCGGACCCCACAGCGCGCACACGCCCGCGGCGCAGCTCGCGAAGAGGTTGGCTCCCGCCGACGCCACCATACGCACGGTGCTCGTCGAGCAGTTCTGCTCGTGATCGGCGTGCAGAATCAGCACCAGGTTCAGCGCCCGCAGGACTTCGGGACTCGTTTCGTACGGTTGATTCGGAATCGAGAACATCATGTGCAGGAAATTGGCGCAGTAGTCCAATTCCGGCTTGGGGTACTCGATCGGCCGACCGATGGAACTCTTGTAAGAGGCAGCGGCGATGGTGCGGACCTTGCTCATCAGCCGAGCGGCCGCATCCTCAAACGAACTCTCGCCGTTCAGCGACATCACTTCGGGGTTGTAGCAACTGACGGCGTTGATCATCGCGGACAGAATCGCCATCGGATGAGCGTGGGCGGGGAAGCCGTCAAAACTGTTTCGCAAGCCCTCGTGGATCATCTCATGATCGGCCAAGAGCTTGCGAAACGACCGGTATCGCGCCTCGGTGGGCAATTCGCCCCAGATCACCAGCATGGCCGTTTCGATAAAGCTGCTGTATTGCGCCAGTTGCTCGATGGGTATGCCCCGGTAGCGGAGGATCCCCTTTTCGCCGTCGATGTAGGTGATGTTGGAGCGGCACGCGCCGGTATTGGAATAACCGTCGTCAAGCGTGATGTATCCGCTCTTACTGCGAAGATTGCCGATATCCACGGCCTGTTCCTGCTCGGTTCCTTCAATAACGGGCAGATCGATTTGCTTGCCGTCAAGCAACAGTTTGGCTGTTCGCGTCATCATGGCCTCTGGCGGAAGTGAGGGCGCCGAAACTGCTCGCATCCAAATGCCACAGCATACGGTATGCCGTGGCATTGCGACGTTTCTCGAAAATAAGTTGCTGGTTTGTGCGACAGTTTCTCGAAAATAGCAACAGTCGCGGCGGAAAAATCCCGTAAATAAGAAATGGGCGGGTGGAAATGGGTTGCCCAATCTCAAACCCGATGCCCAATCGGGTACGACGATTGCTTCCCCATGCCATTGGCACCGCCGTGTGATTCCCCACGCCGTGGATGCAACATATGATTCGAACACCACTTAGCGGCGATTCCGGGGCGGGCCAGTCGAGCCGTGCCGACCCATCACAGGACGATGTCGCAAAGAAATCGATGGTAAAGCTACCCCGCGTCACCATCCGCTTCGCCGGCGACAGCGGCGACGGCATGCAACTCACCGGAACGCAGTTCTCCTTCACCTCGGCACTGGCCGGCAACGACATCAGCACCCTGCCCGACTATCCCTCTGAAATCCGCGCCCCGGCGGGCACGCTGGCAGGCGTCAGCGGGTATCAAATCCAGTTCTCCTCCAGCGACATTTTCACACCCGGTGACGAGGTCGATACCCTCGTGGCCATGAATCCCGCCGCCCTGCGGGCCAACCTGAAATCGGTCCGCTCCGGCGGCATGGTGATCGTCAATGAGGACGCCTTCACTCCCGTCGATCTGAAGAAGGCCGGATACGACGACAATCCGATCGAGGGAGAATCTATTCCGGGCTACCGCCTGGTGAAAGTTCCCATCGATCGGCTGAACGCCGAAACCCTGAAAAGTTCCGGACTCACCGCCAAGCAGATCGACCGCTGCAAGAACTTCTTCACGCTGGGCCTGCTCTGCTGGCTCTACAATCGTCCGCTGGAACCGACGCTGAAGTACATCACCGCCAAATTCGCCCAAAAATCCCCGCTTGTCGCCAAGGCCAACAGCGATGTGTTGAAGGCCGGTTATGACTACGGTGAAAATGCCGAGTTGTTCCCGGTTCAATATTTTGTTGAGAAGGCCAAGCTCCCACCGGGACGTTACCGGAGTATGACCGGCAATGAAGCCGTAGCGCTGGGTCTGGTGACCGCCGCACGGTTGGCCGGGAAGAACCTGTTCTACGGCAGCTATCCGATCACGCCCGCCACGGACATCTTGCACACCCTGGCGGAATTGAAACATGCCGGCGTGGTCACGTTCCAGGCCGAAGATGAAATCGCGGCGATCGGCTCGGCGATTGGAGCCAGTTTCGGGGGCGCTATTGCCGCGACCGGCACCAGCGGGCCGGGCATCGCGCTCAAGAGCGAGGCGATCGGCCTGGCCGTCATGACCGAATTGCCGCTGGTCATCGTGAATGTTCAGCGCGGCGGACCGAGCACGGGCCTGCC
>JBEKHH010000113.1:0-3400 GCA_050012375.1 Tepidisphaeraceae bacterium
TGAAGATTAGGGTGCCGATTCCGTCGTACTCCGCGCCCGGCTGGCCATCCACCACCGCCGACCACTTCTGACCATTCTTGGCCCCATACGCCACGCGGTTGCCGTCGGGGCTGAAGATCAGGGAGGCGTCACCGATTCCGTCGTACTCCGCGCCCGCTTGGCCGTCCACGACAACGCATGGCCTCTGACCCCTGTGTGTGACGTACGCCAAATAGCGCCCGTCGCGACTGAAGACAGGGGACAGCGTCTCCGCATCCAACGGCCCCAGACGAGTCTCTTTAATGCTGTACGCGCCGGTCTGGGCACCCCTCGGCTGGGCGAATGCCGTCACGGTCAAACCGATCATGTCCATTGCCCAAACGGCAATCCATTTCGTGGCGTTCATACGCCGACTCCTTGATATGGTCTCACAAACTCCGTTGTCCAGCCGCCGCACGTCCCACCCTCCTCGCAAGATAAAATGGGGAACGGATACCCGACCGGACCCGCGATGTTGTCGTCGGCGCTCCGCTCACGCCGACCTTCATTTCGTCGCGTTCGCGAGCACATACGGAGCCAAGGTGTTGATCGAGTAAAAAATATCTCGAGCCTTCTGCATGGCCTTGATGTCCAGCCCGTATTGGCGACGTAAAAGAACGACGATTTCAACCCCGTCCAGCGAATCCAATCCCACGCCGTTTTCGCCGAACAGGCTCATGTCATCCGTGATGTCTTCCGGCTTAAGGTCTTCCAGGGACAGGTTTTCCACCACGAGCCGTTTCAGTTCCTCTTTGATCTCCTCGAGCGAGCGAGTCTTGACGGGTCCCACGTCTGCGTCTGTCCTTTCATGGGAAATTCATTTTCAGTTTAAGACCCCGCATGGGTTTCTGCAACGGCGGCGGTGGGGCTCTCCGAGGGGCCCTCGCCGGGTTGTTCCCGCGGGGCCGGATTGCTCTTCAGCAGAGAAAACCGCCGGCGCCGCGGCACCAACTGCCGCTTGCGATTCCATTTCACCAGAAAGTCGAAAAACCGTAATCGCCACCGCAATTTCCATGGCGGCCGCGGGAACACATTGCCCGCCAAGACCCCGATCACCGCCCGGTGGACCTCCAGAGGGCCGGTGCCGTTGAGGAAAAGCTCCCGGAACGAATGCTCGTAATATTGCCGAATGATTTGAAACAGCGTGCCGGTGCTTTCCTCGAGGTGGGAGGTGTATCTTTTGCGGGCCCGGCTCGCGGAAATGCGCCCGGCCAGGATGTCATCCACATATTTTGCCACGGCCATCGCGCCGTTGACCGCGACGGACACGCCGGTTGAAAAAATCGGGTCCATGAACGTCGCGGAGTCTCCAACGAGGAAATATCCTTCTCCCGCGTAGGGCCGGCAGGAATAGCTGAAATCCGCGGCGACGCGATTCATCTTCGCTCCCACCGCTTCGCGCATCCGCTCGTGCACGGCGGGACACCTGGCGATGCCCCACGCCAGCATCTGATCCGAAGCGATTTTCTCATCCTGCCCAATGCGCCGGGCGACTTCGGCGTCCAGCACCATTCCCACGCTGGTGACCCGCTCGTTCAGCGGAATCATCCAGAACCACCCCTCGTCCATCATGGCGATCAAAGGGTGTCCCTGCTTTAATCCGCTGGGACGCCAGACGTTCTGGAATTGATTGAAGTACGCGACCTTCCGCAGGTGCGGCTCGTCAGCGGTTTTTCGGGTTCCCAGATGTCGGCCGACCACCGTGCCCTGGCCGCTGGCATCGAGAAGATATCGGCCGCGGATTTCACCGGCATCGGTCTGAAGGCGCACGTTGCCGTCCGCCAGCGAAAGGATTTGCTTGACGGTGACGCCCTGGCGCACCTCGGCCCCGCCGCGGCCTGCTTCCCTGAGCAGCATCGCGTCAAAGACCGAACGCTCGATGTTGAACGTCTCGGCCCCGGGGCAGAATCCGTCGGCGAACTCGATCTCCAGGTGAGTTCCGCCATTGCCCATGGCGAACTCCGCGCCAAACTTGGGGACATGCGGAAGCTCGCGCAGCGCCGGTTCCAATCCCAGTTCCCTCAATCGATCAAACGTGGCCGGCAGAAATGACTCGCCGATATGAAAGCGGGGGAATTGATCCTTCTCCAGAACGATCGCGCGTCTCCCGCGCCGAGCCAGCGCCAAAGCGGCGATCGAACCGGCCGGTCCGCCGCCGATCACGATCGCATCAAAAATGTCCGCTGCAGCACGATTGGTTGGCATGATGGCAATATTAAACATCGGCTATCATTTGTCACTTGTCACTGGTCATTTGTCACTTGTCATTTGCAAAAGCGTCGCGCGCGAATGTACGCATTGGACTACCGGCAAATGACCAATGACAAATGACCAATGACAAATGACCAATGACAAATGACCAATGACAAGTGACAACTGACAATTATCCGGGCTTGCGGGCGGTGTATTCCGAAAAAATGCCCAGCGACACCCCGCGCCGACCTTCGATGAAACCCGCATGATGCAGGGCAGCCGTGATCTTTTCCGGTGGCACACAGGCTTCGATCGTGTCCCAATAATATTGCCAGAGCATCTGGGATGCCGCTCGCCCGGTCGCAATGCGCGTCAGCAGCGGAATGACGCATCGCATGTGCATCCGCAGCAGCAACCGCGGCAATCGACCCGGCGGGGCGGTGATCTCAAGCAGACACAATCGCCCTCCAGGCCGCAGCACGCGGAAGAACTCGGAAAACGTGCGGTGCAGATCGGAAAGGTGTCGCAGCGCATAGCCCATCGAGAGAAAATCAAATTGCTCGTCGGCCATGGGAAGGTGCTCGGCCACTCCGAGAACCGCGTGAATGTTCAGCGCCGCCACCGCTTGCCGCAGCATTCCCGCGCTCGGGTCGAGTCCGATGATATGACCGCTGGGGCCGATCAGGGTCATCGCCTCGCGCGCCACCAGACCCGTGCCGACCGCGACGTCCAGCACCTTCATGCCCCGGCACAACCCGGCGCGACTCAGCGCCCGGCGTCGATACCAGCTTCCGCTGCCAAGCGAAAGCATCCGTTCGATGTAATCATAGTCCGGCGCCGTGACGTCAAAAATGCTTCGCAGGAATCCGCGCTTGGCTGAATCACCGGCGTAGTAGCGGTCGAGTGTTGGGTGGGGCTGAAGCTCAGCGTCAACAGGCATTGCTCCCAAAGTCTACCCTTCCCGCGAGCAAGCGAAAGGCCCGCCGCGCCTTTGTGTTCCCGGCGGCATCAACCCAACCCTTTTCGTCTTCATGGTAAATCCGTAGCTATCCCACTTTCCAACGAGAAGTTGAACCGCAGAGCACCTGGCGCGGGCTTCGCCCGCAACCCAAATAATTAGGCATTGCTCGTTAAGGTACGGTGCGTGTTGCGAAGCACTTACCGTCCTACAGGAGCAATGCCATGGAGG
>JBEKHH010000114.1:0-3125 GCA_050012375.1 Tepidisphaeraceae bacterium
CGACCACCGGAGCGGCGACCGGCCTTTGACGCGCCGCGGCTTATGCCAGCCAATCGGGGAGCGGCCCGCCCAAGCGCGACAGCAGTTGACCGACGAGACCGTGCTCGAAGCAATCATCTACATCATCTTGTGCGTCCCAACGGGATTTCGCGGTGCCAACCGGCGGGTGGGTTTTCTCGGGACGTTTGCCCCCGCGCTTGCCTCCACTCCGCTGCTGGTGTTGCTTGTACTGTTCTTCACCGGACCCTCATGGCGCGTCGAATGGCAGCCGCGAAACTAGGCCAGCTTTCTCATCAGAGTGGGCAAGCGGTTCCCTCGTTGAAATGGCGGCCGCGCCTTGTGGAAGTGTAGACGGACGACATCCCAGTCATGTCCTTCTTGCAGCTCGTTCGCCGCGAAATGCGCGGCTCACTGCGGAAGCTGGTGTTCATGTCCGGCATCGGCGGCATTAGCAGCGCTGCGATCCTGGCCGCCATCAATGCGGGCGCACAAGCCGTGGACGAGAGCCACCGGCCCAGTTTGTGGGCGGCTACGCTATTCGTGATTTCGCTGATTCTCTTCATCAAGACTCAGACCTACGTGACCGTCACGGTCACCGCCGAGATTGAGGCTATCATCCACAGACTCCGGGTGCGCCTAATGGACGACGTAAGGCGCTCGGAACTTCTGGAAGTTGAAAGGATCGGGCGTTCGAGGATCTTTGCTGCAATCACCAGCGATGCCGCGGTGCTGACGCAGGCCAGCAATACGCTGTGTTATTCAATGCAGGGTGTGGTCGTCGTCTTTTTTGTAGCACTATACGTGGCGTACTTGTCGTTTGTGGCGTTCGCCCTGAGCGTCGTGATACTCGTCGCGGCGGGAGCACTTTTCCACTTCAGGGGTCGCCGCCTGGTCGCGGAAAGAGCGAAGGCGGCAGAGCAGGAGCGCCGGTTGTTCGATCGCCTGGGTGACTTCCTGGATGGCTTCAAGGAAGTGAGGCTGAACAGCGCACGAAGCGCCGATTTGTTTGACGATGCCGTCAACGTATCAAGAACCGCGGCCAACATCAAAATAGGCGCCCAGGTCGACACCTTCAGGCAGATCGTGTCGACGCAGAGCTACGTCTACATCTTGCTCGGCGCTGTCGTATTCGTGGCTCCCCTGTTCAGTGAATCCCTGACAGGCTCCTCCATCACGCAGACCACGACGGCGCTATTGTTCGTTGTCGGGGCATCGTTGGGTTTGGTGCAATCAATACCGATCTTGTCGAACGCGAATGCCGCGGCGGACCGGTTGGAGCAATTGGATTCCGATCTGCATTCAACGGTTTCGATCGAGGCAGGCGAACCCAGGATAGTAAAGCGTTTTGACAAGATCGAGATGCGCAACATTGTGTTTAGTTACGTTGACAGATTTTCCGAGGCCGCCTTCAAGATCGGGCCAATCGACTTCACCTTGCGATCCGGCGAGCTTGTCTTCATTACCGGTGGCAACGGTTCAGGCAAATCGACGTTCTTGAGGGTGTTTGCCGGCCTCTATCCCCCCGATTCCGGTGAAATCATGCTTGACGGGATGCGGATCAACGACCATACGCGAGACGCCTATCGCTCTCTCATGTCGGCGATTTTCTTCGACTATCATCTGTTTCACCGGCTTTACGGAATGCCCGAAGCGGATCCGGCCGAGATCGACCGCCTGCTCACGCAGTTCCGATTGGAAGACAAGACCAGCCTTTCGCGCGGCGAGTTCCGTACGCTCGACCTTTCCGGCGGCCAACGCCGGCGCCTTGCACTCATCGTAAGTTTGCTTGAGAAACGTCCGATCCTCTTGCTGGACGAATGGACCGCCGAACAGGACCCCGAATTTCGGCGCAAATTCTATGACGAGCTGCTGCCGGAAATGATGCGCAGCGGCGCCACTATCGTGGTGATCACGCACGACGACCGTTATCTTGACGAGCTAAAGTTGCCCGCGCGCAGGATCCGCATGGACGAAGGCCGTATTGTCGAGCAGCGTTCGATGGAGAACGGCTGATGGTAAAGAATCCAGAGTCACTTGACGAACAACCACCTCCGCCGAAGAGGCGCGGATGGCGGCGTTTTCTCTGGCGCCATCTGCCGGGCCTATCCGTCACTTTGTTGACGACGTTGTTTCTAATCGTCGTGCTTTGGCCCTACGTGGTGATTACGGTTCCGAGTGGGCAGGTCGGCGTCCTTTGGTACCGATTGCTCGGGTTTGACCTGTACTGCTGGTGTTTTGTTGGCCGAGGAACCGTCCTGGATCCCCGGGAACTGAGGGAGGAGGGTCTTCACCTTCTGGCGCCGTGGAACAGGCTGTTCCTTTATGACCTGCGGTTGCAATCCGCGACTCAGACATACAACGCCATTTCCAAAGATGGAGTGAGCGTGACCGTGCAGATAAATATGCGGTTTCAACTGCTGCATAATTCCGTCGCCGTGCTTCACAAATTTATCGGTCCGGATTACTTCGCAACGGTCGTGAGTCCTGAAATCGGCAGCCAAGCGCGTCAAGTCATTTCTCAGTACACGGCCCAGGAGGTTTATAGGTCACGCGAGGCGATTCAAGACCAAGTTCGAGCTAATGCGCGAAAGAGCCTGGGCACCAATCTTAACGAATTGGTGCAGCCAGAGGCCATGGAACAGCCAGATCCCAAACATTATAACGACTTCCTGCAAGGCTCGATCCAAATTCTCGACACGCTGGTGCTCAGCATCGAATTGCCGCCGGCAATCGTCGCCGCCATTAATCGGCAGACCGAGCAGTTTTATCAGATTCAGGAGTATAAATTCCGTGTCGAGGCCGAAGCCCAAGAATCAAAACGCAAACAGATCGAGGCGAATGGCATAGCCGCCTTCCAGCAGACGGTCAGCCAAGGGATTTCGGACTCGTACTTGCGTTGGCGTGGCATCGAAGCCACCCTTGCACTCGCGCAATCGCACAATGCGAAAATCGTAATCATCGGCACCGGCAAGGATGGCCTGCCGATCATTCTCGGCAACGTTGATACTCCGGCGGCGTCAGGCACGACGCCGCAATCTGGCGCAAGCGGCACAACACTGCCGTCCGGAACTTCGCGTGGCGCGGCCGATAAAGCCCCGCCGGGTGCTTCATCGCCGACTCCTGGC
>JBEKHH010000115.1:0-3043 GCA_050012375.1 Tepidisphaeraceae bacterium
ATGGGCAAACTGGGAAGGCTCCGGCGGCCGGCATAGCCCATGGGGCGGGAGTCGCCAGTGGCATAGGTCACTGCATTTGAACCGTCAGCCGCGAGCCGCCGGGCGCGATTTGGGTCGTAACGGTTTTACTCCGGCCGCCGGAGGTGACGGAGAAGGCGTCCGTATTGGAGGCAAATCAAAAAGCGATTCAATCTCCGTGGAATTTCTCCGATGACCAAATCGACAAGTTTGCAAATCTCATTAATGAACACCTTGATCCGGGCGATCTGGGGGCAGCCGACGTTTGTTATTTTTCTGGTGACGAGAGCGGCAAAAGGCTTGCGAGTCAGTTGTGGCGCGCATTTCTGTCGTCGAGATGGGGCTTTCGACACCTCATAAACTGTGCGGATGGACCGCACGATGATGCGGGCGAACGCGGTTGCTCGCCGTTCGGAATTATTCTCAGGGCAAGTCGGGGCGATTGTCCGACACCATCGACCCCAGGACGCCGCATCGTCTGCGTTATAAGGGATTCCCTCAATAACTGCGGAATTCCGTGTGAAATAGTTCCGATTGACGTGCCACCTGCGGGAATAATTTGGGTGCGCGTTGGATATCGACCGATGACTTCGATGGAATCCCCGCCTGAGACCAAGTCCTAGTTGAAGTTCGCCGCCAGGTCGGAGAAGTTGGTGCCATTTACCCGCGCGGAAGGCCGACGACACGAGTGACGCCATTCCCATTATTGAGATCACGAGCGACCGTGGACATCGTGTCCTGGTCTCCCGTGGATCCGTCATCGCCCGATGGAATTTGATCGATCGCCCTCACCGCCGCATCTTCATCAGCTCAACCAGCGCCGCCGGCGGCGCCATGCGGCAGCCGATGCAGAACCCGATGAATTCGGCCACATCGATCCGTCGGCTTCCTGACTCGCTTGTGGTAGCTCACACCGCTCAATATCTGTCTTTCAACCCCTTCGGCGTTTCAGAAATTCCTTGAACGCCGTCACCGGATCCAATCCGCAAGCCGTCGCCCAGTCAGCAAATTCCGCCACATCCACCCTTCGTTCGGCAGTTTCAGAATTGTGGATCATCGTGTGGTTGATCCCCAAAGCCTTGGCCAAATCGCGTTGGGTTAGATTCGCCTTTTCTCGCATTTCCCGCAGAAAAGCCGGCAGTTGGCGGTAACGCAGTGCCTGCAAGGACTTTGACATGTCCAGCAATGTCCGTCCCTCTGGGCTTGTTTCAGTTTTCTGAACAGATTAGGATTGTTTAGGAAACGCCATCCATTATGCGGCGCGGTTAACGGGATATTTTGCCTCAGCCGAGCGAGTGCAGCACGATCCCTTAATCTCAATCACTGGGAGCGTATATGAATCTGTGGTCGAGCATCGACCAAGCACGAGTGGGAAGCTCGTTTGTACGACGATCGTCACCTTCGCTGTGCGGTCGTTTCCTCGCACATGTACCCGCAGTTCTAATTCTGCTTGTGCTGCTCATGTCTGCACCGGCCCGGGCGCTAGTATTCGACTCCACATATCAGACAGCGATAAATGAGAGGGATCAGGCACGTCAGGAGCGCGACGACGCCAAGAGGCTTCGCGACGAGGCAATTCAAGCGCGCATTAGCGACCTTAAGAGCCCAAATCCGGCGTTAGTCGCTCAGCTTGATGACGCCGCTCGGCGACAAAGCATCATTTCAGATCAGCTTGTGGATATGCAGCGAGCCCGTGGTTTGTGGCAAGCCGTAGCTATCGGCGCATTCGTTGTCGGTCCGATCATGGGATGCGTTATTGGATTGGCCATAGGGACAAAGACAAAACACGATTACATTCTGCATCAGAGTGCCAACATGACTCCCAAAAGCGATGACGGACGTTGATCATTAAATACCAACCATGAGCACCACTAAGCCACCCGATCAGCAGTCGAACCTTCCAGCAATCCGTCAGCCTGGCGACGTCGAGGTTTCCGCAACAGGCAAACAACTGGTTGTGCGTGGATCGAGGCACGCACTCGCGGCCCTGAGTTCGGCGTTGGTCTACGATCCAGTCCCGCTGTTGCGGCCAACCGTCATCGCCGATTTCGGGCGAGCATCATCACCAGTAAGGGTGCTGGAGGCCATAAGATATTTTCTTGCCCTGACTGAGTATCGACTAGGGCCGAACGGATGGTTTCGGGCGTGGCTGTTTTTGTGGCTGCGGATACTGCTTTTTGTGACGGTGCCGCTGGTGTTTGTTGGCTTCGTCGTCTGGGCCCTCGTGCCCGTCATGATGGGTGTCGCCAGCGTCTTTGGCAGTCTCGCTGCCATCGCGAAGAGCCTTGAGGCAATCTGTGGCAGTCTTCTTATGGCGGTGGTTTACCTTGTAGCCACAGTGCTTGTAGTTGGGTGTCTGTTCGCAATTCTACGGATGTGGGCCGGTTCTCGCAGCCAAGGCGGTTCTAAGTTCGTGGAATCAAGAATTATTAGATAATCAAATCGGAACAGCCGCCGACGTTAACGATTTATTCAGCACGTGGACGCGGAGTGAGAGCTTAGAATCACAAAGGATGAATTGGAACTGCGTCCGATCTGGCAACAACACGAGCATCGGGTCAAGGGACATAACCTGGTCAGCTTCATCGCCTATGCGATGTGGAAAACGCTTCCGGGATGGAAAAACGCCAGTGGGTTGGGAGAGCGCCACCGGCAAGAGCCGCAACCCAGGCTTCTGCTGGTGGGCAAGGGCTAAAAAAAAAGAGAGACGGGATAACACGATGGTTTCACCCGTAATCTCTTTTCTGGCATCCGATGCAGCAACTGCACCGGACGCCAAGCTCGATCGCTCAACCGCCCCATCGAATCTCAATCGTCCAGTGAAGCGGCTGAATGAACGAGTGGATGACCAGGTCTGCCTGCCCCCGCGCTTGCCCAGCCACTTCCGGGTTGAACGCCACGGCGGCAACAATCTCCTCTCCGCGCCGGTAAGCCAGATCGCTGAGGGCGACATCCGCGTCATCGCGGCCCGGCACGATCAGCCACAGGCCACTGGTGGTCAGCCCGATTAGTTTCGTTTTCTGAT